>NZ_MDDU01000006.1:0-194375 GCF_001854795.2 Mesorhizobium sp. LCM 4577 | reverse complement strand
GTCTTGGTCCAGGTCTCGTCGATGAACACCAGGCGGGCAGGATCGATCCGGTCCTGATACAGAACCCATTGCGCCCGTCGGCGCGCAACATCGGGACGATCTTGCTCGCAGGCGATCAGCGTCTTTTTTTGTGAGACAGCTTCTCGGCGTGCACGAACTCCCACACCGAGCGGTAGTCGACCTTCAGGCCGCGTTCGCCGAGTTCGGCCACAAGGCCGCGCAGGGTGAAGTCTTTCTCCCGGCARCGCTCGACAAGCCAGTCGCGCCACGCTCCCGATATCTTCCTCGGCTTATAGCCGCCCACTTGGCGAGGCYCCACGCTACCCGTCTGTTCCACCCGCTTCAGCCACTCGATCGCCGCGCTGTAGCTGACRCCAAATCGAGCAGCCGCTGCGCGCCGCGAAAGCCCTTCAACCTTGACCGCCGCAACAACCCGTTCGCGCAGGTCCATCGAGTATCCAACCATCCATGCTGGCCTCCTGCCCAGCATCAAGGTTGAATCAGATCATCGCTGATTTGGGAATCCCACGACTCCCATAAATCTCATCCGGCTCTAAGCCAGTAGATGCGCCAGCAGCGCGCGCAGTTGCGCCGGTTTCAGCGGTTTGCGCATCAGCTCTATGCCGGCGGCCCGCGCCGCCTTGGCGACGAGCTCGGAGCCGTCGGCGGTGACGATCAGCGCCGGCACGGGGCGGCCGAGATAGTCGCGCACGTCGGCGATCGTCGCGGTGCCGAGGTCGCCGCCGTCGAGATGCTGGTCGGCGATGACGATGTCGGGCACCCAGGCGGTGTCGCCGAGCAGGTCGAGCGCATCGTCGGTCGAGGTGGCGGCGCGCACCTGGCATTGCCAGCGTTCCAGCAGCGAGGTCATGGCGGAGAGCACGTCGACGTCGTTCTCGACCAAAAGCACCTTGGTGCCGAACAGGCCGTAGCCGCGCGGGCGCTCCATATCGGCGACGGCCGCCACCGGTTCGGCTGCCATGCCGACCGGCACATCGATGTGGAAGATGGTGCCGCGTCCGACCTTCGAGGAAAAGGTCACGGGGTGGCCGAGCGCGGCGGCCATGCGGCGCACGATGGCGAGGCCGAGGCCAAGCCCGCCGGCGAGCCCGGCGTCGGAAAGCGTCGCGGTGCCGCGGTGGAATTCCTCGAACACCGCCTCGCGCTGGTCCTCGGCAATACCGCAACCGGTGTCGGCGACGTCGATGCGGATGGTATCGCCGCGATGCCTGGTGCCGACCAGCACGCCGCCGGAGCGGGTGTAGCGCAGGGCGTTGGAGAGGATGTTCTGCAGGATGCGCCTGAGCAGCGTGCGGTCGGTCCGCACGACGACATTGACCGGGCGGAATTTCAGCAACAGGCCCTTCTTTTCCGCCTCGGGCAAAAAGTCCGAGCGCAGCGAGGAAAACAGCGTCTCCAGGCTGATGTCGACGATTTCCGGCTGCACCACGCCGGCGTCGAGCTTGGAGATGTCGAGCAGGGTGCGCAAGAGGTCTTCCATCGTCTCCAGCGAGCGCTCGACCTGGCGCACCAGCTTGCGGCCTTCCTCGCTGGTCTGGACCTCGGCCAGCGCCGAGACCGACAGATGCGCGGCGTTGAGCGGCTGCAGCACGTCGTGGCTGGCGGCGGCGAGGAACCTGGTCTTGGAAAGGTTCGCCAGCTCGGCCGTTTCCTTGGCGGCGACGAGGTCGATGTTCGACTGCTCGAGCCTGCGCAGCGTGGCGTGCAGTTCCTCGGTGCGGTTGCGCACCCGGTTTTCCAGCGAGATGGCGGTCTGGAACAGCGAGAAGGCGTTGCCCTGCTGGTCCATCGAACGCTCGACCCGGCTGAGAAGGGCCGCGTTGATCTTCTTCAGCCTTTCGAGATCATTGATGTCGCGAAGCGGCATCTCGCTCACCCGGCTGCCCGGCGCTCGCCAAAGGCGATGCCGGTAAAGGTCTGGTTGAGGTGCATCGAGCGATACTGCTCGCCATAGGTGCCGAAGCCGATGACCTTGTTGGTCCGGTAGAGTTCCGAAATGTCACGGTAGACCTGACGGTTGCGCGCATCGAGCCGGCGCAGCACGCAGTCGAAGCCCAGGATCATGTCGATGCCGCCGACCTTGCGTTCGGCGTCCTCCAACGCGGCGCGCGTCGCCTCCACCATGTTCTTCGGCTGGGCTATGGACAGGACGACACCGTCGTCGATGGCGCAGAAGAACGACAGCGAGCCGTCGACATGCATGCGCTGGATGGAACGGCAGTAATATTCGCCGGCCACCTTCACCACGACGGGATGGGAAGCGAAGCTTAGCGGCGTCAGCGCCTGAGCCACAGTGCCGACGGAGGCCGCGTATTCCTCCGCCGCATTGGTGGCGTTGAATTCGCGCACGATGCGATGGTCGGGGTCGGATGCCGTCACCACCAGCTTCTCGTCGGTCRGAATGAAATTGTCGGTCTTGAAGACGTGGAAAGGGATCTCGGTCGCGACCAGCACGATGATGGCGCTGTCGGACGTGACCTTGCCGTTGGAGATCAGACTGGTCGTCTCGAATTTCAGGTCGTCGCCGGCCGAGCCGCCGATCAGCGGGATGTCATCCAGCCCCCAATGGATGGCCGAGGTCACCGCTTCCTCGGCATAGGAAAGCCCGTCGATGAAGCAGAGGGCAAAGACGCTCTTCGCCCGCTCCCGGCCGGCGCGGGTTTGCAGCAGGCGCCGCAGTTCCACGACCTCGCCGGTGATTCCATCCATGCCGGAGGAGGAGAGGTTTTCGACCGTGGTGCTGACGATCGAAAACGACGCCGACGGCAAAAGCAGGGCAAGGGCATGCCCTTCCTCCAGCCCCTGCGGCGTGATTTCGCCGGCGGTCGAGCAGCCGGCATAGGCGAGCGATGGCGCGTGGAGCTTCAGCGCCTGCGCGAGCGCCGCCGCG
The DNA here is from genome assembly GCF_001854795.2 of Mesorhizobium sp. LCM 4577. Lineage (NCBI taxonomy): Bacteria > Pseudomonadati > Pseudomonadota > Alphaproteobacteria > Hyphomicrobiales > Phyllobacteriaceae > Mesorhizobium > Mesorhizobium sp. LCM 4577. The sequence continues at coordinate 191,464 of NZ_MDDU01000006.1, read as the reverse complement.
TCGACCAGGCTCTGGGAGAAGAACAGAAGCGCGAAGCCGGCATCGACGATCGCCGCTTCCGCCGCGATGGCCCGGGCAAAGGAATCCGGGTCGGGCTCATCCGTGGTGAGCGCCGAAAGGCCCGATGCATAGCGTGTGCTCGAACTGGCCAGCTGCCTCCTCCGCAATTTCCTCCAACGCTGTTTTTGTGCGTGTCTTTTCTTATGCCTGTCAGGCACGCTTCGCGTCGAAGGCATCTTTGCCTTCAATCCCGGTTTTGGCAATGGGGCGGGTTGCTGCGCTGCACATAGCTTTTGCCATGATCGAAAGTACAATGGAACCGGCGCTGGCAGGGCTGTTTTGCCCGTTGTACGGTGCGTGAATAACGTATTGCCGAAGCACGAGCGCGGCGTCGGCAGGCGAGGACCAAGGTTAATACCCAGGGAGGGGCTGTATGTCGGACGTGTCGTTGACTGTGAACGGGAAACGGGTCAGCGGGAGCGCCGAAGGCCGAACGCTGCTGGTGCATTTCCTGCGAGAGCATCTGGGCCTCACCGGAACGCATGTCGGTTGCGATACGTCGCAATGCGGCGCCTGCGTCGTGCATGTCGACGGCAAGGCGGTGAAGTCCTGCACGATGCTCGCCGCGCAGGCGTCCGGCTCGACCATCGTCACCATCGAGGGACTGGCGGACGGCGTGGAGCTGCATCCGGTGCAGGCCGCGTTCAAGGAACATCACGGACTGCAATGCGGCTTCTGCACACCCGGTATGATCATGACGGCGACCGACATGATCGCGCGCCATCCGGAGGGCCTGGACGAGGCGACGGTGCGCGCCGAGCTCGAAGGCAATATCTGCCGCTGCACGGGCTACCACAACATCGTGAAGGCGATCCTCGCCGCATCGGAGACGATGGCGAAGGGCGCCAAGGGCAAGGCGAAACAGGCTGCTTAGAGTGAATGGTGAATAGTGAATGGTGGATAGTGCCGCTGGCTGGCACGTTCGACCATTCACCATTTTACAATTCACCATTCACCGGAGGAGGAATTTCCCATGGGTATCGAAGGCGTCGGCGCCCGCGTAGCGCGCAAGGAAGACAAGAGGTTCATCACCGGCGGCGGCCGCTATGTCGACGACATGGTGGTGCCGGGCATGAAGCATGCCGTGTTCGTACGCAGCCCGCACGCGCATGCGCAGATCAAGAAGATCGATGTGAGACAAGCGCAAGCGATGCCGGGCGTCATTGGCGTCCTGACGGGCAAGGAACTCAAGGCCGATGGCATCGGCAATCTGATCTGCGGCTGGATGATCCACTCCAAGGACGGAACGCCGATGAAAATGGGCGCGTGGTCGCCCCTGGCCGTCGACAAGGTGCGCTATGTCGGTGACGCGGTCGTCGTCGTCGTCGCCGATACCAAGGGCCAGGCGCGCGACGCGGCAGAGGCGGTCGAGATCACCTACAAGGAACTGAAGGCGGTGGTCGATGCCACGAAGGCCATCCAGCCCGGCGCGCCGCAGATCCATGCCGAGGCCGAGAACAACCTGATCTTCGACTGGGAGCTCGGGGACGGCAAGGCGACCGACGCGGCGATCAAGTCGGCGGCCCATGTCACGCGCATGAAGATCGTCAACAATCGGCTGGTGCCGAATGCGATGGAGCCGCGCGCGGCGCTCGGGCACTACGACAAGGCCGAGGACCACTATACCTGCTGGACGACGTCGCAGAACCCGCATGTCGCGCGGCTGGTGATGAGCGCCTTCTACAATGTCGCTCCGGAAAACAAGCTGCGCGTGATCGCGCCGGATGTCGGTGGCGGCTTCGGCTCCAAGATCTACATCTATCCGGAAGAGATCGTCTGCCTGTGGGCCTCGAAGAAGACCGGCGTTCCGGTCAAATGGGTCGCCGACCGCACCGAAAGCTTCCTTTCGGACGCGCATGGCCGCGACCATGTGTCGACGGTGGAGATGGCCTTCGACAAGGACAACCGCATCACCGGCCTCAAGGTCGACACCATTGCCAATCTCGGCGCCTACATGTCGCTGTTCTCGTCCTGCGTGCCGACCTATCTCTACGCGACGCTCTTGTCGGGCCAGTACAACATCCCGGCGATCCACGCCAATGTGCGCGCCGTCTACACCAACACCGCGCCCGTCGATGCCTATCGCGGGGCAGGGCGGCCGGAGGCCACCTACGTGCTCGAGCGCATGATGGAAACCGCGGCGCGCGAGCTTGGAGTGTCGCCGGCGGAACTCAGATGCCGGAACTTCATCACGTCCTTCCCCCATCAGACGCCGGTGATCATGGCTTATGACGCGGGCGATTATAACGCCTCGCTCGAAGCGGCGATGAAGGCCGCCGACTATGCCGGCTTCACCAAGCGCCGCGCCGACGCCGCCAAGCAAGGCAAGCTGCGCGGCATCGGCATGAGCTGCTACATCGAGGCCTGCGGCTTGGCTCCGTCATCGGCGGTCGGCTCGCTCGGCGCCGGCGTCGGCCTCTGGGAATCGGCGGAGGTGCGCGTCAATGCCGTGGGCACCATCGAGGTGCTCACCGGCTCGCACAGCCATGGCCAGGGCCATGAGACGACCTTCGCGCAGCTTGTCACCCAGCGCTTCGGCGTGCCTATCGACTCGGTCTCGATCGTGCATGGCGACACCGACAAGGTGCAGATGGGCATGGGCACTTACGGCTCGCGTTCCGGCGCCGTCGGCATGTCGGCCATCGTCAAGGCGCTCGACAAGGTCGAGGCCAAGGCCAAGAAGATCGCCGCGCACCTTTTGGAAGCGGACGAGGGCGACATCGTCATCGAGAATGGCGAGGTCAAGGTCGCGGGCACCGACAAGAGCCTGCCCTGGTTCCAGGTGGCGCTTGCCTCCTACACCGCGCACAATCTGCCGGCGGGCATGGAGCCCGGGCTGAAGGAGACGGCCTTCTACGATCCGTCCAACTTCACCTTCCCGGCCGGTTGCTACATCTGCGAGGTCGAGATCGATCCGGAGACCGGCCTGACGGAGATCATCCAGTTCGTCGCGGCCGACGATTTCGGCAACATCATCAATCCGATGATCGTTGAAGGGCAGGTGCATGGCGGCATCGCCCAAGGCGTCGGCCAGGCGTTGCTGGAAGGCGCGCATTATGACGCCAGCGGCCAGCTTCTGACGGCGAGCTACATGGATTACACGATGCCGCGCGCGGGCGACCTGCCGTCCTTCAAGGTCTCGACCTCGAACACACCTTGYCCGGGTAATCCGCTCGGCGTCAAAGGCTGCGGCGAGGCCGGCGCCATCGGTTCGCCGCCGGCGGTCATCAACGCCATCACCGACGCGCTCGGCGTCGTCGACATCGCCATGCCGGCATCGCCCGCGACGGTGTGGGCGACCATCCACGCCAAGAAGCACTGAGGAGGAACGAGWATGTATTCGGTCAATTACCATCGCGCTTCCTCCGTCGCCGACGCCGCCAAGCTGCTGAAGAACGGCGACGCCAAGCTGCTCTCCGGCGGCATGACGCTGATCCCCGCCATGAAGACGCGGCTTGCGTCACCTTCGGACCTCGTCGATGTCTCGCGGCTGAAGGACCTGCAGGGCGTCAAGGTGTCCGGCAAGACGGTCACCATCGGTGCCGCGACAACGCATTACGATGTCTCCACCGACGAGAAGCTGAGGAAGGCCTGCCCGGCGCTTGCGCATATGGCTTCCTTGATCGGCGACCCGGCCGTGCGTCACAGGGGCACGATCGGCGGCTCGATCGCTAACAACGATCCGGCGGCCGACTATCCGGCTGCGCTGCTGGCGCTGGGCGCGACGATCATCACCAACAAGCGCGAGATCGCGGCGGACAAATTCTTCAAGGGCTTGTTCGAGACGGCGCTGAAGGAAGGTGAGATCATCACCGCGGTGAGCTTCACCGCGCCGGCCAAGGCGGCCTACCAGAAGTTCCGCAATCCGGCTTCGCGTTACGCCATCGTCGGCGTGTTCGTGACCAAGGGCAAGGACGGAGTGAGGGCGGCGGTGACCGGTGCCGGCGAGGACGGCGTTTTCCGCTCCAAGGAAATCGAGGCGGCGCTGGCGAAGAATTTCGACGCTGCGGCGCTCGGCGGCCTCAAAGTGCCGGCAAAGGGGCTGATGAGCGACATCCATGCCTCCGCCGACTACCGCGCCAATCTGATCGCGGTGATGGCCAAGCGCGCCGTGGCCGCGGCAAACGCCTGAACGGCGACGCCGCGGATCAAGGAAGGGGCCGCATCGGCCCCTTTTTCTTTGCCATAACAACGGTTTGACCGGAAACTCCGGTCAAATTGCAGCTTCGCACTTGCACAAAGTTATCCCGCACTGCAAAATAAATCCGGCGGGAATACCAGAGGGTCCGGGACGCGGGCGACGCGTCGCTACGGACCTCGAGTTGCGAAGGCACGGTATGACCGACATCTCCGCAGCGTCCGTTGTTCTGCCGCGGACCGCCGCCGACAGGGAAGCCAGGACAAGACTTGCCTTTCTCGACGGCTGGCGCGGCCTGTCGATCGCCTTGGTGCTGATCGGCCATTTCTTTCCGGTCCCGGGAATCAATCTCGGCGTCCTCGGCGTCGAGTTCTTCTTCGTGCTGAGCGGCCGGCTGATGGGCGAGATCCTGTTCATCGAGCGCTTTCCGCTGAAGAAATTCTTCAAGCGGCGTTTCTCGCGCATCTATCCAGCGCTGCTTGTGTTCGTGATCGCTGCCATGGTCGGCCTTGCCGGCACCTACATCGCCTTCAAGTGGAAGGCGGCGCTGACGGCGCTGACCTTCACCTACAATTATGCCGGCATCTTCATCAATCGCGCCGGCGCGCTCGACCATATCTGGTCGCTCTGCGTCGAGGAGCACTCTTATATCCTCTTGGCGCTGATCAGCGTGGTGGTTTCCGGAAGGGCGAATGTCGTGCGGCTGCTGCTCGTGCTGGCGCTGCTGGCAATGGCCAACGGCGCCATTTCGTACGGGGTTCTCGGCATGGGCTACGAGACCACCTACTGGCGCACCGATGTGCATATCGCCTCGATCCTGCTATCGGCCGCGATCTGCCTGCTCAAGGCCGACGGGCGCCTGCCGGCTTTCCTGAAGAGCCGCTATGTGGCTCTTGCGGCCGCGGCCTGCGGCGTTCTGCTTTTCAGCAACCCGATACCGACGCCTCTGCATTACACCCTCGCCGTGCCGCTTCTGGCTCTGGCGGTCAACACGCTCGACTTCGCCGGCGGTACTCTGAAAGGGCCGTTGTCATCACGGCCGATGGTGATGCTCGGGCTGTGGTCCTACTCGCTTTATCTCTGGCAGCAGCCTTTCTACAAATTCGTCGATGAGCGCGGCAGCGCACCGATCCCGATGCTGGCGGCCGTATTCGCCTGCGCGCTCTGCAGTTATTACGTGATCGAGAAGCCGGCCCGTGGCTGGCTCAACCGCAATTGGTGAGCATCGGCTCTGATTGCGCTGGTCCGATTTCACGTGTTTAAGAAATATCTAAATTAGATATCTGTAATTTAATTTGAGAAAATACCAATATCTGCTTGGGGGCGCTGTGACGATGACCATTATACATTGGTACTAGGGCAGGAATTCTTTATTGCCGCTCTCGTTTCTCCTTCTAGGTTTCCAGACAGGACAACGGGAGGAAGAAATGACAACGACCATTGTCGAAGGAGCGGGTGGTTGGCTCGATCGCTCTCACACCATCGCCGAGCCGGGATTCAGCCGATGGATGGTGCCGCCGGCGGCGCTTTGCATTCATCTGTGCATCGGTCAGGCTTACGCGTTCAGCGTGTTCAATCTGCCGATGTCGAAGCTGATCGGCATCACCGAGTCGGCGCCTGACGACTGGAAGCTGACAGGACTGGGCTGGATATTCTCGATCGCAATTCTGTTCCTTGGCATTGCCGCCGCTTTCGGTGGCGGTTGGCTCGACCGCGTCGGGCCGCGCAAGGCGATGGTAGCCGCCGCCTGCTGTTTCGGCGGCGGCTTCATCATCTCGGCGCTCGGGGTCTACCTGCACCAGCTCTGGATCATCTATCTCGGTTATGGCGTGCTTGGCGGCATCGGTCTCGGCCTCGGTTATATTTCGCCGGTGAAGACGCTGATCACCTGGTTTCCGGATCGGCCAGGGATGGCGACCGGCATGGCGATCATGGGCTTCGGCGGCGGCGCCTTCATTGCCTCGCCGCTATCGGTCTATCTGATGAACCTGTTCTCGACGCCCGAGCATATCGGCGTCGCCGAAACCTTCATCGTGCTCGGCATCGTCTATTTCATCTTCATGATGATCGGCGCCATCATCGTAAGAGTGCCGCCGGATGGCTGGCGGCCCGCCGGATGGACGCCGCCCGCAACGCAAGCCGCGCTGATCACCAGCGGCAACGTCCATCTTGACGATGCGCTGAAGACGCCGCAGTTCTGGCTGCTGTGGGGTGTGCTTTGCCTTAACGTGACTGCCGGCATCGGCGTGCTCGGCCAGGCTTCGGCGATGAGCCAGGAGATGTTCCCGGGGCGTATCACGGCTGCTGCTGCTGCGGGCTTTGTCGGCCTGCTTTCGATCTTCAACATGCTCGGCCGCTTCTTCTGGGCCTCGGCCAGCGATTATATCGGCCGCAAGATGACCTACGCGGTCTTTTTCGTGCTGGGCGTGCTCTTGTATGCGGCCGTGCCATGGACCGGAAAATCCGGCAACGTGTTCCTGTTCGTGCTGTTCTACGGCATCATCCTCAGCATGTACGGCGGCGGTTTCTCCACTGTTCCGGCCTATCTGCGCGATGTCTTCGGCGTGCGCTATGTCGGCGCCATCCATGGCCGGCTGCTGACGGCCTGGTCGGTTGCCGGCGTGCTTGGCCCGGTCCTAGTCAACTACATCCGCCAGTACCAGATCGACAGCGGCGTGGCGAAGGCCGACGCCTATACGGTGACGATGTACATCATGGCCGGCCTGCTCGTCGTGGGATTCCTGCTCAACCTGATGATGCGGCCGGTGGCCGAGCGCTTCCACATGAAGCCGGAAGCGGCGAGGGCATAAGGAGATCGAGATGGCACAGGACAACGACAATACCGTCAAGCTTACGCTCGCCTGGCTGCTGGTCGGCATACCGCTGGTCTGGGGCTTCTGGACGACTGTGGTCAGTGCCGTTCCGTTGTTCCGGTAAGTTCGTTCCAGTAAGTTGGGGCGTCAACCGGGGAGGCCGGTTCGGCCAGCCTTCTGCGCAGCGAGATAGCGGCGAAGCCCGGCTTCGCCGCGCGGCGTGGTCCAGCGGTGGTTCCAGGCGAAGGCTGGTCTCAGAAGCGGCGCCAGAAATTTGAGGATCGGCCTCTCGACCGTGACCTGCCAAACCAGATCGACATGGGTTCCGGCTCCGGCCGGCGACAGCTCCGCACGCCATAGCCCGTCGAAATCGCCGAAGGTTTTTACTACCACCAGCCGGCCGGGTATGAGCTCGGCAGCTTCGATGATGAAGTTCAACTCATAGGGCAGGGCGCCGCGCGCTGTTGCCCTGGCACGGGCGCCGACGACGCCCTTGCCCTTCTTGTCGAGCGGCTCGACCTCCTTATAGGCATCGCCCCACCAGAGAGGCAGAAGCTCAGCATCCGATAGCACGTCCCACACTTGCTGCGGGGTGCCTTCAGGGATGTCCCAGCTCTCGTCGAAGCGGAAGACGTTGCTCGCCATGATGTCGCCCCCGGCAGCGAAGAGGGGATATTAGCTTCAGCTTGTTTTCCTGGCCAGCGTTGCGGCGGTGCTCAGGTGGCGATGGGCTTTGCCCAATAACGCACCGACTTTTTGCCGCCGTGGATCACCGCATCGCCGACCTCGGTGAAGCCAAGCGCGGCGTGGAAGGCATCGGAGGCCGGGTTGGGCGGATCGGCATTCACCTCGCAGGTGACGATAGTATGTCCGGCGCGCCGGGCTTGCTCGAACAGATCCTCATAAAGCCGGCGCGCATGGCCGCGGCCGCGGGCGCCCGCTGCTACGACGACACGATCGACATAGACGAAGCGCGGGTAGCGCTGGCGAAACCAGAGGAAGTTCGGGCTGTCGTAGTCTGCATCCTGGTCGAAGGTCATGATGAAGGCTTCAAGCGCGCCGATGCGGCGCGTGTAGAAGGCTTGGCTGATGAGGAAGGACAACCGATCCGCCTCCAGCCAGGAAAGTTCCGCCGCATGCTCGTTGTTGAGCACTAGGATGGCGGCTTCGTCGGCGGGCGAGACGCGTTCGATCGGCGGCAGATCTTTGGTCGTCTCAGCCATCAGGCTCTCGCGGCCGCGATCGTCGCCGCCACCTTGGCTTGGTCGGTCACGGTGTTGCGATATTCGCGGTCGAGGTCGGTGCCGCCCATGCCGACATTCGGGTTGCGGTAGCGCATGGCGCTCGGAACATCGGCAAGCGCTGCAAAATGCATTTCGGTCAATCCGGTGCGCTTGCGCACCTCGCCGATCGTGTCCGGCGCCAGGGCGCCGCAGCCGAGGATGATGATGCGCGAGCCGGCCTGGCGAACGAGCTCCGCCAGAAGCTCGACGCCTTCGAGCGCCGTGTCGCGCTGGCCGCTGGTCAGCACGCGGCCGACCTTGCAGCGGATCAGCGCTTCGAGCGCCTCGAACGGATCGCGCGTCATGTCGAAGGCGCGATGGCAGGTGACGTTGAGCGGGCCGGCGGCCTCGACCAGCGCGCTCATGCGCGCCTCGTCGATGGCGCCGTCGGCGGTCAGGCAGCCGACGACCACGCCGGCGACGCCGAGCTCGCGCAGCGCTTCGACGTCGGTGAGCATCGAGCGGTATTCGGTCTCGCTGTAGAGGAAATCGCCGCCGCGCGGGCGCACGATGACATGGAAGGGAATGGTCGCGCTTTCGAGCGCGGCGCGCACCGTGCCGAGGCTCGGCGTGATGCCGCCCTCGACCAGGCTGGCGCAGAGTTCGACCCGGTCGGCGCCGGCGGTCTGCGCGGCAAGCAGCCCGTCAATGCCTTCGACGCAGATTTCGATCAGGGGGGGTGAGGCGGCGGTCACGGGCGTACATCCATGGTTGGCGAGAGCGCAGCCCTAGCATCCGGTCCACCGCCTTGAAAGCCCGCAATGATCGGTCCAGACGCCCGGACTGAACAAGCCGTCCGGCGTGCGCCAGGCGAGCGCCTGACGATTATTGCTTCAGGATCGTGTTCTTGGCGCCGTGCTCAACCTGGTCTATCACCAACAGCTTCACAGGATCAGTACCGATATTGGTGGCCTGATGCCATTGGCCGATCATCTCGATGATGAAGTCGCCGGTCTTATAGGTGTTGGCAGCGCCAGTCTCGACATTGGTGACCTTGAGCGTGCCTTGTTCGACATAGGCGTAGCGCGGGAAGGGGTGCTTGTGCACCGGCAAGGTCGCGCCCGGCGCGATCTGATAGGATGAAACCTGAACCTCGACGTTCTTCTGCGGCAGCGTGATCGGCTGGCCGGAGGCGGTCGCGGTCTTGGACGCCAGCGGTGTCACCACGACGGGCGTGTTCGAGCTGTCCAGCGCGTTCGCGCTCGTCGTGATAAATGCCGCCGCCAAAAGCAGCGCCGATGCCGTCATGTTGCGCATGAGATTCCTCCAGAGGGCGTCAGCTTGGCGCGTAGGGCGCCAAGGCGCAAGCTCGGAACAATAGAATAGCTAACGCTTCGCTGGCGCCTGTTTGGGCGGCCGCAGCAACAGGGCAAACGGCACAAGGATCGCCGTCGCTACGGCGCAGTAGAAAAAGACGTCGATATAGGGCCTGGCGGCCGATCTCCTGTCCGATCCAGCCGATGGCCTGCTGCCTGGCTTCGACCAGCGGCGAACCCTCGGCGACGAAATGATCCGTCACCTGGCGCAGCGTCTGCTGGTAGGTGTCGCTCGACTGCGCGGTGTGGCCGACCAGCACCGACTGATGGAATTGGGCGTTCTGGGCAATGACCGTGTTGGACAGCGATACGCCGATGCTGCCGCCGATGTTGCGGGCGACATTGATCAGCGACGATGCCTGGTCGGTCTTCTGCGGCGGCAGACCGACATAGGCGGCGGTGGAGATCGGGATGAACAGGAACGGCAGRCCGATCATCATATAGACGCGCGCATAGGCGAAGAAGCTGAAGCTGGCGTCCGGCGTCAGCGAGGTTGTGTGCCAGAGCGCGACCGCGACCACCGCCATGCCCATCATGATGAGATAGCGCGGCTGAATGATGCCGGCGGCAAAGCCCGAGATCGGCATCAGCATGAGCATGGCGATGCCGCCCGGCATCATCGACAGGCCCGAAAGGGTGGCGGTGTAGTCGAAGGTCGTCTGCTGCAGTTGCGGCAAAAGCTGCGTGGTGCTGAAGAGCACGGCGCCCACTGCCATCATGACGAGGAACGACATGCCGAACTGCCGGCTGAAGAGCAGGCGGATGTCGACGATCGGATCGCGCCTCGTCCACTCCCAGGGGACCAGCAGCACGAACGACACTGCCGAGATCACGGCGAAAGTGGTGATGAAAGTCGAGGCGAACCAATCGTTGCGTTGGCCTTCGTCGAGAAAGACTTCGAGGCAGCCGAGCGCCATCGCCACCAGGATGAAGCCGATCCAGTCGACTTTCAGCCCCTTGCTCAACCGCTCGCGGCGCTCGCGTTCTAGAATGTCGGGCTCGATCACCAGCCATTGCACGAGCGCCAGCGACATGATGCCGAACGGCACGTTGATGAAGAAGATCCAGTGCCACGAGAAATTGTCGGTCAGCCAGCCGCCGATGGTCGGCCCTACCGTCGGCGCGACGATCACTGCAATGCCATAAAGAGCAAAAGCCTGCGAACGCTTCTCCGGCGGAAACGTGTCGGCGAGGATCGATTGTTCGCTCGGCGCCATGCCGCCGCCGCCGAGCCCCTGCAGGATGCGGAAAGCGATCAGCGTTGGCAGATTGGGCGCCAGCCCGCACAGCAGCGACGCCAGCGTGAAGGTCGCCACGCAGATCATGTAATAGCGCTTGCGGCCGATGATGCTGGTCAGCCAGCCACTGACGGGAATGATGACGGAGTTGGCGACGAGATAGGTGGTGATCACCCATGTGCTCTCGTCCATGCCGGCGGCCAGGCTGCCGGCGATGTTGCGCAACGCGACATTGGCGATCGAGGTGTCGAGCACCAGCATGAAGGTTGCGATCGAGACGACGATCGCGATCAGCCAGGGATTGCGCCCGCCGGCGGCGGAACGGCTTTCGTTTCCCTGGGCTGTTGCGGCATCGCTCATCGTACCTTGACCGTCGGCACCACCGACATGCCGGGACCGAGATAGACGCCGGGGGGCTGGTCGAACACGATCTTGACCGGAACACGCTGCACCACCTTGACGAAATTGCCGGTGGCGTTTTCGGCAGGCAGCAGGCTGAACGCCGTGCCGCTGCCGGCCTGGACGCTGTCGACATGGCCATGGAAGGTCTTTTCCGGATAGGCATCGATGGCGATGTCGACGGGCTGGCCCGGTCGCATCAGGTCGAGCTGCGTCTCCTTGAAATTCGCCTTCACCCAAACGTCCTTGGGGACGAACATCATCAGCACCTGGCCGGGCTGCGCATAGGTGCCTTTCGCCGCCGTGATGTTGGTGGCATGGCCGGCGACCGGTGCCGTGATGGTCGTGCGAGTGAGGGTGGTCTTGGCCTGGTTCTCGGTGGCCTCGGCCTGCCGAAGCTTGGCTTCGGCACTCTTGCCTTGAGCCTGCAGAACCGCCACCTGGCTTTTCGCGGCCTCGGCATTGGCGTTGGCGGCATCGAGCGATGCCTGGTCCTGGCGCAGGGTCGAAGCGGCCTGCTGGGCCTGCTGTTGCGTCGCGGTGCCCTTGGCCAGGAGCTCACGGTTGCGCTGGTCCTCGGATCTGGCGAATTCGAGCGCCGCCTGAGCCTGCGCCACCTGCTTTTCGGCGGCATCGATCTTGGCGTTCTGCGCCTCGGTTTGGGCCTGCACATTGGTGATATCGGCCCGCGCGGCAACCACGCCGGCTTGCGCCTGTTTGAGCGAGGCCTGATAATCGCTGTCGTCGATGCGCAGAAGCACGGCGCCGGCCTCGACCGGCTGGTTGTCGGTGACGGCGACATCGGTGATGCGTCCGGCAATTTCTGCGCCGACCGTCACCGTGCGGGCGTCGATGAAGGCGTCGTCGGTCCATTCATACTGCCGTGCGTTGATCCACCAGATGACCACGGCGGCGATGACCAACAGTATGAGGATCGCGACGATCGCCGCTATATAGGGATGGCGTTTGATGAGGCCGGGTCTGTTGCCGTCCGACGAACTGTCATTCGCCTGCGTGTCTTGTGAACGCTCATCGTCGCGCCCGTTTTCCACGCGCTTTTCGTCGCCCGGCGGCCGTTGCCGCTGGTCGGACCGGGGCTCAGCCCGCGCTTCTTCGGCGGGAGCGGTTTCGCGCTCTTTTCTTTCGGTTTTCGCGTCCAAGGCAACGGAACCCAGAATCGTTGACCCCTTGCAGCAGGGTCAACGGGTGGTTTCCGCAAAGGTTCCTGTCCCCGAATACCGGGCGGCGGCCCGGGCTGGCGGCTGTCAGCCCGCCATCCAGCCGCCATCCACCATCAGGTTTATGCCGGTGACGTAGCTCGCCATGTCGCTGGCGAGAAAGAGCGCAGCGCCTGCCACGTCGTTCGGCTGCCCGAGCCGCGGCCAGGGCGTGCGGCGGCGCGAATAGTCAAGCGCGTCGGGGTCGTTGGCGACGCCCGGCTTGCCGGTGATGATCTTGCCCGGCGCAATCGCGTTGCAGACGATCAGGTCGTCGGCATGGTCGACCGCGATCTGGCGCGTCATCTGCACGATGCCGCCCTTGCTCACCGAATAGGGAAAGTCCCCGGGGCAGGCGACCATGCCGTGCTGCGATGAGATGTTGATGATGCGGCCGCGGACGTCGTTGATTGGCGCCTGGGTCAGCATCTGGGTGACGGCGCATTTGTTGCAGTAGAAGAAGCCCGTCAAATTGACGCCGATGACGCGGTTCCATTGCTCCGGCGTGGTCTCGATCAGGTTGGTGCTGGTGTAGATCGCGGCATTGTTCACCATCACGTCGAGCCGACCGAAGCGACCGACGGTTGCGCCGACAAGCGCGTCGACGGCATTCCAGTCGGAGATGTCGGTTTTCATATGGACGGCATTGCCGCCGGCGGAGCGGATCAACTCGACCGTGCTCTGGCCACCTTCGATCGGCTGCTCGACCGTGTCGGCAACGACGATGTTGGCGCCCTCGGCGGCGAATTTCAGCGCGATGGCACGGCCGATGCCGGAACTCGCTCCGGTGACGATGGCGGTCTTGTTGGCGAGCAGGGCCATGGTGTTCAGCTCTCCCGGGTGACGATCTTCCCTTGTGCCGGACCGACCAGCCGCCCGTCGCGCACGATCTCGCGGCCGCGCAGAAAGACATTTGTGAGCCGCGCTTTCACGGTCCAGCCGTCGAAGGGCGTATAGCCTGCCCGCGACACCTGGTCGGCATTGGCGATGATGCTGGATCGGCGTGGGTCGACGATCAGCAGATCGGCATCGTATCCGGCGGCAATGCGGCCTTTGCGCCGGCCGAGGCCGAAGCGCTCGGCGGGATTGGTTGAGCACATGCGCACCAGGTCCGGTAGGCCGATAAACCCTTCGTCGACCAGCCTCAGCATGGCGGGAAGCAGCGTCTGCAATCCCGGCATGCCGCCCGGGATGTCGGCGAAAGCAGCATAGCGCGCCGTCTTCTCGGCCGGCGCATGCGGGGCATGATCGGTGGCGACGATGTCGATCAGCCCCGCGCCGAGCGCGGCGCGCAGCGCATCGACGTCGTGAGGCGAGCGCAAGGGCGGCGAGGCCTTCAGATTCGCGCCCTGCGTTTCGTAATCGCCGGCGGTGAAGAACAGGTTCTGCGGCGTCGTCTCGACGCTGGCGTCGGCGATGCCGCGCAGCCGGCTCCAAGTTTCGACACCCAGTTCGGAATTGATCTGGCGGACATGGATCCTCGCCTCGGCCGAGGCGGCGGCGACCAGCGCGCGGGCGATGCCGTTGGCTTCGGCCAGCGGCGGCCGGCTGACCAGGAAGGCAGTGATCGTACCCGAGCGATCTCGCTCGGAGCTGCCGGTCAGGATCGATTGGTCGCCGGGTGAGATGCCGATCAGCGTGTCGGCGCCGGTGAACGCTTTTAGCGCTTCGGCCACCTTGTCGAGCGTGGCGAAGAGGAAGGCGTCCGGCACGTCGGCGGTGAACAACTCGAATGACACCGGCGCGCGATCGAGCAGTAGAGGAACGAGCGAGAGGTCGCGGCTGACCACGGCTTGCAGCCCGACATCGACATGGATGCGATTTTCGGCCAAGGCCATCTTGTCCGCGAGCTGCTCAGCCGTCGCGGTCCAAGGCTCGTCGGTCGGCATATCGAGCACGGTCGTCACGCCGCCCAATGCGGCTGCATGCGTGCCGGACGAAAAATCCTCCTTGTGGGTCAGCCCGGGCTCGCGCAGATGCGCATGCGCGTCGACAAGGCCGGGCAGCACGAAACAGCCGGAGGCGTCGACGACCGTCCTGGCTTCGGCGGCTTCGCCGGGCGCGACGATTGCCACGACCTTGCCCGCCGCAATGCCGATGTCCCCGCGGCCGAGGCCATCGGCGTTCACCACCGTTGCACCACGGATCAGCGTGTCGAACATCGCTCAGCCGCGCTGCTCGAAGCGGGCATGATTCGCGTGCCAGAAGCGGGCTATGTCCTCGCGGCGCATGAAGGCGGCGCCCTCGCTCTTTCGGACGTGCTCGATCACCTCGCGCAGGCACGATGCCCGGTTGGGCTGGCCCGTCCAGCGGGCGTGAATGCCGATGGTCAGCATGCGGCCGCCAATCTCGTCGGCTTCTGAGAGCATATAGTCGATGGCCGAGCGGCAGTCCTCGGCGAAGTCGCGCGGATTGCCGTAGCCGGGCGCGACGAGGTAGCGGCTGTCGTTGAGCGTCTTGGAGTAGGGGACGACGAGGATCTCCGTGCCCCGGTGGTCGAGAAAATAGGGCAGGTCGTCATTGCAGGGATCGGAGTGGTAGAGGAAGCCGCCTTCCTCGACCAGAAGGTCGCGCGTGTTGACGCTGGGCAGCGAGCGGCAGTTCCAGCCGAGCGGCCGCTTGCCGAGCAGCTTCTCGTAAAGCGCGATCGCCTCGTGCAGGTGGCGCTCTTCCTCAGCTCGCGCCATCGTCGTGTAGTCGATCCAGCGCAGGCCATGGCCCATCAGGTCATGTCGGCGGCTCTTCATCCATTCGACCAAGGGCGGGTTGCGTTCGAGCGCCACGGCGCAGGCGGAAAAGGTGACCGGAATGTCGTAGCGGTCGAACAGCCTGGCCAGGCGCCAGACGCCGGCGCGGCTGCCATATTCGTAATGYGTCTCGGTGCCGAGGTCGCGCACCGGCATGCTGCCGGTCAGATTGTATTCGCCCCAATTGTCGTTGCGGCCGTCTTCCAGCCAGTTGTACTCCGACCCCTCTTCATAGTTGAGCACGAGGTTGACGGCGAGCTTCACGCCGCCCGGCCAGACGACGAAAGGCGGATGCGGGCCGTAGCCGACAAAGTCGCGCGGCTGCGACGCTTGCTGCAGGTCGGTCGGCATCTCTCGTCCTCCTTCGGCTTGGTTTGGCTCAGCTTTCGTTGGCGGCAATCCAGTCCATGTAGGCGTGGAAGGCTTCCTTGCCTGAGCGCGGCCGCCATGCGGTGTCTCGCATGATGCGGGCGATGTCATAGGCGCCCCACATGCCGCCTTTCAGCGCCACATCCTGAACGATATTGGCATCTGCGCCCGGCGTCACCTCGGCCTTCAGTCCCGGCACGCGTTCGGCTGCCCAGCCGATGATCTCGCCGATGGTCTGGCTCGACCCCGAGCCGATATTGTAGTGGCGGTAGTTGAGGCACGGCGCATCGATCAGCGCGAGAATGGCGGCGGCAACGTCGGTCGAGGCGACATAGTCGCCGACGGGTTCCAGGCTGTTCGGCCTGATCGTCTCGCCGGCCAGGGCCATATGCGCGACGCGGTTGGGGACGTGGCGGAAGTTGCGGCTCTCGGTGGCGCGGTCCATCGGACCATAGACCGAAGCGAGCCGCACCGAGACCGCCGACAGGCCGAACAGGTCGGCATAACGGTTGGTGACCATTTCGGAGGCGAATTTCGAGATGCCATAGAGCGTCAGCGGCGCGACATAGCCGTCTTCCGGCAGCGGTTCGCCGCTCCAGTCCGGCCCGTTGTGGCGGTAGACGGACCCGGAACTGACATAGATGAAGCGCTTGAGGCTGGGTCCCGTACGCGCCCAGTCCAGCATGCGCACAGTGCCCATCAGATTGACGTCGACGATGCGGGCCGGGTCCTCGGCCTCCGGCTGGCGCTTTGCCTCCGTGGCGCTGCCGCGCGAGATCGGCGTGATCGTCGCGCCATGGACGATTGCCGTGATGCCTTGCTCGTCGAGCCTCGCGGACCAGGCTTTCGGGTCGAGGATATCGGCGGAAATCACCGTGAGCCGGTCGCGCACTGGAGCGAAATGCTTTTCGGCCGCCGCGTCGAGGCCGGAGCGGTCGAGGATCACGGCGCGGGCTTTGGGATCGCGGTCCAGCCATGCGCGCGCGACCACGCTCATGACAAAGCCGGTACCGCCGGTGACGAGCAAGGTCATGGGAATTCCTCTGAAAGGGTTTCGGGTTCAGCGCGTTGCATAGCCGCCGTCCACAAGCATGTCGGATCCGGTGACGAAGGATGCGTCTGAGGAAAGCAGGAAAGCGGCCGCCGCGGCGATCTCGTCGGGATCGGCGATGCGGCCGAGCAGATGGGCAGGCCCCAGGCCGGCATTGGCCGCTTCGAAATCGGCGAACCGGCGCAGCAGCCGCGTCGTCGCCACGGCGCCCGGCGACAGGCTGTTGACGCGGATCTTGTCCGGTGCGTGATCGACGGCCATCGCCTTGGCGAGGTGAATCAGCCCGGCCTTGGCGGCGCAATAGGCGACGGCCTTGGTGGTCGCGACGCGTCCGAATTGCGAGCCGATGAAGACGACAGAGCCGCCGCCGCTCGCCGCAATCGGCGGCACGGCGAACTTGCTCATCAGGAAGGCGCCGGTCAGGACGATATCGACCTCGTGCCGCCAGGCGCTTTCGTCGAGATCGACGACGGTGGCGCTGGTCGAGGGTGCGGCGGCATTGTGCACCAGCCCGTCGAGCCGTCCAAATTTCTGCCGCGCGAATTCAACAGCTGCCTTGGCGGACTCGGCCTTCGTCACATCGCACTGGCAAGCGACGGCGGCTGGTCCCAACGCTTCGGCAAGCTCGATCGCCGGCTTGAGGTCATAATCCGCGCAGACCACCCTTGCGCCTTCGGCAATACAGCGGCGGGCGATTGCCGCGCCGATGCCGCTGGCCGCGCCTGCGATCAGGATGACATTACGCTCGAGGCGGTTCGTTGCTGCATCCGTCATCAGGCGCRCTCCTCGACTGCCTGCATCGCCGGCGCGACGACCGGCCGGCGCAGAAGATTGTAGCAGGCAGCTATCGCCACCAGCACGGCGCCGCCGCCCAGAAGCAGGAACATGGCCGGCGCGCCCATATGCTCCATCAGGCCGGCCGAAATGCCAGGCGTCGCGACATTGCCGATCGAATAGAGCAGGAGCAGCGTGCCCGAGGCGCCGACCATATGCCGGCTGTGCAATTGCGAGGCGCCGAACGCCATCGCCACGGGATAGACGGTGAGCGCCGTGCAGCCGTAGATGAAGAACAGAACGAAGAGYAACGGCACCGAAGAATTGCCGAGCCAGGCGATGGCGGCGCAGAGCGTGACCGACAGGATGCCTTGGACAAGCAATATGATGCGTCGTTCGAACCGGTCCGACAGCCAGCCGACGGGCGTTTGCGCCAGCATGCCGGCGATGCTGATGGTCGTCACGAGCCCGACGGTCGTTGCCGCCGAGAGCCCGATCTGCGTGCCGTAGATCGGCGTCAGCACGAAGATGTTCATGTTGGTGATGCCGCCCTGGAAGATGGCGACCACCGTTACCGGCGCCAGCCGGAACAGCGCCAACGGGCCGAGACGTTTGACCGGCCTTGCGGAACTTGCGTGCTCCGGATCGATGGCAGGCAGCGCCGGCCAGCGTCCCCCGGCGAATTTGGAGACCAGCGCCAGCAGCACAGTCGCGGCGGCCACCAGGAACAGATGCGGCGACTGCGGGCCGGCGAGCGCGACCAGCACCTGACCGAGCAGCACGGCGATCGCCGTCGTCAGCATGTAGATCGAGAACAGCGCGCCGCGATTGTGATGCTCGGCGTAGAGGTTGATCCAGCTTTCGCAAACGACGAACAGCGACGCCATTGCCATGCCGCCAAGCAGGCGAAAGCAGATCCAGCTCGGCAGAAAGTCGGTGAAGACGAAGCCCAACGCCGCCAGCAGCGCCAGCACCAGGACCACGACAAAGGTGCGCTCGTGACCGTATTGGGCCACAGCCGGACGCGTGACCAGGCATCCGACGAGAAAGCCCACGGGGTAGGCGGTCAGCACGATCTGCACGACCTGGGGAGAAATGCCGGGCTTGCCGAGATGCAGCGACACGGCGGTGGTCAGCATGGCGCTGCCGATACAAGCAAGGCAGATACCGACCATGATCGGCAGCATGGCGCGGGAGCGCTCTGCATTGTGCCAAAGCCTCATCGCGGCCAGAGCTTCATCGCGGATTGAGCGATCGACCTCATGAATGCGGCTGCGGCGGCTCCCTGGCGGCACCGTTGACCGACGGCAGCCCGGGCAGAAGCTACACTTTGCAGCGATTGCCACAAACGAAGATTGACGCGGCTATGGCTTAAATTTTTTTGGTCATGCCGGCAAAGGAAAGCGGTGTCGCGGCGCGGCGCGGGCTTTACAGCGGTTTTGCACCCTCCTTACCATAGGCAAAAGCAAGAACTTGAGAACCAGCGGAAGGGAACAGCATGACGATCGAACGCCTCGAAAACGGCCAGCGCTTCTGCCGGGTGCTCCGCTACAACGGCACCGTCTATGTGGCTGGCCTGACCGCGGATGACCTTTCCGGCGACACCACCAGCCAGACCAAGCAGATCCTGGCCAAGATCGATGCGCTTCTCGCCAAGGCCGGCAGTGACAAGTCGAAGCTGCTCAGCGCGCAGATTTGGCTCCGCGACATCGCCGATTTCGAGATGATGAACACCGCCTGGGACGCCTGGATCGACAAGAGCGCCATGCCGGTGCGCGCCACGGTGGAAGCGCGGCTTGCCGGCGACCAGTATCGTGTCGAGATCATGGTGACGGCGGCGGTCGGCTGAGCCGGCCGGCGAGGATACGCCAATGCATCAACTGGTGATCAAGGGCGGGCGCGTGGCGCTCGACGACGGCTGGGCCGAGTGCGACATCGGCATCGACGACGGCCGGATCGCCGCCATCGGCAAAAGCCTGTCCGGGCAGGAGTCGATCGATGCCGGCGGCCGCTGGGTGATGCCCGGCGGCATCGACGCGCATTGCCATCTCGACCAGCCGGTCTGGGGCGGGGCGGGCAATGCAGACGATTTCCAGTCCGGCACGATCTCAGCGGCTTTCGGTGGCACCACTTGCATCATCCCGTTCGGCATGCCCGGCCAGGATATGACCACCGTCGGCGCCATCGACCGTGCGCTCGAGCGCGCGGCGGGACGCGCGGTGATCGACTACGGGCTGCATGCCGTGGTGACCATGGGCACCGGCGCTGATGTCGAGGCTCAGCTCGACCAGCTCGCCCAGCGCGGCATCGCCTCGGTCAAGCTGTTCATGACCTATCAGGGTTTTGCCGTCGACGACGACCGCTTCTTCAAGGTTCTCGATACGGCGCGGCGGCTGGGCTGGATCGTCATGGTCCATGCCGAGAACGACGCCGCGATCCGGCGCACGCGGCAGCGGCTCATCGATCTCGGCCGCACCGACATTCGCTACCATGTCGTTGCCCACAGCGAGACGATGGAGCGCGAGGCGACGCATCGCGCTTTGGCCTTCGCCGAGATGACCGGCGCGCGGATGACCATCGTCCATGTTTCCTCATGGCAATCGGCCGAGGAGGTAGCGCGGGCGAAGACGCGCGGCGTCGACGCCATCGCGGAAACCTGTCCGCAATACCTTTTCCTGGGCGCTGCCGATCTCGACCGCGAGGCAGTCGATGCGGCGCGCTTCGTCTTCTCGCCACCGCCGCGCTCGCCGCGCAGCCATGAGCATCTGTGGCAGGATCTGATCGATGGCGGCATCGATCTGTGGTCGTCGGACCATTCGCCATATTATTTCGCCGACAAGATCGGGCACTCCGAGACGCCCGGTTTCACCACGACGCTGAGCGGCATTCCCGGCATCGAGACGCGCCTGCCGTTGCTGTTCTCGGAAGGGCTGCTCACCGGCCGCCTGACGCTCGAGCGTTATCTGGACCTCACCGCGCGCAACGCCGCCTCGATCTATGGCTTCGCCGATCGCAAGGGCAGCATCGCCGTCGGGCTCGACGCGGATCTGGCGCTGTGGGATCCGACAGCGCGATGGACGCTCGGACACAAGGCGCTGCATTCACGCGTCGATTTCACGCCCTATGAGGGCAAGGTGGTCACCGGCAGACCGACCACCGTTCTGGTGCGCGGCGTGCCTGTCGTCGCCGACGGCAAGCTGCAGGCCGAGCCGGGGTTCGGGCGCTTCGTAGCGCGCCATGCGGCCGATCCGGCGCTTTCCAAAAAACCAGTCGAGGATTGGACGCCATGGCTCGATGCCTGACCATCGCCGTTTGCCAGACCGGACCGATCCAGCGCAGGGCCACGCGCGCCGAGACGGTCGGGCGCCTGGTGCATCTGCTCGAGAAGGCTGCGGCTGCCGGCGCCGAGATCGCGGTGTTTCCGGAGATGGCGCTGACCACTTTCTTCCCGCGCTGGCGCATCGACGACCAGGCCGAGATCGACGCCTTCTTCGAGGCCTCGATGCCGGAACCGGAAACGCAGCGGCTCTATGATGCCGCCGCGCGCCTGAAGGTCGGCTTTGCGCTCGGCTATTGCGAGCTTGCGCAGGAAAACGACCGCACGCGCCATTTCAACACGATGGACTTGGTCGGGCCGGACGGCGCCTTCATCGGTCGCTATCGCAAGATGCATGTGCCGGGCTCGAGCGAGCCGGAAGCGGGCACGACCACGCATCTCGAACGGCGTTACTTCGAACCGGGCAATCTCGGCTTCCCGGTCTTCGACTATCGCGGCGTCCGCGTCGGTTTGGCCATCTGCAACGACCGACGCTGGCCGGAGACCTATCGCATGCTCTGCCTCAACGGCGCCGAGGTGGCGCTGCTCGGCTACAACACGCCGTTGCTGCTCGACGAAGCGCCGGCGCTGGCGCATCTGAGGATGTTCCACAACCATCTGCCGATGCAGGCCGGCGCCTACCAGAACACGCTCTGGATCGGCGCCGCCGCCAAAGCCGGGTTGGAGGACGGACAGGCGCTGATCGGCGGTTCCTGCATCATCGCGCCGACCGGTGAGATTGCCGCGCAGGCGATGTCGCTCGACGATGAGGTCATCGTCCACCGCGCCGATCTCGATCTGATCGAGGTCTGCCGGAAGGTGAATTTCAACTTCGCGCTCTACCGCCGCCCCGACCAGTACGGCCGCATCTCGGAACCTGTCTGAAACCGCGATGGGCCTGATCGAAACCAGCCAAGGAAGAGACATGGCGACCGATCCGCTGACGCTCGGCGAGATCGTCGAGAACGGTCTTTGCATCGGCTGCGGCCTCTGCCGGTCGATCGCCGGTGCAGGTCGCGTCGACATGGTGATGACGCCGGAAGGGCGCGAGCGGCCGGTGGCGAGGCGTGCATTGGACAGGTCGACGCTGGCGAAGATCAACGCCGTTTGCCCGGGAACGCGCATCGCCGGCCCGCCACCGGCGCAGATGAATGACGCCGCGTTGACGGACACGGTCTGGGGACCTGTCGAACGGCTTGTGCTCGGTTCCGCCGGAGATCCCAGGGTGCGGTTTGTCGGCTCCGGCGGCGGCACGCTGACGGCGCTCGGGCAATTCCTGCTCGACACCGGGCGGGTCAAGTTCGTGCTGCATGTCGCGGCCTCGCATTCCATGCCGATGCGCACGGAGCGCAAGCTGAGCTTCGACGCCGCTTCGGTGCTCGAAGGCGCGGGCTCGCGCTATGGCCCGGYGGCGACGCTGGTGGATTTCAACGATATTCTCGACCGCGGCGAGCCGTTCGCGCTGATCGCCAAGCCCTGCGACGTCACCGCCGTGCGCAACCTGGCGCGGCTCGACCGCCGTGTCGACGAGCACATGCGCTATGCGCTCGCCTTCGTCTGCGGCGGCGCTTCGGACCTCACCAAGTCGGAGCAGGTGCTGCAGCGTTTTGGCCTCCGCGAGGACGAGTTGTCTCTCTTCCGCTACCGAGGCCACGGCAATCCCGGCCCCAACCGCATCGAAACCAAAGACGGCCGCGCCTTCGAGATCAGCTACCGGCAGCTCTGGGAAGACGAGGACAAATGGATGATCCAGCCACGCTGCAAGATCTGTCCCGACGCGATCGGGCAGGTGGCGGATATCGCGGTGTCGGATTCCTGGCTGAACGGCGGCCCGGCTGTCGAGGATGAGGCGCTCAACGGCATCATCGTGCGCACGAAGCGCGGGCTGGAGCTGTTCGACGCGGCCGTCGAGGCTGGCGTGCTGCAGATCAAGCGCGAGAGCGGGGTCGCCGAGATCGGCGAATTGCAATCGCATCAGGTGCGCAAGCGGCGCGCCGTCTGGGCGCGGCTGACAGGCATGGCAATCGCCGGCAAGCCGGTGCCCCTTGTCACCGACCTCGCATTGCATGATTGCGCTTTGCAGAACTCGTTGGCCGAGAATCTTGTCGAAGGGCGGGGCGCCCGCGATCGTGCCCGGCGCGGCCGGCTGGGCGAGCCGCCCGCCGTGCCGCGCGCAACAATTTTGAGGGATCCATGAGCGAGCAGACCGAAGTCATCATCATCGGCGGCGGCATGGCCGGCGCGGGTGCGGCCTTCGAGATTTCGCGCGACAGGAAGGTTGTGCTGCTCGAGCGCGAGAGCCATTGCGGCTATCACACCACGGGACGYTCGGCGGCGAGCTTCACCGAGAATTACGGCAACGGCGTCATCCGCCGCATCGTGCTCGCAAGCCGCGCCTTCCTGACCGAGCCGCCGACAGGTTTTTGCGATTATCCGCTGCTCAGCAAGCGCGGCATGATCACCGTGGCGCGCGCCGATCAGCTCGACCTGTTGCGCGAGGATCTGGCGGCGGCTCAGGCCCTGGTGCCCTCGATCGTTGCGATGACGCCGGCCGAGGCGATCGCGCGCGTGCCCGTGCTGCGCCGGGATCATCTCGCCGGCGCCTATATCGAGCCGCATTCCATGGACATCGACGTCAACGGCCTGCATCAGGGTTTTTTGCGCGGCGCGCGGACGCGGGGCGCGCGCATCGTCACGAAGGCCGGCGTGAAAGGCATCGGGCGGCAGGGCGGACAGTGGCGGGTCGAGACGGAAGCGGGCGCATTCCTCGCCCCGCTGATCGTCAATGCGGCCGGCGCCTGGGGCGACGAGATCGCGCTGATGGCGGGCGTGCATCCGGTCGGCCTGCAGCCGAAGCGCCGCACCGCCTTCAACATTCCGGCGCCCGCCGACGTCGATATTAGCGACTGGCCGCTGGTCAACGATGTCGGCGCGGAGTTCTACTTCAAGCCGGATGCCGGGCAGCTCTTCGTCTCGCCGGCCGACGCGACGCCGTCGGAACCGATGGACGCCTTTGCCGAAGACATGGATGTCGCGATCGGCGCCGAACGTCTCGAACGGGCTACGACGATCGAAGTGCAGCGCGTCTCGCGTTCCTGGGCGGGCCTGCGAACCTTCGTCGCCGACGGGTCGCCGGTGGTCGGGCCGGATGACGAATTTCCGGACTTCGTCTGGCTGGTCGGGCAGGGCGGCTACGGCATCAAGACGTCGCCGGCGCTGTCGCGCGTCTGCGCCAGCCTGATCGCCGGCCGCGGGCTGCCAGACGATGTTGCAAGGCAAGGCGTGTCGCTGGACGATCTCACGCCGCACCGGCTGCGCAATGTCACGCCCGAAGCCAGCAAGGCTGCCTCATGAGCAATGCCGCACTGACTGCCGGTGGGAAACTGGCGGGGCGCATCCTGGATGCGCTCGCCGAAGCCACGACCGACGCGCCTGGCATTACACGCATCGCCTACGGGCCGGGCGAGCGCTTCGCCCATGACCTCGTGCGCAAGGAAGCAGAAAAGCTCGGAGCTGTTGCGCGCACCGATGTTGCCGGCAATCTTTATCTGACGCTGGGCGGCAGCAGCCCGGACCTGCCGGCGATCGTCATCGGCTCGCATCTCGACAGCGTGGCGCATGGCGGCAACTTCGATGGCGCCGCCGGCGTCGTGGCCGGCTTGGCGGTGATGGCCGAACTGGTCGGGCAGGGCATCCGCTTGCCGCGCGACCTCGTCGTGCTGGCGACACGCGCCGAGGAAGCGGTCTGGTTTCCGCTCTCCTACCCTGGCAGCCAGGCGGCGCTCGGTTTGCTCGATCCGCAGGCGCTCGAAGCCAAGCGGTCCGACAGCGGCCGCACATTGGCCGAGCACATGCGCGAGGAAGGCTTCGATCCCGATGCCGTGCGGCGCGGCGTGCACGGCATCGATGCTGGCCGGATAGCGGCCTTCGTCGAGGTGCATATCGAACAGGGACCGCGCCTGGCCGCCGCCGGCGCGCCGGTCGGCATCGTCACCGGGATCGCCGGCGGGTTTCGCTATGTCGACGCCAAATGCCTTGGCGCCTATGCCCATTCCGGCGCCGAGCCGCGCTTCGCCCGGCATGACAGCGTGCTCGGCTTTGCCGACCTGGTCGCCGCGCTCGAAACTGAATGGGATGCGCTCGAACGCGGCGGACATGAAGCGACGATCACCTTCGGTCGCGTGCAGTCCGATCCGACGCAACATGGCGGCAGTCGGGTGCTGGGCGAGCTCGGTTTCACGCTCGATGTGCGCAGCGCCGAAGCCGCTGTCCTGGAGCGGATCGAAGCAAGGCTGCATGAGATTTTCGCCGAGGCAGGCGCTAAACGCGGCGTCACCTTCGAGCCTGGGCCGCGCTTCACCTGGGGGCCGGCAACGATGTCGCCGGATCTGATCGGCAGGCTCGACCGCGCCGCCGCCGAACTGCAAATGCGGGCGCCGCATGTGCCGAGCGGAGCCGGGCACGACGCGGCGACCTTCGCCAGCGCCGGCATTCCGACCGCCATGCTCTTCGTGCGCAACGAGAATGGCAGCCATAATCCGCATGAGAGCATGGAGATCGCCGACCTGGACGAGGCGATCCGGCTGCTCCTGCGTTTCGTCACCGACTTCGACAACCCTTTGGAACAACCATGAACCTCGCCAAGACTGCCTTGCTCGTCATCGACCTGCAGAATGAATACCGCCCCAGCGCGGCATGGCCGGTCGTCGGATATGACGACGTGCTCGCCAATGCCGCCGCGCTGATCGACGCGGCCCGCGAGGCTGGCGTGCCGGTCATCCATGCCCAGGCCTGGGTGAAGCCGGAAGAGCGTGTAGGCTACGCGCGGCAGGAAGAGATTCTCACTGAGGAGTTCCGCTCCGCTGTCGCGGGCAGCAACGGCGCCGCAATCTGCGCCGAGGTGGCGGCGCTGCCCGGCGACATCGTCGTCCAAAAACACTGGCCGAGCGCCTTTCGCAGCACCGACCTTTCGCAGCGGCTCGCCGCGCTTGGCGTCGAGAACCTCGTGGTCGCCGGCGTGCTGACCGACAGCTGCGTGACCGCGAGCGTGTTCGACGCCGTCTATGAGGGGTTTCGCGTCTGGCTGGTCAAGGATGCCTGCGGCAGCATGACGGAAGCCATGCATCGCACCGGCATGCTCGACATGGCGAACCGGCTCTATGGCGGTGGCATATTGCGTCTGCCCCAGGCATTGAAAGCGCTCGCCGGCCAGCCCTTTGACGGTTGGCGCTGCACGCGGCCGGTTGAGTTCGCCTACACGCTGGAGACAGTTGACCGCATTTACGAGGCACTGTGATCGGCACCGCAGCCGCATGCGCCCCTGAATGCCGTCTTTGAGGCCGAAGGCTTGAGAACCGCGCCGGGCAGCGCGCCGGTGGCCCTGCCGCCGCGCCAGACCGAGACGCCGTTGACGAAGACATGGTCGATGCCGGCGGCTGGCCGGCGCGGTTCCTCGAAGGTGGCGGTGTCGATGATCGTTTCGGGGTCGAAGATGACGAGATCGGCGAAATTGCCTTCGGCCAGAATGCCGCGCTGCTCGATGCCGAATTCACGCGCGGGCAGGCCGGTCATGCGGAAAACGGCCTCCTCCAGGCTGAACAGGCCGATATCCCGCGCGTAATGTCCGAGCACGCGCGGAAACGTGCCCCAAAGGCGGGGATGCGGGTGGATGTCGTGCGGCAAGCCGTCGGAGCCGATCATTGTGCGCGGATGCGCGATGATGTTGCGCACGTCATCCTCATCGAGCTGGAAATAGACCGCGCCCGCCGGCAGCAGCCGCTCACCCGCCTCGCGCTCGGTGCAGTTCCATTCGCGGGCGATGTCGGCGATCTCGCGCCTGGCCATCTCCGGATGCGGATCGGACCAGGTGATGAGGATCTTGAGCCCGGTGTCGCAGCGTTCCAGGCGAAGCACCGTGGAGCTTGCGGCATAGGGGTAGACGTCCATGCCGATGTCCATCGTCTCGCGTGCCTGGTCGATCCGTGCGAGCGAGGGCCGGCTCTTGCCGAAATTGGCGCGGCCGGTGCATTGGTGATGCGAGATGAACAGCTTGCCGCCGGCATGATCGGCAATGTCGATCGCTTCCTCGATCGCTTCGTCCATCGTCTCGAAATAGTTGCGCGTATGGGTCACATAAGGACCGCCGAGTTGCGCAGCGGTGGCGGCCAGCGCCTTGACCTCTTCCGTCGAGGAGTTGACGGCCGGCGGATAGTCGAGCCCGGTGCTGAGGCCAAACGCGCCTTCGGCCATGGCCTCGGCGACCGCTTCCTGCATCGCCGCCGTTTCCGCTTCATTGGCCGGCCGATCGGTCACCGGCATGCAGCGCTGGCGCAAGGTGGTGTGGCCCACGAGCAGGGCGGCGTTGGTGGCGATGCCGCGCTGCCTCAGCTCGGCGACATAGTCGGCGAACCGGTCGAAGCGGAAATTCTCGCGGCCGCCGACCAACGTGAAGGGCGGCGGCGGGGTCTTGTCGAGCAGCAGCGGCGCCAGGCTGACGCCGCAATTGCCGGCGATCACCGTCGTCACGCCCTGGCTGATCTTCGGGTCCATGCCGCGTGGGGAAAGCAGCGCGCCGTCGTCATGGGTGTGCACGTCGATGAAGCCAGGCGCCACCACCTTACCTTTGGCGTCGATCTCCTCGACGCCTCGCTCCTCGTCCAGTCGGCCGATCGCCGCGATGCGGTCGCCGGTGACGGCGATATCGGCTTCGAAGGATTTAGAGCCGTCGCCGGCGATCAGCGTCGCGTGACGAATGACGAGATCATAAGGCATTAGCTGAACTTCCTAAGCTTCCGGATTGGCCGCGATCTCTTCGCGGCGGCGCGCGACATAGGCGTCGAGCTCCTCGCGGATCGCGGAATCCATCACCGGCTCCTCGTAATCGTGCAGGGCCTGCTGCCAGAGCTCGGTCGCCCGCTCCAAGGCGTCCTTGCCGCCTGCTCCCTGCCAGGCGCCGTAGTTCTGCCAGTTGGAGAGCATCGGCTGGTAGAAGGCGGTGGTGTAGCGCGACATGGTGTGCTCAGCGCCGAAGAAATGACCGCCGGCCGGCACCGATTTGATCGCCTCGAAGCCGAGGTCGTCCTCCTGGAACGGCAGCGGCCGGAGGAACTCCATCATGTTCTGCAGGATCTCGACGTCGAGCACGAGCTTTTCGTAGGACGCCGTCAGGCCACCCTCCAACCAGCCGGCGGCGTGATAGATCAGGTTGGCGCCGCCGAGCACCGCGCCCCATGTCGCCATCTCCGTCTCATAGGCCGCCTGCAAGTCCACGACGTTGGAGGCATTCGCGTTGGAGGTGCGGTAGGGCAGGTTGTAGCGCCGCGCCAGTTGCCCGGCGATGATGTTGGCCTTGGCGTTTTCCGGCGTGCCGAAGGCCGGCGCACCCGACTTCATGTCGACATTGGAAGTGAAGGCGCCGTACATCACCGGCGTGCCGGGATTGACGAGCTGCGTCAGGGTCACGCCGAACAGCGCCTCGGCATTCTGCTGGCAAAGCGCCGCGGCAAGCGTCACAGGCGTCATCGCGCCCATCAGCGTGAAGGGTGTGACGGTGACCGGCTGGCTGTGCTCGGCCATGGCGATCAGGCCTTCCGCCATCGCGTCGTCGAACAGGCGCGGCGAGTTGATCGAGATGATCGTGGTGACGCCCGGCGAAGCGCGCATCTCCTCGACCGAGATGCCGCGCGCGATAGCCATCATGTTGATGCCATCCATGGCCCGGGCGCGGCCGATCGCGGTGCAGTGGAAGGAGAGGTCGCTCAGCGTCAGATTGGCGTGATAGGTGTCGAGATGGCGCGAATTGGCCGGCAATTCGATCGGCGCCACCACCTGGTTGCCGATGATGTGGATGGCGTTGAAGTGGTGCGCCAGCCGGATGAAGTTCTGATAGTCGGGCAGGTTGCCTGGACGGCGGCCGTTGATGCGGTCATGCACATTGGGCGGTCCGGCGACCAGGCCGAAGACCAGCGAATTGCCACCGAATTCAACCTGCTTGTCCGGGTTGCGGCTGGTCAGCGTGAAGGAGGAAGGAACATTGCGCAGCGCCTCGGTGACGATGCTCTCGTCGATGCGGATGGTGTTGCTGTCGCGGTCGACGATGGCACCGGCCTTGGCGAACAGGTCCATCACCTTTTCGCTCATGACGCGGATGCCGAGTTCCGACAGGATGCGCATCGATGTCTTGTGCAACTGCTCCATGCGCTCTCCGTCGAGGAGCTGCATGGGCGGGTAGGGGTTCCTGACGCTCTGCCACGGCAGTTGCGCGATGCCGCCGCCGCTGCGTCCGAGCTTCGATCGGCGGCCCCCGCCGCGCCTGTCCTGTGACATAGGATTCTTCCTCTCCGGGGCTTCAGTACCCACGTTCCGGATTGACCACGTTTTCCAGCGGTTCGCCTTTGCGGTAGCGCGCCAGATTGTCGGCGAACATGCGCACCGACTTGATGTCCCAGCCGTCATAGACGGCGGCGCAATGCGGCGTGACGGCGACGTTGCCGTAGCCCCAGAGCGGGTGCTCGGCCGGCAATGGCTCGGTCGCGAAGACGTCGAGCGCCGCGCCCTTGATCCGTCCGCCGTCGAGCGCGCTCAGCAGCGCGGCCTCTTCGACGATGCCGCCACGCGAAATGTCGATCAGCACGGCGGACGGCTTCATCGCCGCGAACGCGGCTTCGCCAAGCAGGCCGCGCGTGCTGGGCAGCAAAGGCACGCAGCAGACGATGAAGTCGGCGCGGCCGATCAATGCCAGCAGCGCGTCGGGGCCATGCACCTCGTCGAGCGACGGCATCGGCTTCGGTCGAGCGCGGATGCCGAGCGTGCGCATGCCCATCGCATGCGTTCGCCGAGCCACGGCCTCGCCGGTCTTGCCGAGGCCGATGATGAGGACGGTCTTGCCCTCGATCGGCTCGACGCGGCCGCCGCCCCATTGCCGGGCCTGCTGGCGGCGCTCGAAGCCGCGCAGGTCGAGCGAGAAGGAAAGCATGGCGCCGAGCGCATATTCGGCCAGCATGCCGGCGGCGACGCCGGCTGAATTCGTCACCGTCACATGCGCCGGATCCCAGCGCCCGAGATGGTCGGTGCCGGAGCCGCCGATCGACACCCATTTCACCGTCGGGCTCTCGACCAGGGCCTGGCGCGGATAGCGCGGTGTGCCATCAAAGCGGATCGAATAGACCACTTCCGCGGCGGTCCGTTCGATCAGCGCCGGAAGGCCGGCATAGGTGTCGCAGGCGTGGACATCTAGGTCCGGGTGCGTCTCGGCGAGCACGGCTAGCGCGCCCGCCGGCTTGTCGGTGTGCAGGATGATCGTTGGGCGCGCCGACATCGCGATATCAGCTACGGCCGATATGATCGGCGGCGCTGCCGAGCGCGGCAAGCAGCGCCTGGCCGTTCTCCAGCATCGCATTCTCGTGCGGCGCGCGCAGGTTCAGCCAGCGCCGGTCGCCGGACTTGACCGCAAGCACCGCCTTCATCGCCGGGATCAGCCCGGCATCCTGGATCACCTTGCGGAACGCCTTGATGGCGGCATCCAACTCGGCGACGTCCTCACCCTTGCGGGCCGCGTCATAGAGGCGGCGGATGGCGGCGGCGTTCAGATTGACGGTGGCCGAGATACAGCCGGCCGCGCCGCTCGCCAGGCCCTTGGTGAGCTGCGCCTCGGAGCTTGGGAACACGGACATATCTGGCGCGGCGGCGATGACGGCGGCGGTGTTGTTCCAGTCGCCGGCGCTATCCTTGTAGGCGACGACCGTGTCCGGAAATGCTTTGCTCAACCTAGCTGTCAAAGCGGGGCTGACCGGCACGCCCGAATTCTGCGGGATGTGGTAGAGGATCACGCGCATCGAAGGTTTTGCGACCTTCTCGATCAGCTCGCTGTAGTAGCGCGCCTGACCGTTGTCGCCGGCGCCGGTATAGAAGAAGGATGGCAGAACCATCACCGCGGCGCAGCCGAGGCCGACGGCATGCGCCGACAGTTCGACCGTTTCGGGCAGGGCGGTGACGCCGGTGCCGGGCATCAGCCGGTCAGGCGCGATGCCGGCCTCGACCAGCCATTCCAGCGCCTGCATGCGCTCGCGCAAGGACACCGACAGCGCTTCGCCGGTCGTGCCGAAGGGCGAGAGGAAATGCGCGCCCTGGCCGAGCACCCATTTGGCGTGGGAGATCCACAGATCGCGCGCGATGCGGCCGTCCTCTTCGAACGGCGTCAGGATCGGGGCGATGGTTCCTTGCGGGCGGGTCATGACTATCCTCTGTGCTGGTCTGTGTGGCCGGCCACCGCCGCGACGGCGCGGGCGAAGTAGGCCGAAGCGGTGATGTCGAAGAGTATGTCGAAACCCGTCGGCGAACGAAACGTCACGGCTTCGATATGGCCGACGCGGGTCTGCGCGATATCGTCGTCGGCAAATTTCTGGGGTCTGAGGTCTAGCGCACAAAGCCTGCTCATCGCTTCGGCAAGGCGGGCACCGGAAAGCCGCATCCAGGCCCAACCTTCCTCGCGCCATGACGAATAGCCTTTCGGCGCCGGTGCGGCATGCCAGGCGGCCTTAACTTCGGCGAGAGTCGCCTCCGCGCCTTCCGCGAGAAGCAGGATGTCCTCGTTGCCGAGGCGCAGGACCCGGATACCGCGATGGTCGCCGATGCGGTTGACGGCGGGCAGCTTGACACCCTGCGCGGCAAGCCAGGCGGCGCTGCCGCCGCCTTTCAGGCCGCAGCGCGGCTTGTCGGTGAGATCGCTCAGCACGACCGCGCCGGAAATCAGCTTTGTGCCGTCGGCCGCGCCGCCGGGCATGAAGGGGTAGACGCGCGTCGCGGTGCCGGCGGCCATCTAGATCTCCTGCCGCGCGTTGGTCGGGTCGAAGAAGGCATGGGCGACGACCGGGACCTCGACCAGTTCGCCGTCGCGGCACTTCACCGTCACGCGGCTGCCTTCCGCCTGGTCGTCGGCATGGACATAGGCGAGCGCGATGTGGCGCCCGAGCGACGGCGAGTACCCAACCGACGTGATCTGGCCGACAGGGGCGCCGCCGCGCAGCACCAGGCAGCTTTCGCCGGGGATGTTGCGGGCGCCGGCAGGGAACTGAAGCCCGACCAATTTGCGGGTCTGGCCGAGCCTTGCGCGCATCTCGATGGAGCGCTTGCCGACGAAGAACGGCTTCTTCTTCGAGACCGCCCAGCCGAAGCCCAGCTCGTCAGGCGTGGTGATCGCATCCGTGTCCTGGCCGATCAGGATATGGCCTTTCTCCAGGCGCAAGATGCGCGACGCCTCCAGTCCGTAGGGACGCAGGCCATGCGGCCGGCCCGCCGCCATCACCGCGTCCCAGAGGCTTGGCGCCAGGCTCGACGGGCAATGCAATTCGTAGCTGAGCTCGCCCGTGAAGCCGATGCGCATCACGCGCACCGGAACACCGGCAACCATGCCGTCGCGGCCGCTGAGATAGGGGAAGGCGTCGCGGCTGAAATCGATGTCGCTGTCCAGCGCCTTGAGCACCTGGCGCGCCTTGGGTCCGGTGACGTTGAGGCCCGAGAACGCGCCGGTAAGGTTTAGCACGTCCACCTTCAGGCGCCATTCGGCATTCCAGAACAGCATGTCGGCATAGACACGCGCGACGGCGCCGGTGGTCGCCGTCACATAGAACTGATCCTGCGCCATCCGGTAGGCGACGCCATCGTCGACCACCGAGCCCATCTCGTTGAGCATCAGGCAATAGCGGACGCGACCGACAGGCTGGTTGGCGTGCGCCATCGTGTAGAGCCGGTCGAGAAACTCGCCGGCATCCGGCCCGCGGATTTCCAGCTTGCCAAGCGTGGAGACGTCGAGCAGGCCGACGCCTTCGCGTACGGCGAGGATTTCCTCGCGGACGGCTTCCTCGGCGCCGGTTGGGTTGCCGTAGTAATAAGGCCGCCACCACGCGCCGACCGGCTTCATCGCGGCGTTCAGCGCGACATGCCTTGCATGCAGCGCGGTGCGGCGCTCCAGCGCCTCATGGTGGCCGGCGAGCGCGCCGAGCGTTTCCGGTCCGACGGGAGGACGCGCGGTGGTGATGCCGATTTCGCCGACCGACCGGCCGGTCGCCTCGGCGACGATGCGGGCGGTCGCCAGCGCCGAATGGCGACCCTGGCTCGGACCCATGCCGACGGTGGTGAAGCGCTTGACGAGCTCGATCTCGCGGTAGCCGTCCTTGGTCGCGTTCTGCAGATCCTTGACCTGCAGGTCCTCGTCGAAATCGACGAAGTCGCGTCCCTTGGCATCGGCGACGATCGGCTGCACGTAGCGTGGCCGAACGCTCTTCGGCGCGACGGGGCCTTCTACCGCCACTGCATGGCCGAGCCGCATAAGCCCGGTTGCAGCCGCATGCCGGCCGCTGGCGATTGCGTCCTGCAACTCGTCCGCGCCGGCAACGGCGCCTGCGAGATGGACCGAGCCTACCGGAAGCGTGATCGTCATCGCTTGTGTGCTGGCATCGTAGCCGACCTTGCCGCCGGCCTGGCACGGCAATTGCCATGCCGGCGCCTGGCCGATCGAAACCGTCAGCAGGTCGCAAGCAATCCAGCTCCCGCCGACACGGACGCGGGCAAGGTGGCGATTTCCGACCGTGCCTTCCGCCGCTTCGACAGTCGCGCCTTTGCGGATGGTGACGCCCTTGCCGCGCAGTTCGGTTTCCAACGGGCCGGCCTCGCCAGCAGGTCTCGGATCGACCAGCTCGACGACCGACACACCCGCATCCAGCAGGTCGAGCGCCGTCCGGTAGCCGTCGTCATTGGCGGCGAGCACCACGGCGCTGGTGCCAGGGCGCACGCCATAATGCCGGATCAGCCGCTGGGCGGCGCTGCCGAGCATGATCCCCGGCAGGTCGTTGTTGCGGAAGACGGCCGGCTGCTCGATTGAGCCGGTCGCCAGGATCACCTCGCGAGCGCGTGTCCGATGGAGGCGGTTGCCCTCGATCAGCGGCAGCCAGTTGTCTTCGTACCAGCCATTGCAGACGGTGCCGGTCAGCACCTTGAGATTGGGCAGCGCGTCCAGCCGCGAT
The DNA here is from genome assembly GCF_001854795.2 of Mesorhizobium sp. LCM 4577. Taxonomy (NCBI): domain Bacteria; kingdom Pseudomonadati; phylum Pseudomonadota; class Alphaproteobacteria; order Hyphomicrobiales; family Phyllobacteriaceae; genus Mesorhizobium; species Mesorhizobium sp. LCM 4577. The sequence goes on along the minus strand of NZ_MDDU01000006.1, from coordinate 157,724 downwards.
GACAGGCCGGAAAGCACCGCCGGATCGTAGCGGCCATAGCTCAGCGCGCCGCCGATCTCGGGGTTCTCGTCGCACAGCACCACGTCGGCGCCGGCCTCGGCGGCGTCGATCGCGGCGCTCAATCCGGCCGGACCGGCACCGACGACAAGCACGTCGCAATGCAGGTGCGTCTTGTCGAAATGCCGGTGCGGGGCCTTGGTGTCGACCACGCCCAGGCCCGCCTTGCGGCGGATGATCGGCTCCCAGAATTTCAGCCAGYTGTCGCGGCGCGGACCCATGAAGGTGCGGTAGTAGAAGCCGACCGGCAGGAAGCGGCCGAACCTGTCCATGACGGCATCGCGGTCGCGCTCGAGCGAGCCATTGACGTTTTGCGCGCTGACCCGCAGCCCTTCGCTGATCGGCGTGCGCTCGCCGGCGGCGTTCGGTTCGGACGGCAATTGCACCAGCGCGTTGGCGTCGGCCCCGGTCATCGACAGGATGCCGCGCGGACGGTGATATTTGAACGAGCGCGACAGCACCCATTGGCCGGAGGCGGCGAGCGCGCTGGCGATGCTGTCGCCTTCATAGCCTTCGAAGAATTTGCCCTCGAAGGTGAAGCGGACAGGGCGGCTCCGATCGATCCGGCTTCCAAAGGGGGCGGGCAGCCGGTTCATGCGCGCTCCGGCAGTTCGGACACGTCGAAGGTACGGATGACCTCGTTGCTGACGAGATCGCGCTCGGCCAGGAAGAAATAATTGCTCGGCACGTGCCGCCACCACTCGATCACGATGCCTTTTCGGTTCTCGGCGCGGAACAAATGCCGCGACCAATCCCTGTCTGCGGTCGCGTTTGGATCGGGCCTGGCGCGCACCGGCCCGAAGGACTGGAACTCGTCGATGTTGCGCGGGCCGTTCATGGGGCAGGTGAGAAGTTTCATGGCTAGTGGCTCGCGGCGGTCGCGCCCATTTCATTGAGCAGCCGGAAGGTTTCGAACCGCTCCAATGCAAAGGGTTTCAGGATATCGGGCACGCGGCCTTCGGCGATCGTCTGCGCCATGCGCTTGCCCGCGACAGGCGTCGCCTTGAAGCCCCAGGTGCCCCAGCCGCAGTCGAGCCAGAGGTTGGCGAGCGGGCTTGCGCCCATGATCGGGCTGTAGTCCGGCGTCATGTCGGTGATACCGGCCCATTGCCTCAGCAGCCGCACGCCTTGCAGGAAGGGGAAGAGGTGGACGGCGCCCTCGGCGAGATGCTCCTTCATGTCGAGCGTCGAGCGCGTCGAATAAAGCTGATAGGGATCGGAGCCGCCGCCGATGACAACCTCGCCGCGCGAGGACTGGACGAGATAGGTGTGCAGCGACACCGACGAGACCAGCGTGTCGAGCCAGGGTTTCAAGGGCTGGGTCACCATCGCCTGCAGCGGATAGCAGCGGATGGGAAGCTCGACGCCGGCCATCAGCGCCACGTCGTAGTTCATGCCGCCGGTGGCGATCAGCACCTGGCCGCAGGCGACGCGGCCCCGGTTCGTCTTGACCGCCTGGACCCGGTCGCCGACCACCTCGAAGCCCTGCACCTCGGTGCGCTGGTGGATCTCGACGCCGCGCCGCGACGCCTGGGCGGCGTAGCCCCAGGCGACGGCATCGTGGCGCGCCGTTCCGCCGTCGGCGTGCCAGAGCCCGCCGAGGATTTCGAGCGGGCCGCCATCGTCCATGTTGAGGAGCGGGCAGAGCTCCTTGACGCCCTTCTGGTCGACGACCTCGGTGCGCGTGCCCATGTGCTTGCCCATTTCGGCGCGCATGTGGAAACTGCGCATCGTCGCCTCGCTATGCGCCAGCGTGAGCTGGCCGCGCTGCGAGAACATGACGTTGAAGTCGAGTTCCTGCGACAGGCGCTCGAACAGTTCGACGCCCTCCTTGTAGAAGGCAATGCCTTCCGGCGTGATGTAGTTGGAGCGGATGGTGGTGGTGTTGCGCGCCGTGTTGCCGCCGGCGAGGTAGCCTTTCTCCAGCACCGCGACGCTCCTTATGCCGTGGTACTTGGCAAGATGATGCGCGCAGGACAGCCCATGTCCGCCGCCGCCGATGATGACGACGTCGTAGGCCGGCTTCAGCTCGGGCGTTGCGGGGATGTCGCCGCTGACCGGATAGTCCCGACTGAGACCGTATTTCAGAAGCCTGAGGGGCATTGCGCGCTCAGTTCAAAGCCGTGGGAGGATCGTAGAGCAGCGCCGAGAGATCGGAGAAGCGGCTGTCGCGATCGTCGAGCGAGAGCACGGCGTCGCGGATCGCAGTAGCGCGGCGGGATCCGAGCACGGGCGCGGCGAACTCCATGTATTTGGCCTCGACGTCCTGCTTGGTCATCGGCGCTTCCGGGCCGCCGCGCGCATGCACGTCCCCCGACATCAGCACGCGTCCGTCGGTCGTCGTGACGACGACGTCGGCCCAGCGGCCGGCCGGGAAGCGCGCGCTGTGGCGCTCGGTTTCGCTGACCGTGATGCGGGTGAGCATGTCCGCGACCGCGGCGTCGGCGAGCCCGGCGCCGGAAATATGCTCCAGCCCGATGCGCCGGTGAAGGATGAAGGTCGCGACGGCGAAGCGCAGGCTGTACTGCGCCTTGGACGTCGTGTCCGGCATGCCGTCGAACAGCGTGGCGGCATAGTGGAAGCTGTTGACCTGGACATGGGCGATGCCGGACGGGGCAAGGTTGTGCGCCAGGCAAAGTCCGCGCACGGCATCGATCGCCGCATGCGCCCAGCGGCAGATCGGGTAGGGCTTCACATATTGATGCAGCGACTGCCAGAAGACGCCAAGATCCTGCCAGTGCGTCGCGACGTCCGGCGCCTCGACGGTGATCGCCGGCGCGCCGGTGAAGCCGCGTTCGGCCAGCACCGCGGCGGAAAGGCCGACGAGGGCGCCGGGGCCGGAGCCGTCATGCAGCATGGTCGGGGTGGCGATCTCGCGCATCATCTGGCTGCGCGGGCCGTGATACTCGGCAATGCCGAGCGCGTCGCGCAATTGCGTTTCGTCGAGCCGCCGCAGGCGTGCCGCGATGGCCGCCACTCCCAAGGCGTTCCAAGCGCCCGAGGTATGGTAGTCGCTCACCGTCGCATGCAAGGCGATGCCGGCCCGGCCGGCGACTTCGTAGCCGATCACCAGGGACGCCAGCGCTTCCGGCCCGGTGAGGTCGGGTCTCGCTTCCGCGAGCGCGGCAAGCGCCGGCACCACCGCGACGCCGATATGGCCCTTGGTCGGGCTGTAGCCGTCGTGGCCGTCGAGATTGTCTGTCTGCGTGGCGACGGCGTAGGCCGCGCCGGCGATGCTGGCGCGCCGCCCGTCGAACAGCATGCGGGCCGAGTATTGTGCGTCACTGGAGGCGTAGAGCAGGACGGCGGCGTCGCGGGCGATCCGGCCCGCTTCCATCGGCCCGGCCGCGATGGCGATGCCGAGCGTGTCGAGCAGGAGGTAGCGCGCCTGTTCCAGCACCGGCTGGGGGAAGACGGAGGCGGGGCGCCGCAGCACGAAATCGGCCAGCCGCGTGAACGTATCGGAACTGACGACAGGCCCCTCACGCCGGTATGACGGCACAGCCACGCGCTTATCTCCCCTGTCTCTCCACAACATCAATAAATTGGGTTCATCGCGCAGGCACGTGATTAGTTTGGCGGCTTTGGCCAAAAATATTGATGCCATGTCGCTTGTCTGCGATTGAATGGCCGTCCGCCCATGCGATAGCTATGCGACTACGCAGCAGGAGACCGGGATGAAGCCGCCGCCCCCCTTGAACTATATCCGCTCGTTTGAGAGCTCTGCCCGTCATTTGAGCTTCACCACGGCGGCCAAGGAACTGGGCTACACACAAGCCGCGGTCAGCACGCATGTGCGCGCGCTCGAGCATTATATCGGCCGGCAGCTGTTCATCCGTTATCCACGCAGCCTGAAGCTGACCGAGATGGGGGAGGCATTCCTGCCGACCTTGCGCCAGGCGCTCGACCAGATCGACCAGGCGACCGAGGCGATCGTCGCATCCTCGCGCAACCGCACGGTGGTCGTATCCTGCCCGATGAGCCTTGCGGAGAACTGGCTGGCGGGTTGCATGGCAGCCTTCCGCAAGAAGCATCCCGAAATCGAGATCGTGCTGCACGGCACGATCTGGGAGGACTTGAGCGAGCAGATTGCCGACATCACCATCTCAACGCGGCGTTTCGACGACAGGCCGCCGTCGGCGATCCCGCTCTGGAACGACGAACTCGTGCTGCTCTGCGCTCCCGGCATGCTCGAGGGCGAGCATGCTCTCAAGACGCCTCAGGACATGCTGAAGGTGGACTGGATCTTCGTGCATGGCCGCCAGGAATACTGGCAGGTGGTGACCGAGGCGCTTGGCGTCGACCTGGAAGACCACGACAAGGGCCTGTCGACCAACGCCTCCAACATAGCGCTCGAGCTTGCCGCGATGGGGGCGGGCCTCGTCGCCACGCAGCGCTCGCTCGCGCATGCCTATATGCGCCGCGGCCTGCTCGTCGAGCCGTTTCCGGTGCGGCCGCCAAGTCCCTGGAATTACTATCTCACCGAGAGCCAGCTTTCGAAGGGAAACATTGCCCGCACGGTCAGGGAATGGATCTTGTCCAGGGCCAGGGAAGACGCCGCGCGGCCATAGCATCCGTTTCAGCCTCAAAAATTTGACAGGACAATGGCATTGTTTTTTTAGGCCTTTAGGGCCGGTTTTCTGCGGTTTGTGAAGGGTCGAGCCCTTCCGGGATTTTTGCATCGCCCCTAACATGCTGAGCCGCAAGGGGAATGTAACGGGCGGAAAGCCCTGAACCGGAGAACAACGATGACAATGTTCAAGAGCAACGGTGACCGCGTCCCGGCGGTCATCGAAAGCTACGCAGCCGAAGTCAACGGCGGCCGGATGGACCGCCGCGAATTCCTGGCCATGGCGAGCGTGATGGGCGCTTCCACGGCGCTGGCCTACTCGATGGCAGGGATGGAGCCGGCCAAGGCCGCGGCACCCGTGCCCGGCAAGAAGGGCGGCATCCTGAAGATGCAGATGATCATCAAGGACATGAAGGATCCGCGCGCCTGGGACTGGTCGGAAATCGCCAATGTCATGCGCCAGTGCAACGATTACATGATCCGCTACACCACCGACTTCACCTTCGAGGGCCATCTGGTCGAGAGCTGGGAGGTGAGCGACGACGCCACCGAATACACGCTGCATCTGCGCAAGGGCGTGAAATGGTCGAACGGCGACGACTTCAACGCCGACGACATCGTCTACAACATCGAGCGCTGGTGCGATAAGGCGGCCGAAGGCAATTCGATGGCCGGGCGCATGGGCTCGCTGATCGATGCCGCTACGAAAAAGGCGACCAAGGGCGCCATCACCAAGGTCGACGACCATACGGTGAAGCTCAAATGCAGCCAGTCGGACGTCACCATCATCCCGGGCTTCTCCGACTATCCGGCGGTCATCGTCCATCGCGACTTCGACAAGAACGGCGCCAATATGCTGAAGACGCCCGGCACCGGCCCGTATGAGCTGATCTCGTACAAGGTCGGTGAATCGGCCTCGGTCCGGCGGCGCAAGGACTTCACCTGGTTCGGCGGCGAGCCCTATCTCGACGGCGTCGACTGGGTCGATTACGGATCGGATGCGTCCAACCCAGCCATCGGCAGCGCCTTCGAGGCCGGCGAGATCGACTGCAACTACCAGACCGTCGGCGGCACGGTCGATCTCTATGACAGCATGGGCCTGGTCAAGGAGCAGGTGGTCACCGCCGGCACGATCGTGCTGCGCACCAATGTGACCAACAAGCCCTATGACGACAAACGTGTGCGCAACGCCATCCAGCTCGCTGTCGACAACGAGACGGTGCTGAAGCTCGGCTATAGCGGCTTGGGCCAGGTCGCCGAGAACCACCATGTCTGCCCGATCCATCCGGAATATTACGAGCTGCCGAAAGTCCCGCGCGACCTGGCCAAGGCAAAGGCGCTGATGGCCGAGGCCGGCCAGACGGATCACGAGTTCGAGCTCATCTCCTACGATGCAGACTATGTGAAGGACCCCGCCGACGTCGTTGCCGCGCAGATGCGCGACGCCGGATTCAAGGTCAAGCGCACCATCATTCCGGGCTCGTCCTTCTGGAACGACTGGACGAAGTATCCCTGGTCGACCACCGACTGGGGCATGCGCCCGCTGGGCGTCCAGGTGCTGGCGATCGCCTATCGCAGCGGCGAGGCGTGGAACGAGTCCGGCTACGCCAACCCGGACTTCGACAAGAAGCTCAACGAGGCGATGGCCATCGCGGACCCCGCCAAGCGCAAGGAGCTGATGAAGGAGGTGGAGTTCATCCTGCAGGACTCCGGCATTCTCGTCCAGGCATTCTGGCGCTCGCTCTACCGCCACCACGCCACCTATGTGAAGAATCTCGGCATGCACCAGACCTTCGAACTGCAGCTGGACAAGGTCTGGCTGGACAAGGCCTAGACMGAACGGATCGACGCAATATTCAGGGGCGCATCTCGCGCCCCTGAATTCACCGGCGACTGGGATCGATCAGTCAGCTAAATGAAATCCCAAAGCGCTGCGAGAAGCGCGGACAAAGTCGCCGAACAAAGGGAAGAAACCTCACTATGCGTACTCATGCACAAGCCGTTGTCATTGGCGGCGGTCTGATCGGCTGCTCGATCCTCTATCATCTCGCCAAGTTCGGCTGGACGGATGTGGTCCTCCTGGAGCGCAGCGAACTGACCTCCGGCTCGACATGGCACGCGGCGGCCAACATCCACGGCCTGCATGATTCAACCAATATCAGCCGGCTGCAGCACTACACGATGGCGCTCTACAAGGAGCTGGAGGCCGAGACCGGCCAGGGCTGCGGCATCTTCCAGCCGGGCTCGCTCTATCTCGCCCAGACCGAGGCGCGCGAGCATCAGCTGAGACTCCAGGAAGCCAAGGCGCGGCGCTACAAGATGAATTTCTACGAGGTCGGCCGGGATGAAGCCGAGCGGCTGCACCCGCTGGTCGATTTCGACGGCATACGCTGCATCATGTATGAGCCGGAGGGCGGCAATGTCGATCCGTCGGGCGTGACGGCGGCTTATGCCGCGGGCGCCCGCCAGCGCGGCGCCGAGATCCATCGCTTCACGGCGGTCACGGCGACGGAGGCTCAAGCCGACGGCAGCTGGATCGTGCGCACGCCGAAGGGCGACATCCGCACGCAATGGGTGGTCAACGCGGCCGGCCTATGGGGCAGGGAGGTCGCGGCCATGGCGGGGCTGCAACTGCCGCTGATCCCGACCGAGCATCAGTATTTCGTCACCGAGACCATTCCCGAAATCGCCGCGATGGGCCGGCGCCTGCCGTCGGTCGCCGATCGCGACGGCGAATATTATCTGCGTCAGGAAGGCCTCGGCCTCCTCATCGGCGCCTATGAGCGCAACATGAAGTTCTGGGCCGAGGACGGCACGCCGATGGATTTCGGCCACGAGCTGTTCCCCGACGATCTCGACCGTATCGAGGAAAACATGATGCGCGCCGTCCAGCGCGTGCCGGCGGCCGCGACCGCGGGCGTCAAGAAGGTGATCAACGGGCCGATGATCTGGTCGCCCGACAGCGCCGTGCTGTTCGGGCCGGCGCCAGAGCTCAGCAATTATTTCTGCTGCAACGGCATCATTCCCGGCTTCTCGCAGTCGGGCGGCATGGGCAAGCTCGCGGCCGAATGGATGATCGAGGGCGAGCCCACGCTTGACATGTTCGGCTGGGACATGGCGCGCTTCGGCCATTGGGCCGGCAAGGCCTTCACCAAGGCCCGCGTGCAGGACCAGTACAGCCACCGTTTCAAGATCCATTTCCCGAACGAGGAGCGCGCCGCCGGCCGCCCGGTGCGGACGCGGCCGGTCTACGAAATGCAAAAGGAAATGGGCGCGGTGTTCGGCCTCAATTTCGGCTGGGAGCACCCGCTGTGGTTCGCCGCCGAAGGCGAGCCGCGCGAGGAGACGGTCGGCTTCACGCGCCAGAACTGGTGGGGGCCGGTCGGCCGCGAAGCGCGCATGCTGCGCGAGAATGCCGGCATCATCGACATCTCCAATTTCGCCAAATACCAGGTGAAGGGGCCGGACGCGGAAGCCTGGCTGAACGCTCTCTTCGCCAACCGCATGCCGACCAAGGTCGGCAACTCCTGCCTCACGCCACTGATCGGCAAGCGCGGCGGCATCGCCGGCGACTTCACCGTGACCAGGTTGGYGGATGACGAGTTCATGGTGATCGGCTCGGGCATGGCCGAGCGTTTTCATCAGCGCTTCTTCAATTCCGTGCCGCTGCCGGCAGGCACGACCTTCCGCTCGCGCACCGAGGACCTCGGCGGCTTCAACGTCGCCGGGCCGAAATCGCGCGAGCTGCTGCAGCGGCTGACCAATGACGATCTGTCGAACGAGGCCTTCCCGTTCATGCGCTCGCGCCAGATCACGGTCGCCGGCGTCGACGTCGTGGCGCTGAGGGTCTCCTTCACCGGCGATCTCGGCTGGGAGCTGCACTGCAAGGCGGCCGATCAGGTCGAGCTCTACCGCGCGCTGCTTAAAGCGGGCGCGGAGGTTGGCGCCGGACCGGTCGGCTCGCGGGCGCTGATGTCGCTGCGCGTCGAGAAGGGTTACGGCAGCTGGAGCCGCGAATATTCGCCCGAATACTGGCCGCAAGAGGTCAAGCTCGACAGGTTGATCAAGACGGACAAGCAATTCCTCAACCGCGAGGCCTATCTCGCCGTCGCCGAGAAGCCGGCGCGAGACGAATTGATCATGCTTTCCGTCTCGGCCAAGGATGCGGACGCCACCGGCGGCGAGCCGATCTTCCTGCCCGACGGCACGCCGATCGGCCAGGTGTCTTCGGGCGCCTATGGCTATTTCGTCGAGCAGTCGCTGGCGATGGGCTACGTCAAGGCCGGAACCGCCAAGGCCGGCGACAAGGTGACCGTCGCCATTCTGGGCCGGCCGCACGATGCCGTGTTGCTCGCGCATCCGCCTTTCGATCCGGAAGGCAAGCGCCTGCGGTCGTAAGGGCCTGTCGTCGGGGGGAACTGACGGCGCCGGCCGTCGGGCTTAGCCGCCGAACCGGTCCAGCCAGTGGCGGGCGATGTCGGAGCGCCGGCAGACCCAGATGTCGGGGTTGGACGTGACCTTGTCGAGGAAACGCTCCAGCCCGATCATGCGGCCAGGCCGCGCTGCCAGCCGGCAATGCAGCGACACCGTCATCATGCGCGGGGTCTTCTGGCCTTCCTTCAGCAGCCAGTCGACGCCGTCGCTGACATAGTCGAAGAACTGGCTGCCCGTCTCCAGGCCTGAACCGCGCGAAAAGCGGCTGTCGTTGTTGTCGAAAGAGTGCGGCACGACGAGGTGCCGCTTGGCGCCGACATCGACGAAATAGGGCAGGTCGTCATTGTAGTCGTCGCAGTCGAACAGGAAGCCGCCATGCTCGGCGACCAGCCGTCTCGTGTTGAGGCTCGGCCGGCCCGTGTACCAGCCCAGCGGATCGATGCCGGTGATGCTCCGCACCGTATCCACCGTCATGGCGATATGCTGGCGCTCTTCCTCTTCGGTGAGCGGCGCGTAGTCGATCCAGCGCCAGCCATGGCAGACGATGTCGCTGCCGAGCGCGGCGATCGCCTTGCCGGCGGCCGGATTGAGCTCCAGTGCGCGTCCGACAATGTAGAAGGTCGGGGTGACGCCCTTGTCCCGGAACAGTGAGATCAGCCGCCAGACGCCGACGCGCGAGCCGTATTCGTAAAGCGATTCCATGTTGCGGTTGCGCAAGCCGGGCACGGCCGGCGACACGGCGAGGTCGGACAGGATCGTTTCGGAAACGCCGTCGCCTTCGCCGATCGAGTATTCGGCACCTTCCTCGTAATTGACGACGATGTTGAGCGCCAGCTTCGCGCCACCCGGCCACTCAGCCTGCGGAGGCCGCTCGCCATAGCCGATGAAATCGCGGGCGGGCAGATACGGCGCGTCTGACGTCATGAAATCCCCTCGGATGAAGCCCCTACCAGCATTGCCGGCCGCGCAGGGCGGTCAGGATGCGCAGCGTGCGATCCATGAGGTCCTGCGGCCCGACGGTGATGCGCAGGCAATCGGTGAGGCCGTAACCGGCGAGGCCGCGCACGATGATGTCGGCGCCGCGCATAGCATTGTCGGCCGCTGTTGCCGCCGCGGCGTCGGCAAAGCGCACCAGCACGAAATTCGTCCGGCTCTCGGGAACCTCGTATCCGGCCGCCCGCAAACCTTGCGCGAAGCGGTCGCGAATGTCCGACGTGTTCGCCACCGTCGCGCGCGTATAGGCCTGGTCCTCGATGGCCGCGACGGCCATGGCCAGGCTGACCGTCGAGACCTGGTTGGAATTCTGCATCTTGCGCACTTCGGCGGCGATCTGGGGCGCGAACAAGCCCCAGCCGACGCGCGCGCCGGCCAGGCCGTAGGCCTTGGACAGACTGCGCAGGACGACGGTGTCGCCGCGCCCGGCCAGCGCGAAGACGGCTTGCGGATCCTGGTCGTCGAATTCGCCATAGGCCTGGTCGATCATCAGGAGAACGTCGCCGGGCAGAGCCGCGCGCAGGCGCAGCAACTCCACGTTCTTGATGCGCGTGCCGGTCGGGTTGCCCGGATTGCAGACGAACACGATGCGGGTCGCGGGTGTCACCGCCGCCAGGATGGCGTCGATCGAGACCTCAAAGCCGCGCTCCTGCGCCTTGACATAGGTCGCCCCGACACGCGCGGCCGCCGAGGCGGCAAAATTATAGGCATAGTCCGTACCGAGCACGTCCGCGCCGGGACCGGCGAAGGCCGCGATGGTGCAGGCGATCAGCTCCATCGAGCCCGCGCCGCACAGGACAAGATCTCGCTCGACCGCATAGGTTTTTGCGATCGCATCGCGCAGCAAGGTCCAGTCCGGGTCCGGATAAAGATGGCTGCGCGCCACGGCGTCGCGGCCGGCTTCGATCGCCTTGGGGCTGGGTGGGAAGGCGCTCTCGTTCTGGGCCAATGTCGGCCGGTCGAAGCCGCCGAAATTCGCCAGCGCGAAAGCGGACATGGCCTCGATATGGGCGGTGGCTTTCAGGGGCACGGCATGAAGGTCCGGCTATCGGCTTGTCGGCAAGGTGTTGCGAAGGAAGGCTAAGGCAGGGCGGCCAGGCCGCAAAGCAAAATTCGCCGGTGCAATGGGTAAGGGAATCTGGCCCATGCGGGATTGGGAGGTAGCGGTTGTCTGGGCTCTTTTTCTTCGATTAGCCGAGCCGACCAGCTTTATGCGCTATCAGCGCGATCGAGACTGTCATCGCAAGCACGATCAACGTCCAAATCACCATGTTTGCGGACGGGCGCCAGCGGCGACCTTGTCTCATCCGTTTTCGCCAACGATCGGCCTGATTGGCGCCCTCGTATTTCCCCAAGCCATCCCCCAGTCGCGGCCTAGCGCAGCAGGAGCTAATGTAGCCGGCTGCAAGGGGGCGGAATAGTGGGAAGAAATGAGGCCGCCTGAATGGGGCGCCATGCGGGCACCGATCGCCGGCTCCGATTTCCCCACTCATGTGCTGCTCAGTGTCTTCGCCGGAGACGGCTACATGTCGTATCGGGGGACCATCTTTGGCGACCGTAGCTCCTGGGCCATCTTTGCTGCTTGGAAGATTGTCATAAGAACATAGGTCGTTTCACCTTCGGTCGAGTTTATGGCCAAGACCACGCGGCCAATCTCGTCGCTCATGGCGCACGACCAATCTTTGACTGCAATCGCCCGTTTTCCCGCCATGTGCCCCTGCCTTCCGTTCGCAAGGTTATTTGGCGTCGTTGAGACCGGCAATTTGGACTGAATGCCCATTGCGTTGGGCCTAACGTCGTTCTTTCCCTTGTTCGCTTCAACTGATGAGCAAGAGAAATGCCAGTCGCAAGATTGGCGAATTGCGATGGCCGCCCAAGGACTGTGATGATTGGGCCCATGACGGGGAAGCGGCGCCCGTGAAGCGAGCGGCCCGGCAAGCCAGCTCAGGAAGGCTGCCGGGCCGGTCGGCGGGGCGTTGGACTAAAAACATACGCCCGCACTGGCAACGCTGGATTTATATCAATGTGCGCTAAAGCAGTCCGTCATCCGAATGCAGGACGCCTTCCTTACCGATTCGTAAGGTGTGTCTATCAGCCCTGATCGAGGCATTGGCCTGCAAATGGATGATGCTGGTCGCAGGGCGAGCGATAGGATCGTTGAGTTATGATTGAAACTGGCGGAGGGGCTGCCCATGCAGTCTCTGATGGAAAAGAACAAAAACCCAAATCGACCGTTGCCGGGCGAAGAGGAACGCCAGGCGAGGCTCCAAAAAATGAAAGGGCTGCGATACCTGCGATCTTACGGCTGCGGCCTTCGGTTTGACCCAACCGCCCAGTTTCACGATGTGATCGATTGTACTGCGTTGCTGGAATCGTCGAGCGACGGTGACGGCGAGCAGTGGAAGCGAGCTGCCTTTCCCTAACCGCATCGCTTCCACGCCCCGCGCCGCCCCAGCCGGTACGCCYGGCAGGCCGCGATGAACGCTTGCGATCGGATGGCGCCGTCCCACAACAGGAACATTCGGACCCGGTTATCGTTGCCAGTTGTGTCCGGCCGTAGGGATAAGCTCAATGGAACCTAAATCATCGCGCGATCTGCCCGGTCCCAAACCCCGCAAGGACAAGCAACGCGAAACCCGAGATGCTGCTGTCAAAACCCCTGACAAGACCAACGACTGGGATCGGAACAAGGTCCATGGAGACGGGGACAGTATTGGGATCGAAGAGGACGAGGCCTAGTCGGCGACAGCGGCCGTCACTTCGAAGACGAGCGGCCCGGCAAGGCTGGCGGGGTAGCACCAGTCAGGCCGGGCCTGACCGGCAAGGCTCGCAACGCTCCGGCTGCGACTGAACTTATCAGCCCGATCAAAGGTTATCGCCATACAAACGGAGGATGCTCGGCTCAAGTCCGCCACGAGCCAAGACCCGCCTAGCCGACAAGTCGCGACGGCTGGCCGTGAAATCTATATGTTTTTGAAAAACTTGGCTCCCCGGGCCGGATTCGAACCAGCGACCAACCGGTTAACAGCCGGTTGCTCTACCACTGAGCTACCGGGGAACGGAGGCTCTGACGTGAGTGGCGCAGCCTATAGCAAACACCTTTCCGCTTTGCAAAGCAGCAATTCGCAATTTTTCTCCAGTTTTTAATGCGGCTATATGTGGCATCGTTTCGGCGCGCACACATATGAAGGGCTTCACATCGGCGCGAAACAAAGCGGCCGGCTATCGCATTGAAATGGCATGGACCGCAGATGRGATTTGATTTTGGATGACGGCAGCTGACGACGACAGCACCCCGGCGCGCAAGATTTCGGTTTTCGGCCGCGAGTTCACCATGCCGCGCTCGCGCGGCTGGCGAATCGCGATCGGCATGCTGCTTACCCTTGGCGGACTCCTGGGCTTTCTGCCGATTCTCGGTTTCTGGATGGTCCCGCTCGGTCTCCTGGTTCTGTCCTATGAATTCGCCATGATCCGACGCCACCGGCGGCGTTTCGTCGTCTGGTGGGAGCGCCGGCGCCGGCCCGACTGAGGGACAGGGGCGGCTGCGCCCCGGCGATGCCGCGCCCCCGACAACCGATTGGTAATCACCACTTTGGCCGCTCCATGCGAAAGCGTCGGGAATGACGCGCGGGCGCTTGACGACCTTTGAGCGTCAACATAATGAGTTCGCTCGGAACGCCGGGAGCATTGCGAGGCCTCGTGGCGGAGTGGTTACGCAGAGGACTGCAAATCCTTGCACCCCGGTTCGATTCCGGGCGAGGCCTCCAGATGCTTGCGGGCTCCAGCGCAATCGCGCCGGAGCGGGGTTCCAGTCGAAGTTTTGGCCGCGTGYCTGGCGCGGGGAGCGGATTGTTGGGACATGAGCGCTGATTTCTCCGAACGCCGCGTGAAGATGGTCGACGGCCAGATCCGCACAACCGATGTCACCAGCGCGCCGCTCATCGAAGCGATGCTGACCGTTCCGCGCGAGGCCTTCGTCGGCGCCGGACAGCAGGATCTGGCCTATATCGATGAGGACATCCGCATTTCCAACGGCGCCAATGGCGGCGGCGCGCGCTATCTGATGGAGCCGTCGCCGCTCGCCAAGCTTTTGCAGCTGGCCGAGATCGACGCGAACGATTCGGTGCTCGATGTCGGTTGCGGCACCGGCTACTCCGCCGCATTGCTGTCCAGGCTGGCGCGGTCCGTGGTGGCGCTGGAGAGCGATCCCGCGCTGGCGGAGGCCGCCAAATCCACGCTTTCCAACCTCGGCTGCCAGAACGTCACGGTCATCACCGGGCCGCTGCCGCAGGGGCATGCCGCTAAAGCGCCCTACAACGTCATCTTCATCGGCGGCAGCGTCGAGGAAGTGCCGCAGGCCTTGCTCGACCAGCTTGCGGAAGATGGACGCCTGGTTGCGGTCGAAGGACGGGGCAACTCTGGCGTGGCCCGGCTGTTTTTCAAAGCAGGGGGGGTTGTAACCGGAAGGCGGGCCTTTAATGCGGCAATTAAGCCACTACCGGGCTTTGAACGTGCTCACGCGTTTGAATTCTGAGCGTTTTTGCCTTGCAGCGAAGGCGCTGTCATGATCGCTTGCGCCTGACAATCGTTGCTGATTTGGTTAACCGAGCGTTTCCGGAAGGCTGTCAGCGGGGGAACGATAGACAACGCGGCGCTGGCCGATCCGTAAGGGTAGGCTATCGCGGCGTGGTTCCCATGCAAAACGAATGAGGGAAATAACGTGCCGCCTCTACGCAAGAGTGTTTTAGTAGCTATCCTTGTTTCGGCCACGGCGCTTTCGCCGCTGGCCGCCTCCGCCGAGACCATCACGGGCGCCCTCGCCAAAGCATACCAATACAATTCGCAGCTCAACGCCGCCCGCGCCGGCGTGCGTGTCACCGATGAGGGCGTTGCCATCGCCAAGTCGGGCTGGCGCCCGACCGTCACCGGTTCGAGCAGCATCGACTACACCAGTACCCACGGGCAAGGCATCACTCGGAACATAACGACTGGCAGTTTCGGCGTGCAGATCAACCAGACGCTGTTCGACGGGTTTCAGACCAAGAACAATGTTGCCGCCGCCGAATCGCAGGTGAAAGCTTCGGTCGAAAGCCTGCGCAACACCGAAGAGAACATCCTGTTCAATGCGGCGAGCGCCTATATGGACGTCATTCGCGACCGCCAGATCGCGGTGCTGACCGAACAGAACCTGCAGTTCCTGACCGAGCAGGCGCGCGCCGCCCGCTCGCGTTTCGAGGTCGGAGAGGGCACCCGCACGGACGTCGCCCAGGCCGACGCCTCGCGCGCCACGGCCGTGGCGCAGCTCAGCGCCGCCCGCGCGACGGCGCTGGCGAGCGCGGCCACTTACCACCAGATCGTCGGCGACGAGCCGGGCAAGCTCAAGGCGGCCTCGCCGCTGGGCAAGCTGTTGCCGGGCAACCTCGATTCGGCCTTGGCCGTCGCTTCCGCCGAGCATCCGGCGATCCTTGCCACCCAGCATCTTGTCGATGCGGCGGCGTTCTCGGTGAAATCTTCGGAAGGCGCGCTGCTGCCGCAGGTGACGGCCTCCGCGGGCGTTTCTGACAATTACAGCCACTCCGTTCCCGATCTCACCGGAACCAATGGCACCTCAACCTCGGCCAATATAGGCGCCACGCTCACCATTCCGATCTATTCGGGCGGGAGGACCTCGGCACTGGTGCGGCAAAACAAGGAATCGCTCAGCGAGGCCCGTATCCAGGTCGATGTCAGCCGCGACCAGGTGCGTCAGGCGGTGGTTTCGGCCTGGACGCAATATGTCGCCGCGCGCCAAAGCGTGGATGCCAACAGGCAGGTCATCGATGCCGCGCAACTGGCGCTCAACGGCGTCATCGAGGAGCGCAATGTCGGCCAGCGCACGACCCTGGACGTCTTGAACGCGCAGAATGCCGTCATCACCGCCAAGATCAACCAGGCTAGCTCCGAGCGCGACGTGGTCGTGGCGAGCTACGCCATCCTGTCAGCGATGGGCCGCCTGTCGGTCGATCGCCTTGGTCTGGCGGTCACCAAATACAGGCCGGAAGAGCATTACAACGCCGTCAAGGACAAATGGTACGGCCTGCGCACGCCTGACGGGCGCTGATTTCAGACCCAAGCTTCGACAAACGCCGCGCATCTGTTGGATGCGCGGCGTTTGTCTTTCCGGACGGCTGACGGGGCTGCGCTTCGCCTAATCTGTTGAAATCCAACGAGCCCCCAGATTGGGGATTCTCGGATGACGATCGGTCGGTTACGCTGTCTCCATTGATTCGAATTCCATACCGGGCAGGAACGGAATTCTGGGACGGGTCAAGGCCTAAAGCAGGTCAAGTGCTTGAATGGTCTGGTTCTTTGGCAAGTCACTAGGGCGGCGGATGTGACGATGGCGACGGCAAGCAGCGCGCAGCGCGAACCTTCCATGGAAGAGATACTGGCTTCCATCCGAAGGATCATCGAAGACAGCGACACCGGGCGAAAGCAGCCGGCCGAGGCTGGCGAGCTGCGCCAGGACCTGGAGCCGGCCGCCGCTGCCGTGCCTCTCGCGTCCGTACCGAATGTCGAGGTTGACGCCTTTCGCTCTGAATTGCACGCCGACGCCCGCAAGCCGGTGACGCTGGCGGAGGTCCAGGCCCAGCTTGCCGCGACCGATCCGGCGCCGGCGCGCGCCGAGGCTCGCCACGAGCCGGTCAAGGCGGCGCCCGCGCCGGCGACCTTGTCGGAGGTCGGGGCCAGGAGCGCTGCTCAGTCGAGCGCGTCGCCGGTTGCGAGCAAGCCTGCGGCGGCAAACGCACCGCAGACCGCCGATACCATTGTCACCGATTGGCGGCGGGAAATCGCGGCGGCGGGCGGCAGCACGGTCACCGCGAAGCCGACCGCCCGGGCGCCGGAAGCCGCATCGTGGGTCGAGATCGAGAAGGTCGAGATCGACAAGGAAGAGGTTCGGGCGGCGGACGCTTCCGCGCAAGCCGGCGGCTCCCGGGCATCCGAACCGGAGGCGCAGCCGGCGCGGCCCGCGATCCTTTCGGAGCATACGGGCCGGCAGGTCGCTGCGGCCTTCGGCGAGCTTTCCGACGCTTTTGCCAGCCGCGGCAAGAAGAGCTTCGACGAGATGGCCGAGGAGATGCTGCGGCCGATGCTGCAGGATTGGCTCGACAACAATTTGCCGACGCTGGTCGAAAGGCTGGTGCGCGAGGAGATCGAGCGCGTGGCGCGCGGGGCGCAGTAAGCCGCCGGAACACGCAGGCTTAGAGCGCCGCCCTTGGGGCGGCGCTTTCGTTTGAGGCCGCCGTCGCGTGGAAGCGGTTCAGGCAAAGTGATCTGCCGGCGGCTTGCACCAGCCGGGCGCGCCATTGCGGAACCGGCTGGGATTGCCGCCGGCCACGGCCGGCCTATCTGTGAGAGCGATCGCAGCTCTCGCGGTTGACTCGGCCAAGACCTTCCGATTTACACCGGACGCTTGTTCCCGACAGTTCGGATTTCCTCCATGCTTGAAAAGACATACGACGCCAAAGCCGTCGAGCCGAAGATCGCCAAAATCTGGGAAGAGGCTGACGCCTTCCGGGCCGGCGCCGGCGCGGAGGAAGGGGCCGAGGCCTTCACCATCGTCATCCCGCCGCCGAACGTCACCGGCTCGTTGCATATGGGCCATGCGCTCAACAACACGCTGCAGGACATTCTCGTGCGCTTCGAGCGCATGCGCGGCAAGAACGTGCTTTGGCAGCCCGGCATGGATCATGCCGGCATCGCCACGCAGATGGTGGTCGAACGCCAGCTCATGGAAAAGCAGATCCACCGCCGCGATCTGACGCGCGAGCAGTTCATCGAGAAAGTCTGGGAGTGGAAAGCCGAATCCGGCGGCGCGATCTTCAACCAGCTGAAGCGCCTCGGCGCCTCGGCCGACTGGTCGCGCGAACGCTTCACCATGGACGAAGGCCTGTCCAAGGCGGTGCTGGAGGTCTTCGTCACGCTCTACAAGGAAGGTCTGATCTACAAGGACAAGCGCCTTGTGAACTGGGACCCGAAGCTGCTCACCGCCATTTCCGACCTCGAGGTCGARCAGCACGAGGTGAACGGCAATCTCTGGCACTTCCGCTATCCGATCGAAGGCGAGGCGTTCGACCCCGAGAACCCGAAGACCTTCATCACGGTCGCCACGACGCGTCCCGAGACGATGCTCGGCGACACGGCTGTCGCCGTGCATCCGGATGACGAGCGCTTCACCGATCTGGTCGGCCGCAACGTCGTGCTCCCGATCGTCGGCCGCAAGATACCGATCGTCGCCGACGAGTATTCCGATCCGGAGAAAGGCTCCGGCGCGGTCAAGATCACGCCGGCGCACGATTTCAACGATTTCGAGGTCGGCAAGCGCCATAAATTGCCGGCAATCAACATCCTGACGGTCGAGGCGGCTATCAAGCTGAAGGACAATGAGGACTTTCTTGCCGGCCTCGAGGTGACGCCGGCGCGCCAGGCCATGTGGGACGAGCTCGATGGGCTCGACCGTTTCACTGCCCGCAAGAAGATCGTCGAGCTGATGGAGGCCGGCGGATTCCTCGACAAAGTCGAGCCGCACCGGCATACCGTGCCGCATGGCGATCGCGGCGGCGTGCCGATCGAACCGTTCCTCACCGACCAGTGGTATGTCAACGCCGCCGAGCTCGCCAAGCCGGCGATCGCCTCTGTGCGCGAGGGGCGCACCAACTTCGTTCCGAAGAACTGGGAGAAGACCTATTTCGACTGGATGGAGAACATCCAGCCCTGGTGTATCTCGCGCCAGCTCTGGTGGGGCCACCAGATCCCGGCCTGGTATGGCCCGGACGGACATGTCTTCGTCGAAAAGACAGAAGAGGAGGCGCTTGCTGCCGCTATTGAATATTATCTGGCGCTGGAAGGGCCGTGGAAGGCCTGGGTCGAGGACAAGCTCGAAAACTTCCAACCGGGCGAGATCCTGACCCGCGACGAGGATGTGCTCGACACCTGGTTCTCGTCCGCGTTGTGGCCCTTCTCGACGCTCGGTTGGCCTGACCAGACGCCGGAGCTCAAGACCTACTACCAGACCGACGTGCTGGTGACCGGCTTCGACATCATCTTCTTCTGGGTCGCCCGCATGATGAWGATGGGCCTGCACTTCATGGATGAGGAGCCGTTCCACACGGTCTACGTCCACGCGCTGGTGCGCGACAAGAACGGGCAGAAGATGTCGAAGTCGAAAGGCAACGTCATCGACCCRCTCGAGCTGATCGACGAATACGGCGCCGATGCGCTGCGCTTCACCTTGACCGTCATGGCGGCGCAGGGGCGCGACGTGAAGCTCGATCCGGCCCGCATCGCCGGTTACCGCAATTTCGGCACCAAGCTGTGGAACGCGACACGCTTCGCCGAGATGAACGAAGTCGCGCGCGACGACGCTTTCTGGCTGAACGACGCCAAGCTGCCGGTCAACCGATGGATCCTGACCGAGCTGACGCGGGCGGCGCGTGCCGTCACCGAAGGCATCACCAGCTATCGTTTCAATGAGGCCGCGGGCGCGGCCTACCGCTTTGTCTGGAACCTGTTCTGCGACTGGTATCTGGAGCTGTTGAAGCCGGTGTTCATGGGCACGGACGAAGCCGCCAAGGCGGAGAGCCGGGCCTGCGTCGCCTTCGTGCTGGACGAGATCTACAAGCTCCTGCATCCGATGATGCCGTTCATGACCGAGGAGCTTTGGGCACAGACCGCGGGCGAGGGCAAGGAGCGCTCCTCGCTGCTTTGCCATGCCGCCTGGCCGTCGCCCGACTTCGAGGACGAGGAGGCCGCCGCCGACATCAACTGGCTGGTCGATCTTGTCTCCGGCATCCGCTCGGTGCGTTCGGAAATGAATGTGCCGCCGGCGGCGATCGCGCCGCTGATGGTGATCGGCGCCAATACGCTGACGCAGGAGCGGCTGGAGCGCCACGCCCAGGCGATCAAGCGGCTGGCGCGTGTCGGCGATATCGCGCTCGCCGACGCGCCGCCGAAAGGCTCGGCCCAGATCGTGCTCAACGAGGCGACGGTGAGCCTGCCGCTCGGCAGCCTGATCGACCTCCAGGCCGAGGCAGCGCGGCTGCAGAAGGAACTGGCGAAGGTCACCGAGGAGATCGCGCGCCTGCACAAGAAGCTGTCGAACGAAAAGTTCGTCGCCAATGCGCCGGAAGAGGTGGTCGAGGCCGAGCGTGAGAAACTCGCCGAATATCGTGAGGCGCAGGAGAAGCTTTCGGTGGCTTTGACCAGGGTCCGCGACGCCGGCTGACGGCCAAGATTCGGCACCGGGGAGAGGCGCTTTCCGGTACGTTAGCTGCCTCGAAAATGGCCGTGCCGCTACGTTAATTTTGACGTAAACGGAAAGTTTGCGCCCCATTGTTGCCATAATGTAACAATGGGGGCCGCTATACCCAAAAAGGGCTGTTTTTGGTCTGTTTTGGGTGGTTTTTGCGGATTTTTTTTAGCTGTCAGGCGTCTATCGGTGCGATTTCGGGGCCAATTGTGGCGCCAGCCACCATAGCAAGAATACGCGCTGTCAAGATGTACATGTACAGCTCTTGAAATCGTTGTTGCGTCATTAACCCGAATTGGTTCTAGCTTGAGCCACTTGTATTTCGGGGAGGGATTTCCATGAATATTTTGCGGCTCAAAGCTCTGGCGGGGGCAGGCTGCTTTTCGATCGCGTTGATCGGCGCCGCGATGAACCCAGCGCATGCCGGCGGTCTGGAGCGCGGCGGCTACGACATTGATCTGCTTTTCGATCCGGCGCCGGTCGCGACGGAGGCAGAAGCGACGTATGTGATGCCGGATCGCAAGTACAAGAATGCAACGGGGCCGTTGGGCTTCAATTTTCTCAGTTCTACTGCCGACGGAGCTGAGCCTTATTGGGTGCCGCGCATCGGCGTGAAGGCTCAGGTCGTGCAGGGCGTCGATTGCATGGTCGACTATTCGCAGCCGTGGGGTGCCCATACCGCCCCTGGCGCGTCGTGGAATGGCGCGTTTTCGAACGTTGAAACGGATATCAAGAGCAATAACTACGCCGGTACCTGCTCATACAAGTTCGATGCCGGTAAGGGCCAGCTCCGTTTTATTGGCGGCGTGTTCTATCAGGACATTTCAGGCTTCAAGGAGAGCTTGGTAGGTTTCAATCCAGTTGGGCCGTCGCCGATGGGCCGCGTCGACCTCGAGGCAAGCGGTTGGGGCTGGCGCGCCGGCATTGCCTACGAAATCCCTGAGATCGCGCTCCGGGCAAGCTTGGTCTACAATTCGAAAGTCAAGCTTGACAACATCTCGGGAACGCTGGATCTGACGAGTATTGGTCAGGGCATGATCCCAATCTACGGCTCCACGCAGTACATGCCTGACTCGGTCGAATTGAAACTGCAGTCGGGTATCGCTCCCGGCTGGCTCGCATTTGGTTCGATCAAATGGGTTAACTGGAGCACTCTCCAAAGTGTTCCGATCTGTTCCGAGCAGACCAGAGGTTTGGCCGCGTGTACAACGGTTTCCCCCAAGCCGGTCCGGCTTACCTCTCTTGACCTGATGTATCGTGACGGCTGGACTGTTTCGGGCGGCGTAGGTCACAAGTTCAATGATCAATGGAGTGCTGCCGGCCAGCTTAGTTGGGATCGCGGTACTTCGCACGGTTATGGCGTCCAAACCGATACCTGGACGCTCGGCGGCGGTGTTGCCTACACGCCCCGGCCAAATATTGAGCTTCGCTTGGCGGGTGCCATCGGCGTCATGACGAGCGGCCATTCCGGAACGCTTACTGACGCGAATGGATATACAGCTGGTACAGATGCCACCTACGACGTCGGCAACGATCTGATCACGGCGATTTCTGGCGGCGTCAAGATCAAGTTCTAAGTTTCTGAGAATTCAACAAAAAGGCCGGGCATCGCCCGGCCTTTTTCGTTGCGTGACTGCTGTTTTGGCTTCACCGTTCCGCCCGCTGTTGCAGATTCGCCGCGTAACCGGCGCCCCAAACGATTGTGACGTTTTGGCAACAGTTTATGAACAACCCCCGCGCTAAAAGGCTTGCCGAGGGAACTGCCCATTTCCCGCCATAAACCCGGAGCACCCGAGTTATGTCTCGGGATGCGTGCCAGGTTGGCCCGGCGATGGGACCRGCCGCGGGGTGTGCGGCAAGGACGATGATGGACGCCAAGGCAATCTCCAAGGCCAAGCTGCCCAGCCGCTACGTGACCGAAGGTCCGGCGCGCGCGCCGCATCGTTCGTACCTCTATGCCATGGGCCTGTCGGCGGCCGAGATCGCGCAGCCTTTGGTCGGCGTCGCCAGCTGCTGGAATGAAGCCGCGCCCTGCAACATCTCGCTGATGCGCCAGGCGCAAGTGGTGAAGAAGGGCGTTGCGGCCGCCAACGGCACGCCGCGCGAGTTCTGCACCATCACCGTCACCGACGGCATCGCCATGGGCCACCAGGGCATGAAGTCGTCGCTGGTTTCGCGCGAGGTGATTGCCGATTCGGTCGAGCTCACCATGCGCGGCCATTGCTACGATGCCCTGGTCGGCCTTGCCGGCTGCGACAAGTCGCTGCCCGGCATGATGATGGCGATGGTGCGGCTCAACGTGCCGTCGATCTTCATCTATGGCGGCTCGATCCTGCCCGGCAGCTATCGCGGCCGGCAAATCACCGTGCAGGACGTGTTCGAGGCGGTCGGGCAGCATTCGGTCGGGTCGATCAGCGATGCCGAGCTGCTCGAGATCGAGCAGGCGGCCTGTCCTTCCGCTGGTTCCTGCGGCGCCCAGTTCACCGCCAACACCATGGCCACGGTCGCCGAGGCGATCGGCCTGGCGCTACCCTATTCCTGCGGCGCGCCGGCGCCCTACGAAATGCGCGACCGCTTCAATTTCGCCTCGGGCGAAAAGGTCATKGAACTGGTCGCCAAAAACATCCGGCCGCGCGACATCGTCACGCGCAAGGCGCTGGAGAATGCCGCCACCGTCGTGTCGGCCACCGGCGGCTCGACCAACGCGGCGCTGCATTTGCCGGCGATCGCGCATGAGGCCGGCATCAAGTTCGACCTGTTCGACGTGGCGGCGATCTTCGAGAAGACACCCTATATCGCCGACCTCAAGCCGGGCGGCAAATATGTCGCCAAGGACATGTTCGAGGCCGGCGGCATTCCGCTGCTGATGAAGACGCTGCTCGACCACGGCTATCTGCATGGCGACTGCATGACGGTCACTGGCCGCACTTTGGCCGAAAATATGGAGCACGTTTCCTGGAATGAGAGCCAGGATGTTGTGCGTCCCGCCAATCGGCCAATCACCAAGACAGGCGGCGTTGTGGGCTTGAAGGGCAACCTTGCCCCCGAAGGCGCGATCGTGAAGGTCGCGGGCATGTCGGAACTGAAATTCTCAGGACCGGCGCGCTGCTTCGATTCGGAAGAGGAGTGCTTCGAAGCGGTCACGCAGCGCAACTACCGGGAAGGCGAGGTTCTCGTCATCCGCTACGAGGGGCCGCGCGGCGGTCCAGGCATGCGCGAGATGCTGTCGACGACGGCCGCGCTCTACGGCCAGGGCATGGGCGGCAAGGTGGCGCTGATCACCGACGGCCGCTTCTCCGGCGCCACGCGCGGCTTCTGCATCGGCCATGTCGGGCCGGAGGCGGCGGTCGGCGGACCGATCGGCCTCGTCAAGGATGGCGACGTGATCTCGATCGACGCCCTGAAAGGCACCATCGAAGTGGCCCTGTCGGACACCGAGCTGGCGGCCCGGGCAAAGAATTGGAAGGCGCGCAGAACCGACTACCAGTCCGGCGCGATCTGGAAATACGCGCAGACGGTAGGGTCGGCCCGCGATGGCGCGGTGACCCATCCGGGTGCCGCAGAAGAAACGCGCTGCTATGCGGACATCTGAGGTGTTGAGGTCATCTGTCTTTTCGGCACTGGTCGCGCTTGCGACCTTGGCAGCCGTTGGGCAGGCCATGGCCTTCGACGACAAGGTGTTCGACGACAAGACCGGCGTGAAGCCGCAGTCGAGCCCGTGGGCCGTGTTCCAGTTCGGTTTCTCCGCCTACAAGAACGGCCACAAGGACCAGGCGGTCGAGGCCTATAAATACGCTGCCGAAAACGGTCAGATTGGCGCCACGTGGAAGCTCGCGCGCATGTATGCCGAAGGCGACGGCGTGACGCGCGACGACTATGCCGCCTTCAAGTTCTTCTCGGAAATCGTCGACCAGGATGTCGAGCCCGGCTCGCCGGAGGAAAGCTATGTGTCGGACGCGCTGGTGGCGCTCGGCGACTATCTGCGCAAGGGCATTCCCGGCACGCCGGTCGAGGAGAACGACGTCGCTGCGCAGGAATATTACATGCGCGCCGCCGCCAACTACCGCAACCCGAACGCGCAGTTCGAGATCGGCCGGATGTTCCTCAAGGGTGAGGGCGGCGTGAAGGCCAGCGTCAAGCAGGCCGGCCGCTGGCTGCAGCTGGCGGCCGAGAAGGGCCATGCCGGCGCGCAGGCGACGCTCGGCAATCTCCTGTTCCAGAGCGGCAAGATCGTGCGCGGCCTGGCGATGATGACGGCCGCGCTTGAGCGGGCTCCGGCCGCCGACCAGCCCTGGATCCGCAGCATGCAGGAGGAGGCTTTCGCCGCGGCCGGCGAGGCCGATCGCCGGACCGCGATCTCGCTCGCCGACGATATCCTGACCAAAGGCAACAACGGCGACCAGTAAGCGCCGGATTTCCAAGCGGCTGGCCTTTGGCGATAGCATGCATGGCAGCGTGGCGCATGCATTGTCCAATGGTGCGCTGGTCGACCCCCACTCCGTCCTGGCTTCGCCGAGCCACCTCTCCCCCGATCGACGGGGTAGAGGAAAGGCGCCAAGCTTATTTGCCGTCGACGCTCGTCGGGCAGGCTCCCTTCCTTTCCCTCCGGAGGGGGGAAAGGTGGTGCTGCGAAGCAGCGACGGATTGGGGGAACCACGTGGCAATCAAGCCGGGGCCTGATCAGTCGCGCCAGCCACAGAAAATCTGTGCATAGCGTAGCCTCGATGGGAGATCAGCGGAGCCTCAGTTTTCGGTCGGCTCAGTCGGCGCTGGGCCGGGCGCCGGGGTCGAGATCGATGTCGGGTGCGGTTTCGGCGCGTCTCCCGGACATTCGTCCTTGATCTTCGTCCAGGACGTGTTGTTCAGAACCATGTCGCAGCGGGCGAGGTGGCTTTCGCCGGCAACAGTCAGGCACGCCGTCTGGCCGATAGTGAAGGACTTGCCGTTGGCCAAGCAGGTCGGCGCCGCCAACGAGGGCGTCGGCACGGCAAGCGCCAAAGCAAGGCCGACCGGCCGGAAAAGAAATCGGATCGCCATTCAACCCCCACAGCAATCCGCATCAAAAACCGGATTTGTGGCGATATCTGGTCCAGAACGTCTCAGGCGGGCTGCAGGCTGAGCTCGATCGCGACCGGCACGTGGTCGGAAGGCTTCTCCCAGGCGCGCACGTGCTTTTCCACCGAGGCCGACGAGAAGCGGTTGGCGGCTTCCGGCGACAGCAGCAGGTGGTCGATGCGGATGCCGTTGTTCTTTTGCCAGGCGCCGGCCTGGTAATCCCAAAAGGTGTAGACGYCGGCCGAGTCCGTCACCGAGCGCACCGCCTCGGTGAAGCCGAGATTCTTCAGCCGGCGGAAGGCCTGCCTCGTCTGCGGCTGGAACAGCGCGTCGCCCAGCCAGTTTTCGGGAAAGCGGGCGTCGGCGGGCTCCGGAATGACGTTGTAGTCGCCGGCCAGCACCAGCGCTTCCTCGAGCCGCAGCCGTTCTTCCGCCCAGCGCTCCAGCCGCGCCATCCAGGCCAATTTATAGGAAAACTTCCGCTCGTCATCGACTGGGTTGCCGTTGGGCAGATAAAGCGAAGCGACGCGCAGGGCGCCCTGGTCGGTCGAAAAGACGCCTTCGATGAAGCGGGCATGGTCGTCCGCATCGTCCCCCGGCAAACCGCGGTTGACCTCGTCGAAACGAAGCTTCGACAGGATCGCGACGCCGTTGAAGCTCTTCTGGCCGTTGGTCTCGACGTTATAGCCCAGCGCCTCGATCTCGGCGCGCGGGAACTGGTCGTCGACCGTCTTGATCTCCTGCAGGCACACGATGTCGGGCGCGCTTTCGGTCAGCCAGTGGGTGAGGTTGCCGATGCGGGCGCGAACGCCGTTGATGTTCCAGGTGACGATCTTCATGCAGGCCTCGATGCTGTTCGGACGGAAGGCGTTCGACGCAGCGGATCGTATTGCCTGCACGGCTCTTTAGAAAKGGCGTCCGGTCGCATTCCTGCCAATAGTCAGCCGACGCAGCCATGCGCTACCCGGTTCGCACCGGTCATAGGCCTGCGAAATTGCAGCCGATCAGATGGAGAAGCTGGTGCCGCAGCCGCAGGAGGCGACCGCGTTCGGGTTCCTGATCTGGAAGGACTGGCCCATCAAATCATCGACGAAGTCGATCACCGAGCCGCCCATATAGACCAGCGACAAATCATCGATCAGGATGGTCGCGCCGTCCTTCTCGATGGCGACATCATCATCATTCGCATCTGCGACGAGATCGAATTTGTAGGAAAAGCCGGAGCAGCCGCCGCCTTCGACGGAAACGCGCAGGGCGGTCTTGCCCGGTTCGCCGGCGACGATCCTGGCGATCCGCTTTGCCGCGGCGTCGGTCATTTCGACCTTCATGGCAGTCTTGGCATCAGCGCCCATCGGCGTCACCTTGCTTTCGGTTTCACATGATAGGTATGAAGCGGGCGTGGCCAAGTCAACTGGTGGATCAATGGACGAGCGGCAGGGCGAGGATGCTCTCGGCGACATCGGGTTCGGCGATCGGCCGCGCGCGGCTTACGCGAGCGACCCGGCGCGCTCGCGCGGCCGCCTGTTCGACGAGCCGGAAAGCCCGACCCGAACGCCGTTCCAGCGTGATCGCGACCGCATCATCCATTCCACCGCCTTTCGTCGGCTGAAGCACAAGACGCAGGTTTTCGTCGCGCATGAGGGCGACCACTATCGCACCCGGTTGACGCATTCGATCGAGGTGGCGCAGATCGCTCGCGCGCTGGCGCGGGCATTGCGTGGCGACGAGGACCTCGCCGAGGCTGTGGCTCTTGTGCATGATTTCGGCCACACGCCCTTCGGCCATACCGGCGAGGACGCGCTCAACGAGAAGATGGCGGCCTGGGGCGGCTTCGATCACAACGCGCAGTCGCTGCGCGTGGTGACGCGGCTCGAGCGGCGCTATGCCGAATTCGACGGGCTGAACCTCACCTGGGAAACGCTGGAAGGGCTGGTCAAGCATAACGGCCCGTTGACCGATGCGAGCGGGAAGGGGCTCAAGGGTCCGGTGCCGCAGGCGATCCGCGACTATTCCGAACTGCACGACCTGGAGCTCGACCGCTTCGCCGGCATCGAGGCGCAATGCGCCGCGATCGCCGACGACATCGCCTACAACACCCATGACATCGACGACGGCCTGCGTGCCGGCCTGCTGACGCTGGATATGTTGGGGGAAGTCGGCCTGCCTGGCTCGATCCTGAAGGGCGTGCGCGCCAGATATCCTCAGCTCGACGATGTCCGCACCGGCCACGAACTGATGCGCCGGCAGATCACGCTGATGGTCGAGGATGTCATCGCATCGACCACCGGCAATATCGAACGCCTGAAGCCGGACAGCGCCGATGCGGTGCGGGCGGCGGGCGAGACCCTGGTGACGTTCTCGACAGGCATGGCCGCGGCCGAGAAGGAATTGAAGGCTTTCCTCTACAAGCATCTTTACCGGCATCCGGAAGTGATGCGGGTGCGGGCCGACGCCGAGCGCATCGTGCGGGAACTGTTCGACGTCTATTTCGCCGATCCGCGCGCCATGCCGGATGGCTGGCGCGAAGGGCTCGACCGGGCCGAGGACCGCATCAAGGCGCGCAGCGTCGCCGACTTCCTGGCCGGCATGACCGACACCTATGCCTTGAAGGAACATCGGCGTCTGTTTGACCATACGCCCGATTTGGGCTAGGGCGAGCCTCGATTTTGCCGGCCGTTGGGCCGGTCGCCTCATAAAGCCCAGAGCACTTCCAATGAATATCTTCGCCGATTTCAACGCGCGGATCGTAAAGGCCGTCGAAGCCCTTGACCTGAAGGACAAGGAAGGGGCCGCGCTCGACCTGTCGCGCATCGCGGTCGAGCCGCCGCGCGACGCCAGTCATGGCGACCTCGCCACCAACGCGGCGATGGTGCTGGCCAAGCCCACCGGGCAGAACCCGCGCGCGCTTGCCGAGAAACTCGCCGAAGCGCTGCGGGGCGACGCCGATATCGCCTCGGCCGAGATCGCTGGGCCCGGCTTCGTCAATCTCAGGCTCAAGGACGCGTTCTGGCACGCGCATCTGTCGGCGCTGCTCGGCGAGGGACGCAATTATGGCCGCTCGACCATCGGCGGCGGCCGCAAGGCCAATGTCGAATATGTCTCGGCCAACCCGACCGGGCCCATGCATGTCGGCCATTGCCGCGGCGCCGTGGTCGGCGACACACTCGCCAATCTGATGGCCTTCGCCGGCTACGACGTGACCAAGGAATATGTCATCAACGACGCCGGTTCCCAGATCGACGTGCTCGGCCGCTCAGCCTTCCTGCGCTACCGCGAGGCGCTCGGCGACGACATCGGCGAGATCCCGTCCGGTCTCTATCCGGGCGACTATCTGGTCCCAGTCGGCCAGGCGCTGGCCAAGGAATTCGGCCGCGGCCTGCTGCAAATGCCGGAAGAGGAGGCGCTGGCGATCGTCAAGGATCGCACCGTCGACGCGATGATGGCGATGATCCGCGAGGATCTGGCGCTGCTCAACGTGCATCACGACGTGTTCTTCTCCGAGCGCACGCTGCATGCCGACAACGCCAGGAAGATCAGGGCGGCAATCGCCGACTTGACGCTCAAAGGGCATATCTACAAGGGCACGCTCCCGCCGCCCAAGGGCGAGAAGCCGGACGACTGGGAGGACCGCGAGCAGACTTTGTTCCGCTCGACCGCGGTCGGCGACGACATGGACCGGGCGCTCGTCAAGTCGGATGGTTCGTTCACCTATTTCGCCGCCGACGTCGCTTATCTCAAGGACAAGGTCGAGCGTGGCTTCGTCGATCTGATCTATGTGCTCGGCGCCGACCACGKCGGCTATGTGAAGCGGCTCGAGGCTCTGGCGCGGGCGGTTGCCGGCGATAGCGTCAAGCTGACGGTTCTRCTTTGCCAGCTTGTCAAATTGTTCCGCGACGGCGAGCCGGTCCGGATGTCGAAGCGGTCCGGCGATTTCGTCACCCTGCGCGACGTGGTGGAGGAGGTCGGCCGCGACCCGATCCGCTTCATGATGCTTTACCGCAAGAACGACGCGCCGCTCGATTTCGACTTCGCCAAGGTCACGGAGCAGTCGAAGGACAATCCGGTGTTCTATGTGCAATACGCGTCGGCGCGCTGCCATTCCGTCTTCAGGCAGGCGAGCGAGCAGCTCGGCGAGGCGAATTTCGACCGCAACCGGCTCGCGGCTTCCGTGGCCGCGCTGGCTGACGAGGGCGAAATCGCGCTGATTAGGAAGCTGGCCGAATACCCGCGGCTGATCGAGTCCGCGGCGCTTTCGCTGGAGCCGCACCGGCTTGCATTTTACCTTTACGATCTGGCCTCCGGCTTCCATGCACAGTGGAATCGCGGCCATGACAACCAGGACTTACGTTTTGTTAAGGTTAACGACCGAGAATCAACCTATGCCAGACTAGGGCTGGTGCAGGCTGTTTCGGATGTCTTGACCTCCGGCCTGACGCTGATCGGGGCAGACGCGCCCACTGAAATGCGTTAGGTTTGACTAAAAAACCTGTCACCTTTTGCCCACATTGCGCTGGTAAGGGCCAACCCTGCGCGACGTCCATGGCGTCCGACTTTGTGCGAGTTCGGGAACAATAATGGCAGACAGAACCCCGCTGAAAGTAGCCGACCACAACGACATCGCCGACGATGATCCGTTCGCGGAACTGACCCGGATCATGGGTTTCGACCCGCGCCAGCCGGTGCGGCAGCCGGCCCCCGCGGTCGAGAAGGCCATGCCGGCCAATCAGGCCGTGGAGGCTGACGATTTCGACATCGACCTCGAGAAGGAGTTGATGGGCGAGTTCGATTCCGTCGAGGAAAGCGCGCCGGTCACCCAGCAGGCGGCGCTGCATCGGATCAGCAATGAGACGGCCCTCGAGGCTGCCAGCGGTCCCGCGAATGACGACGAGCTTACCGCCTCCTTCGAGCAGGATTTCGTGTTCGACGACGCGGCGGATCATGCCGACTTCGTCGTGGCCCGCGCGCCGGAGCCGGATTTCGCGGCCGAGCCGCATGTCGCGCCGGAGCCGGACATTGCGGCGGAGGCCCATTTCGCGTCTGAGTCACAAGCGGCTCCCGAGCCGGAAGTGGCTTTCGACGATGATTTCGATAAGGCGGTCGCCAGTTCGCTGGATGTCTCGCCGCTTGATGCCTCGCCGCTTGGGGACGAGTTTCCGATCGATCAGGAAATGGCGGCTTCGCTGGACCAGGATTTCCAGCTCGACCATCACGAGTCCGCCAACCTAGACTATGAGCCGGCTGACACCCGTCAGGACGCCGTCGAAGCCGTGCAGGCTGCGAGCGAGGAGGCGTTCGACGCCGATTTCGACAATGCGGTCCAGATGTCGCTCGAAGACGAGCTGTCGTTTGAGAGCCACGAGCCGGAGCAGCACGCGCCGGCCGTCGAGCCGGTCGAAGCTCATGCCGCCGCCCCGTTGATTTCCGAGGATGATTTCGCTGGCCATTTCGACCAGGCGATGAGCGATGCCGATATCAATGCGGACCAGGATGAGGGTCTTCAGGAGCCGGCGCTGTCGCTTGACGACGAGCCCGCGCCAATGGTCGAGCCCCAAGTCGAGACGGCCCACTTTACCGCCGAGCCGGAGTTCGCCGCGCCCGAACCTACCGCCGCACTGACCCTCGAGGACGATTTCGAACTCAGCTTCCGCGATGCGCTGAACGAGGAGCCGCAAGTTCCGGTCGTCGAGCCCGTTGCCGCGCCGCAACCGGCCGTGGTTGAGCCGGCTCCCGTCGTCGCTGCTCCGGTGCCGCCGGTCGCCGCCGTTGAGCCGATGAAGCCGGCCGCCAGCGAGCGTAGCCTGGAGGACGAGCTCAATGCGCTGCTCGGCGCCATGACCGCGCGGCCGATGCCGGCGGTCATGGAGCCTGCTCCCGCGCCACGGCTGGTTGCGGAACCCGAGAGCCACGCGAGCGGGAAGGCGGCAGCCGACGATCTCGACTGGGATCTCGACGAGCACCAGCCGGCGCCGAACGGGCAGGGTGCTCAGCCGGTCGAAAGCGACCTGGACGACCTGCTTGCCAGCGAGCTCGACCGCCAGGATTTTGTGGCCCCGGCCAAGACCGAGCCTTCCAGGGCCGAACCGGACGTTGATTTCGACGACGACGCCTTCGGCGCCGCTTTCGCCCGGAGTATCGAGGCCGAGCAGGAGGCCGCCGCCCAGGCGAAGTCTCCGGCAAATTCGTCCGGCTGGCTCCATTCCGCCGAGCCGTCAAGGTCGTGGAGCCGTTCGACCCCGACCGCCGCCCCGGTGCAGGCTTCGTTCGCCGCCCAGCCGGCGTCCCCGGCGCCGGTGCAGGCAGTGCCCTCGGCTCCAGCGCAGGCAGCGCCTTCGTCGCCGGTGCAGATGGCGGCGCCTGCCTCGCCTGACTATCGCAGCGAACCGGCAGTGGATTATTCCACCTACGCCAAGCCGGCGTCTTCGTCGCAGGCTCGCCGGCATGAGGACGTGCCGGATGTGGAGACTGTCGATGTTCCGGAGCGCGTGGTTGCGCTCGCCGACGACCTCGACATTCCGGAGCTCAGCTTCGAGGAAGACCAGCCGGCGGCCCCCGCTTACGACGATCTCGATGCGGAATTCGCCAGCCTGCTCACCGATATGAACGCGACGGAGATCGCGTCGGCGCCCGTGCCAAACCGCGGCTATGACGACGAATCCTACAATGCCGGTTTCAACGGCTATGACCGTCGCGACTTGCGCGCCGAGACCCCGGCGGCTCCGCCTGCTCAGGCTTCGTTCGCCGTCGCCAACGATTACGACGCCGACGATCTGCCCGGCAGTCGGCCGGTTTCGCAGCAGGACGACTTCGCCAGCGAAGAGCTCGATTACGACCCTGAGCTCGAGGAAGCGATGGCGATCCCCGGGCTTGCCGAGCGTGAGGCGGCGCAGCCGCGCCGGCGCGGCATGATGGTGGCGGCGCTCGTCGGCGCCGTCGTGGTTCTTGGCGGTCTTGGCGCTCTGGCCTTCTCCTTCGGCGGCAAGGGCGGCAGCGAGGCTCCGGTGATCGTCAAGGCCGACAATTCGCCGATCAAGGTGAAGCCGGAAAATCCGGGCGGCACGGTTGTGCCGAACCAGGACAACAAGGTTTATGACGCGGTGACCAAGGGCGCCGGCGCGGCCAAGCCCGCCGAGCCGGTGCAGCAGAAGCTGGTGAACACCACCGAGCAGCCCGTGGACCTGGCCTCGAAGGAGCCGCCGCAGAGCCGCGTGGTCGATCTTTCGCCCAACGATAACGGCGCCGCGGCGGGTACTGATGCCGCCGACAATTCAAGCTCGGCGTTGCCCGGCGTCGAACAAGCCGCTGTGCCCGAAGGCGCGCAACCTGCCGCACCGGTAAGCGCGCAGCCGGCCGCGCCGGCGCCGAAGTCGGAAGACCGCATCGCCCAGGTGTTGCAGCAGGATGCCGAAAACACCGCCAACAACAACGATGTCGTCGCCGTCGCGCCGCGCAAGGTGAAGACCATGATGGTCAAGCCTGACGGCTCGCTGGTGCCGCGCGAGGATCCGGCCCCGGTTGCGCCGAAGGTCGCGGCGGCCGAGCCGAGCGATCCAGCGCCGCAGCATGTCGCGCAGGCCTCCGACGGCCAGCAGACGGGAACAGTGGCTTCCGACGCGGGCCAGGCCGATACGGGCCAGGCTGATGCAGCGACCATCAAGCCGGCGAAGCCTGCCAAGAAGATTGAAGCCAAGGCGCAGTCGGCCAACACCCCGGCAACGGTGCCGGTGGCGCCGGCGCGCCCGTCCGACCAGCCGGTCGATATCGTCGGCGAGGTCAAGCCGGACCAGGTCGCTTCCATCGATCCGGCGGCGGCGGCCGGCGGCGGCTCGTGGTCGATGCAGATCGCCTCGCAGCCGACGGTCGAGAGCGCGCAGTCGACCTATCAGGACCTGCAGCGCCGTTATGGCAGCGTGCTCTCCGGCCGCACCGCCAACATCGTCAAGGCCGAGGTCGCAGGCAAGGGCACCTTCTACCGTGTCCGCGTCCCGGCCCAGTCGCGCAACGATGCGATCAATCTTTGCACCAGCTACAAGGCGGCCGGCGGCAACTGCTTCGTATCGCGCTGACGGGATATTGGTCTCTCAGAGCCGGCGCCGCCGTAAGGCCGCGCCGGCTTTTCGTTGTGGACGGTTGCGGGCTTTGGCCGGTCCGAGGGCAGGGGTGATTCCCTTTGCCCGCTCAAAGCCTTAAGCTTCCGTCCATGAGCGAATCAAAATCCATGATCCTCGGCTGCGCCGGGAAAGCCCTCACCGAAGACGAAATCCGCTTCTATCGGGACGAACGCCCTTGGGGCTTCATCCTGTTTGCGCGCAACATCGGCGAGGCCGGGCAGATCCGCGACCTTGTCGCCTCGATGCGTGACTGCGTCGGCCGTCCAGGCGCCCCGGTCTTCATCGACCAGGAAGGCGGCCGGGTGCAGCGCCTGCGTCCGCCGCTGGCGCCGAACTATCCCGCGGGCGGCGCGCTCGGCGCGTTGTGGCGCGAGGACAAGCAAGCCGGCCGCCGCGCGGCCTGGCTGATGGCGCGGCTGCATGCCTTCGATCTCTCCCGCCTGGGCATAACGGCCGACTGCCTGCCGGTGCTCGACGTTCCGGTCGAAGGCGCCAGCGACGTCATCGGCGCGCGCGCCTATGGCAAGGAGCCCGACGCGGTGATCGAGCTCGGCTGCGCTTCGGCCGAGGGATTGATGTCGGGCGGCGTGCTGCCGGTGATGAAGCATATTCCCGGCCATGGCCGCGCCTTTGCCGACACGCATTTCGCGCTGCCGACCGTCGATACGCCGCTCGACGAGCTCAGTCGGCATGATTTCGCCMCGTTCAAGGCGTTGAACGAGCTGCCGATGGCGATGACCGCGCATGTCGTCTACAGCGCCGTCGACCCCGACAATCCGGCGACGACGTCCGCCAAGGTCGTCAATCAGGTGATCCGCGGCGAGATCGGCTTCGACGGGCTGTTGATGAGCGACGACACCTCGATGAAGGCACTTTCTGGGGATTTCCCGACAAAGGCGGCCTCGATCCTTGCGGCCGGCTGCGATCTCGTCCTTCACTGCAACGGCGTTTTCGAGGAGATGTCGGGGATCGCCTCGCGCACGGCGGCGCTGTCGGGCAAGTCCATGCAGCGCGCGGAGCGGGCGCTGACCTATATAAAGGATCGCGACGTCGCCGACGAAACGGCGATACGCGCGGAATTTGCCACCTATTTCGAAGCGGTGGCCTGAACCGAAGGGACGAAAGGCAAGTGGCGGAGACATTGGAAGGCAAGGCCGCGAAGGCCGCACCGATGGACCGTCTGTGGGCCGAGAACGACGATTCACGCCTGACAGGCGACCCGTCGCTGGTGGTCGACGTGGCCGGTTTCGAAGGTCCGCTCGATCTTCTCCTGCATCTTGCCCGTAACCAGAAGGTCGATCTGGCGCGCATTTCGATCCTGGCGCTTGCGGAGCAGTATCTGGCCTTCATCGAGAAGGTGCGGGCGCTGAGGCTCGAGCTTGCCGCCGATTATCTGGTGATGGCGGCATGGCTCGCCTTCCTGAAGTCGAAGCTCTTGATCCCGAAACAGCCGGGCGAGGAGGGCGAAAGCGGCGAGGAACTGGCGGCGGTGCTGCAATTCCGGCTGAAGCGGCTGGAGGCCATGCGCGACGCCGCGGCGCGGCTGGTCAACCGCAACCGTCTCGGCCGCGATGTCTTTGCGCGCGGCATGCCGGAAATGGTCATCATCGAGAAGCGCAATAGCTTTTCGGCTTCGCTCTACGATCTGCTCACTGCCTATGCGCAGCAGCGCCAGCGGCAGGCGATCAACAATGTGACGATCGCCCGGCGCGCCGTGTGGTCCCTGAAGGATGCGCGCGAGGTGCTGGCACGGCTGGTCGGCTCGGTCGGCGACTGGACGGCGCTCGACAGCTTCCTGATCGAATATCTGGCGGCGCCGGAAGAGAAACGCACGGCGATCGCCAGTTCCTTCGCGGCGACGCTCGAAATGGTGCGCGAGGGCAAATTGGAAGTGCGGCAGGAACAGGTGTTCGCGCCGATCTATCTGCGCGGCCGCGCGCAAGGGGTCAGGGCAGTCGAGGTGGTATCATGAGCGAACGCGCCAACGCTTCGGTCATCCCGTTCAAGGTCGAGGACGAACCGGACGACGATATGGCCGAACAGGGTTCCATTGAAAACCCCGCCGAGCGGCTGCAATTGTCCGAAGCCGTGCGCATGGCCGAGGCGATCATTTTCGCCAGCGCCGAGCCGGTCAGCGAAAGGCAGCTCGCCGCGCGCCTGCCCGAGGGCGTCAACATCGCCGCCGCGATGGCGGACCTGCAGGAAATCTATGCCAAGCGCGGCGTCAACCTAGTGCGGGTCGGCGACGCCTGGGCCTTCCGCACCGCGGGCGATCTGGCTTTCCTGATGAGCCGGGACTCCGTCCAGCAGAGAAAGCTGTCGCGCGCGGCGCTCGAAGTGCTGGCGATCATCGCCTACCATCAGCCGGTCACGCGGGCCGAGATCGAAGACATCCGGGGCGTCGAAACGTCGAAAGGCACGCTCGACACGCTGCTCGAAACGGAATGGGTCAGGATGCGCGGCCGCCGCCGCACGCCCGGACGGCCGGTGACCTACGGCACGACCGACGCTTTTCTCGATCATTTCGCGCTGGAGGAAATCCGCGATCTGCCCGGCATGGAGGAGTTGAAGGGCGCCGGCCTGCTTTCGACGCGCATGCCGGCCAACTTCTCGATGCCGGTGCCGCCGGCCGATCCGGACGCGCTCGCCGAGGACGAGGATGCGCTGACCGATATCGACCTCGAGGAGCTCGGGCTGCTGACGCCGCGCGTCACGGAAGAGTGACCACGAAACCGGCGCGAATGGTTTATTAGCAAGGCCTGCGCGGATTCGTAGCAAGGCGCTCACGCTGAAAGTGCGTGACATCCGCTAGCCATTTTATCAACTTCATTGCGGTTGTGTTTGAATCCCCGAGCGAAAACGCATAGATCATCGCCAGGGAAAACATTCGAGAGAGAGTAGCAATGGGTTCGTTTTCGATTTGGCACTGGATGATCGTGCTGGTCATCGTGCTTCTGGTGTTCGG
The DNA here is from genome assembly GCF_001854795.2 of Mesorhizobium sp. LCM 4577. Classification (NCBI taxonomy): domain Bacteria; kingdom Pseudomonadati; phylum Pseudomonadota; class Alphaproteobacteria; order Hyphomicrobiales; family Phyllobacteriaceae; genus Mesorhizobium; species Mesorhizobium sp. LCM 4577. Next base: position 121,254 of record NZ_MDDU01000006.1, on the reverse strand, counting down.
CCGTGGCAAGATCCCCGAGCTGATGGGCGACATGGCCAAGGGCATCAAGAGCTTCAAGAAGGGAATGGCTGACGACGACGTTGACGACAAGCGCACCGTCGAGCACCGCGCCGACGAGACTGTTTCGCCGGCCAAGGAAAAGGTCAGCAAGAGCTGATCCCGGTTGTTGCTTTGAGCATGCCGTTGTCCCAAAACCGCTTCGCATGTGCGGGCGGCATGCACGCGTCGGATTAGATTGCCATGTTCGAAGTCGGTTGGAGCGAACTGCTGGTGATCGCGGTCGTCATGATCGTGGTCGTCGGGCCCAAGGATTTGCCCAACATGCTTCGCACTTTCGGTCGCACCGCGGCGAAATTGCGCGCCATGGCCGGCGACTTCCAGAAGCAGTTCAACGAAGCGCTGAAGGAAGCCGAGCTCGACGACGTGAAGAGCTCGATCGACAGTCTTCGCGGCCTCAATCCGATGAACGAGGTGCGCAAGCAGCTCAATCCGTTCGAGCAGGCAGCGGCCGATGTGCGCGCCGGCGTCGATACGATGATGAAGCCGAAGCCGGCCGCCGATCCGGCGGCGCCGGCAGCAGCGACGCCGCAGGCCGCCGAACCGCTCAAGAACGGCGCGACGGACATGCCCGGCCTCAACGGAACCGAGGCCGCCTCGGCCGCTCCGACCTTTCCGGCCATGACCGACGCTTCTGTTACCGCGCCGGCTTCCGAAGCACCCGCAGCGGCCAAGCCCGCGAAAAAGGCCGCGACCGCCAAGGCCAGGACGGTCGGCGCCGCGGCGAAAACGGCAACCGCGTCAAAGGCACCGGCTGCAAAAGCGCCGGCCAAAGCCGCGCCGGCTCAGGTCAAGGCCGCCGCGCCTGCCGCCAAGGCTGAGGCGAAGCCTGCCGCGGCCAAGAAGCCTGCGACCAAGAAGACAACCGACACCAAGAAGACGGCGGGAGCCGCCAAGTGAGCGTATCGGACGAGGAGCGGGAAGAAATCGAGAAATCGTCGGCGCCGCTGATCGAGCATCTCATAGAGCTGCGCCGCCGCCTTATCTGGTCGCTGGGCGGCTTCTTCGTCGCATTTCTCGTCTGCTTCTTCTTCGCCAAGCGCCTGTTCAACCTGCTGGTCATCCCGTTCAAATGGGCGACGCAATGGGCGGGGCTCGATCCACACAAGGTCGAGCTGATCTATACCGCGCCGCAGGAGTTCTTCTTCACCCAGGTGAAGCTTGCCATGTTCGGCGGCATGGTGATCGCCTTCCCGCTGATCGCCACGCAGATCTACAAGTTCATCGCGCCGGGTCTCTACAAGAACGAGCGCAGCGCCTTCCTGCCGTTCCTGATCGCTTCGCCCATCCTGTTCCTGATGGGCGCCTCGCTGGTCTATTTCTTCTTCACCCCGATGGTGATGTGGTTCTTCCTGGCCATGCAGCAGGTCGGCACCAACGACCAGGTGCAGATTTCGCTGCTGCCGAAGGTGTCGGAATATCTCAGCCTGATCATGACGCTGATCTTTTCCTTCGGCCTGGTGTTCCAGCTGCCGGTGGTGACCAGTCTTTTGACGCGCGTCGGCCTGTTGTCGTCGCAGGCGCTGGCCGAGAAGCGCAAATGGGCGATCGTGCTTTCCTTCGTGGTCGCCGCGGTGCTGACGCCGCCGGATCCGATGAGCCAGTGCGGCCTCGCCATCCCGACCATCATCCTCTACGAAGTCGCCATCTGGTCATCGCGCATGATCGAGCGCGCCCAGGCGCGCGACCGCCTGGCGCGCGAGCAGGCGGAAGCGGGGAACTCCGTCGCTAGCAACACGCCGGACGCCTCGTCCACCTAAACGGGGCTTTCCGGTCGGGAAATCGCGGCGGCGCGCTTATCCGCCGTCTTGCATCGATGGCGGATGCGGTTTACCCCCTCGGTCCTTGAAGCGCGTCGCGCTGAAACGGATTCAAGCGACGCGCTTTAAGTCTTAGCTTTGATGCATGTCGTTGTCCCAGAACCGCGGCACACTTCTGGGCGACATGCATGACTTTTGAGGATCGACCATGCTTGACATCAAATGGATTCGCGAAAACCCGAAGGCCCTTGTCGAGGCGCTGGTGAAGCGCTCGTGGTCGGCGGGCGAGGCGCAGTCCGCGGTCGACGATCTGATCGCCAAAGACGAGGCGCGGCGTTCGCATCTGAGCGAATTGCAGGTCAAGCAGGAGCGCCGCAATGCCGCCTCGAAGGAGATCGGCAATGCCATGCGTTCAGGCGATGCCGCACTTGCCGAAAAGCTCAAGGGCGAAGTCAGCGACATCAAGGCGTTCATCCAGAACGGCGAGGCGCGCGAGCGCGAGCTCGACAAGGCGCTGAACGACGCGCTGGCGGTGCTGCCCAACGTGCCGCTGGAGGACGTGCCTGTCGGCAAGGACGAGCACGACAATGTCGTCAAGCGCATCGTCGGCGACGTGCCGACGCGGCCGAACTGGGTGAAGGAGCATTTCGAGATCGGCGAAGCGCTCGGCATGATGGATTTCGAGCGCGCGGCGAAACTGTCCGGCGCGCGTTTCACCGTGCTGAAGAGCCAGCTGGCGCGCATGGAACGCGCGCTTGGCCAGTTCATGCTCGACCTGCACACCACCGAGCACGGCTATGAAGAGATCATTCCGCCGCTGATGGTGCGCGACGAGGTGCTGTTCGGCACCAACCAGCTGCCGAAGTTCGAGGAAGACCTGTTCTTCACGCCGCATGGCGATGGCCGTCTCGGCCTCATCCCGACGGCCGAGGTTCCGCTCACCAACCTCGTGCGCGAGGAGATCACCGCGCACGAAAAGCTGCCGCTGCGCTACACGGCGCTGACGCCGTGCTTCCGCTCGGAAGCGGGCTCGGCCGGGCGCGACACGCGCGGCATGCTGCGCCAGCACCAGTTCTACAAGGTCGAGCTGGTCTCGATCACCGACCAGGAAAGCTCGATCGCCGAGCATGAGCGCATGACGCAATGCGCCGAGGAGGTGCTGAAGCGGCTCGGCCTGCCGTTCCGCACGGTGACGCTCTGCACCGGCGACATGGGGTTCGGCGCGCGCAAGACCTACGACATCGAGGTCTGGCTGCCGGGACAGAACGCCTATCGCGAAATCTCGTCCTGCTCGGTCTGCGGCGATTTCCAGGCCAGGCGCATGGATGCCCGCTACAAGGACAAGGACGGCAAGGGCAACCGTTTCGTTCATACGTTGAACGGCTCGGGCACGGCGGTCGGGCGCGCTCTTATTGCCGTCATCGAGAACTACCAGAATGAGGACGGCAGCGTAACCATTCCTGAAGTGCTGCGGCCTTACATGGGTGGTCTCGCCAAGATCGAAGCGAAGTGACTCGATGCGCATTCTCCTGACCAATGACGACGGCATCCACGCCGAAGGGCTGGCGTCGCTCGAACGCATCGCGCGCACGCTGTCGGACGATGTCTGGGTGGTGGCGCCGGAGCAGGACCAGTCCGGCTATGCGCATTCGCTGTCGATCTCGGAGCCGCTCAGGCTGCGCAAGATCGGCGAGAAGCATTATGCCGTGCGCGGCACGCCGACCGACTGCGTCATCATGGGCACGAAGAAGATCCTGCCCGGACCGCCGGACCTCATCCTGTCCGGCGTCAATTCCGGCGCCAACATCGCCGACGACGTCACCTACTCCGGCACCGTGGCGGGCGCCATGGAAGGCGCGTTGCTCGGCGTGCGCTCGATCGCGGTCAGCCAGGCCTATTCCTATGTCGGCGAGGACCGCGTGGTTCCTTACGAGACGACCGAGGCGCTGGCGCCGGCGCTGCTCAAGAGACTTGTGGAAACGCCGCTGCCGGAAGGCGTGCTGCTCAACGTCAATTTTCCGAACTGCGCGCCCGACGAGGTCGAGGGCACCGTCGTCACCTCGCAGGGCAAGCTGGTTCACAGCCTCTGGGTCGACGAGCGGCGGGACGGTCGCGGCCTGCCTTACTACTGGCTGCGCTTCGGCCGCGAGCCGGTCGAAGGCAAGAAGGGCACCGACCTTTACGCGATGCGCAACCGCCTGGTGTCGGTGACGCCGCTGCAGCTCGACCTCACCGCCCATGAACTGCGCGACCAACTGACCAAGGCGCTGTCATAGATAAGGTTTTGGCATGAACACGGTTTTTGCATGAATACCGGCATCGACGACCGCGAAGGTTTCGCCGCTTTCCTGCTCAGGCTGCGGGGCAGGGGCACGGCGCCGAAGCCGCTGGTCGCCGCCTTCGAGGCGACGCCGCGGCGTGGTTTCCTGTCAGCCCAGTTCCACGCGCTCGCCTGGTCGGACGGCATGCTGCCGATCGAATGCGGCGAGGCGATCGAGGGCGCCGATCTGCAGGCCGCCGTGATCGCGGCCCTTCATGTCGAACCGGGCAACCGCGTGCTCGAGATCGGCACCGGTTCGGGCTACACGGCGGCGGTCATGTCGAGGCTTGCCGCGCGCGTCATCACCGTCGACCGCTACAAGACCCTGACCGAGCAGGCAAAGCAGCGCTTCGAGGCGCTGGCCATCAGCAACGTCATCGTCCGCCAGGCCGACGGCTCGAATGGCCTGCCTAATGAAGGGCCGTTCGACCGCATCGTCGCCTGGGCGGCCTTCGACAGCCTGCCGCGCTTCCTGCTCGACCAACTGTCGAGCGGCGGCGTCGTCATCGCGCCGATCGGCCCGGAGGAGGGCGAGCAGGTGCTGGCCAAGCTCACCAAGGTCGGCAGCCGCTTCGAGCGCGAGGACATCGGCATGGTCAGGCTGCAGCCGATCCTGCGCAGCGTCGCAATGGTGATCTAGCCGCTGTCAACCATTCCAGTGGAAGTTCAGCCGCAGGCCGACTAGGTCGACGTCCTGGCTGATGCGATCCGTGCCGAACGGGAAGGGCAGCCCGACGGTCGCGAAAGCAGTGGTCTTGTCGGGCATGAACAGGTGATCGTATTCGATCGCGAGTGACCAATTTGGGGCGAAGCCGTATTCAAGGCCCGCGCCCAGCGCGCCGCCCCACCGGGCCTGATCGCCGGTCTTGCCAGCAGGGATATCCGGAGGAAAGAGGACCTCAAAACGGTCGTGCGTCACGGCCGCGCCGCCCTTGACGTAAAAGAGTGTGTTATCGACGCTGTATCCGAGCTGGGCCGTCAGCAATCCAAACCAGTCGACACGGGAACGGTCTATAAAAGGCGGAATGAATTCGCTGACATTGGAGCCCTTCAGATCGGTCCAGTTGCCTTGCGCTTCCAGCCCGAACACCCAGTCATTGCGCTGCCAGCGATAGCCGAGCTGTGCGCCGACTGTCCCGCCGGTGGCGTTGTGACAGCCTTCGCTGAAAGACAGGCCGGCGAACTGGGCGTCCCAGCATGAGTGGCTCGATCCCCAGCCGCCATTGGCGCCGATGTAGACGCCGCTCCAGTCGTAGCTCGCGGCGACAGGCGTTTCGGTGAGATCGGCGGCGGACGCAGGCGCGACGGCGCCCAAAGCAGCGGCGAACGCCGCGGCGACGAGAAAACGTTTCATTGAAGGACCCTCCCAAGGTGCCCCGACGCTACCGGAACTCGGTCCGGAAATCCCGTGACCTTGCGGCAACAGTCCGGAATATTTGCATCCGAGCTATACTTGGACAGGAGACTGCATTGCCTGGGCCGACCGCTTCGATGCTTGGGGATTGAAGTTGTTCTCGACCCGGCAATGACACCAGGTCGGCGATCCCGAGAACCAGCTTCAGACCGGCCAGAAAACCGGCATGTCCGCGTCGCCGTCGTCCGGATTTTGGCGCCGCCAAAATTTCCGCCAATGTTTTAAGAAAATTTTCGTCGGATTCTAATGGGTTAACCCCCCAGTAACATTAACGCGCTTTAATCATGACCAGTTTGTACCGGGTCTGTGCGGGTTAGTGCGATGCAATTCAATCACTTGAAGGCAAACAGACGCAATCTGGCGCGCGGTTGCGCTGTCCTGATGATTGCCGGCGCGGCGGCCGGGTGCAGTTCCCAGTCGATGCGCTTCAACGGTGTCGATGATGTCTTCACATCATCCACCAACAATCAGCGCGCCATCATCAACAAGCAGAATGTCGACCAGCCCTATCCGGGCGACACGGTCGCGCCTGCTCCGGTCGACGGCACGCACACCCAGTCGGTGAGCCGATCGAGCCTCGAGCCGGTCACGGCGCAGCAGCTGCCGCCTCCGTCGGCGCCGGCGCCGGCAAAGCCGATGCGTACGGCTTCCGCTCCTGCCCTCGCTCCGGCTCCGGCGCTTGCTCCCGCGCCGCATCTCGACAGGACGGCCACCGGCACGGTCGCCCAGGCCAAGCCATTCAAGACCGCCGAGCCCGATGCGGTTCGCAATGCGAGCTCTGCGCCGCACGCGACCGAAATCGTGGTGCGGGACGGTGAGACGCTTTCGGGCCTGGCGGCGCACTACCATGTGCCGGCCGACGCCATCGCCAAGGTCAACGGGATCGACCCGAAGAAGGGCATCCGTAGCGGCCAGAAGATCGTCATCCCCGCCTATGCCTATTCGAGCAAGGCGGAGCCGAAGGTCGCCGAAGGCAAGCCGACGAACACGCCGAAGCAGCCCGCTCCGGAGAAGGTCGCCGTGCTGCCGCAGCAGCCCAAGGTCAAGGACGGTAAATCCGCCGCTCAGGTCGATACGTCGGCCGCGGCCGCAGGTTCCAAGAACCCGAAGCCCGCTCAGCAAGTGGCCGAGGCCAAGCCGGCCGGCGCCGGCGGCTCCTACACGGTGCAGTCGGGCGACTCGCTGTCCTCGATCGCCAGGAAGACCGGCGTCAGCGTGGTGGCGCTGAAGCAGGCCAACGGCATGCAGGACGGCTTGCTCAAGATCGGCCAGACGCTCAAGGTCCCGGCCGGCGGCACCGTCGTGGCGGCCGCCAAGCCAGCCGCTGCCAAGCCTGCCGTCGATCCTGTGACGACCGCGACGACGCAGCCGCCGGCGAAGACCACGCCGTCGCAGACGCTCGCCTCCTACACGCCGCCGAAGAAGGACGCCAAGGTCATCCAGCAAGCCGAGGACGACGATGCGGTGGCCCCGGACGCGACCGGCATCGGCAAGATGCGCTGGCCGGTCCGCGGCCGCGTGATCTCCGGCTTCGGCTCCGGCAAGGACGGCGTCGACATCGCGGTGCCGGAAGGAACGCCGATCAAGGCGGCGGAGAACGGCGTCGTCATCTATGCCGGCGACGGCCTCAAGGAGTTCGGCAACACCGTGCTGGTGCGGCACGAAAACGGCCTGGTCACGGTCTATGGCCATGCAAGCTCGATCGAGGTGCAGCGCGGCCAGAAGGTCAAGCGAGGCCAGGAGATCGCGCTTTCCGGCATGAGCGGCACCACCGACTCGCCCAAGCTGCACTTCGAAGTGCGCAAGAACTCGGCCCCGGTGGATCCGTCGGGCTATCTCGAATAGAACAAGAACAATTGCGGGCCGCCTGACCTCCAGTCCGGCCCGCCGTCTTCAGCCCGCTCCGCAAGGAGCGGGCTTTTTCAGTTGCGGAAGATGCCTGCCGCCGGCTCAGAGATGATCGCGGAGCGTGTCGGCGATCATCTCCTCGAGGCTGCTGGCCTTCACGCCCAGAAGCGTCTCCGCGTCGGAGGAATCAACCAGCAAGGGAGTCTCGAAAAGGTATCTCATCTCGATAAGCTCCTGCATGCCCAGCGCTTCCATCTCGGGGATGGAATAGGAGCGTGTCTCGGCAACCTCGCGGCCGAGCATCGCCGCGGTTTTGCGGATGAGTTCGTTGGGCGAGGCGTGTTGCGAGGGGACATGAAATGCCCGTCCCCATTCGCCCGTGTAGCAGGAGGCCGCGACGAGCGTCCTGGCGACGTCCTTGGTGAAGGTCCAGGCATGAGTGGCGTCGAGGTCGCCAATGAAGGCGATCGGCTTGTCCTCGATGATGGAGGGCAGGGCGACCAGGGAAAAGTAGCTTATCGCGCCGTGCCCGAGATAGTCGCTGGAGCGTATCTCGATCGCCGGCACGCTGGCACGGGCCGCCCGCTGCCACATGATCGTCCTGGCGGTTCCCTTCTTCGAATTCGGGTCCAGCGGCATGTCGGAGCGCAGCGGGCTTTCGCCATTCCTGCCGTAACCATAGAGATTTCCGAGCACGATGAGCTTGGCGCCGACTGCTTCCGCTGCTTGCACGGTGCCGTCGATTATGGGGAAAAAGTCGGCTGGCCAGCGATGATATGTGGCCATCGCGCACATGAACACGGCGTCGGCGCCTCGGCAGACACGCGACAGCGCCGAGGCATCGGTGGCGTCGGCCTGTATGGACCGTACATTGCGCAACGCGCTCGAACCGACGCTTCGGCTGGTCAGGATGACGTCATGGCCTTCCTCGCCAAGAAGGCGGGCCGTCTCGCGTCCGACCGGGCCCGCGCCGACAACAACATACGAACTCATGACAACCTCTCTTCCATGTTTGAAGGAGAGGCGGGAGTACAGCTTCACGGCGTTGAAAATCGCGCGGGAATTGCCAAATCTTGAGCAGGTTTCGCCATGAATCGAGAGAGCATGCCTCCACAATTCGCTCGGGCCCCTTGCGATGTCACGATGGTTTCCCGGCATGTGGAAGCAGGTGTGCATCGGCTGCCCCGGGCACTACATCATCGCGTCATGGTGCATGCGAGCGCTGCGACGCGCTCCTACTGCAATCAGGCCGGGCGATATTTCGTCAGGCGCGCCGGCGATATTGACCTGGTGCCGGCCGGCGAGGAGGGCGGCTTCGAGGCCGAAACGCCGTTCGAGACGATGGAGATCGTCTTGCCGCCGGCCTTGATGGAAAGGGTCGCCGCGGAACTCGGTGACAAGGCGCAGACATCGCGGTTCGATACCCGCCATCTGCTTCGCGATCAGCGCATCGAGTATCTCGCCCGCGCATTGCAGAGCGATCTCGCCGCAGGCGCACCGAGCGGCCCTTTGTTTGCCGACAGCATCGGCGCCGCGCTTGCCGTGAGGCTGCTCGGCCTCGATGGCCCGGACCAAATTCGCGTGAGCCGGCTTTCGGACGCGCAGCTAAAGCGTGTCCTGGAACACATTGAGACCGCTCTCCATGACCCGCTCACGATCGATCGCCTGAGCCGGGTCGCCGGCGCGAGCAGCTCGCATCTGCGCACATGGTTCAAGGCGGCGATGGGCGTCACCTTGCATCGCTACGTGTTGCGGCGCCGCGTGGAAAGGGCATGCGTCCTGCTGCGACGAGACGATCTCAGCACGAGCGAGGTTGCGGCGCTGACCGGCTTCGCGCACCAGTCGCATCTGGCGCATTGGATGCGCCGCGAGATTGGCCAGACGCCACGTGATCTGCGGCGGGCGCAGCTTCCTAAGTGACATTCAATCCTTCAGCGGCTTGCCGAGCCGGCCGGCGAGGTCCTGCGTGAATTGCCAGGCGACGCGGCCGGAACGGCTGCCGCGCGTCGTTGCCCATTCCAGGGCTTCGGCGCGCAATTGCTCGGGATCGATCGTCAGGCCGTGATAGCGGACATAGCCGCCGATCATATCGAGATATTCGTCCTGCGAGCATTTGTGGAAGCCGAGCCACAGGCCGAAACGGTCGGATAGCGAGACTTTTTCCTCGACCGCTTCCGACGGGTTGATCGCGGTCGAGCGCTCATTGTCGATCATGTCGCGCGGCAAGAGATGCCGCCGGTTGGACGTGGCGTAGAAGATGACGTTGATGGGCCGACCCTCGACGCCGCCTTCCAGCGCCGCCTTCAACGACTTGTAGGAGGTGTCGTCATGGTCGAAGGAGAGGTCGTCGCAAAACAGGATGAACCTATAAGGCGCGGCCTTCAGGAGACCCATCAGCTTGGGCAGCGTGTCGATGTCCTCGCGGTGGATCTCGATCAGCTTCAGCGGCTGGTCGAGCCTGTCGGAGGCGTTGACGGTGGCATGCACGGCCTTGACCAGGGAGGACTTGCCCATGCCGCGCGCGCCCCACAAAAGCACGTTGTTGGCCGCATAGCCGGACGCGAAGCGCTCGGTGTTGTCGAGCAGGATGTCGCGCACGCGGTCGACGCCGCGGATCAGGCCGATGTCGACGCGGTTGACCTTGCGAACCGGTTCCAGATAGCCGGGCTCCGCCTGCCAGACGAAGCAGTCGGCTACCGACAGGTCGGTTTGCGGCACAGGCGGTGGGGCGAGGCGGGAAACCGCCTCTATCAGGCGGTCGAGTTTCTTGTTCAAGGCGTCCAGGCTGTCGGTCATTTGGGGTCTTTTTGTTGAGGTCTTTCAGCGTGCGGGAGCAGCTTCCATGACATCGCTGCAAGAACCAGGTCCAAACTTTTGTTGGAACATGATCTTTTCGGCAGCCTCGAAGCGGCTTCCGCTGCGACGCTCTAGCACGTCGCAAACAGCTGGAAAAGCAACGGATTGGGCTGGCGGCGCAGTTGCATTGGCAAGTTTAGCGACTATATTCCGGCCAAATTTTCGCGGGGCGACCGCGGCGGTATTTCACCACCCAGGAGTTTCTTGATGTTCGTTACACCGGCATACGCCCAGGGCGTCGGCGCCTCGCCAGACATGTTCATCTCGATTTTGCCGTTTGTCCTGATTTTCGTAATCATGTATTTTCTGATCATCCGGCCGCAGCGCGCGCAGCTGAAGAAGCGCCAGGAGATGCTCTCGGCGGTGCGCCGCGGCGACACGGTGGTGACCGGTGGCGGCTTCATCGGCAAGGTGACCAAGGTGATCGACGACAATGAGCTGGAGATCGACCTTGGCGGCACCAAGGTGACCGCGTTGCGCTCGACGATCTCGGACGTGCGCGTCAAGGGCGAACCGGTGGCGAACCAGAACGCCAAGAAGTAGGCGAAATCCCAGCGGCGATGGCCGCGGGCAGGGTTCTGACGAACGGCGGCATATGGTCTATCTTTCGCGCCTGAGGGTCATTTTGATCGGGATTGCCCTGCTCTCGATGGTCTTCGGCGCGCCGAATGTCCTGGCCGCGGTGCCCGGTGCGCATATTGTGTTTCGCCTGGATACGGACCAGGTAAGAAGCCGGCGGCTGGAAGCAATGCGCGACCAGATCAGGGCGCTGCTTCGCGATGCAGAACCCAAGATCAGCTACAACGGCCTTGTCGTATCGGGCCCCACGGTTCAACTGCACATTGGCGATCCCGCGCAAGTCGAGGCCGCCAAAGCGGCACTCAAGGCAGTAGTCGATCCTATCGCCGGCAAGGAAGGCCCGGTCCAGGAGTTCGCGCTGGACGACAGCGAGCCTGGCCTGTTGAAGCTCACCATGACCGATGCCGGCGCGAAGTATCAAACCTCTGCCGCGCTCACACAGTCGATCGAGGTTATCAAGAATCGCCTCAATGAACTTGGCGTGGCCGATCCGGGGGTCCAGTTGACGGATGGCGGCATACTGGTTCAGGCGCCAGGCGTCGCGGATTTGCACAGCCTGGCGCAAACCCTCGCTCGGCAGGGCCGACTGAGCTTCCAATTGGTTGACACTTCGATGCCTGTGGACGATGCGGTCAATGGCCAGGCGCCTGCCGGTTCAACGGTGTTGTACACGCCGGATGAACCGCCAGTTCCCTATCTGGTCGAAGACCGGGTGCTTGTCTCGGGTGACAGCGTGCTGGACGCGAAAGCGACCCACGACAGCTCGACAGGACAGTTTATCGTCGCATTCCGGCTCGATTCCAAGGGTACACAACGTTTCAAGTGGGCGACCACGCGCAATATCGGCAAGCCATTTGCGGTGATTTTGGACGGTCAGGTGATTTCAGCGCCTATCATCCGGGAGCCCATCGAGCACGGCACCGTGCAGATATCGGGCAATTTCACAGCCCAAAGCGCCAAGGAATTAGCCTTGTTGTTCCGCACCGGCGCGCTGCCGGCGAGATTGACAATCGTCGAGGAAGCACGATAGGGCCGGCCGTGGTCGCAACGATAACCATAGCTGACAACCGAGCCGATGGCGGAACGCTGCCGCTTGTACGCCTGAACGGATAAGAACGAATGCTCTATTTCTCGCGCCTGAAGATGATCCTGATCTGGCTCGCCGTGGCCATCACAGTGATCCTCGCCGCGCCCAACCTCTTCCCGGCAAGCATGCTGGYGCAACTGCCGAACTGGGTGCCGAAGCGGCAGATGACGCTCGGCCTCGACCTTCAGGGCGGTTCGCACATCCTGCTCCAGATGGACCAGAACGATCTGATCAAGGATCAACTGGAGACGACACGCGACGAGATCAGGACGCTGCTGCGCGATGCCAAGATCCAATATACCGGACTTGGTGGAACGGGCCGGACCGTGCAGGTACGCATCAACGATCCGAACCAGGTCGAAGCCGCAAAGACGGCGTTGAAGCCGATAACCAATCCGGTCACCGCCGGCCTCTTTACCGGCGGTTCCGTCCAGTCGATGACCCTGGACGATTCCGAGCCCGGGTTGTTGAAATTCACCGTCACGGATGCGGGCATCAAGTACCGCACATCGACGGCGTTGTCGCAGGCGATCGAGGTGGTGGAGCGGCGCGTCAACGCGCTCGGCACGACGGAACCGATCGTGCAGCGGCAGGGTGACGATCGCATTCTGGTTCAGGTGCCCGGACTGCAAAATCCGCAAAGGCTCAAGGACATCATCGGCCAGACCGCCAAGCTGACGTTCCAGATGGTCGATACGTCCGTGCCGGTCCAGGATGCGATCAAGAACCGCCCGCCGCCCGGCGATTCGGTCCTCTATTCGCAGGACGATCCTCCCGTTCCTTATCTGGTCGAAAACCGCGTCATCGTGTCGGGCGAAGACCTGTCGCAGGCGACGCCGACCTATAATTCGCAGACAAACGAGCCGGTCGTTTCGTTCACCTTCAATTCCCGCGGAGCGACCCGGTTCGGCCAGGCGACCCAGCAGAATGTCGGTAAGCCATTTGCCATCGTTCTCGACAACCAGGTGATTTCGGCGCCGGTTATCCGCGAACCTATCCTTGGCGGCAGCGGTCAGATCTCCGGCAATTTCACGGCCGAGAGCGCCAACGACCTTGCCGTGCTGTTGCGAGCGGGCGCCCTGCCGGCAAAGCTGACCATCATCGAAGAGCGCACGGTCGGCCCTGGCCTTGGCCAGGACTCGATCCATGCGGGTAAAATCGCCGGCATCATCGGCTCGATCCTCGTCGTCGCCTTCATGTTCGTCGCCTACGGCTTCCTCGGCTTCCTCGCCAACATCGCGCTCGCGGTCCACGTGGCGATGATCGTGGCCGTGCTGTCGCTACTGGGTGCAACGCTGACCTTGCCAGGCATCGCCGGTATCGTGCTCACCATCGGCATGGCGGTGGACTCCAACGTTCTGATCTACGAGCGCATCCGCGAGGAGCGGCGAAACGGCCGCTCGGTGATTCAGGCGATCGATACGGGCTTCTCCAAAGCGCTGGCGACGATCGTGGACTCCAACGTCACCTCGCTGATCGCCACCGTGGTGCTGTTCTGGCTGGGCACCGGACCGGTCAAGGGGTTCGCCATCACCTACGCGATCGGCATCCTGACCACGGTCTTCACCGCTTTCACCTTCACGCGCATGCTGGTGTCGATCTGGCTGCGCCGCGCCCGGCCGAAGGAACTGCCGCGCGCGCCGGTCACCTTCATTCCGCCGGGCACGAAGATCCCGTTCATGGGCATCCGCCGCTGGACCTTCGCCCTGTCCAGCCTGTTGTCGATCCTGTCGGTCGTCGGGTTCCTGACCATCGACATCAATTACGGCATCGACTTCAAGGGCGGCTCGATGATCGAGGTGCAGGCGAAGCAGGGCAACGCCGATCTCGGCGACATCCGCAACAGGCTGTCTGAGCTCAACATCGGCGAGATCCAGGTGCAGCAATTCGGCGCGCCGAACGACGTGCTGATCCGCGTCGRCACCCAGGACGCCGGCGAGAATGCCGAGCAGACCGTCATCGACAAGGTKCGCGGCGAACTGCAGGACCAATACGACTTCCGCCGCGTCGAAGTGGTCGGACCGACGGTTTCGGGCGAGCTCGCCAAGCAGGGCACGATCGCCATGCTGATCGCGCTAGTCGGCATCCTGCTCTATGTCTGGTTCCGCTTCGAATGGCAGTTCGCGGTCGGCGCCATCATCGCCACGGTGCACGATGTGGTGATGACCATCGGCTTCTTCGTCCTGACCGGGCTGGAGTTCAACCAGTCTTCGCTGGCGGCGATCCTGACCATCATCGGCTATTCGCTGAACGACACGATCGTCGTCTATGACCGCGTCCGCGAGGATCTTCGAAGATACAAGAAGATGCCGCTGCCGCAGCTGTTGAACAACGCCATCAACGAGACGCTGTCCAGAACCACGCTGACGTCGGTCACCACCATCCTGGCGCTGTTGGCGCTCGTGCTGTTCGGCGGCGAGGTGATCCGCTCCTTCACGATGGCAATGCTGTTCGGCGTGATCTTCGGCACTTACTCGTCGATCTTCATCGCCGCGCCGCTGCTGATCCTGTTCCGGTTGCGGCCGCAGGCCGCGACCGAAGAGGAGAAGAAGCCGGTGAACGGCAAGGCCGTGACGACCTGACGCCAATGCCGGATGATTTCAAGTCGAGTCGACCTGAAATCATCCCAATCAAAGGGATAGGGCATGATGTCGTCGGAAAACCGCTCCAGACTTTTCGGCATCATGCTCTAGACCCATGGCCAAAGGCATCATCATCCGCGAGRCGCATTTCCCCGGCAAGGCGCCGATCGAAGCCTATGGCAATGGCGGCTTCCGCTTTGCCGACATGTCGCATCGCGGATCGCTGCTCGTCCTGCCGTCGGGCATCCATGGCTGGGAGCCCGCCGATCCGCTGGCGCTGAAGGCCGCGGATTTCGACAGGCTGTTCGCCGAGGCCGGCAAGGTGGAGATCCTGCTGGTCGGCATGGGCAAGGAATTGCGGCCGCTGCCGGCGCCTCTGCGCGCCGCGCTCAAGGAAGCCGGCATCTCGGCCGACCCGATGTCTACCGGAGCGGCGGTGCGGACCTACAATGTCCTGCTCGCCGAAGATCGCGCCGTCGCGGCCGCGCTGATCGCCGTCGATTGAATGGCCAACACGTCCACCACCGTCAAGAATGGCGACGTCGTCATGGAGGCGGTGCGCTCAGCCGACCATGACCGGTACCTGTCGGCGCTCTACGCGCCGGCCGACAAGCGTGACGCGCTGCTCGCGCTCTACGCCTTCAACGCCGAAGTCGCGAGCGTGCGCGATCGCATCCACGAGCCGCTGCCGGGTGAAGTCAGGCTGCAATGGTGGCGGGACGTCGTTTCGGCCGACGGGGATGCCGAGACGGGCCATCCGACCGCCGATGCGCTGCGCGCGACGATCGCTGCCAACCATCTGCCGAAGGCCGCCTTCGAGAACATGCTCGAGGCGCGGATCTTCGATCTCTATGACGATCCGATGCCGTCGCGGACCGACCTTGAGGGCTATTGCGGCGAAACGGCCGCGGCGCTGATCCAGCTTGCGGCGATGGTGCTCGATCCGGCCGCGGCGCCGGGCTTTGCCGAGCTGGCAGGTCGAGCGGGCTGCGCCCAGGCCATCACCGGGCTGCTGCTTCTGCTGCCGTTGCACCGTCGGCGCGGCCAGTGCTTTGTGCCCGCCGATATACTGGCGGCAGCCGGCACGGCACCGGAAGAGTTCGTCAAGGGAGAGGGCGGGGCTGCCGCGGAGCGGGCGGTGGCGGCGATGATCGCGCTGGCGCGGGAACATCTCAACGTTTTCGAGAAAGCCGCGCCGACGCTTCCGGTTTCGCTACGCCCGGCCTTCCTGCCGCTGGCGCTGACGCGCGCCTATCTCGACAAGATGGAAAAGGCGGGCAGTTCGGCGCTCAGCAGGACGGTAGCGCTCTCCATCCTGCGCCGGCACTGGCTGCTCCTGCGTCACGCGATGCGGGGCTGGACGCCCCTTTGACGTAAACGTCAATCATGCTAGGGATTCCATCCACGTGGACTCGCGTCAAAGAAATGCGGGCCGCCGGAGGAGCCGCCTTTCCATGAGCCTGCCAGTCCTGGTCGTTCTTGTCGTGTTCGGCATCGCGCTGTCGGTCGCGGCCGTGCATTTCACCGGCGGCACGACAACCGCGACACTTGCTGGCGCAGATCAGGCTCTCGCACGCTTTGCCGAGGATTTTCCCGACGAAAGGCCGGGCACCGTGCGGCTGACAGCCGACAACCATACCGCCTTTCTCGATCTCGGCCCGCAGCGTTGCGGCATCGTCCAGAGCATAGGCGACTGTTTTCTGACGCGTATCGTCACACCGCACGACATTCTGGCGCTGGCGAGGGAAGRCAATGCGGTCTCGCTGCGGCTTAGTGATTTCACCTGGAAAGGCGGCAGTTTCGTCTTTGCCGACGAAGCCGGCGCGCTGGCCGTGGTGGCGGCATTGCAGGGCCACGATCGAATCCGGAAGGCGGCGTGATGGATCAGTATAATTTCCCTCAGGTCACCCAGCTTGCGATCCCCTTCTTCGTCGCGGCGATCCTGATCGAGCTCTGGCTGGTGCGCACCGGCCGCGCCAAGGGATCGTTCGAGACGCGCGACACGCTGACCAGCCTGATGATGGGGACCGGCAATGTCGTCGCAGGCCTGCTGCTCGGCGTCGTGTCCTATTGGGCGCTGCTGTGGCTGTGGCAGTTCCGCTTCTTCAATCTCGGCCTGTCGATCTGGGTGTTCGTCGCCGCCTTCCTGCTCGATGATCTGCGCTACTATGTCTATCACCGCATAGCGCACCGGGTGCGCTGGGTGTGGGCCGAACACGTCAACCATCATTCCAGCCAGCACTACAATCTTTCGACGGCGCTGAGGCAGAGCTGGACCGGCCTGTTCACCTTCACCTTTATCCTGCAGGCGCCGCTGGTGCTCGCCGGCTTCCATCCGGCGGTGATCGCCTTCGTCTTCGGCTTCAACCTCGTCTGGCAGTTCTGGATCCACACCGAGACGATCGGCAAGATGTGGGGCTGGTTCGAGTTCATCTTCAACACGCCCTCGCACCACCGCGTCCACCACGCCATCAACCCGCGCTATCTCGACGCCAACTATGCCGGAACGCTGATCATCTGGGATCGCATGTTCGGCACCTTCGTCGAGGAGTTGGAGGAAGACCGGCCGCGCTACGGCATCGTCAAGAACATCGGCACCTTCAACCCGCTGAAGGTGGCGTTCCACGAATGGATCGGCATGTTCAAGGATGCGCTGGCGCCGGGGCTGACGCTTGGGCAGCGGCTGAATTACCTCATCCAGCCGCCAGGCTGGAGCCATGACGGCTCAAGGGATACGTCGGAGACGCTGAAGGCGGCTTATATCAGACGCAATCCGGGCGAGGCGGGTAAGCCGGGATTGCCGGGGGCGAGGGCGGCGGCGGATTAGCTACTCCGCAGCCTCGGCCCGCACCGGCAGCCCCAGCCATGCTCGGCAATCGGCCAGCGCGCGCGAGGTGATCGCGTGCCTCTTGGCGACGGTCTTGTCCTTGCCGCGCAGGCGCTTGCCTTCGGCCTTCGGCGTCTCCACCGGCGGGAACAGGCCGAAATTGACGTTCATCGGCTGGAAGGAGCGTTTTCCAGGCTCGTCGTCCGAGACGATATGGCCGCCGGTGATGTGGTTGAGCAGCGCGCCGAAGGCGGTGGTCGCAGGCGGCAGCGAGGGCGCCTGTCCAAGCCGTTCGGCGGCGGCGAAGCGGCCGGCGAGCAGGCCTATTGCCGCGCTTTCGACATAGCCTTCGCAGCCGGTGATCTGGCCGGCGAAGCGCAGGCCGGGGCGCGATTTGAGCTGCAGCGAGGGGTCGAGCAGCGTCGGCGAGTTGATGTAGGTGTTGCGGTGCAGGCCGCCGAGCCGTGCGAAGTCCGCGTTTTCGAGCCCCGGAATGGTGCGGAAGATGCGCACCTGCTCGGCATGTTTCAGCTTGGTCTGGAAGCCGACCATGTTGTAGAGCGTGCCCAGCGCATTGTCCTGGCGAAGCTGCACCACCGCATAGGCCTTGACCGACGGATTGTGGACGTTGGTCAGGCCCATCGGCTTCATCGGCCCGTAGCGCAGCGTCTCGACGCCGCGCTCGGCCATTACCTCGATCGGCAGGCAGCCGTCGAAATAGGGCGTGCCTTCCCACTGTTTAAACTCGGTCTTTTGGCCCTCCAGCAGCGCTGCCACGAAGGCGAGATACTGCTCCTTGTCCATCGGGCAGTTGATGTAGTCCTTGCCGGTGCCGCCGGGGCCGACCTTGTCGTAGCGCGATTGAAACCATGAAGTGTTCATGTCGATCGTGTCGAAATGCACGATCGGTGCGATCGCGTCGAAGAAGGCCAGCGCATCGGCGCCGGTCGCCTCGGCAATCGACTGCGCCAGCGAAGGCGCCGTCAGCGGGCCGGTGGCGATGATCGCCTGGTCCCAATCCTGCGGCGGCAGTCCGGGCACTTCCTCGCGCTGGATGGTGATCAGCGGATGCGCTTCGATCTTTGCGGTGACCGCGTCGGAAAAGCCGTCACGGTCGACCGCCAGCGCGCCGCCGGCCGGTACCTGGTTGGCATCGCCGGCGCTCATGATCAGCGAGCCGGCAAGGCGCATTTCGGCATGCAGCAGGCCGACGGCGTTGTTTTCGGCGTCGTCGGAGCGGAAGGAGTTGGAGCAGACCAGCTCCGCCAGGCCGTCGGTCTTGTGCGCGTCGGTGCCGCGCACAGGGCGCATTTCATGCAGCACGACCGGGACGCCGGCTTGCGCGATCTGCCATGCGGCTTCGGAGCCAGCGAGGCCGCCGCCGATGACGTGTACGGGATTTTTGCTCATGGGCGCCGGAATAGTCGCTTGAGGACGCGATTGCAATTGCCGGCTGAGAACGCACCGTGCCGGTGCCTACGCCAAAAACAACAACACCCGCCGGGGGAGGAGGTCCGGCGGGTGTCGTTTTGGGGGTCGATCCTCGGGAGGAGGTGAAGATCGACCGTATTCGCCATCGCCGGGGAGGAGGTCGGCTTTGACGAAATCTCTTTCGCCTTTAAGGGCGAAAATTCTTTTTCGCCTTTTTAGAAGGGCGAAACCTTCGAAGACGAACTTCGTTCGCTTGGAAGACGAACTTCGTTCGCTTCTGAACAACGCCCGCCGGGGGAGGAGGTCCGGCGGGCGCCGTTTCGGTGGTCAACCCTTGGGAGGAGGTAAGGGTTGGCCGTATCCGTCAGGGTCGGGGAGGAGGTCGACCCTGGCGAAATTCCTTACTTAGATCGCCTTGCGGGCAACCATCTTGATCTCATCGCGAACGATGCCGAGATCATGGAGCTGGCGGTTCGAAAGCCGACCCAGCTCAGCAACGGTGTCGCGGTAGACGCGCCAGTTACGATAGCTGCGGATCAGGTTCATTGTCGTCTTGCTCTCTTCAAAACTGGTTCGGACCATTTGCGGTCCGAAGCGGATTAGACCGCCTTGCGGGCGACGTAGTGGATGTCGCTGCGGCTGATGCCGAGGTCGGTCAGTTCACGGTTCGACAGGCGGCTCAGCTCGGAAACGGTTTCCCGGTAGCGGCGCCAGTTGCGGTAGTTGCGGATCAGGTTCATGGTAGTTCTCGTTTCGTCTTTGGTTCGGATCATTCCGTTTGTGTACGAACGGAAAATAGGTGGGATCGTATCGGTTTAAAAGTGCCGTTGGCGCATGGCAGCAATGCAAATTGTGCAATGCAACATTAACGGCCATTCACGCCTGCGTCACAAAGAAGGCCGAATCGGAAAATGCCGCTGCGTCAACGGTTTGGCTGTTCCGGCTAAGGACATGACCTGGCTCCAGGGGAAAGCATGGCGGGCTATGCGACACGGGTGAGGGCGGATATAGCGCGCTGGCGGCAGGCCGGGCTGATCGATCCCGCAACAGCGGAGGCATTGACGCGCGACGTCGCGGCCAACGAGCGCGCGTCGCTGAGTTTCGGCTCGATCCTGGCGATGATGGCAGCACTTCTGTTCGGCGCCGCGATCCTGATCTTCGTCGCCGCGAATTGGGAGGTCATTCCGCGTCTCGTTCGCGTGGCGGCGCTGTTTGCGGTCATCCTCGCCGGCTATGTCGGCGGCGCGGTGCTGAAGACGCGCGACCATGACGCGATCGGCGAGGCGCTGTGGATCGTTGCGGCCGCCGCCTTCGGCGGATCGATCGCGCTGATCGGCCAGATGTATCACCTCTCGGGCGACGAGGCTTCGGCGCTGCTCACCTGGTGCGCCGGCACGGCACTGGCGGCGGTGGCGCTGCGTTCGAATCCGCTGACGGTGGCTGCGATCGGCATCGCCGATGCCTGGCTGGTGCTCAAGGGGTTCGGCTTCTACTGGCGCGCGGAAATTCCGCATCTCTTCATCGTCGTGGCGGTCGTTCTGTTCGCCATCTCGTTCTGGACGCGCAGCCGGGCCGCGCGCCATCTCATCATCCTGTCGGTCATCCTCTATCTGGTTCTGTTGGCGACGGATCACGACACGCTGCCGGTGGCGATTTCGCTGGCCATCGCCTCGGCGCTGCTCTTTGCCGCTTCGGTCTTTGCCGGCGACCCGATCGACAGGATCCTTCAACTGGGCGGCCGGCTGCCCTTGCACGCCTTGCTCGGCTTCCTCACCGGCGTGGCGATCATCCAGTTCGATCTGGCGGATGAAAGCACTTACAACAGCGGTTTCGCCGTCGCCTCGATCGTAGCCCTTGCCGGCATCGTCGCGGCAATCATGCTGGCGGGCCGCGAGAGCAGGGGGCTGCGCTGGCTGGCCTATGCCGGCTTCGCCTTCGAACTCGCCATCATCTATGGCGTCACCTTGCGGTCGATGCTGGATACGGCCGGCTTCTTCCTGGCGGCGGCCGTGCTGCTCGGCATACTGGCGCTGGTCATCATCCGCATCGAGAAGCGCATGAAAGCGCCTGCCGGGACAGGAGCAGCGGCATGACCGGCAAGAAACTCATCATCTCGGCGCTGGTGCTGGCGCTCGTCCAGATCGGCTTCCTCAGCTGGATCATCGCCGGCCGGGCGGCAATCCTGCGCAACGGCAAGGAAGTGCTCTTGAAGGTCGAACCCGTCGATCCGCGCGATCTGCTGCGTGGCGACTACATCTCGCTCAACAACAACATTTCACGCATCCCGGTGAAGCTGATCGCCAACATTCCGCAAGGCGCGTTCTCCAGCGACGACGGCTCGATCACGGTGCGATTGAAGAAGGGCGCGGACGGTTACTGGCAGCCGACGGCGGCCTGGCTCGGCAAAGCGCCGGCCTCGGCTGCGGCGGACGAGGCGGATATCGCCGGACATGTCGCGGCGGGCTGGGATCTTCGCAGCCCCGACATGACGATCGCGCCCGACTATGGGATCGACCGCTTCTATCTGCCCGAAGGCGAAGGCGTGGCGATCCAGGACGACATTCGCGTGCGGCCGTTCGGCATCAAGCTCGCGCTCGCGGCCGACGGCACGGCGCAGATCAAGGCGCTGATGGACGGTGACAAGACGCTGTTCGAGGAGCCTCTATACTGAATTACCAGAACCAAAACGTCTTCATGCTTTTTAGGAAGACGTCGATTATCGGGTAGCCTGATTTGTCTCCAAGAACGGAATCGATGCCGCATTTGGGGCAAATAGCCGTTGCCCCACGTCCGGCTTCATCTTCATCTACCCATTCTTGGATATCAGAGGGAGGATAGACGGAAAGGCAAAAGAAACATCCGCAGATTAGGCTGCTCTCCACCTCTTGCCTATGGTTGGAGCTGTGTTTGTGGGCTTGCCTGAGTTCGTCAGGGATTTCCATCATCGAAGCGACATCGGCTAAGGGCGGCCTGCCACCCGAAGCTCGCCAGAGCGAAGGGTGGTGCGGATGAAGGGACTCGAACCCCCACGCCTTTCGGCACTGGAACCTAAATCCAGGGCGTCTACCAATTCCGCCACATCCGCTTTCCCCGGCAATCCCATGTAGCCATCATTCTGTCAATGTCGGGGCTCAAATGGCCATTATTCGCCTGATCGCGAAGATGGTTGAAAATTAGCCTAGCCTGTGACAAAAGGCGTGTCGAATGTGACGGGACGCGACTATCCGCTTCTGCAGAATGTAAGAAGAAGTAGGAAAAACAAAGACTTCTTCACATTTTGGGAAGTGCAGTTCAGGAGAGTTTGAGCCGCTTAGCGGTCAAATCACCGGGTTCCGTACAGAAAGCCATTTCCGGCAAGATTATACCGGCAGGCTGTGAACGGCTAAGGACCGTTTGGCAGCCTCATTGGTGAAGACAAAGGTTTTAGGATGCAGGTCACCGAAACACTCAACTCCGGTCTCAAGCGCGAGATCAAGATCACCGTGCCGGCCGGTGACATGGAAGCCAAGCTGATGGCGCGGCTGACCGATGCTCGCGACAAGGTGCGCATTAACGGCTTCCGCCCCGGCAAGGTGCCGGTGCAGCATCTGCGCAAGATGTACGGCAAGTCGTTCATGGCCGAGGTCGTCAACGAGATCCTCAACGACTCGACCCGTTCGATCATCTCGGGCCGCGGCGAAAAGGCCGCCATGCAGCCCGAAGTGATCATGACCGAGGACGAGAAGGAAGCTGAGAAGATCCTGGCCGGCGGCGCCGATTTCGAATTCAGCCTCAATTACGAGGTCATCCCGGCGATCGAGATCAAGGATTTCTCCGACATCAAGGTGACGCGCCAGGTCTATGACGTGCCGGAGCAGGAAGTCGACGAGCAGGTCAAGCGCGTTGCCGAATCGGCGCGCAGCTACGAGCCGAAGACCGGCAAGGCCGCCGAGGGCGATCGAGTGAGCATCGACTATGTCGGCAAGATCGGCGGCGAGGCGTTCGCTGGTGGTGCTGGCACCGACCAGCCGCTGGTGCTCGGCTCCAAGGAGTTCATCCCCGGCTTCGAGGACCAGTTGATCGGCACGAAGGCCGGCGACGAGAAGCAGGTCACCGTCACGTTCCCCGAAAACTATCAGGCGGCGCATCTGGCCGGCAAGGAAGCCACCTTCGACGTCACCGTCAAGGAAGTGTCGGCGCCCGGCGCGCTCGAGGTCAATGACGAGACGGCCAAGAATCTCGGCTTGGAATCGCTGGAGCGCCTGCGCGAGATCGTGCGCGGCCAGCTCGAGAACCAGTTCGGCTCGATGACCCGCCAGAAGGTAAAGCGCCAGCTGCTCGACCAGCTCGACGCATCCTACTCCTTCGAGGCGCCGTCGAAGCTCGTCGAGGCCGAGTTCAACAACATCTGGGCTCAGGTCAACCGTGACCTCGAAGCCGCCGGCCGCACTTTCGCCGACGAAGAGACGACGGAAGAAGAGGCGCGCGCCGAATATATGCGCCTTGCCGAGCGCCGTGTGCGCCTTGGCCTGGTTCTGGCCGAGATCGGCGAGAAGGCCGGCGTCACCGTGTCGGACGAGGAATTGCAGCGCGGCCTGTTCGAGCAGGTGCGCCGTTTCCCGGCCAACCAGCAGCAGGAAGCCTTCGAGTTCTATCGCAGCAATCCGGAAGCCATCAACGCGCTGCGGGCGCCGATGTTCGAGGAGAAGGTCGTCGACTATCTGCTCGGCCAGATCTCGGTCAATGACGTCAAGGTCGGCAAGGATGAGCTGATGGCCGACGACGAAGAGGCCGAAACCGCGACCAAGGCGAAGCCGGCCAAGAAGGCCTCCTCGAAGAAGGCCGAAGCCAAGGCAGAGGCGGGCGAAGCCGCCGGCGAGGCCGAGGAGCCGAAGAAGAAGGCGGCGCCGAAGAAGAAGGCTGCCAAGGAAGCCGAGTGACAGGTTTCAATACCGCGATTTAGAAAAGGCCGCCTCGGGGCGGCCTTTTCATTAAGATCTGCTTCATTGTGGCGGCGCGGCAACACAGGCAACTTGTCTTGATGGGCCGCCGCTGGCGATACCAGCCGTTGAACATTATCTGCGTTTCATCGCATTCGCGGGTGTTTGGAGGCATTGGTGAGGCTGGGGTTCATGATGGGAGACGTGGTCGCCGCCGCGGCGCTCTTGTTTGCCGCAGCAACCGGCGCCGCGCGGGCCGAGCCGGATCTCGGCAATTGGAGCGTCGCCACTGGCGACGATGGCCAGATCACGGCATCGCTGCACGCCAGCAACAAGCTGATCACCGGAGGCGGGGCGCTGGGCTACAGCCCGGTGCTGACCTTGGCTTGCCGGCCCGACGGCCAGCCGCGGTGGAGCGAACGGCTCCAACTCAATGACGCCGTCTCCGCCAGTCGCAAGATCACCATCTCCGTCATTGTCGATGGCGGCGGCAGGATCGATGAAAGCTGGTCGGTCGGCCCGCGCGGCAGAACACTGGTCAAGGATGGAGACGACGGCATCAGGCGTCTGGTTTCGGCGAACCGGCTGACGCTGTCATGGCGCTTCGGCCTGCTGTCGGGGCGCGGCGAGGCCGATTTCGAGCTCGCCGGTCTCTCCGAGGCGATCGGCCAGATCGCAGCGAGCTGCAAGACCGATCCGCCTTGAAGATAGCTGCCTAGAGTAAGCTCGCAAGCTCGGCGGCCGTCATCACGCGCCCGAACACCTTGCCGATGATAGCGAGCGTGGCATTGTGCGATGCCTCGTCCAACCCGCCATTGGCGTCGCTGACGAAAGCCACTTTGTAGTCGCGCATGAAGGCGCTGCGGGCCGTCGATTCGCAGCAGATGCTGGTCACCGTGCCGATGATGATGACGGTGTCGACCTGGCCGGCGCCGCGGATGTTGCGCAGCACCGTTTCCAACTGGGTGTTGTGGAAGGCGTCATAGCGGTGCTTCTTGATGATCACCTCACCCGGCAAGGGAGCGAGTTCCGCGACGATCTCCGTGCCGGCGCTGCCTTCGCGCATGCCTTTGGCTTTCAGCCTTGGCTGGTAGGCGGTTTCGAGCGGCGATATGTCGAAATGGTCGCTCAAGACATGCTGCGTGTAGATCACCGGAACGCCATGCGCTCGGCACAGGTCGATCACCTGCCGCATGACCGGAATGCGATGCCGGGCCATCGCCACTTCCATCACCGCGCCTTCATCGACGAAGTCGCTCTGCATGTCGATGACCAGCAGGGCGGCGCGCGCCTTGTCGAACGGCCACGGTTCCTTGCCGTGCAGAGACATGTCGGTTCTTCCCATTTCAGATCAGCAGCAGGCCCTTCATCGAGGCATTGCCCTTGCGGCCGATGATGATGTGGTCGTGCACGGCAATGCCGAGGGGCTTCGCCGTATCGATGATCTGCTTGGTCATCTCGATGTCCGCGCGGGAGGGTGTGGGATCGCCCGAAGGGTGGTTGTGCACCAGGATGACGGCGCTGGCGGAGAGCTCGAGCGCGCGCTTCACCACCTCGCGCGGATAGACCGGCGTGTGGTCGACGGTGCCGGTCTGCTGCACCTCGTCGGCGATCAGCCCGTTTTTCTTGTCGAGGAACAGGATGCGGAACTGCTCGCGGTTCTCGAAGGCCATGGCCGAGCGACAATAGTCGAGCAACTGCGTCCAGTTGGACAGGACTTCGCGCCCGCGCACCTCGCCGCGCGCCATGCGCTGGGCCGTCGCGGCGATCACCTTGAGATCGGTCGCGACGGTCGGCCCGATGCCTTTGACTTCTTCAAGCAGGGATGCCGGCGCGCCGAGCACTTCGGCCAGCGAGCCGAAGCGAGCGATCAGCGCCTTGGCGATCGGCTTGGTGTCGACGCGCGGGATCAGCCGGAACAGCAGCAGCTCGAGCAGCTCATAGTCGGGCAGGGCATCCGGTCCGCCGGCGACAAAGCGTTCGCGCAGGCGGTCGCGATGGCCGTGATAATGGGGCTTTTCGGTCGCTGCGGCTTTTTTCAGCGCCGTCTTGGGCGGCTCGATCCAGCCTTCGGAAAAGAACGCCCGCTCGTCCTCGACTTTGCCCATATTCGCCCGCTCCCCCTCAGGCATAGTCGAGTTCTAGGCTGGCAAGCCGGGGCGGTCGAGCTTTTTCGGCGACAGCGTAAAGATCTCGCAGCCGGTGTCGGTGACGCCGATCGTGTGCTCGTACTGCGCCGACAGCGAGCGGTCGCGCGTGACCGCGGTCCAGCCGTCCGACAGCACCTTCACATGCGGGCGGCCGAGATTGATCATCGGCTCGACGGTGAAGATCATGCCGGGTCGCATCTCGACGCCTTCATTGACGGTGCCGTAATGCAAGATGTTCGGCGCGTCGTGGAAAAGCTGGCCGACGCCGTGGCCGCAGAAATCGCGCACCACCGAGCAGCGCTCAGCCTCGGCATAGGTCTGGATCGCGGCGCCGATGGCGCCGGTGCGGGCGCCGGGCTTGATCGCGGCGATGCCGCGCATCAGGCACTCGTAGGTCACCTCAAGCAAACGCTCGGCGGCGCGCTTGATCGTGCCCACCGGATACATGCGCGAGGAATCGCCATGCCAGCCGTCGAGGATGTAGGTGACGTCGATGTTGACGATGTCGCCTTCCTTCAGCGGCTTATTGTCGGGAATGCCGTGGCAGACGACATGGTTGATCGAGGTGCAGGACGATTTGGTATAGCCGCGATAATTGAGCGTCGCCGGTAGCGCACCGTGGTCCATGCCGAATTCGAAGACGAAGCGGTCGATCGTTTCCGTCGTCACGCCGGGCTTCACCATCGGCACGAGCTCGTCCAGGCAGCGCGCGGTGAGGTCGCAGGCCTTGCGCATGCCGGCAAAACCTTCCTCGCCATAGAGGCGGATCTGGCCGGTATTTCTAAGGGGGGCCGTGGAGGCGTCGAGATAGGTTACCATTTTTGTCCGTTGCCGGCGTTGGCTCCAAAAAGGCCGAACGCGAAAATCTGCTCCAGATTTGGCACCGGAAGCCGCAAGGTTCAAGGACGAAGTGCGGTTGCGACGTCCATTGCGGCTTTCCTTCGGCCGTTCCATGGGTTAGGCCGGGTCTGTTATCCGGAGATTGCCTTGACGGCACCTAAACGCGAAAGATCGACGCTGCTGCCGGCCAGGACCGCCTTTGCGGGCCTGATGGCGCTGCTGATGCTCGCGCTGCTGGGCTTTGCACAGGCCGGAATCTCCGCATCGGCCGTCTCGCTCCAAGGCGGCTCCAGCGTCAGCGCCACCCGCCAGGGCGACACGATCGCGCTGCTCAGAACCACCGGCAAGGCGCAGGCGCTCGAGGTTCGGGCCAGCCGGCCGCTGCCGGCAAAACCCGTCAGCGGCAACCCCGGCGCGCTTGCGCCCGCAGCCGATTTTCTGGTCGTCGCACAGGGGTTGTCAGCCGAGATGGGCGTCACGCCCGCGGCGGGAAGCGCGACGCCTTCGCGCACCAACCAGCCCCGCGCGCCGCCCGCTGCATAAAGCCTTAGCCGCAAGGCGCGGCACTCAAATCAAAAACATCTCTTCGCGTCGCGACCCGGCGACGGCCGCGGGCCGTCCGCCGGTCGCGTGCGCGTCAGTTCGGATTCCGTTCAATGCAACGCATCAAGACATTCAAGACACTTACCCGCGCCGCCGCCGCGGCCTCTTTTCTAGCAATCCAGGCGGTGATCTGCATCGGCACCGTATACTGGGCCGTTGCCGCCACCCTTCGCATGGAGGGAACGGCGGCGATGGTGCTCGCGGCCATCTTCGCGCTGCCGTCCGCCTATCTGCTGATGGTGGTTATCCGCATGGCCTATGACGCAGAGACAGACCCGGCCAACCAGTAGCGCCGACGATATGGAACAAGAGCAGGRCGGCGCGGGTTGCGTCGCCCTGTCACATAATGGTTATCCTGCGGCCTTAGTCAGGTTTTCCAGCCCCGGCGCTTGCCGGACTTCCTCAGCTTGATCAAGAACAGGTATTTCCATGCGCCAGATCGTCCTCGCCGCCGCCCTATTGCTGGCAACCGCCGCTGCGGGCGCCGCCGCCGACAGCACGCTGGTGCTCTATACCAGCCAGCCGAACACCGACGCCCAGCAGACGGTCGACGCCTTCATGGCCAAGAACCCGGGCATCAAGGTCGACTGGGTACGCGACGGCACGCCGAAGATCCTGGCGAAGCTGCATGCGGAGATCGAGGCCGGCCAGCCGCAGGCCGACGTGCTTCTGATCGCCGATGTCGTGACCATGGAGGGTCTCAAGAAGGAAGGCCGCCTGCTTGCCTATCCGGAGGCCAAGGTCGACGGCCTCGACGCCGCGCTCTACGACAAGGACAAGAGCTATTTCTCGACCAAGCTGATCACCACCGGCATCGTCTACAACACCAAGGCGCCTTTCGTCCCGACGAGCTGGGAAGATCTGAAAAAGCCGGAGGCCAAGGGCCTCATCGCGATGCCGAGCCCGCTGACCTCGGGCGCGGCGATGATCCACACGGTGACGCTCACCGGCAACCTGCCGGAGGGCTGGGATTATTATGGCGCGCTCGCCAAGAACGGCGCGCAGGCGAGCGGCGGCAATGGCGACGTGCTCAAGGCCGTCAGCGGCGGCGACAAGCTGTTCGGCATGATCGTCGACTACATGCCGATCCGCGAGAAGGCCAAGGGCGCGCCTGTCGAGTTCGTGTTCCCGAAGGAAGGCGTGTCAGCCGTCACCGAGCCGGTCGCCATCCTCTCCACCGCCAAGAACAAGGACGCCGCCAAGGCCTTCGTCGATTTCCTCTTGTCGAAGGACGGACAGGAAGTGGCGGCCAAGATGGGCTACATCCCGGCGCGCGCCGATGTCGCGCTGCCGGCCGGCTATCCGGACCGCGCCTCGATCAAGGTGCTGGATTATGATGCGGCGGCCGCGCTCGCCAACGATGCGCAGAACAAGGAAAAGTTCAGCGCGGTGATGAGTCAGTAAGCGGCGCGAAGGGCAAGTTGGCCTCCGCGKAACATCGCGTCGCCGGGTCGGGCCCGGCGTTGCCGCGGGCAGGCGGTTTCGCGCTGCCAGGCACGATATCCGGCCGGCGTCTGTCGGCGCTGGCTGTTCTGCTCGTCGTCGCCGTGCTCAGCCTGCTGCCGATGGCGCGTCTCGTGCTTGCGGCGATCGCGCCCGGCGGAGAGGTCGATTTCGCAGCCTTCGCCGGGCGGCTTGCCAGCCCTGCCGCGCTCAAGGCGACGTGGCATACGCTGGACACGGCCTTCTTCGGCGCCCTGCTGGCGCTTTGCCTCGGCATTCCGTTCGCCGTCGCGGTGACGATGACCGATCTGCCGGGACGCAAGATCCTCGGCTTCCTTCTGCTCTTGCCGCTGATGATCGCGCCGCAGGTGACGGCGCTCGCCTGGCTGCATCTCTTCGGCCCGTCGAGCACGCTGCTCGGCATGCTCGGGCTTGCGCCTCAGCCCGGCAGCGGCAATCCGATGCTTGGCCGTGGCGGCATCGTCCTTCTCTATGGCGTCCAGCATGCGCCGATCGTCTTCATCACTATGCGGGCTGGGCTGTCGCGCGTGCCGCGCGATCTGGTCGAGGCGGCGCGCTCTTGCGGCGCACGGCCGCTCGGCGTGCTGCGGACAATCGTGCTGCCCGTCCTGCGGCCCTATGTGGTGGCCGCCGCTGCCCTTGCCTTCGTTTCCGGCGTCGGCAATTTCGGCATACCGGCGCTGCTCGGCATGCCGGTCAATTATCTCACCCTGCCGACCCTGATCTATCAGGACCTGTCGAGCTTTGGTCCGAGCGTGTTGCCGCAGATCGCGGCGCTGTCGGTGCTGGTCGGCGCCCTGGCGCTTGCGGGCATGGTGTTCCAATCGCTGGCCCTGCGCGGCGCCGGACATCGCATCGTTGCCGGCACGCCGGCGCAATTCGAGCTCGGGCGCTCGCGCATGCCGCTCGCCTGTGCCGGCTGGCTGGTCATCGGCCTGGTCCTCATCCTTCCGGCCTGCGCGCTGCTGGCGACGTCGCTGGTGCCGTCCTTCGGCGTGCCGCTCGGTCCGCGCACGGCAACGATCGCCAATTACGCGGAAGTGCTCGTCCGGCAGGCGTCCACGGTGCGCGCCTTCCGCAACTCGCTGCTCTTTGCGGGCGGCGCGGCGCTGATGCTTGCCTTTGGCGTCATCCCGATGGCCGCACGGCTCGAGCGCTTCGACAAGCGCTGGCGGCGCGTGCTCGGCGGCATCGTAGACCTGCCTTACACGATCCCCGGCGTGGTGCTGGCGATCGCCTGCATCCTTTTGTTCCTGCGGCCGCTGCCGCTGATCGGCAGCCTCTATGCGACCGCGTCGATCATCCTGGTCGCTTACGCGATGCGCTTCCTGACGTTGGCGATGAAACCGGTGACGACGGCCGTCGGGCAAATTCCGCGCGATCTTGACGAGGCGGCAGCAGTATCCGGCGCCGGCCCGATGCGGCGGCTCTGGACGATCACCGCGCCGCTCGCGGCGCCCGCGGCCGTGGCCGGCGGGCTGCTGGTGTTCATGAGCGCTTTCAACGAGTTGACCGTCTCGGCGCTGCTGTGGTCGAGCGGCAAGGAAACGCTCGGCGTCGTGCTGTTCAGTCTGGAAGAGGCGGGACTGGGCACGCAGGCGGCGGCAATCGCCGTGTCCACGATCGTCGTCGTGATCCTGCTGCTTCTGGTGCTCGACCGGTTCGGCCGCCGCTTGCCGGCCGGGGTATTGCCTTGGCGATGACCTTTGTTTTCCGCAATTCCGGACGGAAAACCGCTAAGCACTTTTTCTGGAATTGCTCTTAGGCGCCCGGCACCACCCAGGCATCGGACACCGCGACATGCACGCGCTGTCCCGTCGCCAGCGCCTCGGTGCTGTCGACCAGCAACTGCTGTCCGGGCTCGGCGAGCGCCAATCGCACTTCATGCACTGGCCCGCGATAGACGCTGTCCAGGACCGTCGCTGGCAGGCCTTCGGCCGCGATGCGCAAGGCCTCCGGGCGTAGCAGGACCTTGACCGCGCCCGCCGGTCTTTCGTGGCTGCGCGCCGCGAGCCGGTGGCCGGCGATATCGATGATCGAGGCCTGGTCCGAATGGCCGACGGTGTTGCCGGAGAGCAGGCTGCCGCGGCCGACGAAGCCGGCAACCGCGGCATCGGCGGGAGAACGATAGATCTCCTGCGGCGGTGCCGCCTGCAGCAGCCTGCCCTTGCTCATCACGGCGACGCGGTCGGCAAGCGCCAGCGCCTCGGCCTGGTCATGCGTGACATAGACGATCGTTGCGCCGGTGCGGCGATGGATGTCGCGGAAGGCATCGACCATTGCCGAGCGCAGATGCATGTCGAGATTGGCGAGCGGCTCGTCGAACAGGATGATGCCGGCCTCGGCGACCAGGCAGCGCGCGAGCGCCACGCGCTGCCGCTGGCCGCCCGACAACTCGTCGATGCGGCGCTTGGCGAAGCCGCCGAGCCCAACGATATCGAGCACGGACGCGACGCGATCTGGGATGCCGGCTGAAGGCACATGCCGGGCTTTCAGCGGATAGGCGACGTTTTCGGCGACATCCATATGCGGCCACAGCGCGTAGGACTGGAAAACGACGCCGACATTGCGCGTCTCCGGCGGCAGCTGCCGCTTCGGGTCGGCGACAAGCGCGTCGCCAAAAAACACGCGGCCTTCGCTCGGCGCCTCGAAGCCGGCGATCAATCGCAGCATCGTCGTCTTGCCGCAGCCGGAAGGGCCGAGCAGCGCCGTGAAGGAGCCCTTCGGAAAGGCCAACGAAACACCGTCCAGCGCGGTCGTTTCGCCATAGCGCTTGACCAGAGACTCGACCCGGATTTCGCTCATCTTTTCGCCCACGGCAGCTGTGATGGCAGGCAATACGGTGGAAATCCGGCATTGGCAATGCAGCCGGTATCGATGCGGACCGACGCCGATCTGCCGCACCGGCGAACCGATTCTTCACCGCACTGAGGTCACATTTGCGAGTCAGAAGCCCCCAAAAGAAACTTTTCAGAACGAGCGGCGTTGCTCCGGCTGCGCCAGTTCGGGAGACAGGGAATGGACAGACTGCAATTCGAGGTGCCGGTGCGCATCACGCCCGCGCCCGGCCTGCCCGTCGAGGAAATCTACAGTGTCGAGCAGGCGCTCGATTTCCTGCAGGATTGGCCGAAGCGCCGCCAGGGCAAGGTCTACGAAGCCGCGTTCAACGCCTGCTTCGGCGCGACGGTCGATGTTGCCAGTGCCGAGGAGGCCTGCCGCGCCTTCGCGGCCTTCTGTCGCGTTAGCGGATTGCTGGCGAAGGACGCGATGTTCCCTGGCAAGCGTGGCAACGGGGCGGGGACGTACCGCGAGGCGCGGGCGTAGGCGCAATCGCAGCTTTCAGCCGCCGAACGATACGCCCCGATAGCGCATCCCCACCTGCACGCCACGCACGATCACGCGTGACAGGATTTCCATGTCGAGCGGCATTTGCGGGCGCCACACGTCGAGCAGGAGCGCGACGCGGGGCTGATCCGAGTTGTTCATGACTTCATGCTCGAACGTGTCGTCCCAGAGCATGCACTCGCCGTCGGCGATGCGCCTTTCCTCGTGGTTGATCATCATGATCGTCGCCGGGCGGCCATCCGCCTGTTTCGGGATGACCAGGCCGAGATGGAATCGCATGATGCCGCGAAAAGGTCCGCGGTGCGGCGGGATATGCTTGCGCGGGGCGAGGAACGAGACGGCCGCCGATTTGACCTCGGGGCACTCCGCAAGCAGCCGGGTCAGCACCGGCATGCGCGCGAGGTTCTCCGGCACCGTCATGTCATAGGCCTTGAGCACGAACATGCGCCAGTCGAGACCGTCATTGGCCGAGATATCGGCCTGCTCCGGCATGATGTCGTGGAAGCGCGGCGCCGTGTTCAGCTTCGCTGCCAGCGCTTCGTCGCGGATATCTTGCCAAGCGGCGCTGAACTTCGCCGCATTGGGGAAATGCGTGCCGGCATCAAGAATGGCCGGTGCAT
Organism: Mesorhizobium sp. LCM 4577; assembly: GCF_001854795.2. NCBI lineage: Bacteria > Pseudomonadati > Pseudomonadota > Alphaproteobacteria > Hyphomicrobiales > Phyllobacteriaceae > Mesorhizobium > Mesorhizobium sp. LCM 4577. The sequence continues at coordinate 88,552 of NZ_MDDU01000006.1, read as the reverse complement.
CTATGCGCTTTTCATAGATACGGCGAACCAGGTTGGTTCCGAGATCGTAGGCGCCTGACATCTCATTACCTCAACGAGGCTGTTATATAGTGGGATATTGTTTGCGGCCACGGCTCACGGAGATTTGTACGGGCCGTCAACAGGCGGATAGACATCCTGCGCCTTGTCTCACTCGGCCTTCGATGCCAGTCGCGGCCCGGTGCCGACATCGATGATTTCAGGCCTGGCGGTGTCGATCGCGCCGTCCCAGCCGCCGCCAAGCGCCTTATTGAGGGCTATGTAGTCGGTGGCGATCGAGACGCGGCTTTGCAGGGCTGAATCGTCGGCGGAATAAGCCGACCGTTCGGCGTCGAGCACGTCGAGAAGGCTGGTCTCGCCAGCCTTGTAGAGCGTTCTTTCAAGCCGCGCGGCATCGCCATAGGACTTCGCGGAGGAGGCGAGCTTGCCGTTCCGGATGCGTTCCTGCGACAGCGAAACCGTGGCGTTTTCCACGTCTTCCAGCGCCGTCAACACGGAAGCCTTGTAGGCGACGAAATACTGGTCGCGTTGAGCCCTGGCGACGTCGACGGCTGCCTGCAGCTGGCCGCCATTGAATAATGGCACGCTGAGCGTGGGGCCAAAGGACCAGCCTATGGTGGAGTTCTTGCCGAGATCGCCGAGCTTGAGAGACGTGGTGCTGATGTCGCCGGTCAGGCTGACGCTCGGATAGCGCGCGGCCTCGGCCTGGCCGATCTTGGCGGTGGACTGCGCATACTGCCGTTCGGCCATGCGCACGTCCGGGCGGGTGAGCAGGATGTCGGCCGGGATACCGGTCGGGATCGGCAGGCGCGGCGCCGGGATCGGCTTTACGCGCTTCAAGCGCTCGGTGAGGGCCGCCGGCGGCCGCCCGGTCAGCACTGAAAGGCGATGCACGGCCTCGGCATAGCTCGCTTCCAGGCTCGGAACGCCGGCTTCCGTGCCGCTGGCCTGTCCTTCCGCCTTGGCGACATCCGCCGCGGTCGCCGAACCGGCCAGAGCCATCGTGCGGGTGAGCTGTGCGGTCTGCCGCTGCGATGCGGCGGAGCGCCGGGCAAGCGCTATGCGCGCCTGGTAGCCGCGCGCCTGGACGTAGTTCGAGGTCACATCGCCAACCAGCGTGAGAAGGGTCGAACGCAGTTCCTCCTCGGAAGCGTCCAGCCCGTAGCTCGCCGCCTCGACGCCCCTGCGGTTGGCGCCGAAGAGGTCGAGTTCCCAGCTGGAATCGAAGCCCGCCTGATACTGGCTGTAGGTCTCGCTGGCCGTCGTGCCAGCGGAAGTCGCGGAAACCCGGTTGCGGGTAGCCGAGGCCGAACCGTCTGCTGTGGGGAACAGCGTGCCGACCGACTGGCGGTAGCTCGCCCGCGCCTCGCGGATCTTGGCCTTCGCGCTTGCCACATCGAGATTGCCGGCAACCGCTTCCTCGACGAGCGCGTTCAGCTCGGGATCGCGCAGGCGCTGCCACCATTTCGACAGTTGCGCCGGCTTTGCCGGTTTCGCCGCCTTCTGCCCGCCCCAGCTCGCCGGCATCGCCAGCAGAGGTTTCTGGTAGTCCGGCCCGACGACGCATCCCGAGAGCAGGGCAGCGGCAAACGCGGGCAAAAAGAGCCCCTTCGCGGTCGCGAGACCGCGTTCAAAATCAAACATTTGAGAGAAACCTTTATTCCGGAGTGGCTGTGGCTTGTGTCCCGCCCGTATCCTGCTTGGCCGCCCTGCCTTTGAAGATGCGGCGCACCGTGACGAACAATAGCGGCACCAAGAAGACGCCAATTACCGTCGCCGCGATCATGCCGCCCATCACGCCGATGCCGACCGAGTTCTGCGCGCCCGAGCCCGCGCCGCTGGCGATCGCAAGCGGCGTGACGCCGAGGATGAAGGCAAGCGACGTCATCAGGATCGGCCGCAGGCGTTGCCGCGCCGCTTCCAACGTCGCTTCGACCAGCCCCATGCCGGCAGACTGCCGCTCGATGGCGAACTCGACGATGAGGATGGCGTTCTTGGCCGCGAGACCGATCGTGGTGAGCAGACCGACCTTGAAATAGACGTCGTTGGTCTGGCCGAAGAGAGTGGCCGCAGCCAGCGCGCCGAATATGCCGATCGGCACCGACAGCATGACGGCGAACGGGATCGACCAGCTCTCATAGAGCGCAGCAAGGCAGAGGAAGACGACCAGCGCCGAAATCGCGTAGAGCGACATCGCCTGGTTGCCGGAAAGCCGCTCCTGGTGCGAGAGCCCGGTCCATTCATGCGAATATCCGGCGGGCAGTTGCGCGACCAGCCTGTCGATCTCGTCCATGGCCGCGCCCGAGCTTTGGCCGGCGGCCGCGGCGCCTTGGATCTCGACGGCCGCCGAGCCGTTGTAGCGTTCGAGGCGGGGCGATCCATAGGTCCAGTGGCTGGAGGCGAAGGCCGAGAACGGCACCATGGCGCCGCCGGAGTTGCGGACCTGCCATTTGTCGAGGTCCTCCGGCTGCATGCGGAAATCCGGGTCCGACTGCAGATAAACCGGCTTAACCCGCCCGCGATCGATGAAGTCGTTGACGTAATCACTGCCCCAGGCGGTCGACAGCGTGTTGTTGATGTCGGCGAGGCCGATGCCGAGCGCGCTGGCCTTTTCCTGGTCGATATCGACCGAGAATTGCGGCTGGTCTTCCTGGCCGTTGGGCCGGGTGTTGGCGAGCAGCGTGCTCTTCGCGGCCAAGCCCAGAAGCTGGTTGCGCGTCTGGATCAGCGCCTCATGGCCGGCGCCATTGACGTCCTGCAGATAGAAATCGAAGCCGTTGGTGTTGCCGAAACCCTGGATGGCGGGCGGGGCGAGGGCGAAGACCTGGGCGTCCCTGATTTTGGAGAAGGCGCCCATGGCGCGGCCGGCCACCGCCGACGCGGCGAGCGCCGGCGTCTTGCGCTGAGCGAAATCCTTCAGCCGCACGAAGGCGATGCCGACATTCTGTCCGGCCCCGCCGAAGCCGAAGCCGGAAGCGGTGAACACGCCTTCGACCGCGTCTTTTTCTTCGTTGAGATAATGGTCCGTCACCTTGGCGAGCACGCGCTCGGTGCGGTCCTGCGTCGCGCCGACCGGCAGCGATGCGCTGGTGATGAGGATGCCCTGGTCCTCGTCCGGCAGGAACGAGCTCGGCAGGCGGGCAAACATCCAGCCCATGGCGATGACGATCGCCAGGAACACGGCAAGGAAGCGCCACGACCGGTTGATGATGCCGTGCGAGCCGTCGCGGTAGGCGATCGTGCCGCGGTCGAAGAGGCGGTTGAACCAACCGAAGGGGCCCCTCTGCGTCGCATGGTCCTTTGGCGCGCGCAGGATGGTGGCGCAGAGCGCCGGCGTCAGAACAAGTGCCACCAGCACCGAGAGCACCATGGCCGAGACGATGGTGACGGAGAATTGTCGGTAGATGATGCCGGTGGAGCCGCCGAAGAAGGCCATCGGCACGAACACGGCCGACAGCACCGTGGCGATGCCGATTAGCGCGCCGGTGATCTCGTTCATCGATTTGCGCGTCGCCTCTTTCGGCGGCAGGCCTTCCTCATGCATGACGCGTTCGACATTCTCGACCACGACGATGGCGTCGTCGACGAGCAGGCCGATGGCCAGAACCATGGCGAACATGGTGAGGGTGTTGATCGAATAGCCGAAGAAGGAGAGCACGCCGAATGTGCCGAGCAGCACGACCGGCACCGCGATCGTCGGGATGATGGTGGCGCGCAGGTTCTGCAGGAAAAGCAGCATCACCAGGAACACCAGCACGATCGCTTCGGCGAGCGTCTTCACCACTTCCTCGATCGACAGGCGCACGAAGGGCGAAGTGTCGTACGGGTAGACGACCTCGACGCCTTGCGGGAAGGTCGAGCTCAGGCGGTTGATGGTCGCGCGCACCGCCTCGGCGGTGCTGATGGCATTGGCGCCGGTCGCGAGGTTGACGGCGACACCGGCGGACGGCTTGCCGTTGTAGTGGGCTTGGGTGGTGTAGCTTTCGGCGCCGATCTCGACCTTGGCGACATCGTTCAGCCGCACCAGCGAGCCGTCGGTGTTGCTCTTGAGGATGATGTTGCGGAACTGTTCGGCGGTCTGCAGCCGGCTCCTGGCCGTCACAGTGGCGTTGAGTTGCTGGCCCTTGCGCGCCGGCAGGCCGCCGAGCTGGCCGGCCGAAACCTGCGTGTTCTGCGCCTCGATCGCGGTGGCGACATCGCTCGGCATCAGCGCGTATTGCGCTAATTTGTCGGGGTCGAGCCAGATGCGCATGGCATAACCGGAGCCGAAGAGCTGCGTCGAGCCGACGCCTTCGACGCGCTTCAGCGTGTCGTTGACAGTGCTGTCGACATAGTCGGCAAGGTCGGTCGAGTTCATCTTGCCGTCGGTGGAGACGAAGCCGATGACCATCAGGAAGCCGGTCGAGGATTTGGAGACGGTGATGCCGTTGCTCTGGACGACCTGCGGCAGTTGCGACTGCACGAGCTGCAGCTTGTTCTGCGTCTGCACCTGCGCGGTGTCGGGATTGGCGGCGCTGGTGAAGGTCAACGTGATCGAGGCCTGGCCGGTCGAGGTCGACGTCGCCGTCATGTAGTCGAGATTGTCGATGCCGGTCATGCCCTGCTCGATGACCTTGGTCACCGAGTTCTCCACCGTCTGGGCGTCGGCGCCGGGATAGCTGGCGCTGATGTTGACTGTGGTGGGCGCGATTTGCGGATATTGCGAGATCGGCAACGTTTGCAGCGCGAGCAGCCCGCCCAGCATGATCACGATGGCGATCACCCAGGCGAAGATCGGCCGGTTGATGAAGAAAGCCGACATTGCTCAGTTCCCGGTTGCGCCAGAGGCGGGCTGCTTTGCGGCGCCGGCGGCATTGCCGCCGGCCGGCGCGGCCGAGGCGGAGCTCTGCTCGCGGTCCTTGATCTCGCCGGTCGTTTCGTCGATGGTCACCTCGACCGCTGCCGCGTCGCCGCCGGCGCGCACCAGCTGCAAGCCCTCGACGATGACGCGGTCGCCGTCGCCGACACCGGAATCCACCAACCAGTTGTTGCCGACGCTGTTGCGCACGCTCAGCGTGCGCTGCTCGACCTTGCCCTGGGCATTGACCACCATGGCCGTCGCCAGGCCCTTGGGGTCGCGGGTGACGCCGCGCTGCGGCACCAGGAAGCTGTTTTGCGCGACACCTTCCTCGACGATGGCGCGCACATACATGCCGGGCAGGAGAAGGCGGTCGGGATTGGGGAACTGGGCTCTGAGCGCAAAGGTGCCGGTGGACTGGTCGACATTGGCGCCGGCGAATTCCAGCTTGCCGTTCTGCGCGTAGATGGTGCCGTTGTCGAGCTTCAGCTTGACGCTGACATTGGTCCCGCTGAATTTCAGCCGGCCTTCGTTGATCGCCTGGCGCAGGTTCAGCAGGTTGGTGCTGGACTGCGTGACGTCGACATTGATCGGGTCGAGCGAGCGGATGGTGGTCAGCACCGTTTCCTGGTTGGCCGTGACCAGCGCGCCCGGCGTCAATGTCGATTTGTCGATCCGGCCGGCGATGGGCGCGGTGATCGAGGTGCGGTTGAGGCTGATCTTCGCGGTCTCGACGCTGGCCTTGGCCGATGCGACATCGGCCTGGGCCTGCGCAAGCGTCGCGGCGGCATCGTCGTAATCCTGCTTCGAGACCACATTCTGCTTCAGCAGCCCGGAATACCGGTCGAACTTCGCCTGCGCGGTCGGCACGGCGGCTTCCGCCTTCTGCTGCGCGGCGACGGCGCTGTCATAGGCGGCCTGATAGCTCGCCGGATCGATGAGGTAGAGCGGCTGTCCCGCCACCACCTCGGCGCCTTCCTGGAACAGGCGCTGCTGGATGATGCCGTCGACCTGCGGGCGCACCTCGGCGACGAGCGAAGCGGCGGTGCGGCCGGGCAGCTCGGCGGTGATCGCAACCGATTGCGGGTGCAGCGTGACGACGCCGACCTCGGGCCTGCCGACGCCACCCATGCCGGCCGGCATCTGGCTCTTTTCCTGCGAGCAGGCCGCCAGGAGCAGGGCAGCGCACAACATTCCGGCCCAGGAGGAAAACTGGCGCGGACTTGAAGGCAAAAAGGATTGATTAGATTGCATGGGCATTGTCTGAAACTTTCCCCGGAATGGCAGTTACGGCCCGGCTATCGGCGCGAGGTCCTTCGACCAATAGCTTGCCCAGATGCCGGGCAAGGAACCGCTGGATGTCGTCCATGAAGGTATAAACGACCGGCACGTAGACGAGGCTGAGCACGGTCGAGGAGATGAGGCCGCCGATCACGGCGATCGCCATCGGCGCACGCGTCTCGGCGTCGGCGCCGATGCCGAGCGCGATCGGCAGCATGCCGGCGCCCATGGCGATCGATGTCATGACGATGGGCCTGGCCCGCTTGCGGGCGGCGTCGAGCAGTGCCTCGAAGCGGCTCATGCCGTGCTCCTTCTCGGCGACCAGAGCATATTCGACAAGCAGGATCGAGTTCTTGGCCGCGATGCCCATCAGCATCAGTATGCCGATCAACGGCGAGATGCCAAGCGCCTTGCCGGTAACGAGCAGGAAACCAAGCGCGCCGCCGACCGAGAGCGGCAACGCGACCAGGATGGTCACCGGCTGCACGAAGCTGCGGAACAGCAGCACCAGCGTGAGGTACATCAGGATGATGCCGGCGGCGATGGCGGTGGCGAAGCCCGTGAACAGCTCCTGCATGCGTTGGGCATCGCCGCGCGCCAGCTCATGCACGCCGGCCGGAAGGTTCTGCATGGCGGGCAGGGCGCGGATGGCTTCGGTCGCTTGGCCGAGCGTCAGGCCGGAAAGATCGGCCTCGACCGTGGCGCTGYGGCTCCTGTCGACACGCGTGATGCTGTTGGGGCCGGCGTTGAAGCCTATATCGGCGACGGCGCCAAGCGGAACCACGCCCTTTGTGCCGGTCAGCGGCAGCATGGCGAGCTTTGCCGGATCATCGATGGCGCCGTCGGGCACGGTGACGATGATCGAGACCTGACGGTCGCCTAGATTGAATTTCGCCAGGCTGGTGTCGGTGTCGCCGATGGTGGCGATCTTGACTGTCGCGGCGATCTCGGTTGGCGTGACGCCAAGCTCGGCCGCCTTGGCGCTGTCGGGCCGCACGATGAGCTCGGGCTTGGTGGTGGCCGCGGTCGACGTCGGATTGATCAGCCCGGGAACCGATTTCATTGCGTCGATCAGCGCGTCGCTTGCCTTTTCGAGGGCTTCGCCATCGTCGCCAACCAGCGTGATCGACACCTTGGCGCCGGAGAAGCCGTCCGCGCCGAACTGGATCCGGGCGCCTGGGATGTCGTTGAGCTTCGGCGAAGCCTCGGCCTCGAATTGCTGCTGGCTCATTGTCCGCTCGGCGCGCGGCTTCAGGTTGACCGTGACGGTCGCGGTCCGCACCTCGGCCGAGCTCGAGCTTTGGTTCGGCCCGCCGCCCGACGAGGCGGCCGTGCCGATCGTGGCGAACACACTGTCGACGGCCGACTCCTGCTCCAGCCGTTTGGTGATCTCCTGCACCACCGCCGTGGTCTGCTCGATGGTCGAGCCAGGCTGCAGCTCGACCGAGATCATCGAGCGGCCGCGATCGGCCGCCGCCATAAATTCGGTCGGCAAGTGTGTCGCCAGCATCATCGAGCCGGCGAAGAAGGCAATGCCGGCAGCAAGCGTGATCCAACGGTAATCGAGCGCCTTGCGCAGCAGCCACAGATAGGTCGGCACCCAGGCCGGCGTGTCGTCCTCGTCATGGCCGCCGGCGCGCACCAGATAGGCGCCCATCAGCGGGGTGAGCATGCGCGCCACCAAGAGCGAGAACAGCACCGAGACGCAGACGGCGACGGCGAACGAGAAGAAGAATTTGCCGGGAATGCCGGGCATGAAGGCCACCGGCAGGAACACGGCGACGATGGTGGCGGTGGTCGCCACCACGGCCAGCCCGATCTCATCCGCGGCTTCGATCGCCGCCTGGTAGGCGCTGACGCCGGTCTGGCGCATATGGCGCACGATGTTCTCGATTTCGACGATGGCGTCGTCGACGAGGATGCCGACCACCAGCGACAGCGCCAGCAGGGTGATGTTGTTGAGCGAGATGTCGAAGGCCGCCATCACCGCGAAGGTCGGGATCAGCGACAGCGGCATCGCCACAGCCGACACCAGCGTCGCCCTGACGTCGCGCAAAAACWGCCAGACCACGCCGATAGCGAGCAGCGCGCCCAGCCATAGAGCTTCGAAGGCGGCGTCGTAGCTTTCCTGGACGAAGCCGGATGAGGAGGTGACTTCGGTGAACTTCGCGACGGTGGTCTTGGCGCCCATGTCGGCGATCGCGGCGCGGGCGGCCTTGACCACGTCGATTTCGCTCGAACCCACCGATCTGTAGACATTGAAGGCGACGACCTGCCTGCCGTCGAGATAGGCCGCCTGGCGCGGCTTTTCCCAGCGGTCGACGACCTTGCCGAGATCGGAGAGTTTCACGTCGCCCGCGCCGCTCAGCGCAATGCGGGTATCGGCCAGCGCCTCGACGGTCGTGGCGCTGGCCAGCGTGCGCACCGACTGCTCCTGGCCGCCGATATTGGCGCGGCCGCCGGGCTGGTTGACGTTGTTGGAAGCCAGCGTCTGGCTGACATCGCCGGCGCTGATGCCGAGAGCGGCGAGCCGGTCGGGGTCGAGCTCGACGCGGATGACGCGGTCGACGCCGCCGGAACGGGTGATCTTGGAGACGCCGTCGACACCGAGCAGGACCTTGGCGACGTCGTTGTCGATGTACCAGCTCAGTGCGTCGGGCGACATGGTCGGCGCCTCGACGACGAAGGTCAGCACCGAATTGCCGGTTGCGTTGACCTTCGCCACGACCGGCGTCTGGGCCGCGGCCGGCAGGCTGGACTGCACGCCGGAGACGGCGTTGCGGACATCGTTGGTGGCGGTCTCGGGATCCGTCCCGAGGGTGAATTCGACCGTGGTGACGGACGAGCCCTCGCTGATCGAGGTCGAGACGTCGTCGACGCCTTCAAGCGTCGCGACGGCGTTCTCGATGACGCGCGCCACCTGGACTTCCATTTCGCTCGGCGCCGCACCCGGCTGCGCCACCGTGACGGTGACGGTCGGCAAGTCGATGTCGGGCATGTTGTTGGTGCGCAGCTGCATGAAGCCGTAGACGCCAGCAACGCTGAGCGACAAGAACAGCACGATGGTCGGAACCGGATTGCGGATCGACCAGGAGGAGATGGCGTTCATTGTGCCGACTCCGCCGTGCTCGCGGCATCGGCAGCTTTCGTCTCGCCGGCGGCGACGCGCACGAGGTTGCCGTCGTTGAGGAAGCCGGCGCCGGCGACGACGACGCGGTCGCCTTCCGACAAGCCGCTTTCGATGGCTACCCGGCCGTTCTGACGCGTGCCGGTCGCAACGGGATGCGTGCTGACCTTGCCTTGATCGTCGACGACGAACACGGCCGGCTTGCCGTCATGCCAGACCAGGGCCGTCTCGGCGACGGTGAGCTGGCGGGAGGCCGCCGTCTCGATCGTGACGCGGGCGAACATGCCGGGCTTCAGGCCCGAGCCGTCGCCGACGGCGACATAGACTGTGGCGAGCCGGGTGGTCGCGTTGACCGTCTCGGCTATCCGGGAAACGCTGCCGGAAAAGGCGCGGCCGGAGGCATCGACGATGTTGGCCGGCTGACCGGCCGAGATTGCCGCCAGATCCTTTTCAGGGATAAGCACGCCGACCTCCAGCCTGCCGTCGCGGACGATCTTCATCAGCTCGGTGCCGGCCTGGACGATGGAACCCGTCACGGCCGGCTTGCTGGAGACGATGCCGTCGAATGGAGCGCGGATGGTCGTCCTGTCGAGTTGGGCCTGCAGCCGCGCCGCCGCGGCCTCGGCCTGATCGACGCCGGCCTTACCGGTTTTGACGGCGGTCGCCTTTTCCTCGGCGGTCTCCGCGCTGACGGCATTGCTGGCCAGCAGCTTGTCGGCGCGCGCGGCAGCCGACAGCGCGGAGTCGAGCGTCGCCTGGGCCTGGGCGACGGCTGCCTTCTGCTCGGCGAGCTGGGCCTTGAGAAGCGAGTCGTCCAATCGCGCGACGACATCGCCGGCCTTCACATGATCGCTCTCGGCCACCAGGACCTCGGTCAGGCGCAGGCCGCTTTCTTCCGCGCCGATCGTCGCTTCCTGCCAGGCGGCGACGGTGCCGGTCGCGCCGATCGACGACGTGACCGTCTCGGAGGCGACCTTCTCCACGGAAACCGTAAGTGTCGCCGACGACACGGGTGCCAGCGTGGCAGGTACGGGGGCGGCGCGGCCATAGGCCTTGAGCGCGGCGACGGCGGCCACCACARCAAGCACAGCCAGCAGAAGAAGATGTCGTTTACGCAATTTTGCGGTCATCGTTTTTGACGTTGGTCGAGGCGCTCGGGAGCGACAGCCGAAAGGCCGCGAAGTTCAACCGGATCGCGTCCCCGGTTGTGATGGGCGCGATCGCTGGCTGCGGCGCGCGCCGGCCGACCGGCAAGCCCGGAGCGACAGACACGATGAGGCGCAGCATCATGAGCGCTTCCCACATGGTGCTCTCCATTCGCGTCGGGCGGCTTGGCGGCAGCTCGACGCATCGTTCGGTTGAAAGAGGAGCCGGCCGGCCCTTGAACGGGTGGGTCAGAGGGCCGGCCGGTGCAGCCGGTTAGAGTTGCTCGCCACTCCGGGGGAGGGGTGGAGGGAGCTGTCCGCCGTGATCAGGCAGACCTCCGGGGCCGGCTGCGTCCGGCGGATCACCCCATGGACCGGGGGGCGGGCCGTGCGGCCGATCCGCCGAAGCGAGTATTTCGAGCTGTTCGGGCGTCAGCTTGGCCCGCAGCACCGTGATGGCGTCCTTGAGCTTGGCGGCCGAGGCGGCGCGCTTGGTCACCTCGTCGGCCAGCTTTTCCTGGAAGGCGAACGGATCGCGCTTTGCCTGATCCGGCTTGCCGCCGACAGCATCGTCGGGCCCCCGGCCGGGTGGGCCGAAATCGGGCCGCGGCGGCGGCGCCAGCACCGCTTGCAGCGCGCTGGTGTAGTCGCGCCAGGCGTCGAGCTGTTCGGAACGGATGCCGATCCGGGTTTCGAGCGCCGCAAGCCGGGCGGCAAGGAATTCCGGCGGCGGACCCATGCGGCGCGGACCGAAGTCCTCGGGGCCGTGCCGCATTGCCCAACGCTGGCCGTGCCACGGCATCGGGCCGGGGCCGGAGTCGGGACCCGCGTCATCCTGCCGGCCGATTGCCGGCGGTTCGTCCCCGGGAACTGCGCCAGGCTCCGGCTGCGCGGCGAGCACGGGGTGGATGGCCGCGACCGAGAAGAGGCCAAGCGCCAGAAGTCTGCTTCGCATGACATGATCCTTTCCTGCATGCTTCGGATGCCGGGGAGGATAGGAAGCGTCTTTTGCCCCATTGCTTCGGCGCGTTGCCGAAGGTTTCCGGAAAAAGGAGATTTGTTTCCGAATGTTTCCAGCGGCTTTGCGGAAACGTTCCGTTGCAATTTTCCATGCCGCTTGGCGGCGTCGCTCCCTATAATCACAAACAAACAGGCAAGCGGGCTAAGAATGCAGGCACAATCCCACATCCTTGTCGTCGACGACGACCGCGAGATCAGGACGCTGCTCGGGCGCTATCTCGACGGGCAGGGATTTCGCGTGTCGGTGGCGGCGGACCGGCGCGAATGCGAGCAGAAGCTCGGTTCAGGCCAGTTCGATCTCATCGTGCTCGACGTCATGCTGCCCGACGGCTCCGGTCTCGACATCTGCCGGAGCCTGCGGGACCGCAAGCCGCACATCCCCGTCATCCTGCTGACGGCGCTGAAGGAGGATGTCGACCGCATCATCGGGCTGGAGCTCGGCGCCGACGACTATCTTGGCAAGCCTTTCAGTCCGCGCGAGCTCTCGGCTCGCATCCGGGCGGTGCTCAGGCGTTCGGCGCCGGACGAAGCCGCCCCGCCCAAGGTTCGCGTCTATCATTTCGCCGGCTACAGGCTTGAGCCGGATACACGCAAGGTGATGGATGCCGACGGCGCCCTGATCGACCTTACCGGCGCCGAGTTCGACCTGCTGCAGGTCTTTCTCGACCGGCCGGGCCGGCTCTTGTCGCGCGACCAGCTGCTCGACCTGACGCAGGGGCGCGAGCGCGAGCCGCTCGACCGGTCCGTCGACGTGCTGATGAGCCGACTGCGGCGGAAGTTCGCCGAAGCGGGCGAGGAAAACCTGTTCAAGACCGTGCGCAATGGCGGCTATCAACTGACCGCGCGCGTCGAGACGGCGGAGACCGGGGCATGACCTCGCTGCGCCGGCGGCTGATCATCCTTCTGGTCGTGTCGATCCTGGGCGTGGTCGGGCTCGCCACCTTCGTCGCGGTGAAGGTGCTCGGCGGGCCGTCGCCGGAACTGATCATGGGGCCGCTCGCCCACCAGATCCAGTATATGGTGCAATTGGTTCCCGGCCGCGCGCCGAAGACAAGCGATGCGCCCGTCATCGTGAAGGATCGCCCGGCCGACGGCTTCGAGGACCGCAAGCACACAAAGGTGCTGAATGAGATCCTGCACCACAACGGGCTGGATCTTTCGGCCGTGGTCAGCCGCAATGCCGGCAGGCCGGGAATGGTCGCTTCCGTCGAGCTGCCCGACCATCGCTGGATGATCGTCGACGTGCCCGATTTCGGTCCGCCGCGCGATGTCTGGCACGGGCTCGCAGGCTGGATGGTGCTGATCGTGCTAGGGGCCACCCCGGTGTCGATCTACTTCACCGGCGTGCTGGTGCGGCCGCTGGAAATGCTCGAAGCCGCCGTCAGCAAGATCGGATCGGACGGGGTGCTGGCGACCTTGCCGGAAAAAGGCTCGGCCGAGGTGAGGGCAACCGCCCATGCGCTCAACGAGCTGTCCGCAAGATTGAGGACGGCGATGGAAAGCCGCATGCGGCTGGTTGCCGCCGCCGGCCACGATCTGAGGACCCCGATGACCAGGATGCGGCTCCGGGCCGAGTTCCTCGAGGAGGATCGCGAGAAATGGCTGAGCGACCTCGACGAGCTCGACCGCATCGCCGACAGCGCCATCCGCCTGGTGCGCGAGGAGGTCAATCAGGACGCGGTCGAGCCGGTGGAACTGGACCGGCTGGTCCGCGATATCGAGGTCGAGATGGTCTCGCTCGGCCATGCGGTGACGATCGACCATCTCGATCATGTGTCGGTCAAAGCCGGCGCGCTTGGCTTGCGCCGGGCGCTGCGCAACCTGATCGTCAACGCCGCCACGCATGGCAAGAGCTGCACCGTCGCGCTTGCGAGGCGGGGCGGCCAGGCGGTCCTCACCATCGCCGACCGCGGCTCGGGCATTCCGCCGGACCTCCTGAACAAGGCCTTCGAGCCGTTCTTCCGGGTCGATCCGGCGCGCACGCAATTCATTCCGGGCGCGGGGCTGGGGCTTGCGATCGCCAAGGAGATCATCGAACGCTACGGCGGGACGATCACGCTGGAGAACAGGCCGGGAGGAGGGCTGATGCAGACGGTGGTGTTTGCAACAGCCTGACGTCGGACATTGTTCGTCCTCGGGCAATTCCAGGCCTTTGGCGCGGGCTTCAGCTGCTTTTCAAGGCTTCGCTCGCTGCATCGTGACCGCGCCACCGTTGCGGAGTGGCGTCGCCAGATGCGAATTTGGCGACAGGATGTTTGCGAGGATGCCACAATGCCCATGCGCAAGATTGCGTTTTGCGCGGCAGCGATGATCGTTGCCGCCACAAATTTCGCCGATGCGCGGCCCGACACACGCACAATGACCTGCGCTGAGACCCAGGCGCTGATTCAGAGCCGGCACGCGGTGGTGCTGACCACGGGGGCGAACACGTATGAGCGCTATGTCCGCCAGTTCGGCAATGAGTGCGATGCTCCCTATGTCCCGATGGTCGACTATGTCCCGACCCGTGACGGGCAGTGCATGGTCTATCGGTGCGAAGAGCCGGCGCCGATGGTTCCGGATTGATCGGGGGTCGCCGTTTCTCTCTGCTGGGTGGCCGCTGCCTTTTCTGATCGTCAACTCGCGCTGGCTCGATCAACGGCATGCCGTTCGGCACAGAGCGCGCCGCCTCTCACTTGACCTTCTTGATCTCCGGGCCGGTCGGCTGGTCGGTCGCCGGGGCCGGTGTGCAATCCTGCCCCTTGCACTCCAAAGCGGGGTCGTTCCTCGGCGGCAGGCAATTCTGTCCCTCGCAGTGAACGGGCGGCAGCTGTTGCGACGCGTCGCCTTTCGACTGGGCAGGCTGATCCTCGGCGAGGACTGGCTGCAGCCCGCCCAGGCCGGTCATCACCGCGCATAAGAGAGCTGTCCGAAGCAGGTTCATCCGCGCCTCCATGGCGAGGCAGAACTCTACACCGTCCGATTGCCGCCAACATGCGTCACCCGACAACGCCGTTAACGACGCGTTTCGGCCCGGGGAGCGCGAGGTGCCGGATTGCAGGTGTTCAGGGGAGACAGGTCTGGTACGCCCAAGGGGAATCGAACCCCTGTTACCGCCGTGAAAGGGCGGTGTCCTAACCGCTAGACGATGGGCGCGCTCAGACGAAGCGGCTTATAATTGCGTTGTTGCCAGCCGGCAACCCATCCGCCGCCACATGCGACAACTTTTTTCAAGGGCGGGAAAATCCGGCTTTTCAGCGAGGCAGAGCCTGCTTAGTGGACCTACTCCGCGTTGCAGCCTTGGAGATTGGCTGTAACGCTTCTCGCGGTCGTCATTCTATGGCGGAGCAAGGAGCGAAGCGACGCGCGCAGACCATAGAATCCATTCCGTTACCCAGAAGCGTTGCAGCGGTGAAAATTCTGCTCGGCTGCATTCTTTCGCCAAGGTCACGGAATGGATCCTCCGGTCTGCGCGTCCGCTTCGCTCCCGCTCCGCCCGTGGATGACGAAGTTCGGAGGGCCTCGGCCAATGTCCACTATGGCTTGTTCAGACGAATGTCAGCGTTGGCTTGGATCGGCTCTCAACCCGGCTATGCGCACCGGGCCAAGCCGAACGTATCAGCCGTCCTCGCCACCGCCGCTGCGGCGACGGCAGCGCCAGTTCCAGTCGCGCTCGGGGCCGACGTCGACATGGACGGATTCGGTGTGGCAGTAGGTGCCGACGCCGCCGCGGCCCGGCATCGTGCGGACGTAGTTCGCCAGCTCCCACTTCGACACGCCGGGCACCTGGATGTCGGCGGCGGCGCAGTACATGTGCAGCGAGTTCTTGGCGCCGTTGGCGCGGCGGTTGCGCGAGGGATCGCGGTAGCCGGAGGTAACGACCATCTTGCGGCCGAAATGACCCTCGATCGTCTTCAGCACCCGCACCAGCGAGGGCTTGAGGCAGGCGACGTCGACGCTTTCGTTCTGCTTCAGGAGACCGTTGGGCGCGAGTCTCGCCATGCCGGCGGCCGAGGCCACCTGGTAGGAACCGCCGCCTTCATCCTCGTTAAGGTCGACGTCGCTCTCGTCGTCGATACCGGACTTGCGCTTGATCTCGAACAGCGCGGTCTGGCGTACGCCCGGAAGGGCATCGGCACCGGTGATGTGATAGCTCGGGTCGTCCAGCGAGGCGAGCTGCACCGGTTTTGCGGCCGGCGTCGCGGAGGCCAGCTCAACGATCGGCTTGGCGGGAGCCGGCGCGGCGGTCGCGGTCTTGGCTTGGGCCGCGGTCTGGTCGCCGGAGCGCGCATTGTTGACCAGCGGCGCGGGCGCGGCCGAAGCCGGCGTGGTGCTGAACAGCGAGGCAAACAGGCTCTTCTTCGGCGCGGCGATCTGCGGCTGCGCCGGCTCGCCCGCGGTGACATAGACACCGTTGCTCATGGCCTGCGTGGTCGCCTGGGCCTTTGAGGCAATGGCGGCGGCATCGCCGGCGGCGACCTGCTGGGCAACGGTTTGCGTCTGCTCCGCCGTTTGCGCCTGCTGAACCAGCGGTTGCGGCGTGCGGCCGGCAATCGCGGCGGAGCCCGCCGGCACGGAAACCGCCGGGAAGGCGGCGGCTTGCGGCCGTGTCTCCGGCACATAGGCGACCTTCTCGGGCAAGGGCGTATCGCCCTCGCTCATCACGGTCGACCCGGCTTCGGCCGGCGCCGAAGCCTGCAGCGACGAATCGGCCGCGGTCGCGGTCTTGGCGCCGGATGTCGCGCTCATTTCGGTCGCGGTTGAATTGTAGGCGGGCGAAACGACCGACATGGTCGGGTCGCCGGTCGAGGTGCAGGAGGCCAGCAGCACGGAGAAAAGCGCTGCCGCGATGCTGCGACCTTCCCTTCGTGCAAGACGCCAACCTGCTGATTTCAAAATAAATTCCCCCTCGGTATCCGGTCGGTTCGTCATCGCCGCGCCACTCCAGCATCGCGCCGCGATAACCCTCCTGTTCCCAACCGGAAACGGGACATGTGTCGAATCTGCAAGCCTCGGAATTATTCTGCGTCGGAAGGTGATTTGAGGCCGTGAAACGATTGACGCCACCATTTCGCCCTGTTTTGGCGGCCCGTCAACTCACCAGACATTACAGTCCGTTACACACGCACCTTGACGTAGGTGCCCGGCGCATCCCCCAAGGTTTTCATACGCTTGCCGGGTTTGCGGGCGGGTACGCGGATGTTGTCCTGGTTCTCGATCCAGTGCTGCCAGTGCGTCCACCAGGAGCCTTGATGCTCGTGGGCGGCGGCAAGCCACGCGTTGAAGTCGCCCACCGGCTTGCCGCCGGTCCAGTACTGGTACTTCTTGGCGGCGGGCGGGTTGACGACGCCGGCGATATGACCCGAACCCGCCATCACATATTCGACGTCGCCGCCGAAGAACCGCGATCCCAGGAACACCGAAAGCGCCGGCGCGATGTGGTCTTCCTTCGTGGCTAGGTTGTAGACGGGGATGGTGATGTCGGCCAGCGAGACGGTGCGGCCGGCAAGCTCCATCGTGCCGCGCGAGAGATTGTTTTCGAGATAGCAGTTGCGCAGGTAGAACGAGTGGTTGGCCGCCGCCATGCGCGTGGAGTCGGAATTCCAGTAGAGCAGGTCGAAGGGCAGAGGCTCCTTGCCGCGCATGTAATTGTTGACGACATAGGGCCAGATCAGATCGCCCGAGCGCAGCATGTTGAAGGCGGTCGCCATCTTGGTGCCTTCGAGATAGCCCTTTTCGCTCATCGAGCGCTCCACGGCGGCGACCTGGTCCTCGTCGACGAAGACCTTGAGGTCGCCGGCATAGGTGAAGTCGACCTGCGTCGTGAAGAAGGTGGCAGATTTGATGCGGTGGTCGCCTTCCTGCGCCAGCAGCGCCAGCGCGGCAGCCAGGAGCGTGCCGCCGACGCAATAGCCGATGGCGTTGACCTCCTTTTCGCCGGTCGCCTTCTCCACCATGTCGAGGCCGAATTGCAGGCCTTCGCGGATATAGGCCTCCCAGCCCTTGGCGCCGTGGCGCTCGTCCGGATTGATCCAGGAGATGACGAAGACCGTGTGACCCTGCTCGATCGCCCAGCGGATGAAGGACTTTTGCGGGTTGAGGTCGAGGATGTAGAATTTGTTGATCCATGGCGGGCAGATCAGCAGCGGCCGCTTCAGCACCGTCTCCGTCACCGGATCATATTGTATGATCTCGGCGACATCGCTGCGGCCGATGACCTTGCCGGGCGTGGTGGCGATGTTCTTGCCGATTTCGAAGGGCGTGTAGTCGGCCTGGCGCAGCTTCAGGTCGCCGCGGCCGGCGGCGATGTCCTCGGCCAGCATCTTCATGCCGCGCACCAGGTTTTCGCCATTCGAGGCGACCGTTTCGCGGAACAGCTCTGGATTGGTCAGGATGAAGTTCGACGGCGCGATCGCGTTCGACACCTGCTTGACGTAGAAGCTCGCCTTGTGGCGGGTGTRCTCGTCCAGGCCCTCGGCGTGCTCCACGAGCTCGTTCGCCCAGCGCGAGGTGACGAGATAGGCCTGCTTGAGGAAATCGAAGAAGGCGTTGCGGCCCCATTCCGGATCCTGGAAGCGCTTGTCGCCGCGCTCAGGCTGAACCGCGTCCTGCGGCGCCTCGGCGTTGGGATTGACCTTCTGGATGGCGTTCGCCCAGACCGTCATATAGCCGGCGAAGAGCCGCGTCTGGGCTTCGAGCGCGCGTTGCGGATCGCCCAGCCAGTACTCCGAGAGTTTTGAGAAGGTCTTGACCATGTCGACCACCGGTTCGGCGACATGATCGCGCACCTCGCCCTTCTCGCGCGGTTCGGTCCAAGCGGACGCCGCCTTGCCGGCCTGCTCGATCATGCGGGCCATGTTCAGGGCGAAACGCTCGGGATCCTTCACCAGATATTGCTCGATGGCCGAAGGTCCGCCATTTTCCGCTTTGTCCGAATCGGGAGCTTTGGACATGGTTCGCGGGGTTCCTCCCGGAGCGTTTTCTTGACATATTACCATGGGACATCTGACCGGGTCCAATTCGCTGTAACCCGGCTGCCAGGAAAACAATATGACGATTAATGTTGGCGGGACTTTTTTTCTCAGGCCGGGTTCGATTTGCCGCACGGCCGCCGTGGCGGGGCTGCTCGGCGTGCTGCTGCCCGCCGGCGGCTGCACAAGCACCAGCCCGAACAATGCGGCGCCGACGGCCCTGACCGAAGGCCCAAAGGACACCGGCTCCTATCCAAATCTCAACATCCCGCCGCAGGTGGCCGCCAAGCAGTTCACCAAGGAGGAGACCGCGGCGAACCTCGCCCAGCTCAAGGCCGAGCAGCAGGCGCAGGCTGCCAAGGGCGGCAGCGTCAAGGCGCCGACGAATTCCGCGGCGCTCAAGACGCTTGCCAAGACGCATGGCGACGACACGCTGAAGCAGATCGAGGGCAAATGCGACCCGACCCTCGACCCTAACTGCAATTAGGTTTATATCGCGCGCCGAAAGCGCCCCTTCGATCGTCTGGAACTGAAATGGAAGAATTTCACAAGGTCCGCCGGCTTCCGCCTTACGTGTTCGAGCAGGTCAATCGGCTGAAGGCCAGCGCCCGTTCGCGCGGCGCCGACATCATCGACCTTGGCATGGGCAATCCGGACCTGCCGACGCCGAAGGCCATCGTCGACAAATTATGCGAAGTGGTGCGCGATCCGCGTACGCATCGCTATTCGTCCTCGCGCGGCATTCCAGGGCTGCGCCGCGCCCAGGCCAACTATTACCAGCGCCGCTTCGGCGTGAAGCTCAATCCAGACACGCAAGTTGTGGCGACGCTCGGCTCAAAGGAAGGCTTCGCCAACATGGCGCAGGCGATCACCGCGCCCGGCGATGTGGTCCTGTGCCCCAATCCCACCTATCCGATCCATGCCTTCGGCTTCATCATGTCGGGCGGCGTCATCCGCTCGCTGCAGGTCGAGCCCGATGACGGCTTCATCCCGGCGGTGGAACGCGGCATCCGCCACTCGATCCCGAAGCCGTTGGCGCTGATCCTCAATTATCCGTCGAACCCGACGGCGCTGGTCGCCTCGCTCGACTTCTACAAGGATGTGGTCGCCTTCGCGAAGAAGAACGACATCATCATCCTGTCGGATCTTGCCTATTCTGAGATCTATTTCGACGGCAATCCGCCGCCTTCGGTGCTGCAGGTGCCGGGCGCGATGGACGTCTGTGTCGAGTTCACCTCGATGTCGAAGACCTTCTCCATGCCTGGATGGCGCATGGGCTTCGCCGTCGGCAACGAGCGGTTGATCTCCGCGCTGACGCGGGTGAAGTCCTACCTGGACTATGGCGCCTTCACGCCGATCCAGGTGGCGGCGGCGCATGCGCTGAACGGCGACGGCGCCGACATCGAGGAAGTGCGCGAGGTCTACCATAAGCGGCGCGACGTGATGGTCGATTCCTTCAGCCGCGCCGGCTGGACCATTCCCGCGCCCGCCGCCTCGATGTTCGCCTGGGCGCCCATCCCCGAGCAGTTTCGCCATCTCGGCTCGCTCGAATTCTCCAAGCTGCTCATCGAGCATGCGGATGTCGCGGTGGCGCCGGGCATCGGCTTTGGCGAACATGGCGACGACTATGTGCGCGTGGCCCTGGTCGAGAACGAGCACCGGATCCGCCAGGCGGCGCGCAACATCAAGAAATTCCTCGCGACCACCGCCAAGCAGCCCAACAATGTGGTGCCGCTCGCCGCGCGCCGCTGAATTTGCCGGACATTTGTTGAATTGAGGGGCGTCGCCGGACATGGCTGAAGCGTTGCGTGTTGGAATTGCCGGCCTCGGCACGGTTGGCGCCTCCGTGGCGCGCGTGCTGCGCGACAAGGCGACCGAGCTCACCCGGCAGTGCGGCCGCGACATCGTCGTGACGGCTGTTTCGGCGCGTGATCCGAAGCGCGACCGCGGCGTCGATCTGAGCGCGGCGAAATGGTTCGACGACCCGGTCAAGCTGGCCGAGAAGGCCGATATCGATGTCTTTGTCGAGCTGATCGGCGGCGATGAAGGCCCGGCGCGAACCTCGGTGAAGGCGGCGCTCGAGGCGGGCCGCCATGTCGTGACCGCCAACAAGGCGCTGCTTGCCAAGCATGGCGTGGCGCTTGCCGAGATCGCCGAGAAGAAGGGCGTGCTGCTCAACTACGAGGCGGCGGTCGCCGGCGGCATCCCGGTCATCAAGACGATGCGCGAGGCGATGGCCGGCAACGCGGTAACCCGTGTCTTCGGCATCCTCAACGGCACCTGCAACTACATCCTGACGCGCATGGAGGCCGAGGGCATTTCCTTCGACGCCTGCCTGAAGGACGCGCAGCGGCTGGGCTACGCCGAGGCCGACCCGACCTTCGATATCGAAGGCCACGATACGGCGCACAAATTGTCGATCCTGACCAGCCTTGCCTTCGGCACCAGGATCGCCGCCGGCGACATCTATATGGAAGGCATCTCCAACATCACCCAGGCCGACATCCGCGCGGCGGCCGATCTCGGCTACCGCATCAAGCTGCTCGGCGTCGCCCAGCGCACCGACAGCGGCATCGAGCAGCGCGTGCACCCGACCATGGTGCCGACGGCGTCGGTCATCGCCCAGGTGCATGGCGTCACCAACGCGGTGGCGATCGAGACCGATATCCTGGGCGAGCTTCTGCTTTCCGGCCCCGGCGCCGGCGGCAACGCCACGGCGTCGGCGGTGATCGGCGATATCGCCGATATCGCCAAGAGCCGGCCCGGGTTCCAGCACGCGCCGGTGTTCGGCTGGCCGGCGAAGGAGCTGAAACCCTACAAGAAGGCGCGGATGCGCAGCCATGCCGGCGGCTATTTCATCCGGCTGACCGTGCATGACCGCACCGGCGTCTTCGCTGCCATCGCCAAGCGCATGGCCGACAACGACATCTCGCTGGAGTCGATCGTCCAGCAGGCGGCCAGCGCGGAAAGCCAGGCGCAGAAGACGGTGATCCTCGTCACGCATGAGACGACGGAAGCTGCGGTGCGCAAGGCCGTCGAAGGCATCACCAAGGACGGTCACCTGACCGACAAGCCGCAGGTGATCCGCATCGAACGGGCGGAATAAACCAGGTCCGATTCCGTCTTCAATCGATTGATTTTGCTGTCATTTCGAAAAATGGCGAGCCAAGTCTTGCCGTTGTCATGGAGCTTTGCCAGAAGAAGCCCGCCTCTGGCGGGAGGCGGAGCAATTCCGGCGCTCAACCGTTCTGGGATCGCTCGACGCAAACAGACAACGAGGAATGCGTAATCCATGAATATCGCCCAGAACATTGCCGCTGGTCTCGACCGGATCCTTACGATGGAAGTCGTGCGCGTGACCGAACGGGCCGCCGTCGCGGCCGCCAGGCTGCGCGGGCGCGGTGACGAGAAGGCCGCCGACCAGGTGGCGGTCGACGCCATGCGCCAGGAGCTCAACCGGCTGGCCATCAAGGGCACGGTGGTGATCGGCGAGGGCGAGCGCGACGAGGCGCCGATGCTCTATATCGGCGAGGAGGTCGGCACCGGCAAAGGTCCGGCCGTCGACATCGCGCTCGATCCGCTCGAGGGCACGACGATCTGCGCCAAAAACCTTCCCAACGCGCTTGCCGTCATCGCGATCGCGGAAAAGGGCAGCCTGCTGTTTGCGCCCGACGTCTATATGGACAAGATCGCCATCGGTCCCGGCTATCCGGAAGACCTGATCGACATCGACGCCTCGCCGGCGGAAAACCTCGCCAATCTGGCCAAGGCCAAGGGCGTGGCGGTTTCCGACATCACAGCCTGCATCCTCGATCGGCCGCGTCACGCCAAGCTGATCGACGCCGTGCGCGCCACGGGCGCCGCGATCCGGCTGATCGGCGACGGCGATGTCGCCGGCGTCATCCACACCACCGATCCGGACGAGACCGGCATTGACATCTATCTCGGCACCGGCGGCGCGCCGGAAGGCGTGCTGGCGGCGGCAGCGCTGCGCTGCACCGGCGGGCAGATGCAGGGCCGGCTGATCCTCGACACGCCGGAAAAGGTGGCGCGAGCCGAGAAGATGGGCATTTCCGACCCGAAGCGGGTCTACCGCGCCCAGGACATGGCGCGCGGCGACGTGCTGTTCGCGGCGACCGGCGTCACCGACGGCAATCTGCTCGACGGGGTGAAGTTCGGCCGCACCTTCATCACCACGCATACCATCGTGCTGCGCTCGTCCTCGCGCACGGTGCGCGAGATCAAGGCGCGTCACCAGGACCTGGACAAGTTCTGATCTTTCCGCTTGAGCGTCGCATCCGGGGAAACCCATCCACACCTTTCCCCGGCTTGCCCGCTTGCCCGCAATTGCTCCAGACGTCGCATGTTGATATCTGCGCAAGTATGATGTGCAGACGGCGCGTCGCATGACGGGCGAGAAACGGTTCTTCCTCGATGTCAGGCAGTCGGCGACGGGTGTTTCCTGGGAACACCGGCTGACCGAGCGGCAGGATATGGCCGCCTTGGCCATCGCGCAGGGCCATGGCGTGCCGGACATCGTGGCGCGGGTGCTTGCCGGGCGCGGCGTCAGCGTCGAACAAACCGGGCGCTTCCTCGATCCGACCATCCGCGAGCTTTTGCCGAACCCGGCATCGCTGACCGACATGGAGAAAGCGGCGGCGCGGCTGGCGGACGCGATCGTCGCCAGCGAAAAAGTGGCGATCTTCGGCGACTATGACGTCGATGGCGCCGCGTCGTCGGCGCTCCTGAAACGCTTTCTCACGCATCTTTCCGTACCGTCCGAAATCTATATCCCGGACCGCATCTTCGAAGGCTATGGGCCCAACCCGGAAGCGATGCGGGAGCTGATCTCGCGCGGCGCGAAGCTGATCGTCACCGTCGATTGCGGCACCAACAGCGCGACCTCGATCGAGGCGGCGAGGGAAGCCGGCGCCGACGTCGTGGTGCTCGACCATCACCAGGTCGGCGGCCCGCTGCCGCCAGCGGCGGCCGTGGTCAATCCCAATCGCGAGGACGACCTGTCGGGGCAGGGGCATCTGTGCGCCGCCGGCGTCGTTTTCTTATGCCTGGTGCAGACGGCCAAAGTGCTGCGCGAGCGGCTGCCGAACGCCGCGCCGGTCGACCTGCTCTCGCTGCTCGATCTGGTGGCGTTGGCGACGGTCTGCGACGTGGTGCCGCTCACCGGCGTCAACCGCGCCTTCGTCGTCAAGGGACTGCAGGTATTGCGCCAGCAGAAGAATGAGGGGCTGGCGGCGCTGGCGCGGGTCTCGCGCATCGGCGAGCCGATCAACACCTTTCACTTGTCCTTCCTGATCGGGCCGCGCATCAATGCCGGTGGCCGCATCGGCGATGCCGCGCTCGGCAGCCGGCTTTTGGCCACCGACGATCCCGTCGAGGCGGCAAGCATCGCCGAGACGCTCGACCGGCTGAACCAGGAACGGCAGCAGATGGAACAGGAGATGCTGGCGCAGGCGCGCGCCGAGGCCGATGCGGAGCTTGCCGGCGGCAATGGTCCCGCGGTCATCGTCACGGCCAGCAACAGCTGGCATCCGGGCATCGTCGGGCTGATCGCCTCGCGGCTCAAGGACTATGCGCGCCGGCCGGCCTTTGCCATCGCCTTCAATTCGACCGGCGTCGGCACGGGCTCCGGCCGTTCGGTGACCGGCTTCGATCTCGGCCGGCTGGTGCGCGAGGCGGCGGCTGCCGGGCTGATCGTCAAGGGCGGCGGCCACGCGATGGCCGCGGGCATTACCGTCGAGCGTCCCAAGCTTGGCGAGTTGCGCGCCTTCTTCGAGGAGCGCGCCGCGGCCGACGTGTTCCGGTTGCAGAACGAGGAAAGCCTGGCGATCGACGGCGCTCTGGCCGCCGAGGGCGCCACGATCGCGCTGCTCGACGCGCTTGAGAAAGCCGGGCCGTTCGGCGCCGGGCATATCGCGCCGGTGTTCGTGCTGCCGGGCCACCGGCTGGCCGATGCGCGCGCGATCGGCACCAACCACATTCGCGTGGACCTGCAGTCGCAAAGCGGCGGCAACATCCAGGCGATCGCCTTTCGTGCCGTCGATACCGCGCTCGGCGAGTTCCTGTTCAAAAACAGGGGCAGGACCGTGCATGTCGCCGGTTCGCTGTCGGGCAATTACTGGAACGGCAATCGCACGGTGCAGTTTCGCATCAGCGATGCGGCACTCGCCTAGCAATAATAGCGGGAAATTCAGACCAGAACGGATTGCAGCCGGGTCAGTTCGCTGATCTGTGCCTTCGTTGCCTGATAGCCGATGCTGATCGCCTCGTCGGCGCGGTGGAATTCCGTGAGGCCGATATGGCTAAGCTTCGGCTGCAGCGACATATCCGGCGGATCGCCGGCGAGCCTGGCGCGCGAGATCCTGTCCTGGATGATGTTGAAGGCCTCGACCATGACGCCGGTGATGCCCAGGCGTGTCTGATGTGACTGGGAATTGACCTGCCCGGGGCGAGGCGCGTCGTTCTCGACGAGCAACTCGCCGGCGCTGTGCTTGATGACGGCCGCACGCCCGAACAGGTCGTAATGCAGGTTCACCGCGACGACGAGCGGCTGCTCATAGGCGCGGCAGACCGAAACCGGCACCGGATTGACCAGCGCGCCGTCGACCAGCACGCGGCCGTTGCAGGCCACCGGTTCGAAGACGCCCGGTAGCGCATAGGAGGCGCGCATGGCGGTGACGAGCAAGCCGCTCGACAGCCAGATTTCATGGCCGGTGCGGATTTCGGACGCGACGGCGACGAAGGGTTTCGACAGGTCTTCGAAGCGGGCGCCGTCGAGGTGCTCGCGCAGGCGCTGGTCCAGCTTCATGCCGCCGAACAGGCCGCTGCCGCGCAGGTTGAGATCGAGAAGGCCGAAGATGCGCCTTTTGGTCAGGCTTCTGGCAAACTCTTCCAGTTCGTCGAGCTTGCCGGCAAGATAGCAGCCGCCGACCAGCGCGCCGATCGAGGTGCCGGCGATCATCGACACTTCGATGCCGGCCTCGTCAAGCGCGCGCAGCACGCCGATATGGGCCCAGCCGCGGGCGCATCCGCCGCCGAGTGCCAGCGAGATGCCGGTTTTCGCGCCAGGTTTCGGATCGGGCAGGCCGCCCGACGATGCGGGGCCGTTAGCCTCCTGAACGTCAGGTCTGCTGCGCAATGACGCCCATTCGAGCATCACGATCTCCCATGTCCCATATCCCTTGTACCACAAGGACGTTTGAGAATAATGAATATGAGTGGTTTTTGAATATTGAACGGTTCACAGAGGCTTCCGATACGTTTGGTCCGCATCGAACAGCGGCCTGCTACCGTCGTCGGCAAGCGTCGCCCTGCCGTCACTCAGCCCCACCGTCCGATAAAAGCAGGAACGTCTGCCGGTGTGACAAGTTGCGTCGTGGCCCAACACTTTGACGCTCAACCATATCGCGTCCTGGTCACAATCCGTGCGCATCTCGACGACGCGCTGGAGATTGCCCGAGGTCTCGCCCTTCTTCCAGAGCGCATTGCGCGAACGCGACCAATAATGCGCGATGCCGGTTTCCAGCGTGAGCGCCAGCGCCTCGGCATTCATATGCGCGACCATAAGAAGCATGCCGTCGACGGCATCGGTGACGACGACGGTGACGAGGCCTGCGGCGTCAAAACGCGGAGAAAGGACGGTGCCTTCCTCCAGCGCTTTCTTGTCTGACGGAGCTTTCGGGAATTCAACTGCCGACATCGCCGGTCCCTATATGTTCTGGCCGGCGAGGGCCGGCAAATCAGCCGCCTGCGCGCACCATGGTGACGAAACGGACCTGTTCCTCGGGTGTGTCCTTGAAGACGCCGGTGAAGGTCGAGGTCAACGTGGTCGAGCCCTGCTTGCGGATGCCGCGCATGGCCATGCACATATGCTCGGCCTCGAGCATGACGGCGACGCCGCGCGGATTGAGCACGTCCTGGATGACGCCGGCGATCTGCGCGGTCATTGCTTCCTGCGTCTGCAGGCGATGCGCGAAGATGTCGACGACACGGGCGATCTTCGACAGGCCGACGACCTTGCCGTCCGGCAGATAGCCGACATGCGCCTTGCCGATGATCGGCACCATGTGATGCTCGCAATGCGAATGGAATTTTATGTCCTTGACGATCACGAGGTCGTCATAGCCGGCCACTTCCTCGAAGGTGCGGCCAAGCTCGTCGGCCGGGCACATGTCATAGCCGTTGAACATTTCGCGGAAGGCCTTGGTGACGCGCTTGGGTGTATCGACTAGGCCTTCGCGGTCCGGATTGTCGCCGGTCCAGCGCAACAGCGTGCGCACGGCCGCCTCGACCTCGGCTTCGCTCGGCCGATCGGTGACGGGCTTGTCCAGATATTGGGACGGGGGCATGATTTTCTTGATGACGGCATCCATAAAGGCGTCTCCCGTAGTCCCACTCAAAGGTGGGACGAGTTGAACGGACCACGACCTTTTGGGTGAAAATCGCCCATTTCCATCCCGCAAGCGGCGTGAACAGATGGGCAAGGACACTGGCTTTTCGTCGCCTTGTCGATGCCCGACTGCCACCATTATATATGGTTACAGCGAAGCGAAAGGAAGACGCGGGAGCGGCAAAGCCTGTTCGCTGGGCGGCGACGGATTGGAAAAATATGATCGACGACGTCTACAATGCGAAAATTCTCGGCTTCGCCGGGAACATAGGGCGGATCGGCCGGCTCGACGACGCCGACGCGACCGCCAGGGCGCATTCCAAATTATGCGGCTCGACGGTTACCGTCGACCTCAAGATGGACGGCGATGTGGTGACCGATTTCGCCCATGACGTAAAGGCCTGCGCGCTCGGCCAGGCCTCGTCCTCGATCATGGCCCAGCATGTGGTCGGCGCCAGCGCCGACGAATTGCGCGCCGTGCGTGAAACCATGCTGAAGATGCTCAAGGAGAACGGCGCGCCGCCGGAAGGCCGCTTCGCCGACCTCAAATATCTGGAGCCGGTGCGCGACTACAAGGCGCGCCACGCCTCCACGATGCTGACTTTCGACGCGGTGGTCGACGCGATCGGCCAGATCGAGAAGAAGCGCGCCGGGCAGGCGGCTTGAAATCGGGCTTAGGCCGCTCTCCTGGTCATCGCGAACTCGCTTCGGATCCAGTCGGCGAACGCCCTGGCAGGCTCCGTCAGATCCCCAAGGCTCCTGGCCACCAGCCAGTAGGCGCCGGAAGCGACATCGATGTCGAAGGGCTTGATCAAAGTGCCCGACGCGAGTTCCTCGCCGACCTGCAAGAGATCGCCGAGCGCCACGCCATGGCCCAGGAGTGCCGCCTGTTTCGAAAGCGCGACATCCGCCAGCATCGGGCCACGCGCGGGCACCGCATCGGCAGGCACACCTGCCGCCTGGAACCAGCGCGCCCAACCCTGGCGGTTTTCCTCATGCAGCAACGTGTAATGGCGTAGGTCGACCGGCTTTTCCAGCGGAGGGCCGGCGGCGAGCAGCGTCGGCGACAGCACAGGTGAATCGACGGTCGAGACCAGGCGCTCGGCCTCGCTGCGCGGCCATGAGGTGGCGTGCGCGCTGAAACGCAAGGCGAGCTCGGGCTGATCGCTGCGGAACTCGATCGGCCGGGGATCGACTTCGAGGGACACATCGATGTCGGGCCGCAACTGGCGAAAGCGATTGAGTCGCGGCACCAGCCACACGGCGGCAAGCGATGGCTCGACGCTGACGCGGACAATCGCCTGCGCCGGCGAGGCGGTGAGCTCCGAAAGCACGCGGTCGATGTCGTCGAAGCTTCTGACCAATCGGTCGAGCAGCCGATGTCCCGCATCCGTCAGCTCGACGCGGCGATGGAGGCGCAGAAACAGCGGTCTGCCCAAAAAGGTCTCGAGCTCGCGTATCTGCCGGCTGATCGCGGCCTGTGAGACGTACAGTTCTTCGGCCGCCCGGCTGAAGCTCAAATGCCGGCCGGCCGTCTCGAAGCTTCTGAGCGCTGTCAGCGGCAGCCGGCCACGCTTCATGTCGCATAACCTCAAGTTATCCGACGCGGAAATTATACTCGTTTGAGAGGGAAGGCCAGCGGCGGTCTAATCCGTCTCAAAGGAGACCTGCCATGAACGAGTTCCTGGCCATTTTCAGCGATGTGATACGGATAGCGACCTTCCAATGGCACGGCGAGGCCGTGCGTGGCGGACACCACCATGACTGTCGCGATCTTCCCTCTCACCATCGCCCATGGACCGGCAGCCATCCTGTCCGGCGCTCCAGACCTTGAGGGCAAAGGCATTGCGTTTCAGCGCCGAAGCCCACATCTATCGCGCAGTGAAACAGGCTGCGGAGCGATGGGCGACCATCACGGGCATATGCATGGCGTCCGGTCGGTCCAGCGCGGGCGCAATTGGCCGGGGCCCTGGCGCAAGACGCCCGGGCGCGTGCTCGGCACATCGCTCGTGCGCCTCTATCAGCTGACGCTCTCAGGCTTCGTCGGCAACAGCTGCCGGCATCTGCCGACCTGCTCCGAATACGCGCATGAGGCGATCGCCCGTCACGGCCTGTGGGCCGGTGGCTGGATGGGGCTGTTCCGGGTCCTGCGCTGTGGGCCGTTCGGGACGCATGGCATCGACCGCGTGCCAGAGACGCTTGCGGCGCGCTATGTCTGGTTCATGCCCTGGCGCTACTGGCGGATCGGCAAGAAACGCGGCGACCCCGAAATCTGATTGCTTCGCCGTCACGCGCGGCTCGGATCTTAACGGTCCGGTAGGGTTAACGCGAAGCTGCACAAACACTGCGAATTTGAGACAAAATCGAGACAAGACGCCTCGCTAAGCCGCTCTCGTAATCTCATACCGGAGTGACTTCGCCATGCGCCAGATGGACCGCTATCCCTTCATTTTTGCCATCGTCCTCTTCCTTCTGGCCTGGATGCTGGGCTTGCCGGTGCGGGCGCAATCGGCGCCGCTCAACGAGATCCACTGCACGCTGATCCTGGACGCGCAAAGCGGCGCAACACTTTACCAGGACGGCGTCTGCGACCAGCGCGTCAGCCCGGCCTCGACCTTCAAGGTGCCGCTCGCGCTGATCGGCTACGATGCYGGCATCCTGAGCGACCAGCACACGCCGAGCTGGGACTACAAGCCGGAGTTCAAGGCGGCGAAGCGCGACCAGAAGAGCGTCGATCCGACGATCTGGGAGCGCGATTCCATCGTCTGGTACTCGCGCGAGATCACGCGGCGTCTCGGCGCCGAGAAGTTCGCCAACTACGTGTCGAAATTCGGCTATGGCAACAAGGACGTCTCGGGCGATGCCGGCAAGGACAATGGGCTGACGCAATCCTGGATCAATTCCTCGCTCGAAATATCGCCGGCCGAGCAGACGGCGTTCCTTCGCCAGCTGCTCGCCGGCAAGACGCCGGTGTCGGCGAAGGCGCATGAAATGACCAGGGCGATCCTGCCGACCTTCGCGGCGGGAGACTGGACGGTGCAGGGCAAGACGGGCAGCACCAGGCTTGGCGAGGACGGCAAGCGCTCGCTCGGCTGGTTCGTCGGCTGGGCCGAGAAGGACGGCCGCCGCATCGTCTTTGCAAGGCTGGTCATCGATGCCAAGCGTACCGACAAGCCGAAGGGCCTCGTGACGCGAGCGGCGTTCCTGAAGGACTTGCCGCAGCTGGTGAAATGAGGCGCGCTCGACGCAAAGTCAGGACAAGGCGATCCGATGGGCGGATCGGTCGCGGTTGATCAAACGGCGCGTCAGGCACGCTCGTGCGGTCGCGCTCAGATCAATGTGCGGACGTGGGCTTCGCGGCCGTAGATCGAGACCAATGCGAGAATGACGATCCCCAGCGCGGCCTGCACCGTGGAGGGCGCGAGGCCGAGGCCGATCAGGAAAGTGTTGAGCTCGATCAGGACTGCCGAGCCGGCAACCGTGCCGATCAGGCTGCCGCGCCCGCCGACGAGCGCGGTGCCGCCGATCACCACCGCTGCAATGGTCTGGAACAGGTAAGGTTGGCCGACGTCGCCATAGGCCGAGCCGGTGAAGCCGAGCAGCAGGACGCCCGCGAGCGCGGCGAACAGGGCGCTCAGCGCGTAGCTGACGACGACGATCCGATGCGGGTCGATCAGCGCCAGCGGCGCTGCCGTCGGGTTGCTGCCGAGCGCATAGACCTGCCGGCCGAACGGCGTGCGCGCAAGCATCACATGGACAAAGACTGCCAGCACCGCGAAGCACGGCACGACCCACGGCACGGGCAGCGGGCCGATCGCCCCGCCGATCGACACGAACTCGCTCAGATAGGCTGGAGCCGAGCCGGTGGGCAGCCCGCCCGTCCACATCAGCACGATCCCCTGTACAGCGGTGCCGACGCCAAGCGTCACGATCAACGGATGGATCCTGAGGAAAGAGGACAGCGCGCCGTTGAGGGCTCCGATGGCCATCGACAGCAACGCCACGATGAAACAGACCAGCCAGAACGCCATCCCGTCGCCGTAAAGCGATGCGGCAACGACATTGGCGAAGCCGATGACGAAGGGGATCGACAGGTCTATGCCGCCAAGCAGGACCACCAGCGTCTGGCCGATGGACGCCACGGCTATGAATGTCGCTAGAACGAGCATCGAGCGGATGGCGAACGGCGCGCCGAAACCCTCGATCATCAGTGAGCCGAGGACGAGCAGCACCAAAGCCATGCCTGTGGCGCCAAGGGTGCGGCGGGTGTTGGCGCCGAGGTCGGAAAGGACGTTCATCTCGATCCTCCCGCGATGCGGCCGGTGAGCGCGTTCAGCGACACGGATGCCACCAGGATGACACCGTAGAGGGTGTGCAGCAGGAAGCTCGAGACGTTGAACTAGGTGAGCGTGCTCTGCAGCAGGAAGATCACTGCCGCCCCAAGCGCCGCGGCCGCGAAGCCGCCGCGCCCTCCCGCAAGGCTCACGCCGCCGAGCGCCACGCCGGAGATGGCGACCAGCGTGAAGGTGGGGCCGACATTGGGGTCGGCCGAGCCGAGCAGCGCGCTGAGCAAAAGCCCTCCGGCGCCGGCAAAAAGGCCGCCAAGCGTGTAGGCGAAGACACGCACGCCGGTTACGGGGATGCCGGCGGTGAAGCAGGCACGGTCATCGCTGCCGCACGCCATCAGCCAATCATAGACGGTCAGGCGCTTCGCCAGCAGCCAGACTGCCGCCATGCCGGCGAGCGGGACGATGGAGTAGGGGCCGGCAAGGGCCTTCAGCCAGGCGGGCGCCGCGCCCTCCGGCGCAGGCAGCAGGGTCAGTGTCACGCTGCTGAGCACCAGATAGGTGCCGAGCGTGGCCACGATCGGCTGGATGCGCGGCACCGCGGAGAGCAGCCCGTTGAACAGCCCGACGAGCGCGCCGATCGCAAGGGCGACCGGCACCAGCACCCAGGGTTGGTCGATGCCCATATCTCCCGCCAGCACCTTGACCAGGATGATGTTGATGACCCCATCAACGGGCCGATCGAGACGTCGATGCCGCCGCGCCCGGCCATGATCGCCGGCATGGAGGCGATCGCTGCCGCCATCGTCGGGCCGGCGAGGCCGATGACGGTGCCCCAGGAGCCGGGCAGCATCCAGGCCCGGTTCAGCCACAGGTCGACGATGAGCAGTGCGGCAAGGATGACCAGGGCCGGCGCCGACTCGCGACGGCCGGCCAGGAGCGCCCCGATGCCACGCGATCGCGCAGGCGCGTTGCCGGCAATTGGCGCGGCCGCTGTCATGCGACGCGCCCGAACATTGCCGCGATCACTGTGCTGCTGTTCATATCGGCCCCCGAAAAGGTAGCGACGACGCCCTGCTCGCGGAACACCAGGAGCCGATCGCAGAGGCGGAAGATTTCCTCTAGCTCCGAGGACAACACGACAAGCGTCATGCCCTCCTGTCGCGCGAGATCGCGGAAAGCCTGGTAGAGCGTTTCACGGGTCCGCTGATCGACGCCGCGCGTGGGGTCGTTGAGGAGGAGAATCCTCGGTTCGCGCGCCAGCCAGCGCGCCAGCAGCACCTTTTGCTGGTTGCCGCCGGAGAGAGCCGTGATCGGCTTGTTGCCGCCGGGCGCGACGATCGACAGCCGCTCGCGGTAGCGCTCGAAGCGTTCGCGCCTGGCGCGCGGGCTGATCAATCCGAAGCGACGATCGCGCCCCAGCGTCACCATGCTGAAATTGTCGAGGATCGACAGCGAGGGGAAGATGCCGTTGGCTCTGCGGTCACGGGCAAGATAAGCGATGCCGAGCCGTGTGGCGTGGCGGAAATCGTCGATTTCGACATAGCCGGCGCTGCCACGACGGACGAGGATGCGACCGGCGACCGGCGCGCGCAAGCCGGCAAGCGTTTCGAGGAAGGCGTCCTGGCCATGCCCGTCGAGACCGGCGAGGCCGACGATCTCGCCTGCATGGACGCGTTCGTCCAGCCCGGGCGTGTTGTGAGCAAGCGATACGCC
The DNA here is from genome assembly GCF_001854795.2 of Mesorhizobium sp. LCM 4577. Classification (NCBI taxonomy): domain Bacteria; kingdom Pseudomonadati; phylum Pseudomonadota; class Alphaproteobacteria; order Hyphomicrobiales; family Phyllobacteriaceae; genus Mesorhizobium; species Mesorhizobium sp. LCM 4577. Next base: position 55,765 of record NZ_MDDU01000006.1, on the reverse strand, counting down.
TTCGACACGCAGGGCCGRCTCAGAGGGCATGATCGAGCTCCCTGGCGGTGGCGGGTGCCATCAATTGCAGCAGCCGTTCGGCCGAAACCGACGCGGTTTCGAGCGTATCGACCAGTTGTCCATTGCGCAGCACGGTGACCCGATGGGCAAGACGCATCACCTCGTCCATCCGGTGCGAGATGAACAGCACCAGGCCGCCCGCCCGGGCGTGGCCCTCGATCATCTCGAACACCGCGTTGCGGTCGCCGAGGTCGAGCGCGGCGGTGACCTCGTCGAGCACAAGGATTTTCGGGCGGCGGACCAGAGCCCGCGCCAGCACGACCAATTGGCCCACCGCCAGCGACAGCGACCCGGCGGGCGCATCGAGATCGATCGGCAGGCTGGTGACCCGCGAGAGGGCGGCTGCGGCGATGCCGTGACGCGCCGAGCGGCTGGCGCGCCAGCCGAAAGCCGACCCGGTGCCGAGCACGATGTTGTCGGCCACGGAGCGTTCGGGGGCGAGCAGCACTTCCTGGAAAACCGTCGCCAGGCCGAGTTGCTGGATGCGCGCCGGATTGGAGCCGGTGACCGGCCGGCCAAGCATCCGGATGGTCCCGGAGGAGGGCGCGACGATCCCCGAGAGTAATTTGACCAGCGTGCTCTTGCCGCAGCCATTCTCGCCCAGGATGGCGTGGACCGAACCCGGCTGGAACGCGAGATCGACGTTCGACAGCGCCACGGTCTCGCCATAGCGCTTCGACAGGCCGCACGCTTCCAGCATCGGGGCGCGCTCGCCGGTCATCTCATTGGCCGTCCATGCCGATGCCGTTGCTGCCGGCGCCGCAGATAAGCGTCGCGATCTTGGCGCGCGGCGGCAAGCCCAGCTTGCCCGAGCGCAAGGCAGCAATGCCGGCCGCGCCGCTCAGGTCGGCCGCGATGCCGAATTCGAACCACAGCCAGCGCGCAGCCGCCTGCATGTCCTCGTCGCCGACCAGGATGATCTCGTCGACATGCTCTTGCACGATGCCGAAGATGCGCTCGTCGGTCCGCCCGCAAGCCATGGTGGCGATGCGGGTGGTGACGGCCGGCAGGGTGACCACATGGCCGGCGGCAAGAGAGGCCTGGAGCGTCGGCGAACCGGCGGGCTCTATGCCGACGATCCGGATCGAAGGTTTCAGCGCCTTGAGCGCGACAGAGATGCCGGAGATCAATCCGCCGCCCCCGATAGCGACCAGCACGGTGTCGAGTTCCGGCAGCGCCTCGATGAGCTCGAGCCCGATCGTGCCCTGGCCGGCCACGACCTGGGGATCGGCAAAGGGATGGAAATAGGCTGCGTTGCGTTCCTTGGCGAACGCCAGGGCCGCTCGGTTGGTGGCATCCCAGACGGCGCCCTCGACACGGACCTCGGCGCCCCACGCACGGAGCTTTTCGATCTTCGCCTGCTCGGCCGTCTCAGGCACGAAGACCGTGGCCGTCACACCGGCGATCGTTGCCGCCCGCGCGGTCGCGAGACCGTGATTGCCTCCCGAAGCGGTCACGATGCCGGCGGCGAGCTCTTGCCGGGGCGTGGTCAGCAGGCGGTTGGTGGCTCCTCTGGCCTTGAAGGAGCCGGTCGGCTGCAGCGACTCGAGCTTCATCCAGACTTCGGCATCCGCCAATGGCTGTCGAGTAGCCGTCATCTTCACGACCGGCGTGCTTCGGATGTATGGCGCGATGCGTTCGGCGGCCGCCCGCACATCGTCGAGGCCGATCACGGCAGTTGCCCGCGATAGGGCGTGGCCACGACCATGCAGACGTTGCCGGGCCGGACCTGGCCCGGCTGGCGGCGCACGTAAACGATGCCGTCGGCCCGGTAGTAGAGCGTTACCGGGGCGCGGCCGGGATTGGCAAGAAAATGAATGCGCCCGGCCGGCTCGCCGGCATGCACCTCGACGCCGTTGAGATGCAGCGGTTCGAACACGCCTGTCTCGGTGGCGAGCACGTAGGCATCGGGAGTGATCTCGTAGATGTCGGGTCGCGTTATGGAGGGCGGTCCGTCCTTTCCGGGCGGCAGCACGCCAAAATGCGCCAGCAGGTTGCGCAGGCCGCGCCGGACGACCGCCAGCGCTTCGACGGACACCCCGCCGCCGCCGGCGAGCTCGGTGCCGACCACCGTCAGCCCCGCGCGCACCGCCGTGGCCGTCGAGGTTCGTGGATCGCCGCGGTTGGAGATGACCACGACCATGGGCGCGCCGAACGCCACGACCGCGTCGATGTTGCGCTTGAAATGCGCTGGATCGGCTGCCGGCTCGATGGCGGCGCTCGGCACATTGACCGATGACGACCCGCCGGAGTGGAGGTCGACGAAGACATCGGCCATCGGGAACAGGACATCGCTGATGTAGGCGGCGATCTGGGCGGTGATGGTGCCGCCGTGATCGCCGGGGAACACGCGATTGAGATTGAGGTCGTCGACCGGCGAGGTTCTCCGACCCGCCACGACCGCCGGCAGATTGATCGCCGGCACGATGATCAGCCGGCCCGCGATCGAGGCCGGATCGAGATCGCGGATGAGCTCGCCGAGCGCGATCGGCCCCTCATATTCGTCGCCATGGTTGCCGCCCTGCAGCAGGATGGTCGGCCCCTTGCCGTTCTTGATGACGGTGAGCGGGATCGGCACGACGCCCCAGGCATCCTCGTGAACGGAGAGCGGGAGGTTGACGAAGCCGATCTGCTTTCCATCCTTTTCGAAATCGATATCCGTGCTGGCCGTGCTGACAAGCTTCATGGTGGTTCTGCCAAAAATGTCTGGAAGTGAGGAAGGGCCCTCCGAGGAGGGCCCTTGGGAGGTCTCGACGGGCGTTATTGGGCGCAGGGATCCGGCGTCTTGGCGTAGTCGAATTGCGGCGTCGGCGCGGGCTTCTTGAAGTAGCCGTTCATCAGGTCCTCCGGCATCGGATCCTGCGGCGCGACCGGGAAGACCGAGACGGCGTCGGCCGTCATGCATGAGCGGTACCATGAACCAAGGTCGCCGATCTTGACGTCGGGGACCGGGATTTCCACCAGGCTCACCTTGGGCTCCTGGCCCAGCAGCATCCGCACGCCGACGCGCACGGCCGTCTGCGCGGTCCATGACGGCAACAGCGCGCCGCCCGTGAACTTGAAGTCGGGATGCGCTTTCCAATAGCCGAGGGCATCGCCCGAAATGCTGCCGGTGATGACAGGCGCCGGCCGGCCTGCCTGCGCGAAGGCCTCAGCCACCACACGCGCTTCGCTGCCCGAAGTCCACACCGCTTCGATCGGACCGGGATTGGTGGCAAGCGCCTGCAGCACCACCGTCTTGGTCACCGCCGCGGTCCAGTTGCCGTTGACGTCGCGCACCACCTTCACGTCCGGCGATTCCGCGAACCCCTTATCGGCGCCGACGCGCTGCTCGGCCACCAGCGGACTGCCGGCAATGCCCTCGACCCTCAGCACATTGCCCTTGCCGTTGAGCGCCGTGGTGATGTCCTTGGCCATGTCATAGCCGAACTTGATGTAGTTGGAATCGACACTGACCGCGTAAGGGGTGGTGACGAGGCCCACCGAGACCACCGGAATGCCCGCTTTGTAGGCCGCCTCGATGGCGTCGTTCAGCGCGGTCGACGATCCGGCCACGACAGTGATGATGCTGCATTTCTTGTCGATGAAGGCACGGAGCTGGGCGATCTGCTGGCTGGTGTCACCGTTGGAGTCCGAAAGCTCGAAGCTGCTGACGCTGCCGTCGGCCTGGAAAGCGCCGACAAGGCTCTTGAAGTGGTTGGTCAGCGCCACCCGCCAGGGATTCCCCTGATACGATTCGGAGTGGCACCATTTCCATGGCTTGGCCGGCATCGCGAAGCCGTCGAAGGCCGACGGCTGCACATTCTGTTCAGCCCCGACATACAGGCTCTGCAGATTGTCCGGCAGCGTGGCGAGGGCCGCCTTGCCGTCGGCGAGAGCGGTATTGGGAAGTGCCAGCCCGGCGAGCAGCAGAGCTGGAAGAAGTATGCGAACGGCATGCGTATCCATGGTCGTGTTCCCCTGTTGATTTTATATATGATAGTCTATTTTAATAGGTAATAGGAACTTTGCGCGCTTGTCAATCGCCGCCGAGACCAGCAAGTTCCTGCGAACCGGAACGGACGGGACCAGAATCAAAATGGGTGGGCCAAGGAAAAGCGACGTCGCCGCGCGGGCGGAGAAGGCGCCCAAAGAGGGGCAGGCAACCTATCTTGCGCCCGCGCTGGAGAAGGGCCTGGACGTGCTCGAACTGCTTGCCCGGCAATCCGAAGGACTGACCCAGAGCCAGATCGCCCAGCAGCTCAGCCGTTCGTTGCAGGAAGTCTACCGCATGGTCGTCTCGCTGGAGCGCCGGGGCTATATCCGGCGCGGGCCGCAGGATGAGGCCTTCAGGCTGTCGATGAAGCTCTACGACCTTGCGCTTGCTTTTCCGCCGATCGAGATGCTCACCACGGCGGCCAATCCGATCCTGTTGCGGCTCGCGGCCGAAACGCAGCAGTCGATCCTGCTGACGGTGCTGGAGGGGGCGTTCATCCGCACCATCGCCTATGCCGACAGTCCGGCGCCGCTCGGCTTTAGAGTGCGGCTCGGCACATCGAGTCCGGCCGAGCATACCGCCTCGGGCCGGGTGATCCTCGCCTTCCAGCCGCCAGCGACACGCGAGTGGACGTTCGACGCGCTCGCAGCCAACGGTATCGATCGCGCGGAATTGCGGCGGGCGCGGCAGCGCATCGAAGCCATCGCCGCGCAGCACTACGAGCTGATCGCAGGCGAAAACATTGCCGGTATCACCGATGTGAGCTTCCCGATCCTCGACGGCCGCGGGCAGGCCCTGGCCGCGCTGACCATGCCGTTCCTTCAGTCGGTGCGCGGGCGGGTGCCTATCCAGCAGGCAGCCGCTTCGCAATTCAAGGCGGCCTGCGAACTGTCGAGCATCCTGGGCGGCACGCCGCCGGCACCCGAGTTCCCGCTATCGGACCCGTTGACCCGCGCTCCGCATCCCGAATGAGAGCAGCTTTACGGCTCGGCGCATTTGTCGAATCCCCGACACCGCATAAATAAGAAACGCGAAAGCGGGCGAAAGCTTTACGACGACATTTCCTGGCGAGCGCTCTTTACCTGACGTGGCACTGCCTCTAAAACCGCGCCGCCGGCCAACATCCATGTGATTGGCGCCTCCGGCTAACCCTCTGCATGCTGCTGAGCATCCTTCCGCATGCATTTCACCACCCGCGCTCGTTTGCGGGACTGGATAGGAGAACCCTGATGCCGAATTCCGTTTCCCTGACATTTCCCGATGGTTCCGTCCGTGAATATGACGCGGCGCTGACCGGCGCGGGGCTTGCCGAATCGATCTCCAAGTCGCTGGCCAAGAAGGCTGTCGCCTACAGCCTCGATGGCACCGTGCGCGATCTTTCCGATCCGCTCGGCACGTCCGGCAAGGTCGAGATCATCACCCGCGAGGATCCGCGCGCGCTGGAACTCATCCGCCACGACACGGCGCATGTGCTGGCCGAGGCCGTGCAGGAGCTGTGGCCGGGAACGCAGGTGACCATCGGGCCGGTGATCGAGAACGGGTTCTATTACGACTTCGCGAGGAACGAGCCGTTCACGCCGGACGATTTCCCGGTGATCGAGAAGAAGATGCGCGAGATCATCCAGCGCAACAAGCCGTTCACCAAGGAAGTGTGGTCGCGCGACAAAGCGAAGAAGGTCTTCGCCGACAAGGGGGAGCGCTACAAGGTCGAGCTGATCGACGCCATTCCGGAGGATCAGGACATCAAGATCTACGCGCAGGGCGACTGGTTCGATCTGTGCCGCGGCCCGCACATGGCCTCGACCGGGCAGATCGGCAACGCCTTCAAGCTGATGAAGGTGGCGGGCGCCTATTGGCGCGGCGACTCGAACAACCCGATGCTGACCCGCATCTACGGCACCGCCTGGGCCGATCAGGCGCAGCTCGACGCCTACCAGACGCTGCTGGAAGAGGCCGAGAAGCGCGATCATCGCAAGCTCGGCCGCGAGATGGACCTGTTCCATTTCCAGGAAGAAGGGCCGGGCGTCGTCTTCTGGCACGCCAAGGGCTGGAAGATGGTGCAGAACCTGATCAACTACATGCGCCGTCRCCTCGACGAGCACGGCTATCAGGAAGTCAACGCGCCGCAGGTGCTGGACAAGAGCCTGTGGGAGACGTCGGGACACTGGGGCTGGTATCGCGACGCGATGTTCAAGGTCACCGTCGCCGGCGACGACACCGACGACGACCGCGTCTTCGCGCTGAAGCCGATGAACTGTCCCGGTCACGTCCAGATCTTCAAGCATGGGTTGAAGTCCTACCGCGAACTGCCCGTTAAGCTTGCGGAGTTCGGCAATGTGCATCGTTACGAACCGTCGGGCGCGCTGCACGGGCTGATGCGCGTGCGCGGCTTCACGCAGGACGACGCGCATATCTTCTGCACCGAGGAGCAGCTGGCGGCCGAGTGCCTGCGCATCAACGACCTGATCCTGTCGACCTATGCCGATTTCGGCTTCGACGAGGTCAGCGTGAAGCTCTCGACCCGGCCGGACAAGCGCGTCGGCACCGACGAGGCCTGGGACCATGCCGAGGCGATCATGAGCAACGTGCTGGAGACGATCCGCACGCGCTCCGGCAACCGCATCAAGACCTCGATCAATCCGGGCGAGGGCGCTTTCTATGGGCCGAAATTCGAATATGTGCTGAAGGACGCAATAGGCCGCGAATGGCAATGCGGCACCACGCAGGTCGACTTCAACCTGCCGGAGCGCTTCGGCGCCTTCTATATCGGCTCGGATTCGGAAAAGAAGCAGCCGGTGATGGTGCATCGCGCGGTCTGCGGCTCGATGGAGCGGTTCCTCGGCATCCTGATCGAGAACTATTCCGGYCATTTCCCGCTGTGGTTCGCGCCGCTGCAGGTGGTGGTGGCGACGATCACCTCGGATGCGGACGAATACGCCATGAAAGTGGTCGAGCGACTGAAGGCTGCGGGACTGCTGGCCGAGACCGATCTGCGCAACGAGAAGATCAACTACAAGGTGCGCGAGCATTCGCTCGCCAAGGTGCCGGTCATCCTCGTCTGCGGCAAGCGCGAGGCCGAGGAGGAAACCGTCAACGTTCGCCGGCTGGGTTCCCGCGACCAGGAATCGCGAAAGCTCGACGATGCGGTGAAGGCTCTCGCCGAGGAGGCGGTCTCGCCCGATCGCAAGCGCCGCGCGGCAGCCTGACATACCAGCACTTTCTAAAATGGCGGTGGCGTGCCCACCGCCATTTTCATATGCCTGTCACGCCAGCCCTGTAACGAGCCGCCATGCTCAAATTGAAACTGCGGGAAAGACGTTTTCCCGAGCTCTCCTATGCCAACCCGCATCAGCCGGTGCTGACGCGCTGGTTCATCCATTCCGTCGAGGGCTTGTCCGGCCGCGACCGCTTCGCCGCGCTTTACGATTTCTGGCGCCGGCAGGTGGTGCCGACCGGCGATCGCGTGTTCAGCCGCATGCTGGAATTGATCGACGTCAAGGTTCRCAACGCCGTGCAGTGGCCGCCGGCGACGCTGCCGGATACGCCGCTGGTCATCGTCGCAAACCATCCCTTCGGCATCGGCGACGGCATCGCGGTGTTGTCGCTGGTCGAGCAGCTCGGCCGGCCGTTCCGGGTCATGATCCACAAGGACCTGCTCAGGATCCGCGAGATGGAACCCTATTCGCTGCCGATCGATTTTTCCGAGACCAAGGAAGCGCTGAAGAACAACATGGCGGTGCGCCATGAAGCCGTGCGGCTGTTGAAGGAAGGCGTCACCATCGTCGTCTTCCCGGCCGGCGGCGTCGCCACGGCGCCCAAGGGTTTCGGCCGCGCCATCGACCTGCCGTGGAAGATGTTCCCGGCCAAGCTGATCCAGGACGCCAAGGCCTCGGTCATCCCGATGCATTTTTCCGGCCAGAACGGCCGCCTGTTCCATCTCGTCAGCGGTCCGATGAACATGGCCGAGCGCGACAACCGCGTGGCGAAGTTCATCGGCAAGGCATCGCTGACGCTGCGCACCTCATTGCTCATCCGCGAGTTCGCCCGCCTGTCGGGCAAGGCGATCGAGGTGCGCATCGGCGACGTGCTGAGATGGAGCGACCTCGAGCCGCTGCGCGACCGCAAGGCTCTGCTCGACCGCCTCTATCGCGCGGTCTTCGACCTTGCGGCGCCTTCCACGCAGCGTGGCCGCGTGCCGTTCCTGCGGATGCGAAAGGCGGCCTGAGTAGAAGAGATCAGTCCGCGCCTTCCTCGGGATCGATGGCGGACTGTTCGTTGGCCACGACCTCGATTTCCTGGTTCTGGCCGGCGACGACCGTGAAATCCTTCTGGTAGATGCGGTCGCGGTTCTTGGCGATGATGGTGTACTGGCCCTCGGCCAGCACCATCGAGGCGAAGGCGCCGACCGCTTCCTTGATCGGATCGCCGCTCTCGTTGAGCAGCGACCAGGACGTGTCGGCGATGGCTTCGCCGCCGGGCTCGCGCACCAGCTTCATCGTCATCTCGGCGGCGCGGTGCTCGACGGTCGCTTCCGTCAGCTTGCCGGCCTCGACGCGGATATCGGAGCGGATCACCGCGTTGACCGCGCCATAGGTGGAGACGACATGATAGGTGCCGGCGTTCAGGCGCACCACGGTGTTCGGCGCGACGTCGGGGGCGATCAGCGGCCGGTCGCCATTGGCCGCGGCCTCGCCTTCGTAGATCGAGAAGCGCAGTTTCTTCGGCGGGATGGGCGCGCCGCCCGATGTCACCGCGTCGAGCTTCAGGCCGCCGGCGTCGAGGACGAGGCTTTCGCGCCTGGCTTCCTTGCCGACTGTGATGCGCTTGGTGGCGCCGGCGCGTCCGTAGGAGGCATGGACGAGATAGCTGCCGGGGTCGAGCTGGAACACGGCCGTGCCGCCATGGGCGGATGCCACCATCGGCAGCTTGCCATCGCTGGCGGGCTGCGGCTTGAAGACCCGCCAGACGATGCCGCGGGTGATGTCGGCACCCTTGTCGGTCAACTGCGCCGACAGCGTGATGGCGCCGCCATTGCCGAGCGCCAGCGGTCCCTCCGACTTCGGCGTCGCGTAGCTCGAAATGCCCGGAAGCTTGATGTCGCCGACATCGTTGGCGTTCTGGGCCAGGGCGAAGGAAACCGGCACCGCGAATAACGCAGCGACGAGTGCGATCACGAAAAGGCGCAGAGTCCCCTCAAACATGCCTTGCGTTGAAGCCCAAGGCGGTGGCAATTTCAAGGCCTAGGAGCGCGCTGCTTCCCCTCAGCGGCTTCTTATTCGGCGCAAAACGCCACCGCCCGAGCCGCCCGACCTCCCGATGGCGTGCTTCAGCTCAAAATCGAATGCCTTCAGGAGACTTGGCCCCCATGGCGTCGCCGATCATAGACTTCCTGCTCACCCGCAATTCCGCGCCGATTCCCGACCTCAAGGAGCCGGCGCCGAGCGATGCCGAGATCGCGACGATGATCGCGGCCGCCTCGCGCGTCCCCGACCATGGCCGGCTCGAGCCCTGGCGCTTCATCCTCTATCGCGGCGAGGCGCGCGTCGAGATCGGCAAGAAGCTGGCGGCGCTTGCCGAACAGCGCGAGGGGCCGCTGCCGGAAGGCCGGYGCAACCAGGAACTGGCGCGCTTCTCGCGCGCGCCACTGGTGATCGGCGTGGTGTCGGTGCCGAAGGAAAACCCGAAGATCCCGCAATGGGAGATGTTCCTGTCGGGCGGCATGGCGGCCATGAACCTGATGATCGCGGCCAACGCGCTGGGCTATGGCACCAACATGATCAGCAACTGGTATTCCGACGTGACCGAGGGCAGGGCGATCCTCGGACTCTCGCCGCGGGAGCGCGTCATCGGCTTCGTCCATATCGGTTCTTATCAGGGACCCGCACCGGATCGGCCACGGCCCGATCCGGCGAAGCTCTACGCCGATTACGCCGGCCCCTGGGCCGGTTAGTCACATCCTGCGCGCCTTTGACGCCGCGGCTGCCACGCTGGAGGAGGGACTGGCCCGACGCGCCGTCATGACGGCGCGCACATAGCCGGGCTCGCCGATGCGGATGCTGCCGTCGGGAAGCCCCAGGATGCGGTCGAGCGCGATCTCGTAGAGCCTGACACGCCTTTCCAGGGTTTCGATCGCAATGTCCATATCGGCATCGCTGCCGCCGGCGAATGCCTTGGCGATCACATCGTGCGTGGCCAGGCCGAACTGCATGACGATGTCGGCGACGCCTTCCGGATCGAAGGTGCGGAAGGTTCCGTCCGCAACGCCTTGCTTGATGATTTCGACCAGCAAGGGCGAAAAGGCCGCGTTGGCCGCCACGTTGATGCGGTGGAACAGCACCAGGTTTTCCGGCCGGAACATCGTCTCGAACAGTGCCCAGGCTTCCGCCGCGGTCTCGACCTTGGCCTGCCGTGATTTCGCGAGCAGGGCGTTGAGGCGTCCGAGCGGATCGAGCGCCGGATCGCCGAGCACATCCTGGACGCCGGCGAGCGCCTGCCTGGCGAAACGCTCCGCCAATGCCTCCAGCAGGGCCTCCTTGGAGGCGAAGTAGTGATAGAAGGCGCCTTTCGAGATGCCGGCGGTGGCGATGACGTCGTTGAGGCTCGCTTTGTCGTAGCCATGCATCAGGAACAGCGCCTGGGCATGGTCCAGCAGCTCTTCTCGCCTGAGCTCCGGGTGCTTGATGATACGTGGCATGACAAAACCTTGTGCACGCGGCAGCCGTTTGCGTCCAGATGCCTCGCGCTGATTGCGCTTGAGCATAGACCGTCGGTCGGTATAATAGACCACTGGTCGGATTCGACAACGGTGGCGGGGGACGTCACGGAAGGTTGGTCATGTTCTCGAGATTGGTTTTCCAGACATTCATATGGTTCGGCGTCATGGGCGCGCTGATGTTTCTGTCGGCCGGCACGCTGCGGTGGACCGCAGCCTGGGTGTACATAGTCGTGATGGTCGGACTGAGCCTTACCATGGGCGTGGCGCTCGCCCGGCGCGATCCAGGCCTGATGAACGAGCGCCTCCGTCCGCCGATCCAGAAGACCCAGACCGCGGCCGACAAGATATTGCTGAGCATATTGCTCATCGGCATTTTCGCCTGGCTGGTCCTGATGGGGCTCGATACCCGTTTCGGCTGGTCGGTAGTTCCCGTCTGGGTGCAGGTGATCGGCGCTCTGGTGCTGCTCGTCGGCATCTGGATCTGCTATCTCACGATGCTGGAAAACAGCTTCGCGGCGCCTGTCGTGAAGATCCAGGACGAGCGTGGACAGAAGGTGATCACCACCGGTCCATATGGCTATGTCCGCCACCCCATGTATGCGGGCGCCATAGTCTATTTCGCCGGCACCGCGCTGCTGCTTGGCTCCTGGTGGGGACTGGCAGCGGTCCTCGCCTTCATCCTGCTGCTCGCCCTCCGCACCTTCATCGAGGAAAAGACCTTGCGGACCGGCCTGCAGGGCTATGACGATTACGCCGCGCGCGTCCGCTACAAGCTGATCCCGATGGTCTGGTAGCGGTCAGACGGATACGCCTGCCGCCTTGGCGCGCGCGAGCAGCCGCTCGGCCAGCCGCAGATGCGGCCTGTCGTACATCTTGCCGTCGATGCCGACGACGCCCGGATTTCCCGACGCCGCGAAGGCCTCTACGATCGCCCGTGACCGCGCGACCGCTTCGGCGGACGGCGTGAAAGCGGCGTTGATGACGGGCACCTGCGCCGGATGGATCGCCATCTTGCCGGTGAAGCCGTCGCGCTCGGCCTCCCGGCATTCGGCCTCGAAGGCGGCCATGTCGCGGAAATTCGGAAAGACCGTGTCGATGGCGGCGACTTCGGCCGCGCCCGCCGCCAGAATGGTCATGGTGCGCGCCAGGCGGAACACGTCGGTGTATCGGCCGGTCTCGTCGCGGGCCGTGCGCGCGCCGATCGCGGCGGACAAATCCTCCGCGCCCCAGGTCAGGCCGGCAAGCCGCGCGCTCGTTCCGGCATAGCTTGCCGCCGCGAGCACACCTGCCGCGGTCTCGGAGATGATCGGCAGGATTCTTATAGCGCCGTCCGGCAGCCCGTTCTCTGCCTCATGCACCCGCAGCTTCGCCGCCAGTTGCTGGACATCTTGTCCGCTGTTCGACTTCGGCAGCATGATGCCGTCGGGCTTCGCCGGGACAAGAGCCGCAAGGTCTTCGTCCGTCAGGCCGGTGGAAAGGTCGTTGACCCGCACATAGATGGCCGAACCTGTCCGGTGCCTTCGGCTGGAGATGAAACCGGCCGCGGTCGCGCGCGCCGCCGCCTTGTTGGCGGCGGCAACGGAATCTTCCAGATCGACGATGATCACGTCGGCGCCGGCCTCGAATCCCTTTTCCAGCTTGCGCTCGGAATCGCCGGGCACGAACAGCAGCGAGCGCATCAGGCCGCCTTCCTCAGCATCATCGCCTGCCTGGTGCATTTGGCGACAAGAACGTCGTTCTGATTGTAGGCGCGGTGCTCGAACTCCACGATGCCGCGATCGGGTTTCGACTTGGAGTCGCGTACGGAGACGACCGTCGTCTCGACCCGGATGGTGTCGCCGTGGAAGACGGGGTGCGGGAACACCGTCTCCTTCATGCCGAGATTGGCGACGGTCGTGCCGACCGTGATGTCGTTCACCGAAATGCCGATCATCAGGCCAAGCGTGAACAGCGAGTTGACGAGCGGCTYGCCCCATTCGGTCTTCGCGGCAAAGTCGAAATCGATGTGCAGGGGCTGCGGGTTCAGCGTCATCACCGAGAACAGCATGTTGTCGCTCTCGGTCACGGTCTTGCGCAGCGTGTGGCGGAAGACATGGCCGACGACAAACTCTTCCAGATAAAGCCCGGCCATGGTTCGATCTCCTCCAATGTCGTTGCTTGATAGGCGTTGCCTGCGCCTCCATCAAGCCGGTTAAGAAACATGGTGAACCGTTCGTAAACCATTTCCAGCCTACCGTTCACAGCGGGGCCGGGGACATTCCGGCAGGGGCGCAGCTGATCGGTATGGTTGTTTCGCATTTTCTAAAATGGATTGATACGGCAAGGGTTTCCGAGCGCGCCGCCGCCGCGAGCGCGCTGGCGCGCGCCTATATCAATTCCGATCTGCCGTTCGAGGATCGCTGCGCCGCAGAGGCGGCGCTGACGCTGCTTCTGGACGACGCTTCCTCCAAGGTGCGCCTGGCGCTCGCCGAGGCGCTGTCGATGAGCCATCACGCGCCGCCGCAGGTGATCAGCGCCCTGGCCGCCGACCAGCCGGAAGTGGCGGCGCTGGTGCTGGCGCGTTCGCCGCTGCTTACCGATGCCGACCTGGTCGAGCGCGTCGCCTGCGGCCAGAAGGCGACGCAGAAGCTGATCGCCAACCGTCCGGTGGTCTCGATGTCGCTGGCGGCGGCAATCGCCGAGGTCGGCGAACCGGAAGCCTGCGCCGTGCTGATCGGCAACAGCGGCGCCGAGATTGCCTCGCTCAGCTTCCGCCGCATGGCCGAGCGGCACGGCCACCTGCCGCTGGTGCGCGAAGCACTGATCGCCGATCGGCGCCTGCCGGCCGACTGCCGGCACATGCTGCTGGTCAAGCTCGGCGAGACGCTGAAAGGCTCGCCCCTGGTGCTGGCGATGATGGGGGCCGCGCGCGCCGATCGCGTCATGCGCGACGCCTGCGTGAAGGCCTCTGTCACGCTGATCGAGGGAACGCGCATGGAAGAGCATGCCGCGCTGATCGAGCATTTGAGGCTGCGCGGCGACCTGACCGCAAGCTTCATCATCCGCACCGTCGCGCATGGCAAGGTGGATTTCTTCGGCTCGACGCTGGTGGCGTTAGCCCAACAGTCCGAGCAGCGGGTGACGGCGCTTCTCGCCGGTGGGCACGACGTGGCGCTGCAGGCGCTGTTCCGCCGCGCCGGGCTTGCGCCGGCGACGCATGGCATCATCCTGCGCGCGCTGAAAATCTGGCGCGAGGTCGCCAATGGCCGGCGTGTCGCCGGCGTGCAAGAGGTGAGCTGGCTGATGCTGAAGGAGCTCGGCGGCCAATCGGCCGAGGGCGATCTTGCCGGGCTGGTGAAGGCGATCCACCTCGACGCGCTGCGCGAAAACGCGCGCGGGCATGCGCTGGCCATCGCCGCGGCCTAAGGCATCATGTTCAAGGCTCAGCCGAGTTCCTCGGCCAGTCCGATGAGAAGCCCTTCAGGCCCGCGGATGTAGCAGAGCCGATACACGTCTTTATACCGGACCACTTCGCCTACGAGCGAAGCGCCGTGCTTGCGGAGCCTCTCCAGCGTGTCGTCGATGTCATCCACGGCGAACATGACGCGCAGATAGCCCAGGGCGTTCACCGGGGCGTTGCGGTGATCCGCCACGACGCGTGGCCTGAGGAAGCGGGACAACTCGAGTCGGCTGTGGCCGTCCGGCGTGCGCATCATGGCGATTTCGACATGCTGATCGCCTAGTCCGGTCACGCGCCCGGCCCATTCCCCTTCGATCGTGGCGCGCCCTTCGAGCTCAAGGCCGAGCTCGCGAAAGAAATCAACCGTCGCATCGAGGTCTTCAACGACGATTCCGATGTTGTCCATACGTTTGAGAGCCATCTGTCCACCTGGAAGTATCGACCAGTCTAACAAGGGACCTTTCCGAACCGGTCCGACCTGAAACGCGTCACGTCCCCAATTGTTCAGGCGCGACCCTTCGCAAAGAAATCCGGGTAATCCTCCATCGCCGCGGCGATAATGCGCAGGGAGGCGGCGATCTGCAACATTTCGAGCCGGTTGCTGCGTTCCGCGATATTGGCCGCATATTGCCTCGCCACCGCAATGGTCGCGGTCTGTGGTTCTCCAGGGCGCCGAAACAGCAACTCGCGCGCCAGGCCGCGCAGGAAATTGCCGATGGACTCGACTGTTTCGTGCGCGATGGCGGAGTTCAACTGGGCCTGGCGCAGCCGCAGCACCTCCAGCCCGACGGTGACGGCGGCGATGCTGCCGCCAAGCATGGGGTCGCCCTTGCGGCCCGTCCGCTGCACCTGCGGCATCAACTGGTTGATCCGGTCATAGGCGAGGCTTTCGAAGGCCGAGCGCCGGGGAATGCGCTCATGCAGGCAAAGCCGCGCCAGATCCTCACGCATCGCTTGCGAGATTCGCTCCACGGTGACCCAGGGATCGGCCGGCAGCACGACGATGAAAACGCCGATGGCGATCAGGATGCCGACCAGGATCGAGGCAGAACCGGCTAAGAACGGCCCGGGATCGTAGATCATCTGCTGATGCGGGCTGAGGAAGGCGAGGAAGTTGATGGCGAAGGCGGTGGCGACGCCGACATGGCGCGGATTGGCCATGCCGAGCGCCGCGGGCACCAGGATCGGCACGACGAAGAGCGTGAACCAGCCGAAGCCAGGCAGCGCCGGCAGCGCGACCTGGCCGACCAGAAAGGCAAAAGGCAGTGCGAGCAGCGTTCCGGTGAAGAAGCCCCAGGCCGACTGGACCGGGTCGGGGCGTGCCGCGAACAGGCTGGAGACGACGGCGACGAGGATGACGGTGCCGGCCGCTTCCGACCACTTGGTCGTCAGCCAGAAGATCGCCACGAGGAAGGTCGCGAGCGCGGCACGCACGGCGTTGCGGCATGCGGCCTGGTAGTCGCGGTGGACGACCAGCGCTGGCTGGCTTCGCTCGCTCGATTTGCGGGAGACGGGCGAGCGAAGCGCCTCCAAGCCGCGCATAACCTGCTTGAGCGCCTCGGCGAAATCGCCGGCAATGGTCAGGCGTGTGATGGTGCCGACCTTGTCTTCGCCCGGGTCGCCGGGGCCCGTGTCGCCGGGGCCCGTGTCCTCGGGGACCTTATCTTTGGGCAACTCTGGCATCTCCTTGGCCTTGGCCGCGATCGCGTCGAGCCGGGCGACCCAGGGACCTGTGTCGTCGAGTGCGCCAGGTGTTGCCGCCAGTTCGCCGACGAAGTTTTTCAGGTCCCGGCGCATCGGGATAAGCGCAGCATTCTTCGGCGCGCGATGGCTGTGCAGCGCGCGCGCCGCCGAAAGCGCCCATAGAAGCTGGCCGATCGTGCGCCGCACGGGATGGGCGCGGGTGGCGAAGCTCGGCGCTTCCAGCCGCGCATAGGTGCGCATCTCGGCGAGCGTCTGGGCGTCGGTGATGAGCTTGCGCTGCAGCGCGGCAAGGCTTGCCGGATCGCCTCCGGAAAAGGCGCCGCCGGCATATTCGGCGAGGTCGAGGATGCTGCGTTTCAGACGGGAGATGATGGCGTCGGCCGCGAGCTTCGGCAGGATCAGCCGGCTGGTGACGCCGGCGCAGACGATCCCAATCACGATTTCGGCGCATCGGGCGATCGCCAGGTCGACGACGACATGCGGCTGTCCAAGCGCCGGCAGGCTGATGATCATCGCCGTATAGCCTGCAAGGGCGGCGCCATAGGCTTCCGGGTTGCGCAGTAGCGAGGAAACGAGCGTGCAGACGCCGATCCACAGCGCCAGCACGGTGACCAGCAGCCAGGGATTGGCGCCGAACAGGGAGGTGATGCCGATGGCCGCCAGGCCGCCAGCCAGCGTGCCGAGCAGCCGGTAGAAGCCCTTCGCCAGCACCATGCCGGCGACCGGCTGCGCGACGATGAAGACCGTCATCATCGCCCATTGCGGATGGTCGAGCTTCAGCGCGTAGGCAACAAGCAGCGCGATCAGCCCCGCCGAAACCGTGCGCAGGGCGAAAATCCAATCCGAACGGGTCGGCTGCGTCAGGCCGCTCAGCGGTGCCTCGGCAAGCTCTTTCAGCCGCGTCCAGGTCACATGTCCGTCTCCATATCGGAGCCTGTTATGGACCGGATGACGTTCAGATATCCAGCACGTCCGTCTCGGCGAATTCGGCGCGCTCCTGGATGAAGCGGAAACGCGCCTCGGGCTTGGTGCCCATCAGCGCGTCAACGGCATCCTTGGTGGCCTGCTCGGCGTCGATCACGTCGACCCTCAGAAGCGTGCGCTTCTTGGGATCCATCGTGGTTTCCTTGAGCTGCGAGGCCATCATCTCGCCCAAGCCCTTGAAGCGGCCGATCTCGACCTTGCCGCGCCCGGTGAACTCGGTGCGCAGCAACTCGTCCTTGTGCGCGTCGTCGCGGGCATAGCCGACCTTGCCGCCCTGCCGGATCGAATAGAGCGGCGGCACGGCCATGTAGAGATGGCCGCCGCGGATCAGGTTCGGCATCTCCTGGTAGAAGAAGGTGATCAACAGCGAAGCAATGTGCGCGCCGTCGACGTCGGCGTCGGTCATGATGATCACGCGATCGTAGCGCAGGTCCTCGTCGCGGTATTTCGAGCGCGTGCCGCAGCCGAGAGCCTGGATCAGGTCGGAAATCTGCTGGTTGGCGGCAAGCTTGTCGTTGCCGGCGCTGGCGACGTTGAGGATCTTGCCGCGCAGCGGCAGCACTGCTTGGCTGGCACGGTCGCGCGCCTGCTTGGCCGAACCGCCAGCCGAGTCACCCTCGACGATGAAGATCTCGGCGCCGGCGGCTGCGTTCTGCGTGCAATCGGCGAGCTTACCCGGAAGGCGCAGCTTGCGCACCGCGCTCTTGCGCGAGACTTCCTTCTCCTGGCGGCGCCGCACGCGCTCGTCGGCGCGCGCGATGACCCAGTCGAGAAGCTTCGAGGCTTCCTGCGGATTGTCGGCGAGCCAATGGTCGAACGGGTCGCGGATTGCGTTTTCGACGATGCGCATCGCCTCGATCGTCGCCAGCCTGTCCTTGGTCTGGCCGACGAATTCCGGCTCGCGGATGAATACCGACAGCATGCCCGCGGCCGAGATCATCACGTCGTCTGTGGTGATGATTGAGGCGCGCTTGTTGCCGATGAGGTCGGCATAGGCGCGCAGTCCGCGCGTCAGCACGTTGCGGAACCCGGCCTCATGCGTGCCGCCCTCGGGGGTCGGAATGGTATTGCAATAGGAGTTGAGGAAACCGTCGCCGCCGAACCAGGTGACGGCCCATTCCAGCGAACCGTGGCCGCCCTGCTTGTCGCTCTTGCCAGCGAAAACCTCGCGCGTGACCTGGAATTCGTCCCCCAGCGTCGCCTTGAGATAATCCTTGAGGCCGCCGGGGAAATGGAACTCGGCCTTGGCCGGCGTCTGGTCCTTGTCCTTGATCAGCGACGGATCGCAGGTCCAGCGGATCTCGACGCCGCCGAACAGATAGGCTTTCGAGCGCGTCATGCGGTAGAGCCGCGCCGGTTCGAAGGCGGCGCCCTTGCCGAAAATCTGCTCGTCGGGATGGAAGCGGGTCCTCGTGCCGCGGCGGTTGTGGACCTCGCCGAGATGCTCCAGACCGCTGACCGGGACGCCGCGGGAAAAACGCTGGCGATAGAGCTGGCGACCGCGCGCGACCTCGACCTCGAGATGGTCGGACAGCGCGTTGACGACCGAAACGCCGACGCCGTGCAGGCCGCCGGAGGTCTCATAGACCTTGGAGTCGAACTTGCCGCCCGAATGCAGCGTCGTCATGATGACTTCGAGCGCCGGCTTCTTGAATTTCGGATGCGGATCGACCGGAATGCCGCGCCCATTGTCGGTGACGGTCAGGAAGCCGTCGGCGGAAAGCTCGACGTCGATGAAGGTGGCGTGGCCGGCCACCGCCTCGTCCATCGAATTGTCGATGACCTCGGCGAACAGGTGATGCATCGCCTTGTCGTCGGTGCCGCCGATATACATGCCTGGGCGGCGCCGCACGGGCTCAAGCCCTTCCAGCACCTCGATATCGGCGGCGCTGTAGCCTTCGCTGCCGTCGCGGGCGGCGGTCGAACGCTTTGCTGCCTGCACCAGCGGATCGGCGGGGCGCGAGGGCGCGCGCACCGGCTGTGCCGGCTTTTCCATCTTGCCGAAGAGATCGTTGCTGTCGTCCATGCTGGGCCTAGCGTCCGGTAATGCGAATCACGTCTCGATACTGCCACGCTTTTGGCGGGCGAACGAGTTCCTGTTCCGTTCAGGGATCAAACTGTCTCTTATTCCAAAACCATTCGATAACCAAGCCGGCCGAAATAGGGCGATCGGCGGGTCGCGGGATTCCTGATTCTTTAACATTAACGCCTAGCGTGAGGCCCAACCAACAAAAGACCACGGGCGTCAGGGGTTTCGTTGTGAGGGGCAGGGCCATAACCATGATCGGCATCGCCGCCGTTTTCGGCGCGATCTCGATCTTTGCGGCGGATTTCTGGGTCAAGAGCCAGGCAAAGGCTCAGCCCGAGGTCAAGGTCGTCTCCGTCGCGGCGCCACAGCCCAAGGTCGAGTTCAAAACCATCGTGGTGGCTCAAGCGCCGTTGCGCTACGGCATGGAGCTCGCACGGCCGCAGCTCGCCGAGATCCCGTGGCCGCAGGATTCCCTACCGCAGGGCGCTTTCCCGACGATCGACAAGCTGCTCGCCGACGGCACCCGGGTCGTGCTGTCGCCGATCGAGGTCAACGAGCCGGTGCTGCTCACCAAGCTGTCGGGACCGAACGGCCGCGCCACCCTTTCCAACCTGCTGTCACCGGGAATGCGGGCCGTCACCATCCGCACCGATGAGATCGCCGGCGTCGGCGGCTTCGTCACGCCGGGAGACCGGGTCGACGTCGTGCTGACGCGCGATGCGGGGGACATCCAGGAAGTATCCAAAAACGCGCAGGGCGCGGCTGGCTCGACGGTGACCTCCGAGATCGTCGTTTCCGACGCCAAGGTGCTTTCGGTCGGGCAGGGCGCGGACGAGCGCAAGACCGAGCCGCAGGTCGCCAATTCTGTGACCATCGAGGTGACCAACGAAGGGGCGCAGAAAGTGGCGCTTGCCCGCACCGTCGGCACCTTGTCGCTGTCCTTGCGGTCCGCGGCCGACGCCAGCACCAGCAATGGCGGGCTTACGACCATCTCGTCCTTCGGCGGTTCGGTCGCCGCAAAGGCGCAGGCGAGCGCCGCCTCGCTCGTCAGCGCTGTGACGACGGAATCCGACGAGCCGAAATTCAAGACGGTGATCGTGACGCGTGGCGAAAAAGTCGAGGAATACAAGGTTCCTTCACGGGAACCGCCGCAGGAACTGCAGCAATAGCCGGTGGGGACCGGCGGGGACGGGGCAACAGATGTTCGGGTTTGATGCATTTCGGACGACCGGGGGATGGCGTCTTCTCGGYGCGATCGCGCTGGCGGCGGCAATGCTTGGYGTCGCCGCGCCGGCAAGGGCGGGCAACGACGTCGTCTATGTCTCGGCAAACAGGAACGCCTCGATCAAGGTCGCCAAGGGCAAGCCGAAGACGATCATGACGAGCGCCGCCTTCTATCAGATCGTCATCGGCGATCCGGAGATCGCCAACGTCAATCCGCTGACCGACAAGTCCTTCTACGTGCTGGGCAACAATCTGGGCACCACGGGTATCGCCCTGTTCGACCAGAACAAGCAGCTCGTCGGCACCATCGACATCGAGGTGACGCTGGATACCGACCAGCTGGCCAGCACCATCCGCGCCAGCGTGCCCGACGCCAAGATAAAGGTCGGCTCGGCAAACGGCCGCGTCGTGCTGTCGGGCGAGGCCGACGACGCGGTCGCCGCCGACAAGGCCAGCAAGATCGCGTCGCGCTTTTCCGGCAACGAGGAAGTCATCAACTCGGTCAACATCTCGTCCTCGCAACAAGTGCAGCTCAACGTCCGTTTCGTCGAGATCAACCGCCAGGCCGGGCAGGATCTCGGCGCCAAATACGGCGCCAACTTCGCGTTCGGAATGGGCGGCCGCAACGTCTCCATCGATCCCGGCAAGGTGACGGAGGCTGGCACAGGCGAGATCATCGGCCGGCTGCTGTCGAACGGCGTTTCGATCGACATCGCCATCAAGGCGTTGGAGGAACGCGGCCTGGCGCGGCGGCTTGCCGAACCCAACCTGATCGCTCGTTCAGGCCAGACGGCGAGCTTCCTTGCCGGCGGCGAGTTCCCGATCCCGGTTTCAGAGGACAATGGCAAGATTAGCGTCACCTACAAGAAGTACGGCGTCGGCCTCGATTTCACGCCAACGGTGCTGAAGGACGGGCTGGTCAGCCTCGACATCGCGCCGGAAGTGTCCTCGATCGACCCGTCGGCTTCCATCCAGGTCAGCAGCGGCATTTCCATTCCGGCCTTCATCGTGCGCCGTGCCAGGACATCGGTCGACCTCAAGAATGGCCAGAGCTTCATGATCGCCGGTCTTCTGCAGTCGCAGAACGACATCACGACGTCGCGGGTGCCGGGGATCGGCAAACTGCCGGTGCTCGGTCCTCTGTTCTCCTCGAAGTCCTATCAGCGGCGCGAGACCGATCTGGTCATCATCGTCACGCCTTACCTGGTCAAGCCGGTCGATCCGTCGAAGAAGATGGTCGAGCCGACCGACGGCACCCAGCCGGCAAGTCCCGCCGATTATTTCCTCAACAACACCGAGGAAGTGGACGCCTCGGCGCCGAAGCGTCCGGTGGCGCTGGCGGACGGCAGCGCCGCCCGTCCGGTGGCCGCAATCACGTCCGGCCACTTCCTCGATCTGCCGAAGGACTAAGGCCATGCGCAGCGCCCCTTGGATTGCTCTATTCCTGGCCGGATTCGTGAGCGGCTGCACAAGCGACGACTACGTGCGCACCGAAGGCGTGACGCCGGGAGTCGGYAACGCGCAGGCGTCCAACACCGCCATGCAGATGGTCGACCCATGGAAGTACGGCGTACAGAACACCAAGCTTCTGGTGCCGGCCCAGCGTCCGGGTTCGGAGAGTGCTGCCGTCGGCGCGAAAGCCGGCTCCGCGCCGTCATCGACGACATCATCATCGACCACATCGAACTGATGGGCTGACGCCGATGGCATCTGGCAGCAAGACAAAGAAGATCCTGCTCGTTTCGACGGACCGGGCGTTTCTGCAAGACACGCGGACCGCTTTCGCGACCTCCGAGATCATCGAGCTTTTGACGCTGGAAAAGAGCGTCAACGAGCTGCGCGGCGAAATCCTCGAAGCGGACTTCGGCACGGTCATCGTCGACATGGACGCGGCCAAGCTCGAGGAAATCGAGTCGCTGCAGCGCGTCATGCGACGGCTGGAAGGCAGCGTTCCGGTGGTCGTCGTCACCCAGGAATTCAACGCGGCGGCGGTGCGCATCCTGGTGCAGCTCAAGGTCGCCGACTTCCTGGTCAAGCCGATCACCACGGCCGACCTCGTGCGTTCCGTCGTCCGTGCGCTGCAAGGGCCGGGGCGGGACGAGAACACCGAATCGCACGTCTATACCTTCATGCCGGCCGCCGGCGGCGTCGGCACCACCACGCTCGCCTTGCAGACGGCCTTCCAGCTGCATCATTCGGTGACGCGCGGCGCCTCGACATGCGTCGTCGACCTCAACTTCCAGCAAGGCGCCTGCGCCGAATATCTCGACCTCGAACCGCGCTTCGACATCACGGAAATCGAGAACCAGCCGGAGCGCCTCGACCGGCAATTGCTCGACGTGATGCTATCCAAGCATGCGAGCGGGCTGTGCGTGCTTGCCGCTCCCACGCGCCCGTCCGACATGCGCTCGTTCAAGACCGATGTCGTGGTGCGCATGCTCGACCTCGTGGCGGCTTATTTCGACAATGTCGTCATCGACATGCCGCGCACCTGGTTCCCCTGGACCGAGACGGTGCTGCTGGGTTCCAACAAGCTCTATATCGTCGCCGAGATGACGGTGCCGTGCCTGCGCCATACACAGCGTCTCATCCAGGCCGTCTATGAGACCGCCGGCAAGGAGGTGAAGCCCAATGTCATCGTCAACCGCTTCGAGCAGAAGATGTTCGACAGCGGCATCAAGCAGGCTGACGTTCAGGAGATACTCGGCGAACATTTCGTCGGCGGCATCTCCAACAATTACCGGCTGGTGCGCGAGGCGGTCGACCGCGGCGTGCCGCTGCACGCCATCGACCCCAACGCCAATGTCGTCAACGACCTGAAGAAGATCATCCTGCCGGAGGAGGCCGTCCAGACCACGGTCAAGTCGAAGTCGCTGTTCGGCCTGGGCAAGGGCTTGGTGAAGAGGAAGGCAGGATGACCAGCCGCTTTTCCAACCTGCAGAGCCGCGACGTACGTCCGCAGCGGGCGCCGGAACCCGCGCCTGTCACGCACAATGCAGTCGTCATCCCGACGACCCGCAAGCCGGCGCCGCCGCGGCCTGAAGCAGCGCCTCAAAAGAGCGTCAACAAGGTGCTGGACGCACGTGTGCGCATCCATCGCATGCTGCTCGAAGA
Source organism: Mesorhizobium sp. LCM 4577 (assembly GCF_001854795.2). Taxonomy (NCBI): domain Bacteria; kingdom Pseudomonadati; phylum Pseudomonadota; class Alphaproteobacteria; order Hyphomicrobiales; family Phyllobacteriaceae; genus Mesorhizobium; species Mesorhizobium sp. LCM 4577. The sequence goes on along the minus strand of NZ_MDDU01000006.1, from coordinate 32,520 downwards.
GATCAACCTCGTAGCGCTGGAGCGGCTGCCCCGGGATGAAATGCGCCGGCAGGTGCATGAATTCGTCTCGGAAAAGACGCGCGAGGAGCGGATGGCGATCAACATCGCCGAGCTCGACGCGCTAGTCGACGACATCGTCGACGAAATGGTCGGCCTCGGCCCGCTGGAGCCGCTGCTCAAGGATCCCGAGATCAACGATATCCTGATCAACGGCCACCAGAACTGCTTCGTCGAAAAGCGCGGCAAGCTGCAGCAGGTCCACATCCCGTTCAAGGATGAGGCGCATCTGCTTCGAATCATTAACAAAATCGTTGCGGCGGTCGGCCGGCGCGTCGATGAATCGCAGCCGATGGTCGACGCCCGCATGCTCGACGGTTCGCGCTTCAACGCGGCGATCCGTCCGGTCGGCGTCGACGGGCCGCTGGTATCGATCCGCAAATTCTCCAAGAATAAGCTCGGCCTGCACAAGCTGGTCGAATTCGGCGCCATCACCCAGAACATGGCCGAGGTGCTGGCGGCGGCGGTGCATGCCCGCAAGACCACAATCATCTCCGGCGGCACCGGCACCGGCAAGACGACGATGCTCAACGCTTTGTCGGCCTTCATTCCGGAAGACGAGCGCCTGATCACCATCGAGGACGCGGCCGAGCTGCAATTGCAGCAGCCGCATGTCGCTCGCATGGAAACGCGTCCCGCCAATATCGAGGGCCACGGCGAATTGAAGCAGCGCGACCTCGTCAAGAACGCGCTGCGCATGCGTCCCGACCGCGTCATCCTCGGCGAGTGCCGCGGCGAGGAAGCCTTCGATATGCTGCAGGCGATGAACACCGGTCACGAAGGCTCGATGGCCACCATCCATGCCAACACGCCGCGTGACGCCATCTCGCGCCTGGAACAGATGCTCGGCATGACCGGCATGCCGATGACCGTGCAGTCGATCCGCAGCCAGATCTCCAGCGCCATCGACATCATCGTGCAACTGACGCGCCTTTCCGACGGCAAGCGCAAGGTGACCAGCGTCGCCGAGGTGACCGGCATGGAAGGCGACGTCATCCAGATGCAGGAGATATTCCGCTTCGTGCGCACCGGCATGGAGGCGGACGGCAAGATACTCGGGCACTTCGAAGCGACCGGCATCCGCCCGCGCTTCCTGGAGGACCTGCGCAACATGGGCATCGAATTCCCGGGCAAATATTTCGAACCCGGCCGGCCGCAGGATTAGGCCGGTGCTGGACGGTTTCAGCCCTATTTACGCCGTGTACGCCGCAGCGGCGCTCACCGGCATCATGATCGCCGAGGGCCTTTATCTGCTCTATGCCGGGCGCAGCGACAAGCGCACGGCCATCAACCGCCGCATGAAGCTCGCGGAGAACAAGATCAGTCAGGAGCAGGTCCTGATCCAACTGCGCAAGGAGCGCGGGATAGACGGCGGCAGCTCCATCTTTTCCCTCGATCGCTTCCGCGCCCTGCGCACGCAGTCCGGCATGACCACGCCGCTGCCGAAGTTCCTGACGATCACATCGGGGATCGCTCTCGCGCTGGCGTTTTTAGGCATATGGAAGGGCTTGCCGCTCCTGTTCGGCCTGATCCTGTTTGTCGTGCTGCTGCCGGTCCTGCCGGTGATGGCAATGCGCTTCATGCGCAAGCGCCGGCACAAGCGGTTCGGGATGCAATTGCCCGAGGCGCTTGAATTGATCACGCGCGGCCTGAAGGCCGGCCATCCGGTGCCGGTGGCGATTGCCATGGTGGCGCGCGAAATGGGCGATCCGATCGGCACCGAGTTCGGCGTCGTCGCCGACGAGGTGACCTACGGCTCCGACCTGGTTTCGGCGCTGAACAATCTCTTCGACCGGGTGGGCCATGAGGACTTGCCGCTGTTTGTCACGGCGGTGTCGATCCAGAGCAGTTCAGGCGGCAATCTGCGCGAGATCCTGGACGGCCTGTCGGCGACGATCCGCGACCGTGGCAAGCTGCGCCGCAAGGTGCGCGCCATTTCGACGGAAGGCCGCATGTCGGCTTACATCCTGACCGCGGTGCCGGTGCTTCTTTTCACCGCCATCATGGTGCTGATGCCGCAGTTCTATCAGGATGTCTGGGACGTGCCGAAGACCTGGTACATGCTGGGCGGCTCCATCATCTGGCTGCTGCTCGGCAACGCCATCATGTTCAAGATGTCGAATTTCAAGTTCTGAAATGGAAGACGCCATCCGCTTCCTCGCCTCGCTCGCGCCGACCTCGCTGGTGCCGGTCGCCGTGCTGCTGCTTGTGCTGGGCGCCGGTGCCGTCGCCTGGCCGCTGGTGCTCGCCAAGGGCGATCGCGACGAGGTCAAGCGCCGGCTGAAGGTCGAGACATCGCAGCCGGCCGAGCAGGCGGAGTCCTCGCCCAAGAAGAGCACCAACGCCGTGCGCGAGAAGGCGGTGAAGCGGGCGCAGGAATTCTACGCCAAGAGCGACCCGGAAAATGTCGCCAGGCTGCGCCTGAAACTGATCCAGGCCGGCTATATGGAACCGCGCGCCGTCGGCATGTTCTTCCTCATCCGGTTCGCCACCCTGGTCGGCGCGGCGCTCGGCGCTTTCCTGATCAACCACTGGGCGGCCAGCGCCGAGTCGACCATGACCAGCCGCTGGACCTTCATCATCCTGTCGGGCGCCGGCGGCTATTTCCTGCCGGGCCTGGTGCTGACGCAGAAGGTTCGGGAAAAGATGCGCGAATACCGCAACGGCTTTCCCGATTTCATGGATTTGATGATCGTCTGCTCCRATGCCGGCATGAGCATGGAGGCCGGCATCGAGCGGGTCTCCAAGGAACTTGCCAGGACCTATCCATCGCTCAGTCAGAACCTGATCCTGGTGTCGCTGGAATTGCGGGCCGGGCGGAGCCTCGACGACGCGCTGAAGGCGCTTGCCGACCGCCTCAGCCTGGACGAGGTTCGCTCCTTCGCGACGCTCTTGCAGCAATCCAAGGAACTCGGCACCAGCCTGTCGGGCTCGCTGCGCGTCTTTTCCGACGAGATGCGGCACAAGCGCATGTCGATGGCCGAGGAGAAGGCGCATGCCCTTCCGGCCAAGATGTCGGTGCCGGTGACGGTCTGCATCCTGCCGGTGGTGCTGATGATCGCCATCATACCGATCGTCGTGAAGCTGACCGCGCACTGAGGGTTCAGGTGAGGCCGGCCTGACCTGAACCTGGCGGCACCCCAGGAGCGCTGGTTAACGCATCCCTTGCGCGCAACCAAAATTTAGCTGCATTTCGGCACCGAAGCTTAATCGCTCTCCTGTAAGGTTTTTCCTGAAGAACGACCCGGCAAATCGGGCGATGGGGCAGGGGCATGCGTCAGAGACTTCCCAGGGCAGCGGCGGCGTTGGCGGCCGTCTTGATGATCACCGGCTGCACGACGAACGCAGACGTCGACACGACCAAGACCACGGCGATCCAGCCGGTGGCCAAGGATGTCAGCGCCAGCGACCTCGTCGAAGGCAAGGCGCAGTTCCGCGAGGCGAATTTCGGCCTTGCCGAGCAGCATTTTCGCAAGGCGGTCGAACTCAAATCCGACAATGCCGAGGCCTGGATGGGGCTTGCCGCATCCTATGACGAGCTCGGCCGTTTCGACTTCGCCGATCGCGCCTACGCGCAGCTGTTGAAGGTCGCCGGGCGCAAGCCGCAGATCGTCAACAATATGGGTTACTCGCAGCTCCTGCGCGGCAACAAGAAAAAGGCGCGCGCGCTGCTGCTCGAAGCCAAGGCCGGCATGGCCGACCAGACGGTGGTCAACGCCAACCTGGCGCTGCTCGACAAGGGCTGATCCGCCTTCACGCCTGCCGCCCCGAAGAGCCGGCGCCGACATTTCGCTCGGCATGTCGACGGTTTGTAAACCCTGTGCCGAGGTAGCGGCAGGCGCCGGCCGAAAACGGTTTGCGCAGGCCGCAGGCAATCTACATTGAGAAGCGACGAGACTCCCCGAGAGGCAGTTCTTCACCGATGTTGGATTTCAGCTCGCTTCTGCTCGCGGCGGCACTGTCGGGCGCATGCCTCAGCATCACCCTGTTTGCGATCTGGTTCACCGCGCCCCGGGCGCGTTTCATGCCCACGGTCGCCTGTGGCATACTCGTGCTGGTCGCCCATGTCGTCCTGTTCTGGCGTTACACCAAGGACGCCAGCCCCTGGCTTTGCCAGATCGTGCTTGCGCTGCTCAGCCTCGGCTTCCTCCTCATCTGCCTGTCGGCCATGCAATATCTCGGCTTTCGCGCCTACCGCCGCGCCGTCCTGCCGACACTTGCGGCCATGGCCGCTTGCGCCGCTTTGACCTATCTCGGTTTCGACGGCATCGGCTTCCAGATCACCTACGCGGTGGTGACGGCGCTGCTCGCCGCGATCGGTGCGATGTTCTGGGTGAAGGGCGATCACGACCGGCGGATCCTGCTTGTCGTCTCGTTCCTGAGCGGCGCTTGCGGCGTGTCCTTCGCGCTGTGCGGCCTGATGCTGCTCGCCCATGGGCAATGGGCCCTTGGCGCCGCGCCCGACAATTGGGCGGAGCGGTTGAACTCGGTCGTCGCGGTTGCCTGCATGACCGGCCTCGGCGCGCTGACGCTGTCGCTGCACCATCTGCAGGCGCAGATCGAGCTCAAGGCCGAGACGATGACCGATCCGCTGACCGGACTGATGAACCGCAGGGCGCTCAACGAGCTTTACGGCGACCGCAGCTTCGGTCCGTTCATGGCGATCGCCATGTTCGATCTCGATCATTTCAAGATGACCAACGACGTCTTCGGCCACCCCGTCGGCGACGAGGTCCTTTGCCGCTTCGCGGCAGTGATCAAGAAATACGGCAGGGCAGGGGTCGACGCCTTCCGCTTGGGCGGCGAGGAATTCGCGCTCGTCATGTCGCGTATGACACCGGAAAAGGCGTATGACATGGCAAGCCGGATCGGCGTCGCCTTCGGCACCGAGATCGTGCCTACCCATCGCGGCCCGCTGCGCAGCAGCGTCAGCGGCGGCATGGGATTCGGCTCGGCCGCGGGGCGCCCCCTGGACGCGGTGCTGGCGCAAGCCGACGCCGCGCTTTATGCGGCCAAGCGTGCCGGGCGCAACCGTGTCATCGTTCAGGACAGAGCGGGCCAGCCCGGTGCCGGGCCGGCCCTGAAAAGCGCCTGAACCTTGTCCGCTATTCGGCGGCGCCGAGATATTCCGACAGCGGCGGGCAGGAGCAGACCAGGTTGCGGTCGCCGGCGACGTTGTCGATGCGCGAGACCGGCGGCCAGTATTTCGCCGCCAGGTCGGCGTCGCCCGCCGGATAGGCCGCCTCCAGCCGCGAATAGGGATGCTTCCACTCACCCGCGAGCGCTTCCGCCGCGGTGTGCGGGGCGTTGACCAGCGGGTTGTCGGCGAGCGGCCACTCGCCCTTCGCCACTTTCGCCGCCTCGCCGGCGATGGCGATCATCGCCTCGCAAAAACGGTCGAGTTCGCGCTTGGGCTCGGACTCGGTCGGCTCGACCATCAGCGTGCCGGCAACCGGGAACGACATGGTCGGCGCGTGGAAGCCGTAGTCGATCAGGCGCTTGGCGATATCGTCGACGGTGATGCCGGCGCTTTCCTTGAGCACGCGGGTGTCGAGAATGCACTCATGCGCGATGCGGTCGCTTCGGCCCTTGTAGAGCAGAGGGTAGTGCGGCGCGAGGCGCGTCGCCACATAGTTGGCCGAAACAATCGCCGTCTCGGTCGCCTGCTTGAGGCCGGAGCCGCCCATCATGCGGATATACATCCAGGTGATCGGCAGGATGGACGCGCTGCCGAAGGGTGCGGCGGCAACGGCATGCGCCGAGCCTTCCGCGACATGACCCGGCAGGTAGGGCTTCAGATGCGCCCTGACGCCGATCGGGCCGACGCCCGGGCCGCCGCCGCCATGCGGAATGCAGAAGGTCTTGTGCAGGTTCATGTGGCAGACGTCGGCGCCGATGTCGCCGGGGCGGGCAAGGCCGACGAGCGCGTTGAGGTTGGCGCCGTCGAAATAGACCTGGCCGCCATGCTCGTGGATCAGCGCGCAGAGATGGCGCGCGCCTTCCTCGTAGACGCCATGCGTCGAGGGATAGGTGAACATCAGCGCCGCGAGGTTCTTCGAATGCTCGTTGGCCTTGGCCCTCATGTCGTCCATATCGATATTGCCGTCGTCCAGGCAGCGCACGACGACAACGGTCATGCCCGCCATCGCGGCGCTCGCCGGATTGGTGCCGTGCGCCGAAGACGGGATCAGGCAGACCGTGCGGTGGCCTTCGCCGCGCGCGCGGTGATAGGCGCGGATGGTGAGCAGGCCGGCATATTCGCCCTGGCTGCCGGCATTGGGCTGCAGGCTGACGGCGTCGAAACCGGTGATCTCCGACAGCCAGGTCTCCAGGTCGCCGGCCATCTCGCGATAGCCCGCCGAATGGCCGGCCGGCGCGAAGGGATGCAGGTTGGCGACGCTCGGCCAGCTCACCGGCATCATCTCGGCGGCGGCGTTGAGCTTCATGGTGCAGGAGCCGAGCGGGATCATGGCGCGGTCGAGCGCGAGGTCCTTGTCGGCCAGCCGGCGCAGGAAGCGCATCATCTCGGTTTCGGAATGGTTGTCGTGGAAGACCGGCTGGGTCAGGAACTCCTTGCCGCGCGGTTTGCCGGGCATCGAGCCGCCACCGACGCCGGGCTTGGCTCCGAAGAGGCCTGCGATCGCCTCGAGATCGGCCTCCGTCGAGGTCTCGTCGAAGGCGACACTGACGCGGTCGGCATCGATGACGCGCAGCAGCCTGCCTGTCTTCTCGGCGGCGGCGGCTATTGCCGCGGCCTTGCCGTTCACTTCGGCCGTCACCGTGTCGAAGCGGCTCGTGCCGAGCACCGAAACGCCCGCCGCCCTGAGACCGGCGGCAAGACGATCGGCAAGGCTATGGATACGACCGGCGATCGCCTGCAGGCCGGCGGGCCCGTGCCAGATCGCATAGGCCGTCGCCATGTTGGCGAGCAGCGCCTGCGCGGTGCAGATGTTGGAGGTTGCCTTGTCACGGCGGATGTGCTGCTCGCGCGTCTGCAGCGCCAGCCGGTAGCCGGGACGGCCCTTGGTGTCGATCGACTGGCCGACGAGGCGGCCGGGCATCAGACGGGTCAGCTTGTCGGAAACGGCGCAATAGGCCGCGTGCGGGCCGCCAAAGCCCATCGGCACGCCGAAGCGCTGCATCGAACCGACGGCGATGTCGGCGCCGAGCTTGGCCGGAGCGTCCGTCAGCGTCAGCGCCAGCGGGTCGGCGATGAAGACGACCAGCGCGCCGGCGGCGCGGGCCTTCTCGATCGCCGCCTTGTGATCGCCATAGACACCGAACGTATCCGGCCAGGAGACGAGCAGCGCGGCGGTGTTGTCGTCGATGGTCTCGCCGTCGACCTCGGTGCCGAGAGGCTCGGCGCGGGTGCGCACGACATCCAGCGTCTGCGGATGCGGCGCACCCGCAAGCGCCACCTTGGTGCGTTTGTCGCGGTGGTGGCGCAGCGCAATGCCCACGGCTTCGGCGACGGCGGTGGCTTCATCGAGCAGCGAGGCGGACGCCACCGGCAGGCCGGTCAGCTCGGTGACCAGGGTCTGGAAGTTGAACAGCATTTCCAGCCGGCCCTGGCTGATCTCGGCCTGGTAGGGCGTGTAGGCCGTATACCAGGCCGGATTCTCGAACATGTTGCGCTGGATGACCGGCGGCACGTGGACGCCGTGATAGCCGGCGCCGATGAAGCTCTTCAGCACCGTGTTCTTCGCCATGATCGCAGACAGTTCGGCCAGCGCTTCCGCTTCGCTCGCCGGAGCGGGCAGGTTGAGCGGTTGGTCGAGGCGGATCGATCTCGGCACGGCCTGGCTGATCAGCGTTTCTACGGACGGAACGCCGAGCACGGCAAGCATGGCTCTGACATCATTGACGCCCGGGCCGATATGGCGGGCCGAGAAGGAAGTAAGCGCTGCGGTCATGTCTTTATGTCCTGATGTCAGCCGATATGGGCTTTGTAGGCGGCCTCATCCATGAGGCTGTTGAGCTGGCTTTCGTCGGAAAGCTTCATCTTCCAGAGCCAGCCGTCGCCGGTCGCTGCCGAATTGACCAGCGAGGGGTCGGCCGACAGCGAAGCGTTGGCCTCGGTGATCTCGCCGTCGACCGGCGCGTAGACGTCCGATGCCGCCTTGACGGATTCGACGACCACGGCCGTATCGCCCTTGGCGAGCTTGCGGCCGATCTCTGGCAGCTCAACGAAAACGAGGTCGCCAAGCTGTTCCTGCGCATAGTCGGTGATACCGACAACGGCGACGCCGCCTTCGACGCGGAGCCATTCGTGATCTTGCGTGAAATAGGTCTTTGCCATCTGGAAATCATCCTTTGCGGTAGCGGTGTGGGGTGAAGGGCAGGGACGTGACGTCGACCGGGATTTTCGTCCCGCGGACATCGGCGAAGAGTTTGGTGCCGGCTTTGGCCAGCGCGGTGTCGACGTAGCCCATGGCGACCGGGTGGCCGGTCGAGGGGCCGAAGCCGCCGGACGTGACATGGCCGGCCGGATTGCCGTCGGCATCGACCAGCGCCGCGCCGGCGCGAACCGGCTGGCGGCCGTCGGGCTTCAGGCCGACGCGTTTCTGCGACGGCCCGCGCTCGAGGATCGAGCGCAGCGCGTCGGCGCCGATGAAATGGCCGGCGGCACGGACGTCCTTGGAGATCGCCCACATCAGTCCGGCGCTTGCCGGGTCGATTTCCGGCGTCAGGTCATGGCCATGCAGGCAAAGACCGGCCTCGAGCCGCAGGCTGTCGCGGGCGGCGAGGCCGATCCACTGCACTCGCTCGTCCGCCAGGAGTTTGACGACGAGATCGCGCGCGTCCTTCTCAGGCAGGCCGATCTCGAAACCGTCCTCGCCGGTGTAGCCGGAGCGGCTCATGAACCAGTTTTGCCGCGGCTCGATGCCGTGCATGAAGAGCAGCGAGCCGGTTTCGATGCCGGCCCGCGCTAGCGCCGCCCAGGCGTCCGGCCCCTGGATCGCCAGGAAGACCCGGTCGAGCGGCTCGACCTTGGCATCGAAATCGGCGGCCAGCGCGCGCAGATGCTTCTCGTCCTCCACCGCGTTGCCGGCATTGGCCACCACCATGAACCGGTCATCGCCAAGGCGCGTCACGATCAGGTCGTCGATGATGCCGGCCGCCTCGTTGAGGAAAAAAGTGTATTTGGACTGCGAGATGCCCAGCGCGCCGGCATCGAGCGGGCAGGCGCGGTTGAGAAGCACTGCAGCGGCCGGACCGCTGACCTCGAACAGCTTCATATGCGAGATGTCGAACAGGCCGGCATGTTCGCGCGTGTGAAGATGCTCCTTCATCACGCCGGGCGGGTATGTCAGCGGCATCGACCAGCCGGCGAAGGCGCCGAAACGCGCTCCCGCGGCCTGATGCAATTCCTCAAGGGGCAGATGTCTGGTGTCTTCGCCTGTCATGTCTTCTCCAGAGTCGCACGCAATCGACCGCCGCAGGCGGCCTAGTTCGTGCCCCTCTGTCTGAAGCCTGAGAGACTCGCGCCCCGTAACTCTGTCGGCAGCGCTTACACCTTCGGCGCGGGGCTAGCCCCGACTTTCCAGAGTTGTCTTTCCCGTCCACGGTTCTTTTGCCTGAGAGATTTCGGGCGATTTCCCCTTCGGCGACAGCTCGCGCTGCTCTCTCCCGCAAACAGGTGGGACTCAGCCACTGAGCCCCCGACGCGCCATCCATAGCCCGTCGGCGACACCTTGTCACCTCCTGGCGACATCAAAGGTTGCATCGATATTCAGATGGGGCCGGCCTGCAAAATGCCGGCCTCCTGAGCTGGCGAGGCCGAATGGCTGGCCGAGCGCGTCGGCGGCGGCCAGCGGCCGCTGTGCGACAACGAGCGCGCGCTGCTGACGCTGATCAAGCACGCTGCGCCGGAAATCCATCCGGCGCTGAAGCCGCTGCTGGATAAGGTGGCTTAGGGCGGTTTACCGTTTCACGGAACGGCGAACCGCTCGATCTTCTTGTTTTGACGCAATTCCGCGCGGAAAACCGCAGGCACTTTTCCTGGAATTGCTCCAAGCTTACGGCTTCGGCTTGGTCTGGTCCGGCTTGGCCTGGTCCGGCTTGGCTGAGGTATCGAAGCGCGACATCCATTTGAAGCCGCCGAACCAGTACCGACGGACACCGGCGATGGTGCCGTCGGCGGTGCGCGCGCCGACCCAGTTGTTGACGTATTGGATCAGGCGGATGTCGTCGGGGCGCATAGCGAAGGCTTCCGGCGTGCGCAGAAGCGGGCCGCCGACCAGCCTGAATTTCGCATCGTAGAGTCTTGCCGCCATCTGCGGCGTCGGCGACGTGGCGACCATCGCCTGGGCGTCGCCGCCGATGATCGCGGCAAAGACGGCGGTGGTGTTGTCGAAGGACAGGATGTTTGCCTTCGGAAAGGCTTCCTTGGCTGCCGCCTCGTCCGTGGAATTGGACAGCACGGCGATCTTGTACCCCGGCGCCGTCAGCGCCTTTCCCGGCCTTTTGCCGAGGCTGGCTATCGAGGCCACCATGCGAATGTCGGCGGTGCCGGTCGGATTGGAGAATACAACTTCGCGGGCGCGCTCAGGCGTGCTGGCATAGCCTGCGGCGATCAGATCGAAATCGCCCTTGAGCAGACGTGCCTTCAGGTCGTTCCACGGCACTTCGACCAGTTTCAGGTCGACGCCGAGATCGGATGCCAGCGCGCTGGTCAGGTCGACATCGTAGCCCGCGAATTTGCCATCCGCATTCTTGAGGATCCATGGCGGGTTGAGCGCCACACCGACCGTCAGTGTCTTCTTGTCGATGACGCGCTTCAGGCTATCGTCCGCGTGGGCCGGCAATAACGCCAGCCAGGCAGAGAGAACAAGTATGATCGCCGCGACCATTTTGTTAGCGCGCATGAATATATCCTCGCTGCAGTTTGTCTGGTTGTAAGACTTACACAGAGGTGCCATTCTGTCGATAGCGAAACCAATTGGAGACTTGCGATGTCGGCGCGGATGGCGGTTACCGGTTCGACTATGTTCCTGGCCTGCCTCCTGGGCAATCCGACGCAATTGTCGCTGCTGCCCGATGCCGCGCAGGCCGCGGGTCCGATGCGCCTGGTCTGCTCAAGTTCCAACTATCGCTACTCCTATTGCGGGATCGACACGCGTGGCGGCGTGCAATTGACCAACCGGCTGTCGAAGTCGCGTTGCCAGTTCGGCACAAGCTGGGGCTATGACGGCGGCGGCATCTGGGTGGACAAGGGCTGCTCGGCGCAATTTCTGGTTGCCGGCTCCGGCCGCGGGCCGTCTCCCTCCGGCCGCAGGCCTTCTCCCGGCGATGCGGCGGCCGCCATCATCGTCGGCGGTATCGTCGGCGCCATCCTCGACAACAATGACAGGCACGGTCGCCATTCGGACAATTACTATCCGAGGCCGAAGCCGCGCCGCGACGATCGATGGATTGACCCGACGCCGCAATTCGACAGGGACGGCAATCCCAATTTCGATACCCACGGCAACTATCAGGGATGCCACGGCATGGGCTGCATGGTGGACAATCCGGATGCGATGGGGGACGCGCCGCCCGAGCCGGGTCAAACCACTTTCGAAAGTTCGGACGATTGATCGCGTCGCAAAGCCGCGCGGGCTGAACGTCAGCCTCGTCCGGTCGCCGCCTACCGGGAACCGATCGTCTTGCAAAGGATGATGTTGGAATGGCCTTCGGGCCATCCGCTGAATTCGGCCATGCGCGCGAAACCAGCCTTTTCGTACAAGCCCGGCGCCTGGAAGTCGTGTGTCGAAGCCCATATCCGCAGCGAGCCGCGCGCGGCGGCTTCCGCGACGAAGGCATCGAGCAGCTTCCTGCCGTGGCCAAGGCCTCGATAGGCCTCGTCGACCCACATCAGCTTCAGCTCGGCAATGCCGGCCCAGGAATAGCCGGCGGCGACCCCGACGGCGCGCCCTTTTTCATCCCGCAGCGCAAAGACGAGGGCATGGTCGTCATCGCGCCCTGTGACACGCCGGTTGTCACCGTTGAGGCGTTCCTCGAAGGCACTGAGCTCGGCCGGCGCAAGATCGTGCTCCGGCTGAAGCGAGGGGCCATCAAATCCCGCCATACCAGTCGTAGCCATTGTCCTCCCAATAGCCGCCGCGACCGCCGCCGACATTGGCGAAACTGTCGACCAGCTCGATCTTGGAAAGGTATTTCGGCATCTTGTAGCCAAGCTGGCGCTCGACCCGCACGCGCAGCGGCGCGCCGTTCTCGACCGGCAAGGGCTTGCCGTTCAGGCCATAGGCCAGAATCGTCTGCGGATGGCGGGCGTCGATCAGGTCGATGGTGCCGTAATATTTGATGTCGCCGGACAGGCTTTGCTCGATCGTGTCGAGGCAGTGGAACATCACATAGCGCGCCTGCGGCTTGACCACAGCCTGGTCGAGCACCAGCGACAGCGGCGTGCCGGTCCACTTGGCGATGCAGCTCCAGCCTTCGACGCAGTCATGGCGGGTGATCTGCGTGCGGCTCGGCATGTTCTGCAACTGCTCGCGGGTCAGCGACAGCGGCTTCTCGACCAAGCCTGAAACCTCCAGGCGCCAGTCGGCGAAATTGTTGGCGAGCAGGCCCTTATAGGTGTCGTCGTCGGGCGCGGTGACGCCGTTCGGCCGTTGCGGCTGGCGGATGTCGGCTTCGGTGAATTCCGGCGCCAGCGCGTCGCGGCCGGCGAGCAGGCGCTGCGCGCGCCAGGTCAGGCCATTGGCGTTTTCGAGGAAGCTGCGCAAGCCGCCGCCGATGCCGAGACCGCTGTCGAAGGCATCGCAGCCGGACAGCGCGATGCCGGACAAGCCGAGGCTGCTGGCGGTCAAGAACTTTCTTCGGCTCATTTGGAGCTTGGGGCTGATCTGGAATTTTGCCATGTCAGGCGCTCCTCTCGGTCGGCTGGTCGGGTTTTTCCGGCGGGTCGGTGCGGTACCAGCCGGTGATGATCGAACGCAGCTCGTTGATCGGGCCGGCGGCAAGGATCATCAGGATGTGGACGACGAAGAAAAGGACGAGCAGCACCATGACGGTGAAATGGATGGTGCGCGCCGTTTGCCTGCCGCCGAGGATTTCGTTGAGCCAAGGCAATACCGAATCCATGCTCGGCGACATTGCGAGGCCGGTGACGATCATCAGCGGCAGAGCCACGAAGAGCACGCCGCCATAGGCCATCTTCTGCAGCGTGTTGTATTCCCTCGTGTGGTGGAACTTCAGCTTCGCGTGATCGACGATGTCGCGCGGCAGCTTGCGCAGGTCCGACACGCGAGGGGCGAGATCGCGGCGGATATGGCCGTTGATCAGGCCGGCGACCAGCCAGACGAGCAGCGTCGTGGTCAGGATCCAGGCGAAGAAGAAATGCACGACGCGAGCGGTGCCGAGATCGTAATAAGACGGGATCGTCGCCCAGGATGGAAAGGCGCGCGGCGTCTCTTGTCCCGGCGGACCCGACCAGCCGAGCACGCCGGTGGTGTCGAAGCGATGGCCGAAGATTTCAGTGAAGCCGCGCGGACCGCTGGCGGTGTTTTCGGCGCCGATCTGGAGGATGGTGTTGTTGAATTCGAAGCCGGACTGCTTGCCGATATAAAGCTGCGGCCGCGCATTGAAGATCTGCAGGCCGGAAAGCAGCATGAAGAACAGCGAGAAAGCCCAGATCCAATGGGTCAGCCGCGTCCAGCGCGATTGCCGATAGATGAGGGTCGTGTCCTTGCCGGCCGCCTCGCTGGCGGATCGGTTGTTGGCAACAGTGTCCATCTTGCCTCCGGCCGCCATCGGGAAGCGGCTTTTCAGGTCATTGTCTCCCCCTCAATACGTCGCCGCACAAGGCAATGTTTCATGCGATCACGGATTTATTACGGAGAGCCCAGGCTGACCGCGAGGTTGACCGCCGCCGCCACGATCACCGTGTTGAAGAAAAAGGTCAGGATCGAATGAACAAGCACGACCATGCGCATCTGCGACGTGGTGATGGCCGTGTCGGCGGTCTGCGCCGTCATGCCGATGACTGTCGCGAAATAGAGGAAGTCCCAACCTTCCGGCCGCCTGCCGCCGGGAAAATCGAGCCCGCCGACGGGCACTTTTCTCTGGCTTTTCATGTCGATCTCGTCGCCGTCTTTCCAGTAGACATGCGCGTAGTGCAATGATGCCATGGCATGGATGGTGAACCAGCCGAGCGGGATCGACAACATGGCAAAGCCGAGCTGCCAGGGGTGCGTGGCGGCTCTCTGGTTGATCAAAAGAAACAGCGAGACGATGGCCGCAATGACGACGAAGAGCGTGACGGCGAAGATAAGCAGGACGGGCAGGTCTGTCGCCCGTGCGTTCTTGCTGAGATAGCGGCCGGTAAGGCTGGGCATCAGGGTCAGCACCAGGGCGATGTAGCTCACAAAGAACACATTGGCGCCGATGGAGTAGGGCAGGGGCCAGCGCAGCAACAGGGCAAGCAGCAGCGCGACGATGCCGATGGCGGCGGCGAGGGCGAACTGCATGTGCCGATGCATCGGCGTCTTGAGATCGTCACCCATGGCCCGAGGCCCCTGAAGACGTTGGATCAATCCGGTGTGACGGATTTCAAGGCACGCCGCAAGATGCGGTCGAGCTCGCCGAGAAACTGCGACCTGTCCTTCTGCGTGAAGGAGGCGTTGAAGCCCCGGCTTTCGCCTGTTTCCCGCAAATGCTGCTTCAAATCGCGCATCGCCACCGCCATGCCGATGGTCTCCGGCGTGAAGGGGCGGCCGGTGGGTCCCAGCACATGCGCGCCGAGCGCCACCGTGCGCGCCGCCAGCGGGATGTCGGCCGTCACCACGATGTCGTTGGCCCTGGCGTTCTCGACGATCCAGTCGTCCGCCGCATCAGCGCCCTTGGAGACGACGACGTTGCGGATCATCGGATCGCGCGACGGACGCAGGCCGCCATTGGAAACGTAGGTGACGGCGACGCCATGGCGCTCCGCGACCTTCCCGACCTCGGCCTTGACCGGGCAAGCGTCGGCATCGACGTAGATAATGGGTGCGGGCATCGTTGCTTCCAAACAAATATGGGGCCGGCGTGTCAGCCAGCCCCATGGCAGAAATCGCAGGATTTGTCAGGCCGCCAAGGCTCCCGACTTCTTAGCGGTCCAGGTGGCGATATAGTCCATCAGGCCGGGGCTGAGGCAGTCATAGGGCTCCAGCCCGATCGACTTCAGCTGGCCGCGGATACCGTCCATGCGGCTCGGGTCGACGCCGGATTCGATGATCGAGGAGACGAAGGCGGCAAAGCCMGGCGGCGACCAGCCGTCCTCCTCGAAGCGCTCGGGATGGATGAAGGACAGGCCCTTGAAGGGATGGTCGCGCTCGACCGGGCCGTACATGTGGACGCCGCAGYCGGTGCAGGCATGGCGCTGGATCAGCGCCGAGGGATCGACCACCTTSAGCTTGTCGCCGTTCTCGGTGACGGTGACGTCGCCGGTGCCGGCRACGGCCACGACCGAGAAGATGGCGCCTTCCGGCTTCCAGCATTTGGTGCAGCCGCAGGCGTGGTTGTGGGCGATCTGGCCCTTGACCTTCACCTTCACCGGCTTCGAGGTGCACAGGCAAACCAGCGTGCCGCCGGYAAAGGATGCGCTTTCCTTCGGCAAGCCGTTGTCGATCGAGTGATGCAGTTTCTCGGCCATTCCAACTTCCTCCCATGTTTGACCACAGAGGTCGCGGGCTTTCCGGCCTGCGGCCTGGTGGCTTTCCTCAATAAACCACGACGCTGCGGATCGACTTGCCCTCATGCATGAGGTCGAAACCCTTGTTGATGTCCTCGAGCTTCAGCGTGTGGGTGATCATCGGGTCGATCTGGATCTTCTTTTCCATGTACCAGTCGACGATCCTCGGCACATCGGTGCGGCCGCGCGCGCCGCCGAAGGCGGTGCCCATCCAGGTGCGGCCGGTGACCAACTGGAAAGGCCTGGTCGAAATCTCCTGGCCGGCGCCGGCAACGCCGATGATGACCGACTTGCCCCAGCCGCGATGCGAGGCCTCCAGCGCCTGGCGCATCACCTTGGTGTTGCCGGTGCAGTCGAAGGTGTAGTCGGCGCCGCCGATCTGGTCGGCGCCGCGCTTGGTCATGTTGACCAGGTAAGGCACGATGTCGCCGTCGATCTCCTTCGGATTGACGAAATGCGTCATGCCGAACTTCTCGCCCCAGGCCTTCTTGTCGTTGTTCAAATCGACGCCGATGATCATGTCGGCGCCGGCAAGGCGAAGCCCCTGGATGACGTTCAAGCCAATGCCGCCGAGGCCGAAGACCACGGCGGTGGCGCCCTGCTCGACCTTGGCCGTGTTGATGACGGCGCCGATGCCGGTGGTCACCCCACAGCCGATGTAGCAAATTTTGTCGAAGGGGGCGTCGGGATTGACCTTGGCCACCGCGATCTCGGGCAGCACGGTGAAGTTGGAGAAAGTCGAGCAGCCCATATAGTGGAAGAGTTTTTCGCCCCCGACCGAGAAGCGCGAGGTGCCGTCCGGCATCAGGCCCTGACCCTGCGTGGCGCGGATGGCGGTGCAAAGGTTCGTCTTCCTCGACAGGCAGGACGGGCACTGCCGGCATTCGGGCGTGTAGAGCGGGATGACATGGTCGCCCTTCCTGACCGAGGTCACGCCCTTGCCGACATCGACGACGATGCCGGCACCCTCATGGCCCAGGATCGCCGGGAAGATGCCTTCCGGATCGGCGCCCGACAGCGTGAATTCGTCGGTATGGCAGATGCCGGTCGCCTTGACCTCGATCAGCACCTCGCCTTCGCGCGGCCCTTCGAGGTCCACCTCCATGATCTCCAGCGGCTTTCCGGCACCAACAGCAACGGCGGCACGCGTTTTCATGAGGCACTCCTCCCAACGATCTGTAAGTTTTAGCTAACGGCAAGCTGCCCGTGGCGAATGCCAGCCTGCCATCCCTTTGATGTTGGAATAACCTTAGCGAGTTCCGCGTCGGCGGCCAACGTCTCTTGCGACGTTTTTCGGCGCGGTTTCTGCAATCGGCGCCAGTCGGGGAAGCCGACCCGCGGACACTTGAGGCGCGCCGGAATTATCCATAGAACTGGACCGCTTCGCCGGAGGAACGACATCCGAATGTTCAAGAAGATCCTGATCGCCAATCGCGGCGAGATCGCCTGTCGCGTGATCAAGACGGCGCGCAAGATGGGGATTGCCACGGTCGCCGTCTATTCAGACGCCGACCGCGACGCCGTGCATGTCGAAATGGCCGACGAAGCGGTGCATATCGGGCCTTCGCCAGCGGCGCAAAGCTATCTGTTGCCAGAGAAGATCATCGCCGCCTGCAAGGAAACCGGCGCGCAGGCCGTGCATCCGGGCTATGGGTTCCTGTCCGAGCGCGCCTCCTTCTGCGAGGCGCTGGAGAAGGAAGGCATCGTCTTCATCGGGCCGAAGCCCAAGGCCATCAAGGCGATGGGCGACAAGATCGAATCGAAGAAGTTCGCCAGCGAGGCCAAGGTCTCGACCGTGCCTGGGTGGCTGGGTGTCATCGAAGACGCCGACCATGCCGAGAAGATCGCCGGCGAGATCGGCTATCCGGTCATGATCAAGGCCTCGGCTGGCGGCGGCGGCAAGGGCATGCGCATCGCCTGGAGCAAGGCGGAGGTGCGCGACGGTTTTGAGCGGGCGCGTTCGGAAGCGAAAAGCTCCTTTGGCGACGACCGCGTCTTCATCGAGAAGTTCGTCGTCGACCCTCGCCACATCGAGATCCAGGTGCTGGCCGACGCGCATGGCACCGCCCTTTACCTTGGCGAGCGCGAATGCTCGATCCAGCGCCGTAACCAGAAAGTGGTCGAGGAGGCGCCTTCGCCATTCCTCGACGCCAAGACCAGGAAGGCAATGGGCGAGCAGGCGGTGGCGCTGGCGAAAGCCGTCGACTATCAAAGCGCCGGCACGGTCGAGTTCATCGTCGACAAGGACAAGAATTTCTATTTCCTTGAAATGAATACGCGATTGCAGGTCGAGCACCCGGTGACCGAATTGGTCACCGGCATCGACCTGGTCGAGCAGATGATCCGCGTCGCCGCCGGCGAGAAGCTCGGCATCAAGCAGAGCGACGTGAAGCTGAACGGCTGGGCGGTGGAAAGCCGCCTCTATGCCGAGGATCCTTTCCGCAACTTCCTGCCGTCGATCGGCCGGCTGACCCGTTACAGGCCGCCGGAAGAGGGCGCGTTCGGCAACGTCGTGATCCGCAACGACACCGGCGTCACCGAAGGGTCGGAGATCTCGATGTTCTACGACCCCATGGTGGCGAAGCTCTGCACCTGGGCGCCGACCAGGCTCGAGGCGATCGACGCCATGTCGGAGGCGCTGGACAGCTTCGTCGTCGATGGCATCGAGCACAACATCCCGTTTCTTTCGGCGCTGATGCAGCACCCGCGCTGGCGCGAGGGACGGCTGTCGACAGGCTTCATCGCCGAGGAATATCCGGATGGTTTTTCACCGGTCGCGCCGGATGGCGAGGAGAGGGCGGTATTCGCCGCCGTCGCAACGGCGATCGAACTTTTGCGCCGCGACCGGCTCGACCGCCTGAGCGGCCGGCTGGCGCCGCATTCCGGTCACCTCAAGCGCGACTGGGTGGCGAAGATCGGCGCCGATTATCTTCCGGTGGCGATCGTCGACGGCATGGTTTCCATCCCGATGGAGGTCGATCTGTCGATCGACGGCGGCACGCCGCTGACGGTCACTTCCGACTGGCGGCCGGGCGACGCGATCTGGCAGGGCACGGTCGGCGGCCACAGCATCGCCGCCCAGATCCGCCCCGCGCTGAACGGGCTGCGGATTGCCTGGAAAGGCATGTCGGTGACCGCGCGCGCCATGCTGCCGCGCACGGCTGAGCTTGAAAGGCTGATGCCGGAGAAACTGCCGCCGGACACCTCGAAGATGCTGCTCTGCCCGATGCCAGGTCTCGTCGTCTCGATCGCCGTCGCCGAGGGCCAGGAGGTCAAGGCCGGCGAGACGCTGGCCGTGGTCGAAGCGATGAAGATGGAGAACGTGCTGCGCGCCGAACGCGACCTCACGATAGCCAAGCTCAACGCCAAGCCCGGCGATAGCCTCGCGGTCGATGCCGTGATCATGGAGTTCGCCTGAGAAGAGGCGGTACCGGGTCGCAAGCCTGTGCCTGCGGGTCTTTTGTGCTGGACTGGCATGGCCCAGTCCGGGACAATACATCTGCATGGATTTTGAGTCTTTGGGACAGCGCGAAAAAACATGGCGGATGAACGACTTCCACGCGACCCGTTGCAGCGCGAAGCAGCCGTGAAGGCCGCGCGGCCGGAAGCGCCGGCACGCACCTTCATCCATCTGCGTGTGCATTCGGCCTATTCGCTGCTCGAAGGCGCGCTACAGCTCGGCGCGATCGTCGGCCATGCCGTCAAGGACGAGGCGCCGGCGATCGCGGTCACCGACACCAACAACCTGTTCGGCGCGCTCGAATTCGCGCAGAAGGCGGTCAAGGACGGCATCCAGCCGATCATCGGCTGCCAGATCGATCTCGCCTTTTCCGGCGAGGCGACCGATGGCCAGCGCGACCGCCGCCGACTTGGGCCGGACATGTCGCCGGTCGTGCTGATCGCCGCCAGCGAGGCTGGCTATGCCAATCTCGTGCGGCTGATCAGCAAGGTTTATCTCGAGACGCCGCCCGGAGAGCCGGTGCACCTTACCAGCGCCATGCTGGAAGGCCGGTGCGACGGACTGATTTGCCTGACTGGCGGCCCGCGCGGCCCGATCGGCAGCGCGCTCAAAGCGGACCGGCGCGACCTCGCCGAACAGCGGCTGCTGTTCCTCAAGGGCCTGTTCGGCGATCGTCTCTATGTCGAATTGGAACGCGTCGCCGGCTACGACCGGATGGTCGAAAAGTCGACGGTCGACCTGGCCTACACGCACGACCTGCCGCTGGTCGCCACCAACGAGGCGTTCTTCTCCAAGCGCGAGGACTATGAAGCGCATGACGCGCTGATTGCGATCGCCGAAGGCTCGGTGGTGGCCGCGGACAATCGCCGGCGGCTTTCACCGGACAATTTCCTGCGCAGCCAGGCGGACATGGCTCGACTCTTCTCCGACCTGCCGGAAGCGATCGACAACACGGTCGAGATCGCCATGCGCTGTTCCTACTATCCGAAGAACCGCAGCCCGATCCTGCCGCGCTTCACCGGTGCCGACGCCGCCGACAAGGACGCGGCCGAGAAAGCCGAGGCGGCAGAGCTTGCCCGGCAAGCGCGAGAGGGGCTGGAGAAGCGGCTTGCGGCGCATGGGCCGACGCCGGGCTATACCGTCGAGCAATATCGCGAGCGGCTCGAATTCGAGCTCGGCATCATCGAGAAGATGAAGTTCCCCGGTTACTTCCTGATCGTCGCCGACTTCATCAAATGGGCCAAATCGCAAGGCATCCCGGTTGGGCCGGGGCGCGGTTCGGGCGCCGGCTCGCTGGTCGCCTATTCGACCACGATCACCGATATCGACCCGCTGCGTTTCTCGCTGCTGTTCGAACGCTTCCTCAATCCGGACCGCGTCTCGATGCCGGACTTCGACATCGACTTCTGCCAGGACCGGCGCGAGGAAGTCATCCGCTACGTCCAACAGAAATACGGGCGCGACCAGGTCGGCCAGATCATCACCTTCGGTACGCTGCAGGCGCGCGCGGTGCTGCGCGACGTCGGCCGCGTGTTGCAGATGCCCTACGGCCAGGTCGACAAGCTCTCCAAGATGGTGCCGCAGAACCCGGCCAATCCGGTCAAGCTCGCGGACGCCATCGCCAACGAACCGCGCTTCGCCGAGGAGGCGGAGAAGGAGCCGATCGTCCAGACCCTGCTCGACACGGCGCAGAAGCTCGAAGGCCTCTACCGCCACGCCTCGACGCACGCCGCCGGCATCGTCATCGGCGACCGGCCGTTGTCCGAGCTGGTGCCGATGTACCGCGATCCGCGCTCGGACATGCCAGTCACCCAGTTCAACATGAAATATGTCGAGCAGGCGGGGCTGGTGAAGTTCGACTTCCTTGGCCTGAAGACGCTGACTGTGCTGGAAACGGCGGTGAAGCTCATCCGCCGGCGTGGCGTCGACATCGATCTCGCCACGATCCCGCTCGACGACAAGGACACGTACGCCATGCTGTCGCGCGGTGAAGTGGTCGGCGTGTTCCAGGTTGAAAGTGCCGGCATGCGCAAAGCGCTGATCGGCATGCGTCCGGACTGCATCGAGGACATCATCGCGCTGGTGGCGCTCTACCGTCCCGGCCCGATGGAGAACATCCCGACCTACAACGCCAGAAAGCATGGCGAGGAGGAGATGGCCTCGATCCATCCCAAGATCGACCATCTGGTGAAGGAGACGCAAGGCGTCATCGTCTACCAGGAACAGGTGATGCAGATCGCGCAGGAGCTTTCCGGCTACTCGCTCGGCGAAGCCGATCTGCTGCGCCGCGCCATGGGCAAGAAGATCCGCGCCGAGATGGACAAGCAGCGCGAGCGCTTTGTTTCCGGCGCGGTTGAGCGGGGCGTCTCCAAGCCGCAGGCCGACTTCATCTTCGATCTTCTGGCCAAATTCGCCGACTATGGCTTCAACAAGTCGCACGCGGCTGCCTACGCCGTCGTTTCTTACCAGACCGCCTATCTCAAGGCGCATTACCCGGTCGAGTTCCTGGCCGCGTCGATGACGCTCGACATGAGCAACACCGACAAGCTGGCCGATTTCCGCCAGGACGCGATGCGCCTCGGCATCGAGGTGGTGGCGCCGTCGGTGATGACCAGCTTCCGCCCGTTCGAAGTCGGCGAGAACAAGATCTTCTATTCGCTGGCGGCGCTGAAAGGCGTGGGCGACGCGGCGGTCGAGCACATCGTCGAGGTGCGCGGCGAGAAGCCGTTCAAGAACCTTGCCGATTTCTGCGAGCGCGTCGATCCGAAGATCGTCGGCAAGCGCGTCTTCGAAAGCCTGATCATGGCCGGCGCGCTGGATTGCTTCGGCCACGACCGCGCCCAGATGATGGCCGGCGTCGAGCGGATGATGGGGCTGGCCTCGCTGGCGCAGCAGAACGCCATCTCCGGCCAGGCCGACATTTTCGGCGCATCGCTTGGGAGTCAGTCGCAGGCGCTCAACCTGCCCGCGACCGATCCTTGGCTTGCCGCGGACCGGTTGCACCGCGAGTTCCAGGTGGTGGGCTTCTACCTCTCGGCGCATCCGCTGGATGAGTACAAGGCGGCGCTCCAGAAGATGCGGGTGCAGAACTGGGCTGAATTCTCGGCCGCCGTTAAACGCGGAGCAACCAATGGGCGGCTCGCCGGGACGGTCACTTCCAAGCAGGAGCGCAAGACCCGAACGGGCAATAAAATGGGGGTAGTGCAGTTTTCCGATACAACAGGCCAGTATGAGGCTGTTCTGTTTTCCGAGGGCTTGGCGCAATTTCGCGATATGCTGGAGCCCGGCAACTCGGTAGTCATCATGGTTTCCGCGGAGGATAGGCCCGAAGGCATCAATCTGCGCATTAATGCAGTGCAATCACTGGATGATGAAGCCAGTCGGATCCAGAAAGCATTACGCATCTTTGTTAGAGATGATCGCCCATCACCGACTATTCAATCACAGCTCAAACAGCGCGGTGACAGTCAGGTTAGCATCATCGTGCTTAAGGGTGCAGAGGGCGAGGTCGAGATCGATCTAGGTCGCTATCGTATTTCGCCACAAATCGCATCTGCCATGCGCGCGGTGCAAGGTGTCGTCGAAGTAGAGCTGGTTTAGCTCAGGGCGTTGCTGCCTCGGCTTCGGCAACCCGCGGCGTCTTCTTCTGCAGGTTGAGCAGGTTGCCGGCGAGAATCAGGGCCGCGCCGCCGGCGGTGAAGACGTCGATCTGTTCATGATAGAGCAGCCAGCCGACCAGCGCCGTCAGTGGCACGCGCAGGAAATCCATCGGCGAGATGATGGTGGCGTCGGCGTGGGTGAGCGCACGGGCCAGGCAGAAATGCGAGGACATGCCGGTGAAGGCGATGACGAAGATCCACGGCCAGAGGCCGGGCGAGGGGGTGTGCCAGCTGTAGAGAGCCGGGATCAGGCCGACCACCGACTGGATGATCAGCATCCAGAAGATGATGCGCACCACGCTTTCGGTCTTGGTCATCGACTTGACCAGCACCATGGAGATGCCGAAGCAGACCGCGGCGCCCAGGACGACGAGGTGGCCGGGATCCATCGAACCGGCGCTGGGCCGCACGATGACGACCACGCCGATCAGGCCAAGCACGATCGCCGTCAGCTTCGAACGCGAAAGCCTTTCCCCCAGAAAGCTGACCGCGAATATCGCCGTCCAGATCGGCGTGGTGAACTCGATCGAGATCAGCACGGCGAGCGGAATGAGGGTGAGCGCATAGAGCCAGGCGGCCTGGCCGGTGTAGTGGATGACGTTGCGGGCGATGTGAGCGAAAGGACGTCCGGTGCGCATTGCGGCAAAACCGCCGTTCATCATCACCAGCGGCAAAAGGATGAAGAAACCGATCACCGAGCGCAGTTCCAGCACCTGGAAGACGTTGAGCTCGGCGGTCGTCTCGCGGCCGGCAACCGACATCGCCAACATCGAGGCGATTGACAGAGCCATCCAGAATGCGGCTTTTGGGATCGAGGGAGCGGGCGCCATTTGGGCGCCTATGTCGCAAGCTTGGACTTGGGCCGCAACCGTTAGTGGCGTCATTCCACTGGGCCAGCGAACAGGGGTGTCAAAAAACCGTCATGGCGACGGCGGAACCTTGCGGCCGCGGCCCCCGTTAAATCCACGCTTCCGCCTTCCTTCGGAAGGTGCCGGTCGAAACCGTGTCATACTTTTCCTGGAATCATTACCAGCGATCGCGAGAGGGGAACGCCTTGATGAAATCGACTGCCGCCTTGCTGGCCGCCGCCTGCCTTTTGTGCGCGACGGGCGCGCATGCCGACGAGGCGGCCTTTCTGCGTTCGCTGCAGGGAAAGTTCTCCGGCAAGGGAACGGTCAGGATAAGAACCAACATGCCGGTGATGAACATCAATTGCACCTTCACCTCGGACGCGACGGCGAATTCGCTGTCGCTTGACGGCACGTGCCGCGCGCTGCTGATCATGTCGCGCGAAATCCGCGCCGACCTGAAGGTCAGCGGGGCGCGCTATACCGGCACCTATATCGGCTCGCGCAGCGGGCCCGCGGGGCTGAGCGGAAGCCGCGAGGGCGACGCGATCAATCTCGACATCCATTGGGCGAAAATCGTCAATGGCGACCGCGACGCGGAACTGACTGTCGAGAAGGTCGGGCCGGACAACATGCGCATGACGGTGACCGACATGGATCCGGCGACCGGCAAGATGGTGGTGACGAGCCGGATCGACCTGAAGCGCAGCTGATGGTTCACTCTTCAATCGGCTCGGGCGGATTGGCGGCGCGGCCCTTGCCGAACGTATAGCCGGTCTCGACGGCTTTCCTGCCGAACTTGTCGCGCAACGTGTCCATTGCGCCCTCAGCCAGCGCGCGCTTGCGCGACTGCACGTCGACCAGATCGGGCGGATCGGCCTTTTCGTCGTCGGAGAGGTCGCTGACGCCGATGCCGAGCAGGCGGAATTTGGTGCCGTCGGTCTCGCGGCGCAACAGGTCGAGCCCGGTCTGGAAAATGCGGTCGGCCAGCCGGGTCGGATCGCCGAGCTGGCGGTTGCGGGTGCGGGTCCTGAAATCCTGCGTCTTCAACTTCAGCACCACCGTGCGTCCGGCAATGCCGGATTTCTTCAGCCGCGCCGAGACCTTTTCGGAGAGCCCGCGCAGCACCGGCACCAGTTCCGCCAGCGCGGCGATGTCGGTGTCGAAGGTGGTTTCGGCCGAGACGCTCTTGGCATCGCCGTCGGGATCGACCGGGCGATCGTCCTCGCCGCGCGACAGCCGATAAAGCCGGTCGCCCATCACGCCATAGCGGCGCATCAGGTCGCCGCGCTCCATGCGCTGCAATTGCGCGATCATGCGGATGCCGTCGCGCTCCAGCGTCGCGGCCAGCGCCTTGCCGACGCCCCAGATCATCGTCACCGGCTGCGCGGCGAGAAAGCTTGGCGCTTCGACTTCGCCGATCACCGAAAAGCCGCGCGGCTTGCGAAAATCCGAAGCGATCTTGGCCAGGAACTTGCAGTAGGAGAGGCCGGCCGAAACGGTGATGCCGAGCTCCTTTTCCACGGTCTGCGCGAAGCGCGCCAGCACCAGCGCCGGCGGCATGCCGTGCAGCCGCTCGGTGCCGGAGAGATCGAGGAAGGCTTCGTCGATCGACAGCGGCTCGACTTGCGGCGTCAACGCCTGCATCAACGCGCGGACCTCGCGCCCGACGCCGACATATTTTTCCATATTGGGCGGGATCACCACCGCTTCGGGGCACAGTTCGAGCGCCTTGAACATCGGCATGGCCGAGCGAACGCCCTGGATGCGGGCGATGTAGCAAGCGGTGGAGACGACGCCGCGCCGGCCGCCGCCGACGATGACCGGCCTGTCCTTCAGCGCCGGATTGTCGCGCTTTTCGATCGCCGCGTAGAAGGCGTCGCAATCGATATGGGCGATCTTGAGCCGGTAGAGCTCGGGATGACGGACAAGGCGCGGGCTGCCGCAGCGATCGCAGCGCCGCGTCTGCGAGCGCTGGAGCGCCAGGCAGTCACGGCAAAAACCGTGTTCGGGATTGTTGACAGGAGCCGCCATCGCTGCGAACATAAAGAGAACAAACGCAATGGTACGACAGCGCAAGGCTGGCAACAAGCTTGGCCTGGGGAGAACGCATGAGCACGACCATAGCACCGCTGACCCCCGAGCTCTGGCCCGATTTCGAAGACCTCTTCGGCAAGCAAGGCGCCTGCTACGGCTGCTGGTGCACGCATTTCCGGCTGGCGCCGGCGGAGCGCCGCGCCAGCGACAAGGAGCGCAACAAGGACCTTATCAAGGCGCGCATCGAGGCAGGCCCGCCGCCGGGCCTTTTGGCCATCGAAGACGGCAAGGCTGTCGGCTGGATGCAGGTCGGTCCGCGCGCCGACGTGCCCGAGTGGAACAATCAAGGCAGGGGCTCGGCGCCGGTCGATCCTGCCGATGCCGACGACCCGGACGTCTGGGCGATCTCGTGCTTCTTCATTCGCGTCAAGGCCAGGGGCCGCGGCATTACGCATCGTCTCGTCGAGGGTGGCATCGCCTTCGCCCGCGAGAACGGCGCCAGGCTGCTCGAAGCCTGCCCGATCGACCTGTCGCGCGATTCGCGTTCGATCGGGCTTTTCGTCGGCTCGTCGCGGGTGTTCGAGAAGGCCGGCTTCGAAAGGCTTGTGGAACGCAAACCCGGCCGGCCGCTGATGCGGCTGGTGCTTTAGCCAGCTGCGCTTTTGCCCTACAGTCGGCGTCTTGCGGCTGTAACGCTTCTTGCCTACCAGAAGCGCAAATCATTCTTCCGGGATAACGGAGAACCAACGTGAAGCGTATTTTGCCCCTTGCCTTTGCCCTTGCGCTCAGCGCGCCAGCTCTTGCCCAGACCGTCGACGATCAAGGCGCGAAAAAGCTTACCGATGATCTGGCGCATTATTTCGGCAGGCAGGGTTTCGATATCGGGCTCTTGAAGATCACCGCCGACGGCGATGCGTACAAACTCGCCTTCGATTTCAAGCCGCTCGTCGCTTTGCTGGCGAAACAGGACTCCTTCAAGTTCGACGTCACGCCCTACGACATGCGGGTCAAGCCACGCCAGGACGGGCAGTGGGACGTGTCGGCGGACACGTCTTTGAATGGCTCACTCGATTTCAAGGGCCCTGAAGGGCCGCAACACATGGATTTTTCCGTGTCGAACAACAAGTTCGCCGGGATCTACGACCCCAGCCTGGCGGCCTTCGTGAGCGCTACGGGGTCGATGGACGCCATGACGATGAAGACCCGGGAGCCGAAGCAGGAGGCGGATGTCTCCGCAGGTGCGGGCACCGCCACAATCACTTCGACAAAGTCGGCGAGCGGCGGCATCGATTTTACTCTGGCTGAAAAGATTTTGAACTTCGCCGAAGTCGTCAAAATCAACGATCCCGAGCGAGGATTGAATTTCCCGGTCACTCTCAATGCCCCGGAACTTTCGGTGAATGCAAACGGTAAGGGTGTTCGGACGAAGCCGCTGATGGACCTGCTTGCTTTTGCCGTTGCTAATGAAGACGAAGCCAAATTGAAGGCAAATCAGGCCGAGCTTAAGTCGCGTCTCCTTGCTGCGCTGCCCGTCTGGGAAAGAATCGACGGAACGTACGCCTTCAAAGATTTCGCGATGGAGAGCCCAGTCGGTAAGTGGGGCGCGAAGCAGTTGAACATGGCTAGCGGCATGGACGGCGTCTCTCAGAGCGGCAAGATCAATTATGGGATCAAGGCCTCCGGTCTGACGATCCCGCGGCAATTGTTGCCGGCCTGGACCGCCCCGTTGGTGCCGACCGATATCGACCTCAACTTCGGCGGCGCCGATATCGATCTCGATACGATGGCGAAGAAGGCGATCGAAGCCTTTGATCTCAATAAGAAACCGCCGCTGTCGGATGAATTCGGCAAGGCTCTGGTCGCCGATTTCAAAGCCAAGAAACCCAAAGTCATCCTCGGCCACTCGACCGTGAAGAACGGCGATATCGAAGTCGCGCTGGAAGGCGAGATGACGTTCCCGGG
Source organism: Mesorhizobium sp. LCM 4577 (assembly GCF_001854795.2). NCBI lineage: Bacteria > Pseudomonadati > Pseudomonadota > Alphaproteobacteria > Hyphomicrobiales > Phyllobacteriaceae > Mesorhizobium > Mesorhizobium sp. LCM 4577. Next base: position 4,818 of record NZ_MDDU01000006.1, on the reverse strand, counting down.
CGGCGAAAAGCCCGATGYGACCGTGACCGTCGATGTGGCCGGCTACGACAAGATCGTCGATGCCCTGRAGGAAGGCGCCAAGAGCGATGAGCAGATGGCGCAGGCCTTCCCGTTCGCGCTTGCCGTCAAGGGTTTTGGCAAGACACTGCCGGATGGCCGCCTGGAGTGGGTGATCGACACGAAAGCCGACGGCTCGGTCAAGGTTAACGGCGCCATGCTCAAGGGGCCGGATGAAGTCCAGGACGACAGCGCCGGTCAGGATGACAATTCGGGCGGTGACGGCGCCAACGGAACAGACAATTCGACCGGGGGCGACGATTCGGACGGCGGCGACAATGGCGGGGCCGGCGCGAAGCTGCAACCCTGAGCGCTTGCGCTAAAGCCCGAGCGCGGCCGCGATCTTGGGCGCGGCCTCGCGCCAGTCCTCGACCGAGACGATGTCTTCCGGCGTTGGCGGCAGGAAGGGGCGCAGCGAATTGTCGGCCATCAAATGGAAGAGGTGGGCGTCGGCCACGGAATTGCGCGCCGAGACCAGGTTGGAGGGCTGGTCGTCGACAAAGGCGACCGGCCGACCCTTGAGGCCCCGCAGTTTCGCGATGGCCGGGCCCTTGGCCATTTCCGTCGTCAGCAGCGGATAATTTAGCCCCAGCGCGTCGAGGTGCGCGCGGCGCACGCCACGATGCTTGTGCGGCATCGCGGTCAGCAGGACGATCTCGGCGCCTTGTCCAAGCATTGCCAGGGCGTCCGCCGCGCCCTCGGTGATGCTTTGCCAATCCGCCTGGGTGTCGAAGAAATCGCCGAGCAGCGCCGTCACTTCCGGCTGTTCGATCAGCCGCCCGGTGGCCGTTTCGGCAATGTTGCCGGTCAATCGGAAGGACGAGAGCGTCAACCCGAAGCCGCGCGTTTTGAGGAAATGCGGGAAGGGCCGGACGAATTCCAGCACGACATCGTCGACGTCGAGCACCAGCAGCGGCCGGTCGTCGGCGGCAAGCTCCTCGATCTGCCGCGCCGTCTCCGGATCGTCGCTCATGTCGAGCGCTCGTGATCGTCGTTGCCGAGCGGGAGCGCGCGCAATGCCTTGCCGACGGCGGCCGGCGGCGTGCCGGTCTCCTCGGCAAAGCGCAGCAGCGTCGGCTCGTGGGCAAGGATGAATTGCAGCACGCCGGCCAAGAAGCCGGGCTCCGCGGCGGCCCTGCGGATCGAGTTCGCCTCGATGCCGGTGATCGCCAGGAAGCGCGGCAGAAGTTCGGGATCGGCGGCGACGAAGCCCAGCGCCTTGACGGCAATGGTTTCCGCTTCCTCGCGCATTGACGCTGCGTTCGCCATCATTACCTTTGGAATGGTGGATTTTTTTGAGTCTCCTTCCGCAGTAACGGCAAGCGTCGCTTGCGGCAAGCCTCCGCTCTCTCCCGTACAACGTCCGAAGGTGGAAAATGGTGCAGCTTTCCAACCTCCGGTTTCCGTTTCGTCAATCATATTGGGCTAGAGTGGAAAAGGGTTGGGTGCGGTCCGAAGGGGACGCATTGCGACGGCCTTCGGCTTCGAGGGCGGTCGGGACGGGAAACTGATGGCTAAGAAGGTCATGATCGTCGAGGACAACGAGCTCAACATGAAGCTCTTTCGGGACCTCATCGAAGCCAGCGGTTACGACACGGTTCGCACACGCAACGGGCTGGAGGCGCTGGATCTCGCGCGCCAGCACCGGCCGGACCTCATCCTGATGGACATCCAGCTGCCCGAAGTCTCCGGCCTGGAAGTGACGAAATGGCTGAAGGAAGACGACGAGCTGCATTCGATTCCGGTCATCGCCGTCACCGCCTTCGCCATGAAGGGCGATGAGGAGCGCATCCGGCAGGGCGGCTGCGAGGCCTATATCTCCAAGCCGATCTCGGTGCCGCGCTTCATCGAGACGATCAAATCCTATCTGGGCGACGCCTGATGCCCGAGACCAGCAGAACCGGAGTTTTTTGAGATGACAGCGCGGATCCTCGTCGTCGACGATATCCCCGCCAATGTGCGGCTGCTGGAGGTTCGGCTGCTTGCCGAGTATTTCGAGGTGCTAACCGCCAGCAACGGTCCGGATGCGATCGAGACCTGCGAGAACGGCAAGGTCGACGTGGTGCTGCTCGATGTGATGATGCCTGACATGGACGGGTTCGAGGTCTGCAGACGCTTGAAGAGCGACCCGGCGACCTCGCATATCCCCGTTGTCATGATCACCGCGCTCGACCAGGTCTCGGACCGGGTGCGCGGCCTCGAGGCGGGCGCGGACGATTTTCTGACCAAGCCGGTCAACGACCTGCAACTGATGACGCGTGTGAAGAGCTTGGTCAGGCTGAAATCGCTGACCGACGAGCTCAGGCTGCGCGCCTCGACAACGCGCAATATCGGCATCGAAGAGCTTCTGAGCCGCGATTTCGCGACCGGAGACGCCAAGCCGAGAGTGCTCCTCGTCGACGAGCGCAAATCTTCCGTCGAACGCATCCAGAAGATGTTGCGCAACAGCGCCGAGCTCGATGTCGCGACCGATCCGAACGCAGGGTTCTTCCAGGCCGCCGAGACGCCGTATGAATGCGTGCTGGTGTCGACTGCCTTCACCGGCTTCGATGCGCTGAGGCTCTGCTCGCAATTGCGTTCGCTCGACCGCACCCGCTTCCTGCCGATCATGCTGCTCGCCGACGAAGGCGAGGAGGGCCGCATCCTGCGTGGCCTGGAGCTCGGCATCAACGATTACCTGATCCGGCCGATCGACCAGCACGAGCTGACGGCGCGCCTGCGCACGCAGGTGCGGCGCAAACGCTATAACGACCAGTTGCGCGCCAGTGTCGCGCAGACCATCGAGATGGCGGTGATCGACGGGCTGACCGGGCTGCATAACCGGCGCTACCTCGACAGCCATCTGCAGACGCTGTTCGATCGAGCCGTGGCGCGGCGGCGGCCGCTGTCGGTGATGATCACCGATCTCGATCGCTTCAAGTCGATCAACGACACTTATGGCCATGACGGCGGCGACGATGTGCTGCGCGAGTTCGCCAGGCGGCTGCGCAAGAATGTGCGCGGCATCGATCTCGCCTGCCGCTTCGGCGGCGAGGAGTTCGTCGTGGTGATGCCGGATACCGATGGTCCGGTCGCCGAGAAGGTGGCCGAACGCATCCGCGCCGAGATCGCGCAGGCGCCGTTTGCGGTCGGCAACGACGGCAAGACGATCGAGGTCACGGTCAGCGTCGGCGTGTCTTCGTTGCTGAAAGGGACCGACAGCGTCGCGGCGCTGATGAAGCGCGCCGACCTTGCGCTCTATGAAGCCAAAAGCGGCGGTCGCAACCGCGTCGTCGCCAAGGCTGCCTGAAGCGCGCCGCGATCTTTCAGGATTTGCTCATACGCTTTATATTTCAACCTCGCGCATGTCTTTGTCCCGAAACCAATCGCCACTTCGGGAGGGATGCCTGGGAAAGGCGCCGATTCCCGGCGGTCTGAACAGGGTTACGAATTTACCTTAACCCAAGCGATTCGCGAGCGGTGGTTAAGAAATGGTTGATTTTTATAAGGTCTTGCGCAAATCTGCGACGCATAGACAGAAGACGGAGCCGGCACGAGGGTAGACTAGCCGGCTCGATCCAAAAATACCCCATGATGCTCAGGTCCGCCGCATCTCCTGGGTCCGTGGGGTCGGCCGGCCGGCGCTGGCACATAGTGGCCTCCTCGTACCGCTGCCAAACGCCGACCGGCCCCCTTTTCTACAAAACCCGCGATCGGAATCTTGCGGACAGCCGCTCGACTCCTCGATCGGCCGATCCTTTCCATAGCTTTGCTTGACGCAATTCCTGCCGCAAAACCGTGTCGGGCTTTTCCTGGAATTGGCCCCAAAACAAAAACGCCGCCCAAAGGGCGGCGTTTTGATTTCTCAGGATAACCAGATTACTTGATCTTGGTTTCCTTGAACTCGACGTGCTTCTTGGCGACCGGATCGTACTTGCGGAACGAGAGCTTGTCCGTCTTGGTGCGGCTGTTCTTGCTGGTCACGTAGAAGAACCCGGTGTCGGCGGTCGACAGAAGCTTGATCTTGATGTTTGCGGCTTTGGCCATGATGTTCGTCCGTTAATGTTCGTGGAGTTTTGGCCGCTGGAGCACGGGGAAAACACCCGGACGCGGGAAACTTGGCGCGACACATAAAGAACGCGCCCGGAAAGTCAAGCCCGGGTGCCTTCCGAGTGTCGTAAGCACATGAGTTGTCCGGGTTAGGTAGCACACGAGTTGTCCGGTTTTATCGCCAGCGAATGGAGGCTGGGGATGGGACGGACAGCATGGCTACAGGACCGGAGAATGCAGAAGTTTCGGGACGTTTTGAGCCGTTGGAATGGCGGCGATCTTTCGATGATGGAAGCGGGTGAGCTGCTGGGGATGTCGGAGCGTCAGTTCCGCCGGTACCGAGACCGCTATGAAGAGGCTGGGGAGGATGGCTTAAGGGACCGGCGTTTGGGTAAGCTTTCGACGCGCCGGKTGCCTGCGGAGGCAATCGAGGAGATGCTTGAGCTTTACCGGAACCGTTACCTCGGTTGGAACGTGAAGCATTTCCACGAGCACCTGATACGCGATTACGACTTCAGCTGGGGTTATATCTTCATCAAGACGCAGCTTCATGCGGCCGGGCTGGTCGAGCGGGCCAAGCGACGCGGGGCGCATCGGCGCAAGCGGGAAAGGAAGCCGTGCGAGGGGATGATGCTGCACCAGGACGGCAGCCGGCATGCCTGGCTGGCGGGCCAGCCGGAACTGGACCTGATCGTGACGATGGACGATGCCACCAGCACGCTCTATTCGGCC
>NZ_MDDU01000005.1:0-194707 GCF_001854795.2 Mesorhizobium sp. LCM 4577 | reverse complement strand
TCGACGGCCGATCGGAGATCCTCGAAACAGGAAGCAGCTTCATCGTGCCGTCCAACCTCGTGCATGGCGTCAAGGCGCTGGAGGCCGGCCGCCTGGTCGACAGCTTCGCGCCTTGCCGGGCCGATTTCCTGACGGCTCACGAATCCACATAGTCCTGCCGCGTGCCGCACTTGCAGTAGGTTCGAGAATCTATAGCGGCCGCATCTCCACTACCGTCATTGCCAGCCGTCCCATCCGGGCGAAAGCCCCAGGTCAGGCGGGATGTTCGTGTAGGGGCTTTGTGACTGCCGGAGAGGATTTCGGCGTCTGTCCAGTCGCCCGCATTGCCGCCTTGCGGGCCGCTGATGCCGGGTCAATCGTCCGCATGAGGTGGTCCATGCTTGCAGGCAGGTGTTTTATTGGGTCGAGTTCTCGCACTTCTGAAGCACCACGGGGTCATCGGCCGCAGCCCCGAAAACCATGCATGAGTCCTTGGCGCAGACTGTCCACCCCTCGCCTGTCGTTCCTGATGCAGCGAGCACGATGCGCATCCTAATGTTTTGGGATAGCAGGACTCTAAGTATTTTCGCCGGCTCGTAGTGGCGAGCTTTTTCCGCGATACGTCCGAGCTCTTTCAGGCCTGGGTGTTCCCTGCCTTCAGCCGAGGGAAGAAGACGACCGCCGAACGGGGGCCGGGGCGTTGTGCGGCTCGACGGTCGTCGGAGTGCAAGAGGCCATAGAGTCAGCAAACTGCGTTGCGGAGGCCTTAACCTATGTATCGTCGATTCGGGCGTCCTTGAAAATCACAAGCGTTTATAAGCCCCGCTCGATCTGGTGGGTCGGTACAAGCGGGCCTCGATTGCGCACGGCAAACAGCAGTTCATCCTCGTCCGTGAGCCCGTTCATGAAGAGCTTGATGATGTGGGCGGCAACTTTCTCGCACCGAGGGCTGTCAACCGGAAGACCGCGCTCCTGGCTGATAGTCTTGTAGACGCGGGTGAGCATGTCGAGTTCGTCATTCGTCACGACCTGGCCGGGATACAACATAGCCTTTCCTCCTCGAAAGCCACCAAGCGCGAAGAGTGCGACAAACATGTGTATGCCACAATCAATTATGATGTGATCGGACATCCACCCCCGGCAGTACGTTTCTAAACGGCCGGCTTCAGGATCGGGAACTCGTTGCGGGTATCTTCACGGACGGAACGGTCCCGCCCACCGGCGAGCAGCGTCCTTGCACCGGCGCATCCCGACCCGTCATGGCACATCTCCGTGAATTGACGGGCGGCAAACCAGGGGCAGAATTCGTCGTCAATGGTGTCCAACCTGGCTAGCGGGTCATCGCGGGCCCGCCCCCAGTCTTGCAGATGCATCTGAAAATCCCTGGCCGGATCGGACAAGCGGCTGGCGAACAGCGAACGGACCTGTCCCTTCTGCTGGATATAAACGGCGGCTAGGGGCATCACCGTGTCTTTCCAACTGCGCCCCTTTGCCACCTCGCTCGCGAAGGTGGGGTCGGCCAGCCCGCGCAGCCGCGCGTTCTCGTCCTCCAGCGCCTACGGGGAAATAGAGATCCTAACGCCCCAATTCGGAATCAGGGTCAACGCGGCGTCATGTCTGGTGAACCAGAAATCTGGATTTCAGAACATATGTGGCATCGAAGTCCGCGAGCTTTGGATAGTCGATGGTTGGAGCATGCGCGAGGCTAAGAACCCTTTCGCGATAAAATTGAGGAAAAGCTGGCGTTCACGGTCGCCGATGCGCGCTGGCGCGTGCACAAGGAAAGGCTCGATCACGGTGAAGCCGACAAAATACAGCATACCGTGATTGATCGGGAAGAGGATTGAACCGATCGGGCCGTTCAGCCCTCCGTTGGAATAGATCGGCGCCGGACCGCCGATTGTGACGGAACACATTGCGCGCTTTCCGGCGAAGACGCCGCGATCATACCATTTGCCGTCGCCATAGATGCGGCCACCCGATGCAAACACGCGGTCAACCCAGCCCTTGAGAATCGCCGGCAGCCCGAACCACCAGAGCGGAAACTGGAGGATCAAGGCGCCGCACCAGAAAAGGTTGTCCATCTCCGCCTGGATATCGGAGGCAAATCCATCGTGAACGGCGGCATTCGCCTCCTCAGCTTGTTGGCGATAGTAATTCGCATTGCGCACGGTCGTGAAGTTGCGGCGATCCGACACCGGATTGAAGCCCATCGCATAAAGGTCGGAGATAACGACCCCGTGCCCGGTCGCAACCAGCGCTTGCTCGGCCGCGCGCGTTAGCGCGCCGTTGAAGCTGTTGGGCTCAGGGTGAGCGTGAACGATGAAGACGCGCACCTTTCGTTTCCACCTAACCGGAATGTCTATTTTCTGGATGCTGAAAGGGTCAGCTCGGCAAAGTGGTCGAGCGAAAAGACGCCGGCGCCGCGTGTCAGCACCAGAAGCAGTAACGAGGCCCAGAGCAGATGCTCGGCCCAGTTTTCCGGATAGACGAAGACCTGGATGACGGACACGACGCCGAGCAGCATCAGGGCTGCGAGCCGCGAGAACAATCCAAGGAAGATCAGAACCGAGCCGGTGATTTCCGCCGTCGTTGCCAGAGGCGCCGCAATCGACGGGTCGATGAAGGGCAAATTGTATTCGTTGGCGAACAGCTGCAGCGTCACTGGCCAGGACGCTAGCTTGCTCTGGGCCGACTGCCAGAAGACATGCGCCACCGCGACGCGAGCGGCGAGTTGGAGGAGCGAAAACGGTATATGTTCGGGCAGCTTGATGATGCGCCTGTAGAGGCCGACAAGGCCGATCGCGCTGGACGAGGAATGATCTGACATTGCGGTCATGACTGTCTCCATGGGTTTGAGTGGGAGTTCGCGACGGCTCGCACGTTGGTGACGAGCCCGTCGCCGAAAAGACGCACGAGCGCGGATACGAGATCGAAACCCGGATCGAGCGCCAGCGCGCGGCCGGCGGCATGTTCAAGGCCGAGGCCATGCTTCAGGGAGTGCAGGAAAGCGAAGTTCGCGCGATCGAGCTGAACGAGCCGGATGCTGTCTCCCGCTCGCCACAACGCCACGCGTTCGGCCCGCCTTGTCCAGCCGCCATGCCGATCGCCGGCGTTCTGCTGGTGCGCCGTCCACACGGACAGGATCGACCAATGCGAAACGATCAGCCTAAGCGATGGCTGCACCAGGATGGCGGGAGATGTGCCCAGATCCGTATTCTCGAAGTCTGCGAGACTACGGGGTGGCAAGGAAGCCGCATCGAGCGCTTCGGCGATGGCCCATTCGAGCCGCGCCGTTTCAGCGACGATCGGCATGTCGGATAACGTGTCAATTGACTTGAGGAAGCGCGGGAAGCCGGCGCCATAGCGCGCCAGTCGCGATTCCGCCGGCGGATGGCGTCGAATGAACTCGCTCGCTGCGTAGCGGAAGAAACGTTCGTCGACCAGGCGAACCGTGACCGGAAAAACCGCCATCAGCACGGCGGTCAGCGAGCTGCGGGTGTTGTTCTGGTAGATGCGCAGGCGTGCCAGCGGGTCGGCCTTGCCGGCGGTCAGCGCTTTCGCGGCGATCGTCGGTTCCATGGCCAGCACGGTGCGCGCCATGTTGGTCTGCAAGTGCTCAAGCGGCAGCATGGTATATCTCTTCAAGCGAGGGCGGCGCCAAGTAAACGGTGGGTTTCGCAACCCTGGCAGCTGCGAATGCCGCAAGGACGGGCATGCTGGTCGCCGTTTCGCGCTCGAAAGAAACTGGGATAGGCCTAGCCCGCGCTTCGGTTGCTTGGTCACGTCGCGCGGCTTGCTTGCGGCTGAACATGATCGAAGCGGTGAGCATGTCGGCCCACATCGCTTCGCCGAGCAGCACATCGAGAACGGGAACGTCGGTATCCCACTCGACCAAGGTTGGGCGCGGCCCGAGCCGCTCTATGGCATGCTGGTAGAGCGCCCAGACCACTGGCGGCACGCGCGAGCCGTGATCGTCGATCAGCACGGTGTCGGTCCCGACCTGGTTGGTCGCATGACCGGCAAGGTGGATTTCGCCGATGGCCTCCGCAGGCAACGCGTCGATGAAAGCCTTGGCGTCATATTGCAGGTTGTGCGCGGAAACATGGACGTTGTTGACGTCGAGCAGCAGACCACAGCCGGTCCGTGCCACGAGCGCTGCCAGGAACTCCGCCTCGTTCATCGAGGAGTCCGCGAAGGCCAGGTATGCCGACAGGTTCTCGATCAGCACGCGCCGCTTCAGCGTGTCCTGCAGCGTCCCGACATTGCGGGCAACGATCGCCAGCGCCTCATCGTCATAGCGCAGTGGTAAGAGGTCGTTGAGATAGGCCCCGTCCGCAACGCTCCAGGCGAGATGCTCGGAGACCAGATCGGGCTCGAAGCGCTCGCAGACCTTGCGCAGTCGCTCCAGATGATCGCGATCCAGGCCTTGCGCGCTGCCGAGCGACAGGCCGACGCCGTGCACGGACAGCGGGTAGATCTGGCGCAGCCTTTCCAGCGCCTCGACGCCAGCGCCGTCACCCATGTAGTTCTCGGCGTGGACCTCGAGCCAGCCAGCCGAAGGGCGCCGCGTGAGCATCTCGGCGATGTGAGGCGAGCGAAGACCGATGCCTGCCGATGCGGGGATTGCGAGAGGTGAAAACATGACGGACATCGGTCTCCTCCATTCTGGTCTGGTTGGCTCGAGGTGGAAGGTTGGTCAGGCCTTCGGCTTATCGCTGCCGCCCGTGATCTTGGCGCAGCTGCCGGCAGGCACGTAGAGCCAGGAATCCGGCTGGTTGTCGGCGGTGGACGTGCCTGCGCAGGAATGCGTGGCGGTCTGGCAGTCGTTCTGGCCGGCTTTGACGACGCCGTAGCATTTCTCAAAGGCGAAGCCGGGCTTGGCGGCCGGGCCGCTGTATGCCGCCGTCGCGGCGAGCGTGGTGGCGGCCGCGAGGGCCGATCCGATGAGGGTCTTGGTGTTGATCACAGGCTTGTCTCCTGGTTGGCGTTTCGAGAGAAAGACCGGCCTAGAGGCCCGTCTGCGGATCAGTCTCTCCGATCGCGATGTCGAGCTGAAATGCTGTCTCGGCATGGAATTGATACGCGGCCACTATGTTCTGAAGAGCAGTGCGAAAAAGGCCCTCCGGCCGGGGAACCGGAGGGCCTGGCGCCTGCATTCGGGAGTATGCGAAGCAGGCGCGGCTAGGCGGGAGGGAAGCGCCTAGATGAATTGGGTTCTGCAGTCGAAAGTCGGGCGCTCATGGACGCGTGAAAGATCGGCCGCAAGCCAGTCGTCGGCAGATTGCCGTCCCCCGTCACGAATGTCAGTCAGCTCGCCCCAGTCGATCCAGGGTCTCAGAAGCAGCGGAGCTGCAGCTCGATATTGGCTGTCGAAGATCGCGTGAACCGCGGCACATCCGGTCGCGCAATGGGTAGAGGCGAGGCTGCGATCCGGACACCGTGCTAGAAATATCGATGGCTTGCCGGTGACCACAACACGTTGCTGAGCTCCGATTGATGCCGAAGACGAAAACTGCGAGATCTCGCCGTCGCCCCAATAGAGGTCGCCGTCGATCTCAATGGCCGGGGAAAGGAACGGAACAGTGGCCGCCGCCACGATAGCGTCGACCGACAGCTGCCCGCCCGAGAAAATCTTCAAAGCGTCTGTTCGAGCATTGATGGCCAGGACGTCCAGTTTCACGGGGCAGCGTTCGTCGCGGATCCGCTTGAGGTCGATCGATTGTTCCAGCATCGAGCGCAGCAGGCTCGTTCTGTCGATGGCAAACATCGAGGCGTGGCTGACGCGCCGCCAGAAATTGGCGAGCGCCGTCCGCCCGCCGCGCCTGCCGCCGACGCTCAGCCCATAGGCAAAGACCGCCGCTTGCATCGCTGCGAAGCCCGACGCGGTAACTCGGCTCACGTTGCAGTTCGGCTCGTCCAGCAGCCGGTCGAGCACACCCCAGACGAAAGCAGCATGCGCGTCGTTTGCCAGCACGATGTCGATCGTCCGATCTTCGACACCAAGATGCGCTGTCGGCGTGGCGGCTGCGACTGTTCTCACTTCCGACTGGGCAAGCATGATCTGGTCTCCATCCCCAAGGTCGCCGGCAAGGGCGATTGGAGAGAGACTGCCGCATCTTCTTGTTCAGCCGAAATGCCAAGGTGGCATGAAGTCCATAGGCAGATTGCATTGGCTGCCCGTCGTCGCGCGCCGCACTCTGTTCTCGATCAGGCTTGGCGCCGTTCACCCAAGCCGCGCCCGGAGTGCAAAGGAGATCAACGATGAGAAGAAAGCTTGCTTGCGTGGCCGTGTTTGCCATCGCCTTTGGCGCGAACCCGGCGTCCGCCAATCCATTTACCGACCTCGCCGCATTGCCGACCTTCTACACGGACGCCACGATGAAGACGATGAAACCGATGGCTGGATTCAAGAAAGCCTGGTTCGCCCTGTCGAAGCATGACCGGGCAAAGATGACGAAGGCATGCGACGACCCGGCGATGCGCAAGCCCCATGCCCAATTCTGTGCCAATGTCCTCGCTTTGAGCGGAGTCAACTAGTGCCCTTGCCAGGAAGCATCTGTGGATGCAGAACCGGCATAGTCTTCATACGCAGATGGCATTGGCGAGTAGGTAGGTGATTGCGGCAAGGTTCGAGTCAGCAAGGAGGAAACCAGTAATTCTGAATTGCTGTCAATCAATCAAACGGTTGTCGATTGGACGACTACCAAACCAGAGAAGGACTTCAAAATGAACCTTAAAGCTATCTGCCTCGGCGCTTTCGCGCTTTCCATCCTGAGCGGCGTTTCCTTCGCCGGCATACTCGACGAGCCGGACAGCATGCGGCCCTTCTTCACTGATGCCAGCATGAAAACCATGAAGCCCAAGGCCGAATTCAAGAAGGCCTGGGAAGCAATGTCGAAGGAGAAGCGGGGCGCTATGATGAAGGAGTGCCAAGACGCAGCGATGAGCAAGCCGCACGCGGAATTCTGCGCCGAGCTCTATGCCCTCCGCGGCTCCAATTGACCTGCGAACTGCGACGGAACACCAGGAGGATGGCGGGCGCATGGCCCGCCATCCCCTTTTGGTGGCAAGAACAACCACATCCGCTGGATGCATGACCGATTGCTATAGACTTCATAGCCCTCCTGCATTGGCGAGCTGAAATCCATTGCGGCACTCTTCGAGCATGCAAATACATCTATGCAGCTGAGGACGATACGCATGGACATCCATCACATCCGCTACTTCCTCGCCGTCTGCGAGACCCGGAATTTCACGCGCGCCGGCGAGAAGTGCAACGTCACCCAGCCGGCGTTGTCGCGCGCCATCCAGCAGCTCGAGGACGAGGTCGGCGGCCTGTTGTTTCGCCGCGAGCGGAACCTGACGCACCTCACCGATCTGGGCGCTTTGCTCCGCCCCCGATTTCAGCAAATCCTGGACGAGGTGACCGGCGTGCGCCAGGAGGCGTCGAGATTCCTCTGCCTGGAGAATGCAAATCTCAAGGTTGGGGTGATGTGCACAATCGGTCCGCGACGATTTACCGGTCTGTTGGCGGATTTCAACCGGCGCCAGCAAGGCATCCAGCTGCAGCTTGTCGAGGGCGTGCCGGCATCCTTGTCGCAGCTGCTGGAAGCGGGCGAGATCGACGTCGCCATCATGGCGTCCAGCAACAGTTTTCCCGAGAGATTCGATGTTACGCCGCTCTATCGCGAGCGGTTCGTGCTTGCGTTTCCCAATGGGCATCGGCTGGCCCGCAACGACAATGTCGCCATCTCGGAACTCGACGGCGAGAACTATCTCAGGCGTTTGAACTGCGAGTATCGCGACTACCTTGCAGGCCTTTGCAATGAACGCGGTGTGAAGCTCAGGATCTCCTACGCCAGCGAACGCGAAGACTGGATTCAGAACATGGTCTCCGGCGGACTGGGTATCTGCTTCATCCCGGAATTCAGCGCCGTCATCCCCGGCTTGCAGATCAGGCCCGTTATCGATCCGGAGGTTTGGCGAGAGGTATCGCTTGTCGTTGTTGCCGGGCGCCGGTTTTCGCCGGCTACATCAACCTTCGTCAACAGCGTCAAGGCACACAGCTGGCCCGAAAGCGGCATCGATCTGTCGGTAAGGAAAACGGCCGCATAGCAAATCGAAGAAAAGAACTGGGCCACGCGTTATGTCGTGGCTCGGAATCTCGCGCCGATAAATGAACCGCGATAGTTTTCAGGTATCGATTTAAGAGCCAGTCAGCATTTCTCTTTCGACGAGGCTCCGGTCACTCTCCTCGTCATGCCCCGCCTTCCGCGAATGGGCACCGACAAAGGAGAAATACGAGATGGCTACCAAGAAACTCAACCTTGCGTTCGCCCTGGGCATGCTGTCCGCGACCGCTGCATTTTCGGCGGCTCCGGCTTTCGCAGGCGACTGCCCTGCCGGGCAGGCCGCCACCACCGATGTCCAGGAACATCCCAGCAAGCCGGTCGGCGTCACCGACACGGTGCTTTCCGCAATCGACTTAAGCAGCAAGGGCGAAGCCTGGAAAGGCAACATGTTGCGCCTTCGCAAGCTCGTCGTTCAGCCCGGCGGCGTCGTGCCGTGGCATGAGCACAATGTCCGCCCGGCCAATATTCTGGTCGTCGAGGGCTCGATCACCGAATACCGCAGCACCTGCAAGGTCGGCATCGAGCATCCGGCCGGCGACGTGACCGCCGAGTTCGGCCAGCTCGCCCACTGGTGGAAGAACAACGGCAAGGTTCCGGCCGTGCTCTATTCGGCCGACGTGCTGCCGCCCGCGATGCACGATGACCACATGATGTGAGCCGCCGCCCGCAGCGGTGAAGTGATCCCAACATAGGAAGCCAAAGGTCCATCCTCGGGCGATTGCCCGAGGAAATGGCGACGGAGCCTGTCATGACGACGAGTGAACAGACCGAACCGACAAGGGTTCGCATTTTTGCAGCAGACAGCTGGCGCTTCGGCCTCATCGCGCTGATTGCGTTCCTGACGCTCGTTGACCTGTTCGCCACCCAGGCCATCCTGCCGTCGCTGGTGGTGAAATTCGGCGTCAGCCGCGCCACCATGGGCTTCGCCGTCAACGCCAGCACGTTCGGCATGGCGGTGGCCGGTATCGCTGTCGCGCTCTTTGGGCGCGGTATCGATCGCCGCAACGGCATCTGGATCAGCCTGGTCATCCTGGCGTTACCGACAACGCTGCTGTCGCAGACGGACAACATCGTTGTTTTCGCCTTGCTGCGCGTGGCGCAGGGCCTTTGCATGTCGACAGCCTTCACGCTGACGATGGCCTATCTGGCCGAGCATTTTTCAGCGCGGCAGACCACGAGCGCGCTTGCGGCCTACGTGACCGGCAATGTGGCCAGCAACTTTTTCGGCCGGTTGATGTCGGCGGCGGTCGCCGACACGTTCGGCATCTCCACCAACTTCCTGACCTTCGCCGCACTGAATCTGCTCGGCGCCGCTCTTGTCTGGTTCACGTTGCAAAAGACCTCGGCAATGATGCGCGCCGACCTGGACGGCCAGCCTGCCCGCACGGCCTGGAAAGCCCCGTTGCGGAATGTGGAGCTGCGCGCCTGTTTCGCGATCGGCTTTCTGATCCTGTTCGTCTTTATCGGCACGTTCACTTACGTGAATTTCCAGCTCGTCGCGGTCCCGCTTTCGCTCACGCCGATGGCCCTGGGCGCAGTCTATTTCGTTTTCCTGCCATCGATGCTGACCACTCCGCTTGCCGGCCGAGTCGCAGCGAGCCTTGGCCCCAGGGGAGGGATCGGAGCGACGCTTGCGGTGGCGATCATCGGTTTGCTTCTACTGCTTGTGCCAAATCTTCCGATCGTTCTCGTCGGGATGGCGCTCGTTGCCGTCGGCACCTTCCTGGCTCAGGCGATAGCCACGGGACATGTCAGCCGGACCGCATCGCGCGATCGCGCCGCTGCCAGCGGCATCTATCTGGCTTCCTACTATGGGGGCGGGCTCGCTGGCAGCTTCCTCATCGGACAGATCTACGACCGTGTCGGCTGGACTGCATGCGTGGCCGTCCTTGCCGCGGTTCTCGCCGGTGCGATCGCGATCGCGCGCGTGCTGCGAACGCCCAAGCCCTGAAACCAAAAACCGCAACTCAGTTATTCAACCAAGGAGACCGACATGAGCAACCATCTCAAAACTCTGCTTGCAGGCGCCGCCATGCTGATGGCTGTTGCCCTGCCGGCTGCCGCTTCGGACGGCGTCGTCACGGTGAAGAGCGACTATTCCGTCGCTGAAACCGTCGCCCGGATTAAGAAGGATGTGCTCAAGAAAGGCATCAAGTTCTTCGGCGTCATCGACCAGGCACAGCTTGGCAAGAATGCGGGCAACGACGTCAGGCCGTCACGGCTCGTCATGTTCGGCAATCCGGCGCTCGGCACGACCTTCATCACATCCAACCCCGAGGCCGGGCTCGACTGGCCCGTGCGCGTGCTGGTCTACCAGACTGCCGACGGTTCGGTTTACGCCGCCTACAGCGATTTCGACTGGATCGCCAAGCGGCATGGCATCACGGATCGTCCCGCACAGTTCAAGATGGCGACCGAGGTCATTCAGTCGGTCACCTCAACGGTCAAGAAGAACTGACGGACGGGCACGTAGCCGGGTATCGCGTAGGCATGCGACGATGCTGCCCGACAAACCTACTCGGCGGCGGACAGCGCCTTCACCCGCTCACCGAACCATTTCTTCTGCGTGGCCTCGCGCACCAATGCGCCGACCGCGGGCGAATGCCTGCGGCCGCGCACCGTGACGAGATTGACCTCGCGCCAGAACTCCGGCTCGGTGATCGGCAGAGGCACCACGCCGGGATGCTTGGCGGTATGTTCGGGCATGAACCCGAACCCCAGCCCCGCAGCGATCATCGCCAATGTCCAGTCGTCGCGATCGCTCCAATAGACCGGGCTGACCGTAACGCCCTGCTCGGCAAGGATGGCATCGGCGTAGCCCGCGAACTCGCAGTTGTTGCGGTGGATATAGCTTTCGTTGCTCATATCCTTCACCCGCACAACGCGCTGGTTGGCTAGACGATGGGCCAGGTGCACAGCCATCACCATCTGCTCCTGGAACAGCGGCAGGGAGTGCACTTCTTCATCGGGAACGTCTGAGGGCAACGCGTATATGGCAGCCTCGAGCTCACCCTCGATCAACCTTTTCCTGAGGCTCACCGCGTCCGCATCGCAAAGATGCAACTCGACGCCGGGATGGTGCTCGCGCACGGCTGCGATAAGCTCGACGATCTCGTCCGGAGCGATCGTGCTCATGATGCCGACCTTGAGCGGCATCTTCTTCAGCGTCACATATTGCTCGGCAATCTGCTTTGCCTGGCGTGAGTTCTCGAAGACGCCTTCGAGATAGCTCTCGACCATGCGGCCGAGCTCGGTAAGATGTGTGAAGCGGCGCTCACGGTGGAAAAGCGGCCCGCCGAATTCATCTTCCAAGAGCTTGATCGCGCGCGACAGCGCGGGCTGCGTGACATTGCACTGCTCGGCTGCCCTGGTGAAATTGAGCTCCTTGGCGACGGCCAAGAAGTATCGGACCTGGCTGATCTCCACTGCACGCTCCCCCTCACTGGACGCGCATACGGCACCGCCCGCATTGCGGCGCAATCTTACTAGCTGCCCTTACGTCAAACAACCCGACCGGTCGATCGGCGTCCGGGCTCGGAGCCAACGATCTGACCGTCAGCTATCGAATCCATGTCTCAACGGCATTTCCGCAGCTTGCGGCGGTTCACCATACTAATCCTCAGATCCAGAGCGAGCCCGCGCCGTGGCTCGTGGCCGCGCAACCAGAAGGAAAAGACGATGTTCAAAGGCAAGACAGCGCTCATCACCGGTTCGACCAGCGGCATCGGGCAAGGTATCGCCGAAGCCTTCGCGGCCAAGGGCTGCAACATCGTTCTGAACGGCTTTGGCGACGCCGCCGAGATCGAACGGCTTCGGGCAAAGCTCGCCGCCGATCATCGGGTCGCCGTTCGATACGACAATGCCGACATGAGCAAGGGCGACGCGATCACCTCGATGATGGACAAGGCCATCGCCGAGTTCGGCGCCATTGACATACTGGTCAACAATGCCGGCATTCAGCATGTCGCTCCGATCGATGACTTCCCGGTCGAGAAATGGGAAGCGGTCGTGGCGATCGATCTCATGTCTTCGTTCTACACGATCCGGCGTGCGTTGCAGGCGATGAAGGCGCGCAAATGGGGTCGCATCATCAACGTGGCCTCGGCGCACGCGCTCGTCGCCTCTCCCTACAAGTCTGCCTATGTCGCGGCCAAGCATGGCGTCGCCGGCCTGACCAAAACCGTCGCGCTGGAGGTCGCCGAACAAGGCATCACGGTCAACGCCGTTTGCCCAGGCTACGTGCTCACCCCGCTTGTCGAGAAGCAGATACCCGACACGGCGAAGGCCCGTGGGATCACCGAGCAGCAGGTGATCAAGGATGTCCTGTTGGCCGCGCAGCCCACCAAGCAATTCGTCACCGTCGAGCAGGTTGCCGCGCTGTGTCTGTTCCTGGCGTCGGACGAGGCGGCCTCGATCACCGGCGCCGTGATGCCGATCGAAGGCGGTTGGACCGCTCACTAGACCTGCACGAGGAGCGAAGGCCATGAACAAGATCACGCAAAACCTATCCGCCCCGCTACCAGAACCGGCGACTGGGCACCAGGGCGACGTCAAACGTCAGACCGTCCTTGTCCTTCAAGGCGGCGGCGCGCTCGGCGCTTATCAGGCCGGAGTCTATCAGGCGCTGGTCGAGGGCGGCATCGAACCGGACTGGGTCATAGGCACGTCCATCGGCGCCATCAACGCTGCGGTGATTGCCGGGAACAAGCCCGGCGATCGCCTGCCCAGGCTTCAGGAATTCTGGGACAGCGTCAGCCGCAGCAGTCCATTCGACGAGTTTTTCCGGATGATGGTGCCGAGCAACATCTTTGCCAATATGGGCACGGTCATGCGCGGCATTCCGGGATTCTTCGAACCGAACCCGAGCGCCATGTTCGGAGTGAACCGCGAGGTCGGTGTCGAGAATGCCTCCTATTACACGACGGATCCGCTCAAAAGGACCCTGAACACCCTGGTCGACTTCGACTACCTCAACGGTCGCCACACGCGGCTGACGGTCGGGGCGGTCAACGTCAATACCAGCGAGCTCAAATACTTCGATACGCGCGAGATGATCCTGTCGGCGGCGCATATCATGGCGTCAGGCGCCTTGCCGCCGGCGTTTCCGGCGGTCTGCATCAACGGCGAGCCCTATTGGGACGGCGGCATCTATTCAAACACGCCGATCGAGGTGGTGCTCGATGCGCGACCCAGGCGAGACGCGCTGATCTTTGCCGTCAACATGTGGCAGCCCCGCGCAACCGAGCCGAAATCGATCTGGCAGGTCATGGGGCGGCAGAAGGATCTCCAATACGCCAGCCGCGGCCGGAGCCACGTTGCGCGGCAGGAGCAGTTGCATCGGTTGCGGCATGTCGTGCGGGAAATGGGCAGGCTCGTGCCCGAGGAGCGTCGCGAGGATCCGATGTTCAAGGAACTCGCCTCCTATGGTTGTCCGTCGGTCATGCACCTCGTCCGCCTGCTTTCCCCGCGACTGGACGGCGAGGACCACACCAAGGACATCGATTTCACCCGCTCGGGAATCCGCACGCGCTGGCAAGCAGGATACGAGCACGGGCAGCGCGTCCTCACCGACAAGCCTTGGGAATGCGAGGTCGACATGCTTCAGGGCATCGTGATCCACGAATCCCAAGAGTGATGCGCCACGCCGAGGAAGATACGGAGATACCGATGCAGATCATCACCCCCGGCATGCGGTTGATTCCGGAAGCCGTGCTCGCCAACGACGCGGCGCTCTTCCGCACGATCCCGGAGACCCCTTCGCACGCGGACAAGTCACTGCACCGCGTCGTCATTGTGGGCGGCGGCGCCGGCGGCCTGGAGCTGGCGACACGCCTTGGCCGCAAGTTCGGCAACCGGCGGCTTTCCGTCACGCTTGTCGACCGTAACCGCACTCATATCTGGAAACCGCTTCTGCATGAGGTGGCATCCGGTGCCTTGAGCGCGTCGCACGACGCGGTTGAATACATCGCCCATGCCAGCCGCCATGGGTATCGATACCGCATTGGCGAGATCGTCGGCATCGATCGTGCCAAGCGCCAGGTTTTCGTCGCGCCCAGTTTCGACGACGACGGCCGCCAAGTCATACCGCCACGTGTTCTGGGTTACGACACGCTGGTCATGGCCGTGGGCAGCGTCAGCAACGATTTCGGCACACCGGGTGCCGCGCGCCACGCCATCTCGCTTGACACCGCCGAGCAGGCCGTCCGGTTCAACAAGCGCATGATCGACGCATGCCTGCGCGCCAACGCGCAATATGAGCAGCTGTCGCCGGGCCAACTCCATTGCGTCATCGTCGGCGCCGGCGCCACCGGCGTGGAACTGGCGGCGGAACTGCACAAGTCGATGCGCGAAATTGCGTCGCACAATCTCGACAATATCGATTTCGAAAGGCTGATCCGCATCACCATCGTCGAAGCAGGGCCGCGGATCCTGCCCGCGCTGCCTGAGCAAATGGCGAGCGCAACGGCACGCTTGCTGATCAAGCTGGGCGTCCAGATACGATGCGGGATCAAGGTCACCGAAGTGACCGAAGACGGTATTCGGCTTGGCGACAAGCTCTTTGTGCCTGCCGAACTGGTCGTCTGGGCGGCCGGAATCAAGGCGCCGGAATTCCTGAAAGGCCTCGATGGGCTCGAAACCGATCGCATCAATCGCCTGATCGTCGACGAAAACTTGCGCGCGGTGGGCGACGAGAATGTGTTCGCGATCGGTGACTGCGCGAACTGCGTGATTCCGGGCGAGGAAAGCGCCTTGCCGCCGCGTGCCCAAACGGCTCATCAGCAGGCAGATCACATGGCCAAGGTGATTGCAGCACGTCTCGCAGGGCGTGCCACGCCAGTGTATCGCTACCGTGACTACGGCTCGCTCGTTTCACTCGCCGACTACGGTGCGTTCGGCAGCCTGATCGGCGGACTAAAGATCGAAGGCCTTGTTGCTAGGCTCGTCTACCGCTCGCTGCACAAGATGCATCTCATGGCGGTGCACGGGCTCGCCAAGACAACGCTTGCTTCGATCGGCGAGATGGTCGTCAGGCGCGCGAGACCGCGAATCAAGCTTCACTGAGGTCGGCGGAGGCGCTGCGATGGAAAAGTATGACGTCGTTATCCTGGGCGGTGGCAATGCCGGCATGGGTGTCACGGTCGCGACGCGTGCCGCCGGGCTCTCCGTCGCCATGATCGAGGCTCGTGATCTTGGCGGCACATGCCCCAATCGCGGCTGCACGCCGAAGAAGGTGCTGGTTGCCGCGGCCCACGCGCTCGACGAGATCGCAAGAGCCGGCAATCATGCAATCGAGATCGAACCGCCGAGGCTCGATTGGCGAGCCTTGATCAAGCGGGAAAAGGGCATCATCGCGGATATCCCAGCCCGGCTGTCCGGATTGATGGCAAAGCGAGGCGTCGACGTCATCCACGGCGAGGCTGCATTTACGGCCAGCAATACCATCCGCGTCGGCACCCGAGAGATCGAGGCCAGAAACATCGTCATCGCCACCGGCTCGAAGCCGCGCCCGCTGTCGGTCCCCGGCGCAGAATTCCTGACCACATCCGACGATGTGCTGAGCGATCCTGTGTTGCCTCGCGCGGTGGTGTTCATTGGCGGCGGTGTTATCGCCTTCGAACTGGGCCACGTCTATGCGCGCGCCGGCGTCGGGGTCACTATCCTCGAGGCGCTGCCGCAACTTCTGGGAGGCTTCGACACTGATGCCGTTGCTCAACTCCGCGGCGAGAGCGAGCGCCTGGGCATTAGCATCCATACCAAGGCTTGGGTTAAAAAGATCGAAGAGGCCAACGGGCGACTGCGGGTGAGCTTTGCGAAGGATGGCGCCGAATGCAGCGTTGACGCGGATCGGGCCGTCAATTGCGCGGGGCGCGTAGCCAATGTCGAGGGCCTCGATCTCGGGGCGGGTGTCATTGTGCATCGCGAAGGCCGCATCGAGATCGACGAGCATCTGCGCTCGCGTTCCAATCCAGACGTCTATGTCTGCGGCGACGCCATGTGGAACTCGCCGCAGCTTTCGCCGGTGGCGACCTATGAAGGCGCGATCGTCGGTCGCAACATAGTCGACGGACCGAAGCATCGGCCGGACTACAGTCACATACCCGCGTCGCTCTACAGCATCCCGGCCGTGGCGGCCGTCGGCTTGACCGAGGCCCAGGCGAGGGAGCGCGGCTTCATGGTCAACGTCCACCTGAACGATATGCAGGGCTGGCTCTCCGCCAGGACTTACGCGGAGCCGGTCGCATGGTCGAAGATCATCGTCGAGGAAACGACAGGCAGGATCCTCGGAGCTCACCTGGTCGGGCATGCCGGCGAAGAGCTGATCCACATTTTTGCGCTCGCGATGAAGCACGGCATCACCGCGCGAGACCTCTCTGAGATGGTCTGCGCTTTCCCGACTTTTTCAGCGGATATCAGGAACATGGTGTAACGCTTCGGCCCGGGTCAGCGAAGCAGACGGAGGCACGGCATGTGTCGATGCACGCAGGGCATCAAAACCATGCAGGAAAAACATGGCAATTGCCGCGGGGTTACGGTGGTAGGCTATGCGGGACGTGTGAAAGTGCAGACATGGCCGCCGACGACCAGGCAATGACATTCGAGCAGTCCGTCCAGGCAGCCATCGAACTTGATGCGCCCCTCAATGAACGGCTGGCAGTCGTTGCCGCGGCGGTTCGCCGCCTAAACTCGGAATTCGCTGACGCGGTCGAGCGACTGGTGGACCGCCTTGAGAAGCAAGGTGCCGGCACAATGGCCCCCGCACCGGGCGAGACTATGCCTGGTTTCCTGTTGCCTGATGATCAGGGCAGGCTAGTCAGCCTCGCCGAGATTTTGGCCAAGGGGCCAGCCGTCATCACCTTTCAGCGCGGCCATTGGTGTCCGTATTGCCGCTTGAACGCCATCGGGATTGTCGAGGTGCACCGCGAGATCGCGGAAATGGGCGGACAGGTGGTCGCGATCATGCCGGAGCGACGCAAATTCGCCAAGGCGATGAAGGCTCTGGTCGGCGCACAGTTCCCATTCCTGATCGACATGGACAATGGATATGCATTGTCGCTCAACCTCGCGATCTGGGTCGGCGCCGAAATGGAAAGGCTCATGGGCCTGGGTCTCGACATCCCTAACTATCAGGGCAACAGCAGCTGGTTTATGCCCATTCCAGCCACCTTCATCGTCGGAACGGATGGGATCATCAGGGATCGCTTTGTCGATCCGGACTACCGCCGTCGCATGGACATCGACGACCTGATCGCTGCGCTCAGGCGGGCTCGCTGACGCCGAAGGACGACCAGTCGGCCGCCCTCAAAAGGTTGAGCAGGGTTGTCGCGACCGGCGAGCGATGCCTGCCGGCAACCGCATAAACCGAAACGATCCGCGACACGTCCAGATCGCGAAGTTTGAGCCGGCGTGTGGTCGGAGATCGCGGAGCAGTAAGGGTGACAAAGCCCACTCCGGCATTGGCCTCGAGCAGCGCGAGCAGATCCTGGTCCGTCTCGACTTCATGCGCGGTCCGAGGCGTATACCCCTTGGCGGAAAGGCAGCGCGCAAGCTCCTCGCTCGTCTCCCAATCGATCCGACTGAGCACAGGTTCGGCGGCGACCTGCGCCAGCGCGACATCAGCCTCATTTCGCCGGGCGAGCGGATGATCTGAATTTACGGCGAGCTCGATTGCTTCCTGGAACAGTGGCCATGTGTCCAGGCGATCCCAGGCCTGTCCGAGCGGACCGGCTATCGCCAGCTCCACTTCACCGCCTTTCAGCGCCTCTATCACAGCTGCCGGCGAGCCACGATGGATCTTGAGATGCACACCGGGATAGGCCCGGAAGAGCTCGGTGAACGGCGAAACCAGAAGCGCAATGTTGATGCTGTTGGAGATCGTGACGTTGAGCGGCGCAACATCACTGCTTTGCACGGCCTTGGCCAGCGACTTGGCGGAAGTGGCCGCATCATAGCATTGCTGCAACAAAGGCAGCATGCGGCGCCCGAGTTCCGTGAGATGCGAATGCTGACGCTCGCGCCGAAGAAGCTCTCCCCCTAGCTCCTCTTCAAGCGTCTTGATGGCACGCGTAAGGGCCGGCTGAGTAACGTTGCACTCCTCGGCCGCTCTCGTGAAATTCAACGTGTTAGACAGGGCCAGAAAATATCGGACCTGCTGCATCTCCATGAAATCTCGTCCCCTCAGCGAAATGGTTTATCAGCGACGGCGCATATTGCGAGACTAACCCAGTTGATCGCGTTGGGCAAAGTGGCGCGCATTGCGGACTAGGGGTGTGATACCGCTGGCCAGTGGCAGCGACTTATCATGACGAACCAAGTGACTTGCTCAACCAGTCGGCAAATCCTCTGGCCCGTTTGCTCGGCTGGCGCCCTGCCGGGAACAGAGCGTGGATGGGTATGGTCGGCAGCGGAAAATCCGGCAGCAGCTGGCGCAGGCGGCCGTCCTGGAGTTCTGCATTGAACATCCAGCCCGAACCGAATGCCACGCCAAGCCCAGCCACAACACATGCCGTAACCCCGGCCGAGCTCGAGACCCTGATACGAGGACTTTCGGGCAGCACAAAGCGGACCTGCGGATCGATCAGCTCCTGGAAGGTCGCGCCGGAACTGTCGGACGGTCCGAAGATCACTTGGTGCTGCGCCAACTCCGCAGGGCTACTTGGTTCGCCGTGACGGGCGATGTAGTCCGGCGCCGCGACGAGCAACCGAGGCGTCTGACCGACCTTGCGTGCCATCATGCTGGAACTGTCGAGCAGGCCAAGCCGTATCGCGACATCGGCACCCTCCTCAGCGAGACTGCGCCGGCGATCGTCCATCATCAACTCGACGGAAAGGTTGGGATGCTCGGCGAGAAGGCTGGGCAGGCGAGGAATGAGCGCGCGCACAGCAAAGGTTACCGACAACTCGACGCGCAGAACTCCGCGCAGCTCCTCATTGCCTGCTGCGGTGTCGGCCGCCGCCCCAAGATCTGCCAGCAGCGGCCGGATCTGGTCGAGGTAGACTTGCCCGGCCTCGGTCAGCCCGACCTTGCGGCTGGTGCGGATGAGCAGGCGGGCACCGATGCGCGCCTCAAGATCGTTCAGGATTCGCGACACGGACGGCTGCGACAGCCCGATCTCACGTGCGACCTGGGAAAGGTTTGCCCGTTCCGCAACCCGCACGAAAACCTCGAGCTCCTGCAGTCGATCAGCCATTCGTTTTCCGGATGATTGCTATGCTTTTTGGCAAGCTACCCCCCTTTCTGGAAATAGGCGAGGACATTCCGCCGCGAGCCACGCGGTCAAGATTTGGAGTGTCTCATGTCTCTTCAGGAAAAGCTCGATGCCTTCAAAGCCGACTTTGAAAGCAAGGCCCCCAAGCAAGCGCTTGAGGTCATGCACCGTGCAACCGCCGAGCTCATAGCATCGGGTCAGGCCGCCAAGGCCCTAAAGGCGGGCGCCGAAGCGCCAGCATTCACATTGCCGGAGGCTGATGGCGGATCTGTCGCATCCAGCGATCTGCTTACCCGCGGTCCCTTGGTGCTCAGTTTTTATCGCGGAGTCTGGTGCCCCTATTGCAACATCGAGCTTGCCGCCTTGCAGGAAGCTTGGCCGGCAATCCAGGCTACCGGGGCACAACTGGTTTCCATATCCCCGCAGTCGCTGGCGAACGGCCGCAAGGCCAAGCTCGACAAGCAGATAGCATTCCCGATGCTGAGCGACGCCGGCGGCAGGGTCGCCGATGCCTTCGGCTTGCGGTTTCGCCTGCCCGACGATCTGATCGGCTTGTATCGCGGCTTCGGCATCGACCTGCCGCTTATCAATGAGGATCGTTCCTGGACCTTGCCGATGCCTGCTCGCTTCGTGGTCGGGCAAGACGGCATCATCGCCTATGCCGAAGTCAGCCCGGACTACACCCGCAGACCCGACCCGGCCGACCTTCTTCCGGTGCTTAAGCGACTGCAGGGCTCTGTTGCTGCCTGAACCGATGGATATGGACCACATCGCGGCCTCCAACGTCACCGCAGCCAGTGCCACCCGGCGCTGGCTGATGTTGATCGTGGTCTCAATCGGCGCCTTCCTGCCGATGACGACATGGTTTTCCGCAACGGCGATCGCGCCGCAGCTGACGCGGCTGTGGGACCTTTCTCCGGCGCAGGGCGCGTGGATAACCGGTGCCGTGCAGATCGGCTTTGCCATCGGCGCGTTGGCCTCCAGCATGGCCGGCCTTCCGGACGTGTTTTCGCTTCGCAAGCTGATCGGCGTCAGTGCCTTGACGGCGGCCGCCGCCAACCTCTGCCTTTTGTTCGCGCCTTCCGTCGGCTTGATGCTGGTCGCCCGTTTTGTCACCGGCTTGGCCCTGGCGGGCGTGTATCCACCAGCGGTGAAACTGGTATCGACGTGGTTTAGTCGCGGACGGGGAAAGGCGCTTGGCGTCCTTCTTGCGGCACTAACGCTTGGTTCTGCCTTTCCTCATCTGGTATCAGCCCGAGTCGACGAATTGGCTTGGCAAAGCGTCATCTTGGCCACCTCTGTCGCAGCACTAATCGGCGCTTTGTTGATCCTTTGGCTGGGGGAGGAAGGACCCCATCCCTTCGCGAGATCGGCATTCGACCCTCGCCACATCAAAGCGCTGGTGCGCAACCGCGCTCTGATGCTCGCCAATCTTGGCTATCTCGGCCACATGTGGGAGCTTTACGCAATGTGGGGCTGGATGCTGGCTTACATCAGGGCAGGTGGCCCCGGCTTGGGCATTGGGGATCCTGGCGCTGCCTCCTTTCTGGCGTTCTTCGTCGTGGCGTCGGGTGGGATCGGCTCGATTGCCGGCGGCATCATGGCGGACCGCATTGGCCGCACCGCAACGGCGGCTGCAATGATGGTTGTATCCGGCTTCTGCGCACTGACGATCGGCCTGACCTTCGCCGGTCCGTTTTGGCTGTTCGCTATCGTTGCCATCGTGTGGGGAGCAACCGTCATCGGCGATTCCGCCCAATTCTCGGCCATGGCAACCGAACTGAGCGATCAACGCTACGTGGGCACAGCGCTTTCCCTGCAGCTAAGCTGCGGCATCGCACTCACCTTCTGCTCTATCCATCTGGTGTCATTCATGGCGGAGACGATAGGATGGCGCTGGAGTTTTTTGGTCCTGGCGCCTGGTCCGTTGCTCGGGGTTGTCGCGATGATAGCTCTTCGGCGAATGCCGAGCGCGCGGCCAATAGCGCATGGCCTTAGATAGAGGTTCGGTCCCGGCTTTTAGGGTCCTTTTATTGGCCTCAAAACGTTACAAAACATAGTATAAGCTACTGATTCATATGAATAATCCAGTTTTCTGATTGTTGCCGAGCATATCGATAAGGTCACGCGCTTGAGCTTCGGCGATGCCGGTCTCCCGTACGAGAAAAGCCCATCGCAGCCAAAGAGCTTGGCGACGGGCATCCCAAGAGCGGCGATCTCTGGAGGACATTAACCGCTCACTGCACAACCACCAAGCCGTGGTCCATTCCACAGCGCGACAATTTTCGCGTCCGAACTCGTATGTGCTTTCCAAATAGGTCGCACCGAGGCGGCGGGAAGATCGGAATCGCATGCAGCGGCATGTATTGTCTGTGATCTGGGTCCCTTGTGCGATGAGCGCCGCCTCGCCAAGAAAGACCGGAAACAGGTGTGAATTCCTGGCTACGGAAATTGTCCGACTTTTCGAGGAGGACACCCATCGACAAAACTGACCTGTTGCGAGCGCTTTCGAGGCGCCGCCCCTCTTCCTTTTGCACATCGTCTCGCTAAGCTCATAATCGCGAGCTTGCAGACTGAAGTCGTCCCTCTCCTTGGAACAGTGCTGCAGCTTCAACAGGGTCGGGTCGCCGCTTAGGCGATTCGACCCTCGTTTGCATTGGAAAGCGATTTTGATTGCTTGCCGGCCCTGCCAGGCCCTTGAAGCAGCTCGTCGCGGAAGATGAACAGAAACAGGTTGCCGCCCTTGCGCATGAGAGCCGGGAAAATCTGGGCCCGCGGCGAGCTAGGTCAGATGGATGAGTTCGTCCCGCGGCTGCTCATTTCTCGGTTCGAGATAACGCAACTCTGCAACCGAGGGTGCCTTCTCGACGAGCGTCGGCTCGTGCCCAGCCCTTCGCCATCCTATAGGCGAGCACCAGATCGACGACGCCCCAGGCGATTGACCGCGATCTTCACGGTCTTGCTCAACACGGGCCCGTAGAACTTGACGGGCGGACTTCTCGTTGTAAGTCCGCTGGCAGCTATTTTTCTACCTGCAGCTAAGCCGTGCTTGCTGGATCGGCAAACGGAACTCCAGGCTCACACACGTAAAAGAGCGTCATGCGCGCGGGTACGTCCCCCTTGTTGAACCCGGTCATGTTGACGCCGGCCGGCTCGATGAAAACCTGTCCTGCCTCGATTGCGACGGGTTTCCGTCCCTCGAGCTCCAGTGTGAAAGTGCCTTCGAGCATGTGAACTGTCACCGGAAACCGGTGTGAATGATGCGGTGTGACATCGCCCGGAAGCAGAGTTGCGGAGAGCACCCGCACCTCCTGGTCAGGTAAGTTGGGCATCCCGTGGACGATCTCGCGGTGGAGCGGCGTCAGCTTCGCGATTCCGCGGTCTTCGGCGCTCAAGGTGAGACCCACAGTCAATCCGGCTATCATGGTTTCGACGCTGCTCTTTGTGTGCATCTTTGCTCCCCTGTTGGCAGACACTAGAGTTGTGCCAAAGTTAGCAAGGCGACTATCCGGGCGGCAGCGGCGAGTTTGCCAAACCTGCGTGCAAAAACGCATAACAGTGCGATGTTCGACTGGAACGACCTGCGCCATCTCATTGCCGTGTCGCGCCATGGCAGCACTCTGGCTGCGGCAAAGGCGCTGGGCGTCAACCAATCTACGGTCCATCGAAGGCTGGCAGAACTCGAAAACCGAATTGGCCTGACGCTCGTCAAACGCTACCCGAGTGGCTACGGCTTGTCGGAACTCGGCGAGGCGGTCATCGACTACGTGCTTGCTGTGGAGGCTGCAGTCGACGCGCTTGAGCGTCAACTGCAAGCGTTGAAGCATGATCTCAAGGGTGTGATCCGTCTCACCTGTCCGGAGCCAACCGTATCGCGCATAGCAGCGACCGGCCTGCTGGACCGCTTCTATGAACGCTATCCAGGCCTCACTGTAGAGTTCGTCACCAGCGACCGGTATCTCGATCTCGGGAAAGGAGAGGCTGACGTTGCCTTCCGCTCGGGCGAGCCGGTAGACGAACGTCGGTCGCAAGATTTGCGATTCCGTTTGGGCGATCTATGCCAGCAGGACGTACGTCCAGGAGCACGGGCGCCCGATGAGCATCGGCGACCTGGCCAACCATGCAATGATCGGGTTCGATGGGATCATGCAGAACCATCGGGTTGCGAAATGGCTGCGGGTCGCGGTGCCTAGTGCGCGGATCGTCAACCGCAACACCAGCATGCTCGGCACCCTGTCGGCGGTGAAGGCAGGAATTGGGGTGGCGGCGCTGCCAACTACCCTCGGCGACGCGGAGGAAACACTCGTTCAGCTCCTTCCGCCGGTAGAGGAGCTCACGCGAAGCTGGTATTTGCTCACGCACCCGGATCTGCGCAAGACGCCTCGAATCGCCGCGTTCGTCGATCATGTACTTGATGACATACCGGCACTAAGGACTGCCTTGATCGGATGACGGCAGCTCGGGCCACCTCTTCCGGGCTTGGCCAGCCATCGTCGGAATAGCTGGGTTTTCAGGCCGTCGCTGCCGGACCCGCCCCCGTAATCGGGCCTTCGACCAAGTCGTCCGGTGTGATCTGCGCTTTCGGCCACGTCCATCTCGGCCTGACGCTGGCGCCGGTTGGCGGAGCGTGGTCGCGAATCTGTTGCCGGACGCGTTTGCGGGCGGGCGCACCGGGCCAACGACAGCGCGACCTTCGAAGAGGATCGCTTGCCGGGCACCAGAGTCGCGCCAGATACATACCTGTCGACTCTAGCTGTGCATATTGTAATGAGCCTTAAGATTGCGATCGGTCCGCCACGCCTGGCGATCAATCACGGCATCAACTTTTTGGTGACAGAGCAGGACGGTCAGATCGAATGGCCCACGCATCAAGGCCTCTACGCCTCCGACACTCGGCTCATATCCAGTTGGCAATTGTTCGCAAACGGAGAGAGCTGGGATCTGCTCAACTCCGGAAATATCGCCCATTTCGCAGCCAAGATTTATCTCGTTAACCGCGCCTTCGCGACTGAGGCCGGGCCGGTGCCGGCCGGCGACCTGGGGCTGATAGTCGGTCGCGCTCTCGACGAGGGAGGACTGCACGAGGATCTGGACCTTGTGAACTATGGTCGCGATACTATCCAGTTCAACCTGGAGCTCGGGATCCGGAGCGATTTCGCCGACCTGTTCGAGGTCAAGGCCGGCGCGATAGTGCGTCGTGGCAGGATAGTCACCGAATGGGACGACAGGAGTTCGCGGCTTCGGACATCTTACGTCAACCAAGATTTTCGGCGCGAAATCGCAATTGCCATTCGAAGAACGCTCACGAAGCCTGTCTACGCCAACGGGCGGATCAGCTTCGACATCAAGATTGAACCAGGCGCAACCTGGCATGCGTGCCTTCTGTATGACTTCGGAAACGATCAGACGACGTCTCATGCTCCTCGCACTTGTGTTGACCAATCCCTACAATCGAAGACCGCCAACCGAGTGGTGGACTGGAGCCGGAACGCGTCTGAGTTCAGCAGTTCGAACGACGAGTTTCGACAGTTGTATGTCCAGGCGATCGAGGACATGGCGGCACTGCGCCTTCCGATCGAGGGCACCGATGAATTGGAATATGTTCCGGCTGCGGGTTTGCCCTGGTTCATGGGTCTGTTCGGCCGCGACAGCCTGATCGCCTCGTTGCAAAATGCCCTGGTGTATCCCGACTTTGCCCGGGGTGCGCTGGACGTGTTGGGGCGATCTCAAGCCACGTCTCGCGACGACTACCGAGATGCGGAGCCCGGAAAGATCATGCACGAGCTCCGGATAGGAGAGCTTGCGCATTTCCACCTCATTCCCCACACCCCCTACTACGGCACCGCCGACGCGACCCCTCTTTATCTGATCGTCCTCCACAATGCCTGGCGCTGTACGGGCGACGCCAGCCTGATCGATCGGCACTTGGAAACTGCCGAGAAATGCCTCGACTGGATCGACCGCTACGGCGATCGGGACGGGGACGGATTTCAGGAGTACGAAACGCGCTCGAAGCTCGGGTACGAGAACCAGAGTTGGAAAGATGCAGCCGAAGCAGTGGTCTACCCTGACGGCACTCCTGTCAAGGGACCCAAAGCCCTCTGCGAGTTGCAAGGTTATGTCTACGATGCATGGCAACGCATGGCTGAAATCTATGACGCCAAGGGCGACCACGATCCGGCCGCCAAGCTGAGAGCCAAGGCCAAGAGTTTGTTCGATCGCTTCAACGACGTTTTCTGGGACGAGGCTCTCGGGTTTTATGCTTTCGCGCTGGATGGAGACAAGAAGCCGGTTTTGAGCATCGCTTCCAATCCTGGCCATTGTCTCTGGTCGGGCATCGTCCCCCGGGAACGAGCAGCGAAGGTGGTAACGAGGCTGATGGAGCCAGATATGTGGAGCGGCTGGGGCATTCGCACGCTTTCAGACCGTCATCCTGCCTACAATCCCAATTCCTATCAGAATGGCTCTGTCTGGCCGCACGACAACGGTTTGATCGCACTGGGCTTCAGACGCTATGGCTTCTTTGAAGAAGCCGCCCGTATCGCCGGCGACGTCAGCGGAGCGGCGAGTTATTTCATGGAACATAGGATGCCGGAGCTCTATGCAGGATCAGCGCGAACGTCGACGACATTTCCAGTGCAGTATAAGAGGGCCAACGTGCCCCAGGCCTGGGCTGCGGGTTCCTGCTTTGCATTTCTACAGGCAATTATCGGCTTCCAGCCGGACGCGCCCAACGGCAAGCTCTACTTCGACCCCAAGTTGCCAGATTGGATGCCTGACCTCAGGCTGAAAAACATGCGCTTCGGAAAGCACCGGCTCGACATTCAATTCTGGCTGGAGAATTCCGCCACGCAGTGGAAGGTCACAGCTGGCGACCCCACGTTGGTGGTGGAGCGGAGCTGTGCAAGTTGCGACCAGCTTGACGTGAGCCGGACTCCCGGCGAATTGAGCGAGCCTGAGGCTAAGTATTAAAATGTCATCTGACGCCGAATCCACAGCTTGAACTGCTTTGCGCAACCCTTTGAAGGGTGGCCAACTGCTTGCGGGGCGACGGTCCGCAGGATCTGTTTGCTAAGAAGAGCTTGCCGGACGATCTGTAGAAGGTCCTTTCCGAACGGATAATGGACGCCGAACTGCGAAAGGATGGCTTTCCAGGCAAACCGCAGGCTCCAGATGCCGCGGCGCTGCCGCGCCAACGCGGGCAGTGGCCAGCTGGATCAACCGAGCCGGTGCTCGTCGTCGATCAGCTCGAGCCTGGATGGGGCAGCGTGACCCCATCGCCACAGAACGAGATTCAAGTCGCCGATTGCCGCGCCCTTGGCAAAGCTCGGCACGAGCAGGCCATTATAGCCTTGCGCGACCAGCTCACGGGCAAATCGCTGCGTATGCGCCTCGCCATGGTCTCTCATCTGATCGCGCCATGTCGGGTCGGCGAGGACGGTCGCATCAAGACCCATTGCTGCAAGAGCAGTGCCGTCGCCCGCATCGAAGACGGCCTCGATCTCGGCACGATAAGCGACCAGCGTCGTCGGCTGCAGATCGCCAACCTGGTTGGCTTCGCGCAAAGCCGTCAGGACCGAGGTCGATGCATAGAGCGCCGCCATGCCCTTGGGGTTGAAACGCCCTCCATAGAGTTCGGCACCGCGTCCCGACATGGGCTGGCGGGCATACACCGGATTCAGGGCGCGGTAGAGCCGGCCCGAATAGGTGATGGCGGCGATCGTCAGGCGTAAATCCCCGCATCGACCGCGTCGATGAAGTCGAGGACCTCATTGGCTCGGCCCTCTCGAACGAGCTGCATCGCCGTCTGCCCCGAAAATCCCGGCAGCGGCTCGGACCGATACCAGGCATAGGCCATGAGTGCGGAGCCAAATCGCGGCTCGACCTTGTTCACGATTTCCACCATTTCGCGCAGGCGACGCTGCGTCTTGTCTGAGCGCACCCGCTCCCGCCGCTGGACCGCGTCTTTGCCCAGACCAGCGGTGCGCGCAATCTCCTCGCTCGTGGTGCGGAAAGCGTCCGCAATCTTCTTGGGTGCGAACAACCCGTCATCCGCATATTGTGCTAGGTCCATCGCAGCAACTCCGTGCACTGCCAGAAACTATGACGCTATATAGCGTCAGCAATGCCGTTATTTCAAGAGCGGCGAGATCGACCGCTTCGATGACGAGCATATGTCGACCAAGCAGGAGCAGCAGAGCGATGCCAATGCTATCCGTTCAGCAATTCCGGCAGCGGAACGCACATCGGTCTTCCTCGTTTTTGGCTCTGAAGGGAACCATGAACGGAGACGAACGATGAGAAGGCTTTTGTTACCTGCAGTGGCAGGCGCGCTTGTCGCCTGGTCTGGCGCAGCTTTTGCCGACACTCCCGTATCCGCCGCGACAAACCTTAACGTTCGCGCCGGTCCGGGCTCGCAGTATCCGGTGATCGGCGTGTTGCGGGCGGGCCAGACGGCCACGCTGAACGGCTGCCTGCAAAACTCGAAATGGTGCACCGTCGCCGAGGCCGGCGGTCAAGGCTGGGTCTATTCCGATTACCTCACTGCAGAATTTGGCGGCAATCGGGTCGTCTTGACCGAGCGGCCGGCCAATTCCGGCATCGCGATCGTGAAAGCTCCTCGCGATCAAGCTAATGCCGCAGCAGTCGCCGGCGGCGCCACCGGAGCGATCGCCGGCGCTATCATCGGTGGTCCAGTTGGCGCTGCTGTGGGCGGCGCGGCGGGGATCGTCGGCGGCGGTGCGGCTGGCACCGTGATCACTCCCCCCGAACAGGTGCGCACTTATATCAGCGAGCATCGGGTCAAGCCTGTTTACCTTCAAGGAAAGGTTGTGACCGGCGCGACCCTGCCTGCGACGGTAGCCCTGCAGAAGATCCCAAACTACCGGTACCGATACGTCTATGTGAACGACCGACCGGTGCTGGTTGAGCCGTCGACGCGGCGCATCGTCTACGTGGAAGGCTGAACGTGCCAATCGGCAAACAAAATAGTGTGACAGCACAGGAGCGGTCTCGACCCCGAGCCGCCCGTGCTAGAGCTGAGAGGCTTTCATGGAAGAGGGCCGGTCGTTGCCCTAGCGGCCGGCCCGCTTTTCTTCGTCCACAATCTGCTATCCTCCCGCCAGCTCGCCACTGGGGGGCCCTCCTTGACGGAGCCGGGCTCGGAGGGTCGGGCCGTCAACACGATTCGGCCTCGTCTGTTTCACACAGGCCTTTGTGATTTCCCGCGACCCTTGACCCGACGGCGGGTGCTTGGGTTTAGAGTGGACTTGGGCTGGTGGACGTTCTCCCAAGGAAATTCCCTCTGGGAACGTCCCTTCCGGGCGAGTTCCGCCCATGAGACCGTCCTGCTGGATACGTCTGCACAAGGTCCACGCTTGACGAGTCTGCCCGGACCTTTCGGCAGTTGGACGCAAACTCGTAGGAACTGAATCCGGCTCGGCCCAGCAAAGCAAAACCCGCCGCAGCTAATGAGCGTACGCGACGGGCTTTTCTGCGACGGAGAGAGCAGCTACACCTCGGCGGATCGACTGCATCTTCTAAATCGCCACGCCGTGAATTCGTTCCAGATTGGGACACTTTTTTGATCGGCTTGGCCTTTCTGTTGACGTCCTAGCGACGGAATTCCTATCCTGACCACCAGCCGGCGCGCTTAGGTGTC
This sequence comes from Mesorhizobium sp. LCM 4577, assembly GCF_001854795.2. Taxonomy (NCBI): domain Bacteria; kingdom Pseudomonadati; phylum Pseudomonadota; class Alphaproteobacteria; order Hyphomicrobiales; family Phyllobacteriaceae; genus Mesorhizobium; species Mesorhizobium sp. LCM 4577. Next base: position 165,725 of record NZ_MDDU01000005.1, on the reverse strand, counting down.
CCTAAACTCCTTGGAAAAGCGCTGCGGGCTGTGAGGGTCGAGTCGCAGGGTAGACGATTCGGCCCTCATCCGATTTGATGATGATTGCCAACGACCCTCCGATATCATGAAAATCAGTCTCATTGCAGCGGCACCCCAACGCCCCCGCGTCTAGTCCCCGCCGCTGCAAAGCCCAAGCTCAAGCCCGGCAGCCCCCTGTCGGGCTTTTTCTTTTCATCGATTTTACGGAAACCAGATCAAGGTTCAGATGTTGCGGCAGACCGGGGCGCTGGATGGAGCCAGCCAATATCAGATGAGAACCAGACGACATCGCAGGCTCGTTGAACAAACCGGCATTACCGAGGCGCAAGCGCACGAACTTGCTCTCCAGATCGGTCTGAATTGGAACTCGCTGATGCGGGAGGCGAAGCTCATTGCGGCTGGGGCAAGGGCTGAGGTCGCCCGGATCGGGCACTGGCCGAGGATTGACGGCTCGGGGAACGGAACTCCTATGCTCACCACCAGTCCGCCATGCAGACTGGCTCTGCAACGTGCGGGGACCTAGCGCGCTTCGATCCTCAGCGCAGTCAGCGTCTGCGGCGTGATCGTCCCGGTGACCCTGAGCGAGTAGTCCGCCTGCATGCGCAACAGCCCGGCCCTCAATTCAGGATTCATCTCGCCGTCTATCTCGCCGCTGTAGTAGCCGAATGCGAGCAGGGCGAACTGGACCTCCTGGACGATCTCCTTGAACTTATAGGCATTGCCCGGGAGCGTCTTGAGCGGCGCAGGCGTCGGGGCGATCGCCGGAGTCTGGTAGCTCGGCGTCGGCGTCGAAGGGGCACTATACAACGGAGCCGGTTCGCTCGGCGCCGGCGGGACGTAGGAATAGCCGCCCGTCGACGACCTATGGCTCGAGTGCGAACTATGACTGCTGTGACTGCTGTGGCTTCGATGTCCGGCCAGCGTATACAGGTGGTCGAGCTTGAAGATGTCGAAGAGCGATTTCGTCTTTCCCACATCGCCGTCCAATGTTGGCTTGGTCGGCAGCGCCTGCGCATTGGCTGGCAAGAATCCCGCCGCGAGCAGCGAAGGTATCGCGAAAAGCCGCTTCTTCATTGGACAGCCCCCCATTTGCGGTATCCGTGGTTCGCCGGATGCCACTCGAAAAATCCGCCGCACCGAACCTTCACCGAGCATCCGTCACACCGCTCCCGGTACGCACGCTTCCAGTCGGAGATCGTGGCCGGCGCGAGATGTCGATATGGATCCGGTACGGTGCAGAGCGGGAAATTGTAAAGCCAGGCATCTATTCCCCGGCTCCGTACGAGATCGATCGAACGGCCGACGACGTCGAAGCCTTCCGAACTGTCATAGAAGAGGGTCTTCCAGTTCATGCGACCGAAGCCGATGTTCTCCATCTGCATGATTGCCCACGTCCGGATGAACGGCAGAGTGGCGGCGATGAAGCTTGCGAGTTTAGGCAGCTCGTCCGCATTCGGACGCATTAGCACGGTGCGGAGCTCTACCTGAGTGCCCAGGCGGCACATGAGCGCGAGATTCTCCAACAGCTGCTCGTGCGCGCCCGCCTTCGCTACGATCTCGTCATGAACGGCGGCATCGCGGGAATAGAGGGGTATACCCCAAACCACCCTGCCCCGATCGATACGGCTGATAGCTTCCCGGTCGCCTTCGCCGAAATGTTGGCCGTTCGTCAGGACATGGAAAGAAAGGTCCGGACGCGCGGCCAAGACCCGCTGCAAGAAATCGAAAAGCTGTCCCTTGAAAAGGGTTGGCTCACCGCCGGAAATGCCGATCGTTGCGCCTTCCGGAGCCAGCAACGCCGCGGTCTCGAAATATGGGAACAGGTCGACGTGGTGTCTCTTCGGCGGCTGGGAGCACATCAGGCAGACTTGGTCGCAGCGCTCCGTCACAAGGAACGTGTTGTGTTGCGACGAACTGCGGATGAGGCGATCCGCGGTTCCGCGCCGCGGGTTCACGAGCAGCACGTCTCCATCGACCTTGGCAGGATCGATGCCAAGAATTCGTATCGGACCGCCCTCGCCGACGTAGTGGGCGCCTTCCGGACCGATGCGGTCCAGCACCACGTCGAAAGGGCTCATTTGCTCACTCTTCTGTTCGCGGCCATCGGCCTCAAGCGAGCGAAGCCGGACCACAAAAGGCTGGTCAGCGTTTGCCTCCACCTTGATGCGCAAGGGTATCATTGGTGTGTCGACGCCATGCTGTCGTCCCAGCGGCCGAGCCCGAGCCAGGCGGCCAGGGAAGCGCGCGTCGGCTCGTCATTTCGGTAGAGGACCTCGAAGACCTTGTCGAAGAGCGACAAGTGGCGGCCGCAGAACCATGTGTCAGGCCGCGGAACGTCAATCCGGCCATACCGGGAGATGTCGTCGATCACGTCAGTGCCGCAGAACGGCTGGAAGGCGCAGTGGACGCAATCCGGATCGAAGTGGTTGAATGCCGCCGAATTGAGAAGGTCGACCTTCGCCCGGTCGATGCCAGTTCCGATGTCACCAATGCTGAGATCGATGTGGCCGATCCTGGACAGCATCCGGGCTTCGTCAGTCGGATAGAAACGGCCATCGTGATCTATCACGACATAGTCGGAGGCGAAGAAGTTCGGGTTGCGTATGTCGACATGGTTGTCGGCATCGAACCGGAGCACACGCTTCAGGCACTGGCTGAAGTAGTACTCTTCCATGAAGCGCCCGGTCCGATGGTTGCGGGCGATGAGGAGGTCGATGAACTCGGAATGGAGACGATTCCAGCGCGCGAGGACGTTGTCGCCTTGCTGAATCTTGCGCGCGAACCCTTGATGGTTCATTGGGCGCAAATAAACGGATCTGATTCGATAGCGCTCGTAATTGTCCAGCAGCGCGTTGAAATCGGGCGGGTTGGCGACATCCACCGTGGGCAGGGCCGAGATCTTCCCTTCCGGATAGCGGGAAACGGCCGCTTCGAGATTTCGAAAGAAAACATCGTTGACCGCACTGTTGTGGGTCCGCTGACGCTCATGCGTCGCCCGGTCTCCGTCCAGCGAGGTACTGATGAATGTGTCATCCGCATCCAGGAAAGCCCATGCACGCTCGTCCAGTGCTTGCAGGTTCGTGCAGACGACGAATCGAGATTGCGGAAACCTTCCGCGGCAGAAATCCCGAACGGCCTCCAGGAGATCGATCCGCAGCAAGGGCTCGCCGCCCTGGAATTCGATCTTGACATCCGGACTGTCCAAGCGGCCGAGGAACGAAAGGACGCCGTCAAGGGTCTCGACCGACCAGTCGAAGCCGCGAGCCGTCTGGGCAACCCGGGAAACCTGGCAGTAACCGCAAGCAAGATTGCACCTAAGCGTCGGCACGAGGATGACGTAGTTCATTCTCGTCGGCCTCGCCTGCCGCCGCGCCCACCTGTAGGCGAACGATGTCCAGGGGAGATCGAACTCCCGATCGAAACCGTGATTGCCTTCCCTGAGAAAGCTTTCGTCGACGGTAGTCAGGCTATCGGCGGCGTAGCGATCCAGGAAGCCGTGGCTCGACCTGAAAAATCCGCCTGCATCGTCGCAGAACAATACCGAACCGTCCGGCATGTCGCGGAACTTCAGCGGCCAGACGTTCATCGGGTCGTGACCGCGGCGACGAGCGCCTGGCGCAACGTCAGAGTTTCCGAATAGATTTTCTCGCGATAGACGAAGTGCAGAACATCTTTGCGAAACTGATCTTCGGCAAAGCAGCCGGATGACCTTACTGAGATTTCACCGTCTTGCCTCGCGATGCGGCAAGCGGGGTAAAGTGCCCGCAGCCGAAGCATCGCGGCATCGGCATATTCCTCGAAGTGTGGCGGAATCTCCACCACAAAGTCGGCATCAGTAGCGTCTGGCAATTTCGTCATGTCCCCACCCGTGGAGATAATGCGCGGGTCGGAATAAACAATCAACGGGGTATTTGAGAGACGCTTTAAGAATCGATTTCACTTGCGGCGTTTTCGAATTCCCGGCTCCAGCCCGTACTTGCAAAGTCCGCTACAATACCCGTTTCAAGTATCAGCGTTCCAAACTAGGACGTCACAACGAGCTACCTGACGCTCCGGATCTCGATCGCTCTGACCGTGTTTGCCCAACCCGCCCTTCACGCCCTGTTGCCCAAGAACGCCGGCCGGAACAATCGAGCATACCGCCAGTTTGGGCAGCCCAATGCGCTTGAGGCAGACCACGGCCAACCAAATGGAGCATGTCATGAGACACCCTCGCTGCACGACGGCTGCGGCCGCCGTTCTTGTTTTCGCTACTTTCCCTGCTCTCGCCCAGACAAACGGAACCCCTGCCCCTACCCCGGCGACCGAACAGCCTGGCGCCGGACAGTTGCCGGATGCGAACGGGCAACCGGGAGGCCCAACGCGTGAAATGATCCGCCAGATGATTGACCAGGCCATCCAGGAGCGGATGCAGCAGGATCGAAGCTCTGAGGTCGCCAACAATCGTCAAGACGAGTATGACGACGCTCAGGACAGCGCAGATCGTCATGGCGCCCCGTGGCATAAAAACCGCTATGGCGGCCCGGCCGGCGAGCACAGGATGGCTGGACACCATGGCCCGCGTATGATGATGCGCGGGGCCGGAATGCGACTGATGTTCGCGTTCTTGGACACCAATGGCGACGGATCGTTGTCCGAGAACGAGGTTCAGGATGCTGTCGGGCGCATCTTCTCTGCAATCGACCAGAATGGCGACGGGAAGGTCGACATGGACGAGATCCAGTCCTTCTTGCACGGTTCTGGCGGCGAAGACATGCAGTAGGAGATCTGACGGCGACCAGGCCGAGACGGCTCTTCGCGAGGGAGTCGTGCCAGTCTCGTCATGCCCGAGTTAGGTCCTCACCTGAGCTTCACGTCCCGCGAAAGGGGACCTTGCAATGCCGAAATTCGTTACGAGTCCTGTATGGCGATCGGGCCGGATACGATCGCACGCTGCAATCCGTCAGGGATGCCGCCCATGAACAGGACGAGAGGTTGCGCTCGGAAGGCGCCCTGACAGGGAGGGCGGGGACGCCAGCGTGATCGAAGCTGCTGACCTGGGGCAACGCTATCGACAAAATCTCGCACGACCCCTGCTCTGTCGCGCACGGCGTCGTTGAGGTATGGCCATTCAAATAAAGCACATGGCAACACCTCAGGGAGCGGCGCCAACTGGCAAGCCGGCCCGCTTTCGGCGTCTCTGTAGCCAGAAAACCAGACCGAACAGGCAAAGCGCGGGAAGCACGAACCAGTAGCGCGATGGACGGTTGTTTGGCACCATCACCCCGGTGATTTCGTCACCGGGCTGCAGCCCGAACTTCGCCGCCTGGCTCCCGAGCCGCACGATGCCGACCGTCATGGTATCACCCAGCTCACTGACGCTCAGTCCAGCGTTCTCCAGCCGCTCCGTGGCATTCTTGCCTTCGGCGAGATCGAGCCTGACCAGCTTTTCGATCTCGTCGCCATTGATGTTGACCGTCTTCAACCTGAGGCGGACCGCCTGCCCCGCCGGCGTCGCATCAACAGTCCGGTTCAACTGCGACACCGGTTTTTCAACAAAGGGCTCATCGACCAGATCGAGCCAGTAGCCTGGCCGGAACAGCGTGAAGCAGATCAGCAAGAGGGCTATGGCCTCGTACCACCGATTTCGAACAAGGAACCAGTTCTGCGTCGCTGCAACGAAGGCGATCATTGCCAGCGCGGATGTACCCACGACGAGGACAAAATCCAGCGGTCCCTGCAGGTCGATCATAAGCAGGCCGTTGTTGAAGATGAAGATGAACGGCAACAGCCCCGTCCTGATTTCGTACTTGAATCCCTGAAAGCCGGTCTTCACCGGATCGGCGCCGGAAATCGCGGCGGCTGCGTATGCAGCAAGACCGACGGGGGGCGTCACGTCGGCCATCAGCCCGAAATAGAAGACAAAAAGGTGCACCGCTACCAACGGCACGGCCAGGTCGTTCTGCGCCGCCAGATTCACCATCACCGGAGCCATCAGCGTCGCCACGACGACGTAGCTTGCCGTGGTCGGCATGCCCATTCCCAGAATAAGGCAGATGACGGCGGTGAACAGCAGCATGACCATGAAGCTGCCGGCCGAGATGAATTCGACAAGCTCGGTCATTACCAGACCGACGCCGGTCAGGAGCACCGTGCCGACGATGATGCCGGCCGTTGCCGTGGCAATGCCGACCGTGGTCATATTGCGTGCGGCAGCCGACAGCCCCTCGATGAGATCGATGAAGCCTTCCCGCCAACGCGGCGCAAGCTGGCGCTCCTTGCGGAAGAACGCCGTCAACGGGCGCTGTGTGACGACCAGCGCCATCAGCGCGGCGGAACCCCAGAAGGCGGAGAGGCCCGGTGAAAGCTCTTCCACCATCAGGCACCAGATGAGGAGCACGACCGGCAGCAGGAAATGCAGCCCGGTTCGTGCCGTCTCGCCGAAATGGGGTATTTCCCGAATGTCGCCTTTGAGACTCTCCAGGGGCAGATCGGGATGCTTTGCCCTGTAGGCGACAAGGCCGACATAGACGACGACAAGGGCTGCGACGATCATCCATGTCGCGGCGCTGCCGAAGACGGTCTTTGTCCACCCGATGCCATAGTAGATCAGCCCGGCCAGGATCACGAACGCGCAAATGCCCATCAGCGAGCGCATGGCGCCTTGCAAGGCGGGATGACGGCTGCGCGACGGCAGGCCCTTCAGTCCCATCTTCATCGCTTCGATGTCGACGATGTAGAAGAGCGAGCCGTAGGTGAGCAAAGCTGGAAAGAAGGCGTGCTTGACCACCTCGGCATAGGAAATGCCCACATATTCGGCGATGAGAAAGGCGGCCGCCCCCATCACCGGCGGCATGATCTGGCCGTTGACACCGGCCGCGCATTCGATGGCGCCGGCCTTGACCGGCGTGTAGCCGACACGCTTCATCAGGGGAATCGTGAAGGTGCCGGTGGTGACGACATTGGCGATCGACGATCCGGAAATCATTCCCGTCAGGCCAGAGGCCACGACCCCGGCCTTGGCGGGGCCACCGCGATACTTGCCGAGGATCGAGAAGGCCAGCAGGATGAAGTAGCCACCTGCCCCCGCTCGTTCCAACAGCGTTCCAAACAGGACGAACATGAAAACGACATTGGTCGAGACGCCGAGGGCAACGCCGAACACGCCCTCCGAGGTGAGCCACATCTGCGAGGCAGCGCGCGACATAGTGGCGCCCTTGTGCGCCAGCAGGCCGGGCATGTAGGGACCAACGAAGATGTAGACCAGCATCAGCCCGGCTATGACGGTGATTGCCGGGCCGACCGCCCGCCGGGCAGCTTCCATCAGGACGACAATGCCAACGATGGAGATGATGAGGTCCGGCGTCGTGGGAAGCCCGGGCCGCGCTGCGATGTCGCTGTAGAATATGACGAGGTAGAGCGCTGCGGCGGCCCCGGCGACGGCCAGCACCCAGTCAGGGAGCGGAACACGACTGCGCGAGGAGCTTTTGAAGGCGGGAAACGTGACGAGTGCCAGAAACAGTGCGAAGGACAGGTGGATGGCGCGCGCGATCCCGTCGCTGACGACGCCGAAGCCAAGGATATAAGGGATCGGCGAAGAGTACCAAAGCTGGAACAACGACCAGGCCAGCGACACAGCCATAACAAGATACGCGGCGAGTCCCGTCGGCTTGCGCCCGCCAGTATCGGCCTCCGCCACGATCTCGTTGAGCTTGTCGAGGTCGACGTCTTCAGGCGCATCCGCCTGGCGGAACTGATCTGTCATCGCTCTCCCCTCGACCGAATTTTTTCATCCTGGTCGTTTCGTTTTGCAGCCGGGCTGCCGTCCAAGGCAGCCCGCCATGTCGAAGGTTCAGAGCCAGCCCTTCTCCTTGTAGTAACGCTCGGCGCCCGGATGCAGCGGCGCCGAAAGGCCGGCCTTGACCATCTCCTTCGGGTCGAGATTGGCGAAGGCGGGATGCAGCTTCTTGAAGTCGTCGAAATTCTCGAAAACCGCCTTGACCATTTCGTAGACCACGTCGTCTGGGGTCTTGGCGCTGGTCACTACGGTGGCGCGCACGCCGAACGTCGTCGTGGGATCTGGGTTGTTGGCATACATGCCGCCTGGAATGGTCGCGACGGAATAATAGKGATGCGCCTTGACGAGCGCGTCCACTGCGGGACCGGTCAGCGGAATGAGCTTGGCGCCGCAAGCCGTGGTCGGATCCTGGATCGCGGCGGACGGATGCCCAACGCCGTAGAAGAAGCCGTCGATCTTGTTGTCGCAAAGTGCGCTGCCCTGTTCGTCGGCCTTGAGCTCGGCGGCGAGCGAAAAGTCCTTCAGCGTCCAGCCCATCTGTTTCAGCAGCTCTTCCATCGAGGAGCGGGTGCCTGAGCCGGGATTGCCGACGTTGAAGCGCTTTCCCTTGAAATCCTCAAAGACCTTCACGCCGGCATCCGGACGCGCCAGCACGGTGAACGGTTCGGGGTGGACCGAAAAGACCGCGCGCAGGTCCTTGATTGCCTTGCCTTCGAAATTGCCGGCGCCGTTATAGGCCTGGAACTGAACGTCTGATTGGGCGAGCCCGAAATCGAGGTCGCCGGTAGCGATGGCGTTGACGTTGAAGACGGAGCCGCCGGTCGATTCGGTCGAGCAGCGTATGCCTGTCTTCTGCCGGTCCTTGTTCATGAGCCGGCAGATGGCGCCGCCCACGGCATAATAGACGCCGGTCACGCCGCCGGTGCCAATGGTGACGAATTTCTGCTCCGCGAACGAAGGTGTGGCCGCCAGCAGACATCCCGCCGTGGCGGCGGCTATCAACGTTTTCAGCAAATGACGCATTCGACTTCCTCCTGGTGGTGCCCCGGCCTTGCGCCGGGCTCTGGTCAGGCGCGCCCCGCCAAATCGGGAGCGCGCAAGGCTGCATGGACGGCATCGCCGAGCCGTTCGACGATGGCGTCGATCTCCTGGCTCGTGGAAATGAAGGGCGGCGCGAGCAGCACATGGTCACCGCGGGCGCCATCGATCGTGCCGCCCATCGGATAAACCATCAATCCGTTGTGCATCGCTTCGCGCTTGATGCGCGCGTTGAGTTTCAGCGCCGGATCGAAAGGCTCCTTCGAACCACGATCCGCCACGAGTTCGATCGCCTGGAACAGGCCGCGGCCACGAATGTCTCCGACATGATGATGATTACCGAAACGTTCCCTCAGGCGCCGCTCCAGATGCAGGCCCATCRCCCTGACGTTGTCGAGCAGATGGTCGCGGCGGATCACTTCCTGGACGGCAAGCCCAGCGGCCGCGGCCATCGGATGGCCCATATAGGTATGGCCGTGCTGAAAGAAGCCGGAGCCGTTCGCGAACGCATCGAAGACATGCCGGCCGAGCAGCACGGCGCCGATTGGCTGATAGCCTCCGCCGAGTCCCTTGGCGATGGTCAAGAGATCGGGAACGACGCCTTCCTGCTCACAGGCGTGGAGGGTGCCGGTGCGGCCCATGCCGCACATCACCTCGTCCAGGATGAGCAGGACGCCGTAGCGGTCGCATATCGCTCGGATGCGCTTGAAATAATCAGCCACCGGCGGCACGGCTCCGGCAGTCGCGCCGACCACCGTTTCGGCGACGAAGGCGATGACCTCGCCGGCGCCGAGTTCGAGTATCTTGTCCTCCAGGGCCTGCGCCGCCCGTGCCGCGTAGTCGGCGTCGCTTTCGCCAGGCAGCTGAGAGCGATAGGCGAAACATGGATCGATATGATGGGTCTCGATCAGCAGCGGCTGGAACTGTCGCCGCCGCCATTCATTGCCCCCCGCAGCGAGCGCGCCGAGTGTGTTGCCGTGATAACTCTGACGGCGGGCAATCACGTGGCGGCGCTGCGGCTCGCCTCTCTCGATGAAATACTGCCGCGCCATCTTCAGTGCGGCCTCGACAGCCTCTGATCCGCCGCTGACGAGATAGACATGGCTGATGCCAGCGGGGGCGTCTTCAACGAGGCGGTCGGCCAGCCGCTCGGCAATTTCGGTGGTGAAGAAACTGGTATGGGCATAGGCAATGCGGTCGAGCTGATCACGCAGCGCCGCGATGACATCCGGATGGCCATGGCCAAGGCACGAGACAGCCGCGCCGCCCGATGCATCGATGTAAGCGCGGCCGTCGCTGTCGAATATGCGGATGCCCTTGCCGCCCACTGCGGGGGGGAGCGAGCCTTTGACGGTGCGGTGGAGCAGATGGGTCATTTCTTGCCCAGACGCGGTTTGAGGTGAACGTTAAGCGCTGCGTGATGCTCATCGGTACGTCGCAGTTCCGCCAAGGCCTGCTCGCCGCCGTGGCCGGCAAGGAGCGCAGCCAGGATTTCCGCGACAGCAAAGGCCGGCGCCATGGTGTGGAAGAAGGACGGACTTTGCGTCGGGATGAGGATCACGTTCGTTGCGATCTGAGCGAGCGGCGCTAGCTCGCTATCCGTGATCGCAACGAGGGGGACACCGCGCCTGGCGGCATATTCGGCGATCTCCACCGTCTGGCGCGTGTAGGGGAGCACGCTCGCCACCAGCAGCACGTCGTCGGGGGTGGCGCGGCCTATCGCATCGGCGCCGGTTGCGGCCACGCCGTCGAGCAGCACCGATCGATCGCCGACGAGCGACAGGACGTAGTGCACGTGCCAGGCGACGGGGTGGCTGGAGCGCAGGCCGAGGCAATAGATCCGCCGCGCCGACGAGAGGCAACTCGCGGCCGCCACGATCTGATCCAGAACCTCCGGTCTCGAAAGCCGGTCGATATGGGCGGCGAGCGCATCCATCATCTCGGCTGCCTGGCCGCGATCGCCCCTGAGCTTCTGGCTGAGCACCTGGATTCCGGCTTTTCCGGCAAAGCCCTGGTATCCGCTCCGAACCGCTGCCGCGTAGGTGTCGCGTATGACGTCGTAGCCTTCGAAGCCGAGATGCTTGGCGAGACGCGTCATCGTGGCCGGCTGCACGCCTGCCTGCCGCGCCTGTTCGCGCATCGAAAGAAGCGCCACGTCGCTGGGATGATCGAGCATGTAGCGCGCTGCGGCCTGCAGCTGCGTCGACATGCCGTCGAACTCTGCGATGATGCGTTCCGTCAAAGGCCCCTGACCCATCAAGGCAGTCTGGCGCGCCTTAATCCTATTTGCAACAAGTGATTCACAAGATATCGTAATGATCCAATTGTCTGGTCACGGTACGATGTCCCGATCCTCCGATAGGCCGGTTGCCATTGCCGTTGCGCCGAATGGCGGCCGGCGAACCAAGGCCGACCATCCGGCCTTGCCCATGACGCCTGCCGAGCTCGCTCGATCGGCGGCCGAATGCCTCGATGCGGGCGCGTCAATGATCCACCTGCACGTGCGCGACCGACACGGCCAGCACATTCTCGATCCTGACGCCTATCGGGCTGCCATTCTTGCCGTTCGCCAGGCAGTCGGCGACGCGATGTTGGTGCAGATCACAAGCGAGTCGCTTGGCGCATACGAAGCCGGAAAGCAGATGGACGTGGTGCGCCAGACCAGGCCCGAGGCGGTGTCGCTCGCGCTGCGTGAGCTTGTCCCCAGCAGAGATGCCGAGCCAGATCTTGCGGCATTCCTGGCTTGGCTGAAGCGTGAAAGCATAATGGCGCAGATCATCCTTTATGAGCCTGACGAGGCTTTGTATCTGTTCGACATGCACCGGCGCGGCCTGATCCCCTGGGACCACATTCCCGTGCTTTTGGTTCTCGGCCGTTATACGGCGTCACAGCAGTCTGCCCCGAACGATCTGCTGCCGTTTCTTTCGCCCGGCATGCCACGCTTCCGGTCGTTCATGGTCTGCGCCTTCGGCCGTGACGAGGCTGCTTGCGTATGCGCGGGAGCATTGTTTGGTGGAGACGTCCGGGTCGGGTTCGAAAACAATCTCCTACTACCGGACGGTTCCATGGCGGCATCGAATGCGGTTCTGGTCCATACCGTGGCGCAGCAGCTGCGGGGATTTGGCCGCTCTATCCGGTCCGCCGCCTCGTTGCGCCACGACTGGGAGGCTGGAGATGGCGACGAACCGCCTTGAAAGGCATTGCCGGGCCACTCTGCTTCTGTCGCAAAGACGGGCACCACCGAAGCGAAGGCGCTCAACTCTACTCGGCCTGAATTCGGCCTCGTTCGACGAGAGAGGGCAAGCCAATGAGGGGAGGTCAGCCAGGTAGGTTTCGGCGGTCCTGGCGTCTTGCGCGCCAATATCCGAATGGTCATCCGAAAATTGACGCCGTCGGCACCGTCAAAAGCCGCCTTAACCGTGCCCGTGCGGGTGTTCTGGAGTTCCTCGGGGAAAGCTCGCCGGGGGCGCTGATCGTGCGACGCATGATCGTGAAGAGCCAGGACTTCAGGCGCGTGCCCGGCTCGAACTTGTCCAGGTTGGCAAGTCCCTTGGCCAATGTCTCCTGCTCGAGATCGCCCATTACACGCGCATCAAAGCCGCCGCCAGGGAGGCTCCTGGGCTGCTTGACTGCGCCTCCAGCCGGCCAATTTCGGAGCCGTCGCAGGATTGGTGCGTCCAAAGCAGGGAAGTGCATCAAGCCATCCAGAAACTGCCGTCCCATCAGCGTGAGGTTCTGGTGCTGATCGGTGTGTGAATCATGTAGAAGTAGGATAAAGGATTTTCCAATATTCGAAACTTGTACTTTTTGCCTCTAAACAAGCGCCAGTTACCGTCGGGGAGCGAGACTTGCCGAAACCTCTAGCGCCTACCCGAAAGCCGCGTAGCCGGTTCCTGCTGCTCTTCCGGCGGAGACCGATCAGACGTGGTTTGCCCGCACCTGCCGCGGGGTGAGGTCGCGGTTACCGCAATTCGTCGTTGCGCAGTGTTCTTCTCCACGACCAGTTCCGCCTTTTCGGCGAGAGAGAAACTGGTCGCCGTCATCACGCGTTATTACAAGACAGGCACAAATCCGTGAACATGGCCTGGTCGGCCTGGAATTGCCCAACTCGTGCCACATTGAAGGGTCCATTTTTTCTTCCCTGCAAATGCCTCCAAGGCTTTGCAAGAAAACGACAATTTTCGATTTATGAGCGGGAGGTATCCATGGTTCCTGCGGGTATTCGCGCGCCCTTTTCGACCCCGACGACCTGTATCACAGCAGCCCTGATCGCAATCGGGCTCGCTTCAACCGCACCCCAGGCATACGCACAGTCGGCCGCGAGTGCGGCTGCTCAGTCGCCGAGCGGTTTGTGGCTGACCACGCCCTATCCGGAGTTCTCGGCCCAGGCCGGGAAGAACGTCAGCGTGCCCTTGAACCTGGCTAACCGCGGACTGCCGCCGCAACGCGTCGAGCTCGGTGTCGATGGCCTGCCTGATGGCTGGAAGTGGGAGATCGACGGCGGCGGCAAACCCGTCACCGCGGCAATTGCCGGGTCGGACGGCACGGTCAGCCTCACGCTGAAGTTGAAGCCTCCGCCGGGCGACGTCGGCAAGGCCGTGAACTTTGCCGTGTCCGGCAAGGCTTCTACAGAGGCTTTGAAATTGCCGATGGCGATGACGCTCACCAAGACCGAGCCTGCGAAGCTGACGCTGGAGCCAAAGCTGCCAGCGTTGCGCGGCACCGCCAAATCGGCTTTCGACTTCCAGGTCGATATCAAGAACGACGGCCAAGAGGATTCGACTGTAAATCTACTGTCGAAGGCGCCACCCGGCTTCCAAGTGACCTTCAAGCAGGGCTATGGCTCGCAGGAACTGACAAGCTTGCCGCTAAAGGCGGGAGAATCGAAAACGCTGTCCGTCAGCGTCCAGCCGCCGGACAACGCTGAGGCGGGCCAGTATCCGGTGGCCGTGGCCGCCAGCGGCGGCGCCGCCAACGCCGACACCAAACTGCTGCTCGACATCACCGGCAGGCCATCCGTTTCTCTTTCAGGGCCGCAGGGGCGGCTTTCGGGCGACGCAACGGCGGGTCAGGAGCGTACCTTCACATTCACACTGTCGAACAGCGGGTCGGCCCCTGTCCGCGATCTGAAGCTTTCGGCGAGCCCGCCGTCCGGCTGGAAAGTCACCTTCAATCCTGAGAAGGTCGAGGAGATCGCACCAGGCGGAACATCCGAGGTCGGCGTCTCGATGACACCTTCGGCCCAGGCGATCGCTGGCGACTACATGGTCTCGGTCCGTGCCAATGGAGATGGGGCATCCGATAGCGCCAATTTCCGGGTGACGGTGCGCACATCCACGCTTTGGGGCGCGACTGGCCTCGGGGTTATCGGCGCCTCTGCGCTGATGCTCGCCTTTGCCGTAACGCGGTATGGACGCCGATGACAACGGTCATAGAAGCGCTCGGCCTTACCAAGCGGTACGGCCGTTTTGCAGCGGTTGACGGCATCGACCTCGCGGTCGAGAAGGGCGAGGTGTTCGGCTTGCTAGGCCCTAATGGCTCAGGAAAGACCACCACCATCCTCTTGCTTCTCGGCCTCACGGAACCGACTGCGGGCTCGAGCAGCGTGCTCGGGCTCGATCCGTTGCGCCAGCCGCTCGCCGTCAAGAGGCGGGTCGGCTATCTGCCGGACCAGATCGGCTTTTACGATCATCTGACCGCATGGGAAAATCTCGCCTACACCGCAAGGCTTGCCGGCCTCATGTCGAAAGAGGCCAACGAGCGCATCGCCGGCGCCCTCGGGAGAGTGCGGCTCGAGGAGGTCGCCAATCGCCGCGTCGCGACTTTCTCGCGCGGCATGCGCCAGCGGCTCGGGCTGGCGGAGGTGCTGGTCAAACGGGCCGAGATCGCCATTCTCGACGAGCCGACTTCCGGTCTCGACCCGCAGTCGACGCAGGAACTGCTGGACTTGATCGGCGAGCTGGCGGGCGAGGGCGTGACGTTCGTGCTGTCCTCCCATCAACTCGCGATGATGCAGACGATCTGCGGCCGGGTGGCTCTTTTCCGCAGGGGCCAAGTCGGCCTCGTCGGCCGGGTCGAAGATCTCACCGCCAACGTCCTCGGCGGCACGTTCAGGATCGAAGTCGAAACCGAGAATGCGGAGCTGGTGAAGGTCCTGGCCGGGGTGCGGCACGTGTCCGGCCTGACGCGCTTGCGGGGCCGTCGCTGGCGCATCGACGCCGACGCGGATGTGAGGGCCGATGTCGCGCATCGTATCGTTGGCGCCGGCGGAGCCCTTCATTCCATAACCATGCGCCAGGCCACACTCGACGAGGTCTATGTTCGTTTTTTCGAGGGAGAAAGCCATGACGTCGCGGCGTGAAGGATCGCCGTTTGTTGGCCTGTCGACGGTCGCGCTCAAGGAAGCAGCCGATCATATGAACAGCATTCGCATTCATCTGGTGATGGTTCTGGTGCTCCTCACCGCCATCGGCTCGGTCTACGGCGCAATCGGGCAGATCAAGGCCACAGTCGGCGAGGACCAGTTCCTGTTCCTGCGCCTTTTCACCACCGCGCAGCAACCGTTGCCATCCTTCGTATTCTTCCTCGGCTTCCTTGTGCCTTTGGTGGCTATTGCGCTCGGCTTTGACGCCATCAATGGCGAATATAATCGCCGCACGCTGTCGCGCGTCCTGTCACAGCCGATCTATCGCGACGCGCTTCTTGCCGGCAAGTTCCTGGGCGGTTTGTTGGTGATCGCCATATGCTTGCTGGCTCTGTGGCTGCTGGTGACCGGTCTTGGCATGCTCCTGCTGGGGCTGCCACCGAGCGGTGAGGAGATCGCCCGCGGTCTTGCCTTCCTGTTCGCCTCATTTGTTTACGCCGGCGTCTGGCTGGCGGTAGCGATGGCCTTCTCCACAATCGTCAAATCGCCGGCGACTTCGGCACTTTGCGCCCTCACGGCATGGCTGCTGTTCACAGTGTTCTGGCCCATGCTGGCGCCGCTGATTGCCGGAGCCGTCGCGCCGGTCGATCCGCTCGATCCCTTGACGGCAGTTCATCAGATCGATGTTCAGCAGGCCATCGCCCGCATCTCGCCCAACACCCTCTACGGCGAAACCACGCTGGCCCTGCTCAATCCGGCAACGCGCTCGCTCGGTCTGCTGTTTACCGATCAGTTGAGCGGGGCCCTGATGGGCGCACCCCTGCCCTTCTCGCTGAGCGTCGCCCTCATCTGGCCGCAGCTCGCCGGCATGATCGCAGCACTTCTGGTGGTGTTCACCATCGCCTACGTTTCATTCCAGAGGCAAGAGATTAGAGCGTAAGAGCCGCTGATGAACGGGCTTTGTCTCAGATGGAAGCTTATGATCCCTGCATGAATGGCCGCAGCCAGACCATGTTAGGGCCTGTACTCTACGGATCCGTCAGCAAACCTTACTAAAGATTCATGCGTTGGAAATGAGATCGTAATGTTCCCCTCTCTATTCTTCCTAAACAGGACGCCCTTCAGGGCACATCTTGAAGAGGATACGAGATCATGAAAAACTCCCCCAGTATGTCTTCCAGCACCCGCAAGCGCCTGATGGCCGCCGTCGCTTCCCTGGCCATTGTCGGCACGGTCGGCGCAGGCGTGCTCGCAACCGGCACCGCCCCCGTGCTGGCCGATGCCGTGCGTGTCGAAGCCCCGCAGATGCCGAGTTTCGCCGATCTCGTCGAGCACGTCTCGCCGGCGGTCGTCAGCGTCAAGGTCAAGGCCAAGATCCAGCCGACCGCCGATGACGGCTCGGACGATCAGGACGGCTTCGACAACCTGCCCCCGCAGCTGCGCCGCTTCTTCAAGGAATTCCGCGGCTTCGGCGACCAGGGCGGCCAGTTCGGCATGCGTCGCTTCAACCACCGCGACCATGGCAATGGCCAGCCGCGTCCGATCGCTCAAGGGTCGGGCTTCTTCATCTCCGAGGACGGCTATCTCGTCACCAACAATCATGTCGTGTCGGAAGGCTCCGATTTCAGCGTCGCCACCAATGACGGCAAGGAGTTCGACGCCAAGCTGATCGGCACCGACCCGCGCACCGACCTTGCCGTGCTCAAGGTCGATGGCGGCGGCAACAAGTTCACCTATGTGGACTTCGCCGACGATTCCAAGGTCCGCATCGGCGACTGGGTGGTTGCCGTCGGCAATCCGTTCGGCCTCGGCGGAACCGTCACCGCGGGTATCGTCTCGGCCCGCGGCCGTGACATCGGCGCCGGTCCCTATGACGACTTCATTCAGATCGATGCCCCGGTCAACCGCGGCAATTCGGGCGGTCCGACCTTCAACCTCAACGGCCAGGTGGTCGGCATCAACACCGCCATCTTCTCGCCGTCGGGCGGCAGCGTCGGCATCGCCTTCGACATCCCGGCCTCGACGGCCAAGCAGGTCGTCGAGGACCTGATGAAGAACGGCTCGGTCCAGCGCGGCTGGCTCGGCGTCGAGATCCAGCCGGTCACCAAGGACATCGCCGAGTCGCTCGGCCTCAAGTCGGACAAGGGCGCGCTGGTGTCGAGCGCCCAGGATGGCGGGCCGGGCAAGAAGGCGGGCATCGTCGCCGGTGACGTCATCACCCAGGTCGACGGCAAGGATGTCGCCTCGCCGAAGGAGCTCGCCCGCATGATCGGTGCGTTCGCGCCGGGCAAATCGGTCGATGTCACGGTCTGGCGCAACGGCAAGAACGAGACGGTCAAGGTCGATCTCGGCACGCTGCCCGCGAGCGACAAGCAGGCCTCGAACGACGACAACAGCAAGCAGTCGGCGCCCGCCGCCAAGCCCGACAAGCTCGCCGATCTCGGCCTGACCGTCACGAAGTCCGACAACGGCAAGGGTCTCGTGGTCACCGATGTCGATCCCGACAGCGAGGCGGCCGACCGCGGCATCCAGCCCGGCGACGTCATCACCTCGATCAATTCTCACGAGGTGAACACCACCGACGACGCCTCCAAGGCGATGACCGATGCCGCCAAGGCCGGCCGCAAGGCCGTGCTGATGCAGATCACCCGCGACGATTCGAACCGCTTCGTGGCGCTGCCGGTCGGCAAGGGCTGAGGCATCAGCGTTCAGATTTTCCCTGCGGCGATATCAACCACCTCGCGTCGCCGCCGGGAAACGGAGTTCGGATTCGCTCTGTGCTCCTCCAGGTCACTGCCGACGGTCGCGATGTTGACTTCGCGGCCCTCGCCACCAGACAGGGTTCGCCGGCCAGAAATGCTAGAGGGCAAAGTTTGCTGTTCCAGGAAGGGCTCAATCCCCCTAACTCGACTCGACACCTGCTTTCGCGAGAGGTTCCAGGGGCCAGCAATATCTCTCCCTGACAGAGGAAAGGCGGGCTGGCTTTCGGAGGCGCTCGCCGGCCTGGTTCGGAAGCTGCGGCTGACACTTGCCTTTGATTGCCGCGCGCTCGCCGCAGACGATCAGAACGAGCAGCTTTCGGTTTGTTCGGCGGGCGGGGCGCCTTTGCCCCTCAAGCCCGGGAAGACGCACTTCTGGCTCGCCGGTCGCCAGCAATCAGGTTTTCGTTCCGCTCGCCTGTGATTTCGGGTGCAGGCTCGCTGATTTCGCCCGCCACAACTGCACGCGCCCGCTCCAGCATGGCGGGGATTTCCCGGGCAGGCAGGGGCCGACTGAGCAGGAAACCCTGTGCCTCGGTGCAGCCTTCCCGTCGTACCCGATCGAGTTGCTCGGCTGTCTCGAACCCTTCGGCGGTGGTCTCCATTCCGAGGCTGCTGCCGAGGCTTGTGACGGCCCGAATAATGGCGACGGAGCTGTCGACGCCCCCGGCATCCTTTATGAAGGCCTGATCGATCTTGATCTTGTCGAATGGAAACGAGCGCAGGTAGCTCAAGCTCGAATATCCGGTTCCGAAGTCGTCCATCGCGATATGCACACCCAGCAAGTGGATCTGTTTCAGCATCGCGAGAGTGGCCTCGGTGTCGGCCAGCAGCACGGTCTCGGTGATTTCAAGCTCGAGACGGCTCGCGGGCAATCCAGAGGCATCCAGGGCTGCGACAATCGTGGAAAGCAAGCGAGCGTTGCGAAACTGCGTCGGCGACAGGTTCACGGCAACCCGGATACCTTCGGGCCAGTTTGCCGCGTCGAGGCAAGCTTGCTTGATCACCCATTCCCCAATCGGGACGATCAGGCCGATCTCCTCGGCCAAGGGGATGAACTCAGACGGCGAAACGATTCCCCGGACCGGGTGATGCCAGCGCAGCAGCGCCTCGAAACAGCTGACCTCGCCGTTTTCGAGATTAAGGAGCGGTTGATAATAGATCTCGAACTGCTGCCGTCCCAAGGCGTCGCGCAGATCAAGCTCCAGAAACCGCCGCGCCTGCATACGGGCGTCCATTTCCGGCTCGAAGAACCTGTATGTTCTGCGGCCCTCGGCCTTTGCCCGGTAAAGCGCCATGTCGCCGTTCTTGAGCAGCTGGTCGGCGTTTGTGCCGTCGTCCGGCGCAATCGAGATGCCAACGCTGGCGCTGACCGTGACGCCATGGCCGTCAACGATATAGGGTGCGCTCAGCGCATGGATGACGCATTGCGCAAGGGCGGTGGCCTCGATCGGCTGATCGCTCCCCTTTTGAATGATCACGAACTCGTCGCCGCCAAGCCTGGCCACTGTGTCGTCCTCGCGCACGACCTGCCTCAGTCTTGCGGCGACCTCCTGCAGCAACACATCTCCGACCGGGTGTCCCAGCGTGTCGTTGACGGTCTTGAAATGATCAAGATCCAGGCAAAGGAAGGCTACCTTGCAATCCGTGCGAGCCATCTCGGCCAAGGCTTCCTCGGCGCGTTCGCGGAACAGAATGCGGTTTGGAAGTTCGGTAAGCCCGTCATGGCGCGCCACGTGCGAGATGCGAGCCTCGCTGCGCCGCAAATCTGTCACGTCGTGATGCGTGGCAAGCCATCCCCCGCCTGGCAGCGGCTGGTGAATGAGATCAATGGTGCGCCCGTCCCGGAGTTCGACAAGGCTCACAACCCGCTTGCCGCGGTCAATCGTCGCCGAGAGCTCTTCCAGATATTTTTCGGGGTCATGACCAACGTAAAGCCCCGCCGCGATCCGGAAACGCATCAAATCGGCCCAATGAGAGCCTGGACGAGTCATGCTCGCCGGCAAGTGGTAGAGATCGGCGTAGGTCTGATTGCAAAAAATCAACCGCCGCTCGGCATCAAACATGCACAGGCCCACAGGCATATTCGCGGCAGCGGCAACCAAATGCTGCCGTTCCGATTCAGCCTCGCGAGCCAGGGCCTCGTTGCGCTCCAGGCTGGCGCGGTAACCGGCGAAGGCGGAGAACAGGAGCCCGATCTCGTCGCGTCGGTCGCTTTTCAGCGCAACGAGCGTTGAGGCACGATCGCCCTGCGTCAACCGGTGCATCGCCGCGCTCACCTCGAGGATAGGCCTGCTGACATTATGGCGAATCCAGGCGACAAGCACGCCGAGGCAAACGGCGGCAAAGACGATCGCGGCCCAGGTCAGCCGCTGCGCGAAGGCGTAGGTGCGGTCCGCCATGGCCGCGGCAGCCGTGCTGCGCTGATCGGTGAGCGCCAGGAGGCCGTCGAGCCGCTGAGCCGCGGCCGCAACCGTGGGCAGCGAAACCGCCTCGAACTCGTTAGCTGCCTTCGTCCGCGCCGCGGTATCGAGAAGCGGAATGATCGACGACAGGGAGTCTTGATACGCCGTCCACAGATTGACGAATTGATCGAATAGCTCCTGCTCGGCCGGTGATCCGGCACTCCTGCGGTAGGCGCGGCGATCTCGGAACATTTCTTCGCTCTCTCTCGCCATTTCCTTGTCGATGTCAGCCGTTTGGTGAGCATCGGTGTTACGCACCCGCAGGCTAGCGAAAAGCCGATGCTCCGCCAGGTTGCGCTTCATCTCGCCGACGATCTGGACCTGGGGCAACCAAATTCCGGTGATCTCGCTCGTCACCTTGTTGAGCGACCGCAGCTGCGCGACCCCAAACACACCAACCGTCACCGTGCAAAGCAACGCCAACCCAAAACCCAGCGAGAGCTTGCTGCCGACACTGACGTCCCTGAACCATTTCATTATGAACGCTGACCTGATAAGCTCAGTCCGACCCGCAGGCACGATTAGCGGGCCAATTGGAGGCGCCTCGCCAGACTCGCGCTCAAATATTAAAGCTCACTTAAGGCGACGTTTAGCGCAATTTGTTGCTGGTCATCGTCTGCCTTCAATGATGCAGCGCCAGAACAATTTCCGGTTACCCCCTTGGGAAAAGAGATACTCACCGCTCAACAGGGTTGCGCGAGCTGCGCTAGTATTCTTCTGGACGCTGAGGCTTTTCGCTACATATTTAATGAACGGCAGCTGTCGGAGGAGAGCCTGGAACACGACTGCTGACTAAGCCATGACCCACTGATTTTGGATGGAGGAAGGCCGTGGAAGATCAGGCCGGCTCGGTGCCCAACAAGGCTGATTTCTTCGTTCACAACGTTCTTGACACGTTCGAATACTCCGACCGCGGCGCGGTGGTCACGGTGATCGATCAGCAAGGGGCATGCATCCGTCTCCACGTCACCATCGCCACCGGGGAGCTGCTTTGCGAGCACATAGCCGACGCCTTGGAGCAGCGATACGGGAAATAACACCTCCAATCGCCGGCATGATGTCGCCGCCCAGCAGCCGGTCATGTCGAAGGTCATTCAGCGGAGCCGGTACGAACAGCTCCTTTGATGGAACCTTGTCACAGCGACCCAGTTTGGCTGCATGGCCCCCTCCCTCATTACTTCGCCTCTGTCCACACGTTCGGCCCAACAGGTGTTTGAGGATCATCTCCGGCTGAGGCTGCAAGGTCGTCTCGAGGAGGATCTGGCGCGCAACTACGCTACTGATGTTGTTCTCCTTACAGTCAATTCGAATGATTGTGGGCATGACGCGCTGAGGAACTCGGCAAGAAGGTTGAGGGAACAGTTGCCTCACGGGAAGTTCGAGTTGATCAAGAAGCAAGTGCGTGAACGCTTCGCATTGCTTATCTGGCGTGCGACCTCCGAGCGCTTCGACGCTGCAGACGGTGCCGACACCTTTTTCATTCAAGACGGTTTGATCCGCCTTCAAACGATCCACTACCGGCTGCTGTTGAGCGCCGACTACTAGTGCGTTGGAAGCGCGCGGAACTTCTTCTGAGTGGGTTGGTTGCACGTTGGTAACGACGAAAGCAGTGGCAATGTCAGGTCCGAAAACGCGCGAGGCTCATCACGCCGGAGAAGTGGTCGATCTAAATTCAGCGACCATTGACGAACTGATGGCGGCCGGAGGGCTCAACCTTGCGCAGGCAAATGCAGTTATCGAGGCCAGGCCGCTTGCGAGTTGGCGCGACGTTGCGCAGCTCCCCGGATTTGACCCGGAAACGATCAGTCGCCTGAAGGCAGGCAGACTAGAGATTCGAACGCTCTAGCTCCCGCTCGTCGAGCTGCCCGATGGCGTCGCTGAAGGCGGGTAGCTGGTCCTGAGCAGAAAGACCGCCATGCGCACGGCACGCACGGCCGGTGAGGACCCGACCGGAGCCGCGCCGTTGCCGTACCCCGTGTCGATCACGCTCATTGGATGGGCAGCGCGTACGCGATCACGGCGTCGCCGTTGCGCGTCCCCAACCCGCCATGACCCCCAGCGGCAATCGCTATATATTCGCGACCATCGCGGCCTTGATAGACCGCCGGTGTCGCCTGCCCGCCAGCCGGCAGCCGCGCCCGCCATACGACCTTGCCACTCCGCTCGTCGATCGCGCGGATGTAATCATCGGCATAGGCTCCCACGAAGATCAGTCCGCCTGCGGTAATGGACGACCCGCCGATGTTGAAGATGCCGGTCGGCAACGGCAGGTCGTAGCGGGTCTTGAACAGCCCCATGTCGCGTGTGGTTCCGACGGGCCGCTCCCAAACGATCTGGCGAGTGGAGAGATCGATCGCGACCATTTTGCCCCAGGGTGGCCGCATGCACGGGGCGTCCAGGACGTTGAGCCACGGCCTCACAGTGACTTCGTAAGGTGTTCCGTATTGCGGGCCGTTGGCGAATTCAGGCGGTTGCGGATAAGGCTGGCCGCTCTGCCACCCGGCCCAAGGGTAAATCAGTCCCTTCCTCACCGCCTCATCGTGCGGCGTCGCTTTGGACGTGAAAGGGATATAGCTGGTGTTGGCGATGAACAGATGGCGCGCAGGGTCGACCGCTCCGCCTTGCCAGTCGATCACGCCGTCGAAAGCCGGGTAGAGGATGGAGCCTTTCGTCGTCGGTGGCGTAAAGAGCCCATCATTTCGGCTGCCGGCGAGCTTGATGCGGCACAGCATCTGGTCGATCGGGGTCACACCCCAGGTTTCTGCACCAGTCAGCTTGGCGGGCGTCAGGCTTGGCATTCCCGCGGAATAGGGCTGGGTCGGAGAGAGCCTATCGCCCGGCAGGCCGTCCTGCGGCACCGGCTTCTCCTCAACGGCGGCGAGCGGATGGCCGTCGCGCCGATCGAGCAGGAACAGCTGGCCATGCTTCGTGGTCTGCACCATCGCTGGCGTGCCGTCAGGCAGGTCCACAAGGCTGCCGGCGATCGGCAGATCGAAATCCCACACGTCGTGATGGACAGTCTGGAAGTGCCAACGCTCACGCCCGCTGTCGATCTCGAGCGCCACAATGGCGGAGCTGTACTTCTCGTCGAACGGCCGTCGTTTGGCGCCCCAGTAGTCAGGGGTGGCATTGCCCATCGGCACGTAGACCAACCCAAGCTTGTCGTCGGCCGTATATGCGCCCCAGCCGTTCGGGGTGCCGCGGGTATAGATTTCCCCGGGCTTTAGGGGCGACGTTGGATCGGCGCGACCCATGTCCCAGGCCCAGGCGAGCTTGCCGGTCCGGGCATCGAACGCGCGGATCACGCCTGACGGCTCTCCCTCCGTTTGATTATCATACACCCAGCCGGAAAGGATGATCTTGCCGCGGGCGACCATCGGCTGCGAGGTTATGAAGTGGAAACCGGGTGGCACCACACCCATGCCCTGCCTCAGGTCCACATAGCCGTTCTCGCCAAAGTCCCGACAGAGTTGGCCCGTTCCCGCATCCAATGCGAACAAACGCGCGTCCGCTGTCGTCGAGATGATCCGCTCGGAGCAGGTGTCCCCTGTCGCGCCGACCGTCGCGTGCGCCACGCCTCTGCAGGCGAGATAAATATTGGACCTGGTGTCGTTCTGCGGGCGGAAACGCCAGCGCTGATCACCGGTAACGGGGTCGAGCGCCACGACATCGCGATGCGGCGTGCACAGATACATGGTGTCGCCGACCTTGATCGGCGTCGCTTCGAAATTGAACTCGTGGCCATGAGCGTTTTCTCCAGGGCGGGGCAGGTCGCCTGTGTGGAAAGTCCAGGCAACCTCAAGCTGGTTGACATTGGCGGGGGTGATCTGCGTGAGAGGCGAGTATCGATGCCCGTCCGCAGTGCGGCCGTAATACACCCAGTCGCCAGGCGCGACCCCGAACTCGGGATTGCTCACGGCTGAGGCCGATGCGATCTGACCGTTCTGCCGCCACCGTTGGGCGGTTGTGATCCAACCGGCGGCGAACACGAGCGCGATCAGCGCAACGCACACGCCGGCGCCGATCCAGCGGTCTGCCGCGCGAAGGCCGAGCCGTCCGGCGACCCAGGGCATCGCTATCCACAGACCCAGGACTGCTGGCGCTAGCAGCCGCGGCAGCAACGCCCAACCATCGAGCCGCACCTCGTAAAGGGACCAGGCCAGGGTGAAGGCGAGGACGACGCCGTAGAGCCAAAACCCGAGCGGTCGCTGCAGAAGGATCAAGACTCCCGAGGCGATGAGCAGGAGTCCGGTCACACCGTAGTAGGTGGTGCCGCCGAGCCACGCAAGATCAGCGCCGCCCACCGCAAGCACGGCGCCAATCAAAGCGACCAAGAGACCTGTGACCCCGGTAAGGCTCAGGAATCGAGCGCGCATCGTAACCTCCATCGTTTCCGGTTGGCGCCATTGCCTCCCCATGAACAGAACGCAGGGATTACGGGACCGCCAACCGCGGTGTCCCTGCTTTGCGGGTTTGCGGTTATCGCTGGCCCCCGCCGACCGCAGATCTTCTAGCTGCGAAGCAGCCACCGAACACAGGGCGGGCCCGAGCTCGCGCGGTGGTAGCCATCGGATTCACGTCCCTTCCGACTTGCCTCCGTTTTTGTCTGGGGGCACTCTCGGATCGGGCCAGGCCGCAGGCCGTGAAGCGCATGCCGTTGGATCCGAGTTTCGTCCTTTCGCAGCCCTGCCCCAAACCGCGCCGACATCATAAGGTTCCTTGCTCTTGCCGGTAGCGAGCGAAACGCATCTCGCCAGGTTCGCCAAAGGCTCGAAAGGGAATGCCGTGCTCGAGGCCGCCGCGAGCTCAAGCGCATGGGTACCTCGCCGTGTGGCGTGCACCCCGGCACTCGCCCGGCTCGAGGCTCACAAGACCAAGGGAGCCTTTTGAAATTTGCGGCGCGCCCCAGTGCCGCTTTGACGAGCTGACACAGTCAAGAGGGCGAACAGCGCTGCGGCCAGTTCTGCCTGCCTAGTCACCAATGCGTGAACGCAGGGCGATTTTTTGGAACTCCTGAGCGATTGCGAAGTTCGGGAGCCGGAGAGCAATTCAGGTTCCGGAGGGGATGCCCCAGGTTTTCGCCAGAAGCGCAGACGGCGCCGTGCGTTTCGTGCTGTGGGGCACGCTCGCGGCATCGATGGCGGCGGCGACGCTCGGGACCGCATGGCTGAGATCGCACTTTGTGACGGGAGTGGGGGAAGCGATGGCGCAGCCTGTGCCTTTCAGCCACAAGCATCACGTGGGAGAGCTGGGCATCGATTGCCGCTATTGCCACAACGGCGTCGAGACCTCCGCCTCGGCTGGCCTTCCAGCCACGGAGGTTTGCATGACCTGCCACTCTCAGCTCTATACCAACGCCGCCATGCTTGCGCCGGTCCGGGCAAGCTTGGCCAGCGGCCAGCCCTTGCGGTGGCATCGCGTCAACTCCGTGCCGGACTACGTCTACTTCAATCACTCCATCCACATCGCCAAAGGCGTTGCGTGCGAAACATGCCACGGCGAGGTCGACGACATGCCGTTGATGGCGAAGGCGCAGCCACTGTCCATGG
Source organism: Mesorhizobium sp. LCM 4577 (assembly GCF_001854795.2). Taxonomy (NCBI): domain Bacteria; kingdom Pseudomonadati; phylum Pseudomonadota; class Alphaproteobacteria; order Hyphomicrobiales; family Phyllobacteriaceae; genus Mesorhizobium; species Mesorhizobium sp. LCM 4577. Next base: position 139,752 of record NZ_MDDU01000005.1, on the reverse strand, counting down.
AATGGTGTCTCGGCTGCCATAGAAATCCCGGGCCGAACCTTCGTCCTCCTGGCGATGTCTTTCTACTGCACTGGAAGGCACCCGAGGACATCGATGCCATTCGCAAGCAGCTCATCAGCGCTCTTGGCATTCACCCCGACACCATGACGGATTGCTATGTCTGCCATCGGTAGCGAACCCGCTGCGCGGGAGAACGAGCGGCTGTGGCGCAGCCTGGAGCAGCGTGCCGGAACGGCTGAGCTGGACGCCTATCTACAGGCGGAATTCCCGTCGCTCGCCCGCAGTCTCCCGGTAGACGTCGACCGGCGCACCCTGCTGCAGCTGATGGGCGCATCGCTGTCGCTCGCGGGGCTGGCCGCCTGCAGCCCGGCCCGGGAAATCGTGCCCTATGTCCGCCAGCCGGAAATCGTGATCCCCGGCAAGCCGTTGTACTATGCGACCGCCCTGTCGAGCCAGGGCTATGGGATCGGTGCCGTCGTCGAGAGCCACGAGGGCCGCCCAACCAAGATCGAGGGCAATCCCGATCATCCGAGCTCGCGCGGTGCTACCGACGCCCTCATGCAAGCCTCTGTCCTGGAACTGTTCGATCCCGAGCGATCGCGAACGCCGCTCAAAGACGGGGATCCCGCCTCGTATGGCGACTTCCTCCGCGACATGGCCGCGTTGGGCACGCGCTTGGCAACGAGGCAGGGAGAAGGCTGCGCGATCCTGATCGGGGCGACAACCTCTCCCACGCTCAAAGCCCAGATCGAGCGGCTCTGCTCGCGTTACCCATCTTTGCGAATCTATGGTCACGATGCCTTGGCCACGCCCGGTGCCGAACAAGCGGGGCAATCCCTGTTCGGCCGAGCCTGCATTCCTGTCTACCATTTCGACAAGGCCGATGTGGTCCTGTCGCTGGACTCCGACTTCCTCGCGCAGGGTCCCGGTCGTCTCGCCTACGCAGCGGATTTCGTCTCCCGGCGGCGCGTACGCGCCCCCGGCGACCCGATGAGCCGGTTTTTCGCTGTCGCCACGACGCCGAGCATCACGGCGGCGGCGGCCGATCACCATCACGCCGTCCGGCCAAGCCGGGTGGAAGCGCTTTCACAAGCGCTTGCCACCGCCATGGGCGTCGCACCCACCAGCAACACGCCCGATGTGGAACGTCCTCCATGGTTTGCCGATGCGACCGCCGAACTCCGGTCCGCCGGAGCGCGAGCTCTCGTTGTCGCCGGCGAGCAGCAAAGCAATTATGTCCACAGCGTCGCCCTGGCGATCAATGCTCGTCTTGGCGCGCTGGGCAGCACTGTCCACCTGATCGATGCCCCGCATGCAATGCCGGTGACCGGTGACCTGGCCGCTATGTGCCGGGACATCGAAGCCGGTTCGGTGAGCGAGCTTTTCGTGCTTGGCGCCAATCCCATGGCGACGGCCCCGGCCGACATCGACGTTGTGAAGGCCCTCAAGCGCCTGACCCTGCTCGTCCATTGCGGTCTTTATCGCGACGCCACGGCCATGCTGTCCCACTGGCACATTCCGGCCGCTCACGACCTCGAGGCATGGAGCGACGCGCGAGCTCATGACGGCACCGCCTCGATTATGCAGCCGCTGATAGCCCCTCTGTTCGGCGGCAGGACGTTCCACGAAATCGTTGCCGCCCTGGAGGGGGATTTCAATTCCAACCCGCTGTCACTGGTCCGCGCGACATGGGCGACATCGCTGGACGACGAAGCCTGGCGCAAGACGCTCCGCGATGGGGTGGTCGCGGCGACGGCGGCGGCGCCGATAGCCGTCTCAACGTCAGGCGCCCTTCCCCCGCCCGGCGGCAAATCCCTCGCCAACGGCCTGGAGGTCCGGATAGTCGCCGATCCGTATCTGGGTGACGGACGACATGCCAACTGCGCCATGCTGCAGGAGTTGCCGCATCCCCTGACGAAAGTCGTCTGGAGCAACGTGGTCATGATCGCCCCGGCCAACGCCAGTAAGCTCGGGCTTCGCAACGGGCAGACGATAAGGCTGGAAAGCAATACGCAATCGATCGAAGGGCCGGCATGGATCATGCCGGGTCAGCCCACTGATACCGTGACCCTTACGCTCGGCCGCGGCCAGTTCCCATTGGGCGGCGTAGCGGCGATGGCGGGGGGCTATGACGCGTTTCGGTTCCGGACGGCCGGCGAACCCTGGTCCGCACAGGGCATTACGATGACCGTGGGCCAACGGGTTGCTCCCCTCGTGACCACGCAGGAGCATCAGACGATGGAGGGGCGCGCGATCGTGCGCTTTGCCTCGCTGGATCATTTCAAACAGGCACCGGATTTCGTGCGCGACGGCGTGCCGCCGCCACCGACTGAATCCGTCTACCCCGATTGGGCCTATCCTGAAGAGGCCTGGGCGATGTCGATCGATCTGTCGGCCTGCATCGGGTGCATGGCCTGTGTCGCCGCGTGCCAGACGGAGAACAACATCCCGACAGTCGGGCCGGACCAATGTGCCCTTGGCCATGAGATGCACTGGCTACGCGTCGACCGTTACTATCACGGACCGCCGGAGGCACCGGAAACACTGTTCCAGCCTGTACCCTGCATGCAGTGCGAGAAGGCGCCGTGCGAAGTCGTCTGCCCGGTCAACGCCACAGTCCACACCCATGACGGACTGAACGCCCAAGTCTATAACCGCTGCATCGGCACCCGCTACTGCTCGCAGAACTGTCCCTACAAGGTGCGGCGCTTCAATTTCCTCGAGTTCCAGAACTTCGACAAGGAGACGGCCGGCCCGCGTCAGGCTGCATACAATCCCAATGTCACGGTGCGCTCGCGCGGCGTGATGGAAAAATGCACCTATTGCGTCCAGCGCATCAGCGCAAAGCGCATCGAGGCGCAGAAAGACAACCGGCCTATCCAGGACGGAGAGGTGGTCACCGCCTGCCAGCAAGCCTGCCCGACGCGCGCCATCACCTTCGGCGACAAGAACCGCGTGCAGTCCCAGGTAAGCCGCGAGCGAGCCGCACCTCATTCCTATGCTTTGCTGGAAGAACTGAATACCCGTCCTCGAACCACCTACCTTGGACGCATCCGCAACACGGGCAGCAGGGACGCTACCGTCTCGCGCCGTCAGGGGGAGGCCGATGGCTGAGGCTGCAGCAGGCACCAACAAGACACCGCCGCGCCCGCCCAATCTGTTGGGCCGGCACGACTTCCCCGAGATCAGTGGGCGTATCGCTTCGGTCGTGCTGCAGGGGCGGCTGCCGCGCTACTTCTGGACAGCCTTCTTCCTGTTCTTCCTCCTTGTCCTGCTCTTCCTCTATTCGATCACATATCTGATAGCGGTCGGCGTCGGCGCCTACGGCATCAACATTCCCGTCGCGTGGGGCACCATGATCTCGTCCTTCGTCTGGTGGATCGGCATCGGGCATGCCGGCACGTTGATCTCAGCGGTGCTTTTGCTTCTGCGCCAGCCATGGCGCGCCTCGATCAACCGCTTTGCCGAAGCCATGACGCTCTTCGCCGTTGCCATGGCGGGTCTCTATCCAATCCTGCATCTTGGCCGGCCCTGGTTCTTCTACTGGCTCCTGCCGCTGCCCGACACGCATATGCGCTGGCCGCAATGGCGCAGCCCCCTTGTCTGGGATTTCGCGGCGATCGCCACCTATGCGACCGTCTCGCTGCTGTTCTGGTATATGGGCCTGCTGCCTGACCTCGCGATACTGCGCGACCGGGCACGCTCGCGTGCCGCTCAGATCTTCTACGGCCTGCTTGCAATGGGATGGCGCGGCTCAGCCTATCACTGGGCGCGCTATGAAAGTGTCTATTACCTGATGGCGGCGCTTGCGACGCCGCTGGTTGTCTCGGTCCATTCCATCGTCTCGCTCGACTTCACCTTCGCCATCGTGCCCGGCTATCATTCGACGATCTTCCCGCCCTATTTCGTCGCTGGCGCGCTGCTCTCTGGTTTCGCCATGGTGCTGACCATCGCCATTCCGTTGCGGTGGGCCTTTTCCGTCGAAGACCTGATCACGCTCAAGCACATGGACAATGCCGCCAAGCTGATGATCGCGTCAGGCATGGTCGTCGCCTACGGCTACGTCTCCGAGGCCTTCTTCGCCTGGTACTCCGGCGAAGCCTACGAGCGCACCATGATGGTCGAACGGGCCATCGGCCCCTATGCGTGGATGTTCTGGGCGATGCTGGTCTGCAATTGCGGCGTTCTTCAACTGCTGTGGCTTCGCGCGGTCCGGCGCAACATGCCGGTGCTGTTCATAGTCGCCGTGATCATCAATGTCGGCATGTGGCTGGAGCGCTATGTGATCGTCGTCAGCGGTCCCAGCCGCGACTTCCTGCCTTCGGCGTGGGACGAGCAATCGCTGACCTGGCTCGACTACGGCATCCTGTTCGGCTCGCTGGGCACTTTCTTTGCTCTGGTGTTCCTGTTCATTCGCATCCTGCCGGCGATCACGATCTTTGAGGTCGAGGAATTGGCTGAAGAGGGCAAGGGATCATGACGCTCTACGGCATCATCGCATCATTCCCAGATGCCGATCGCCTTGCCGATGCAGCCAGGGCCATGCGCAAACGCGGCTATAGCCGCATGGACGGCTACTCCCCTTATCCCGTCCCGGAGCTCGCTGAGATCCTGGGCATGCCCAAGACCAGAATGCCGCTTGTGGTCCTTGCCGGCGCGATCCTCGGGGCAGCTTTCGCCTACGGACTGATCCTCTACTCTGTAGAGATAGACTATCCGATCAATGTCGGCGGCAGACCGCTGCATTCGTGGCCGGCTTACATCGTCATCGCTTTCGAAGCCGCCATCCTCGGCGCCGCCGTTGCCGGATTCATCGGCGTGTTTGTCGCCAACGGCCTGCCGCGCTACTACCATCCGGTCTTCAACGCGCCGATCTTCACTTTTGCCGAAGGGGGCAACTTCTACCTTCTGGTAAGAGCCGACGATCCGAAATTCAGCAAGCCCGCCACCAGAGCCCAGCTCGAGCGGCTCGGCGCCGAGCAAATCTCAGAGGTGGAGGCATGAGGGCGGCCCTCGCCGTGCTGGTCGGCATGGCACCGTTGCTTGCCGCCTGCAAGCAGCAAATGGCCGAGCAACCGCGCTACAATCCGCTCGACGCAAGCAACGAGTTTGCCGATGGCGCATCGGCGCGCATGCCGATACAGGGTACAATCGAGCGCGGTGAAGATCTCGCGGCGACCCCCCAGACGATTCCCTATCCAATAACATTTGCCCTGCTCCAACATGGACGCCAGCGGTTCGAGATCTTCTGCGCGCCCTGCCACGGGCGCGCCGGCGATGGCCGCGGGGTCATCCCGAGGCACGGCTTTCCTTCGCCGCCAAGCTACCATCAGGACGCGCTGCGCCAGGCTTCGGATCGCCATTTCTATGATGTCATCACCAACGGATACGGAGTGATGTATTCCTACCGATCGCGGGTGCCGCCGGCGGATCGGTGGGCGATCGTTGCCTACATCCGTGCGCTGCAATATTCGCGCGATGCACCGGTGGCTGAACTGAGCGAGGATCTGAAGGCCAAGCTCCGGAGCGAGGCCGTACCATGATCCGGCTTCCCGACCACGGCCCCGCAAGGGCGGCATTAGCGGTAGGCGCAATCGGCCTCGTTGTCTGTTTGGCCGGGGCGGTCCTCAATCTGCGGGTGCTGCTTGCCGCCTGGATGACGGCCGCGATCCTCGCGGTTGGCTTTCCGCTTGGCGCCATGACGCTGCTGATGATCCATGGCCTCACGGGTGGCCGTTGGGGAGACGCGATGCGGCCCTGCTTGCGGGCAATGACCTGCACGCTGCCGCTGGCGCTTGTCCTCCTCTTGCCTGTTGCGGCCCGCCCCGACCTTGTCTTTCCCTGGGCGGTCGGTGACACCGCAACTTTGCCCGACGTCATCCGCGAGAAACTATCATACCTCAACGTTCCGTTCTTCCTCGTTCGGCTCGGGGCTTGTGCCGCGATCTGGCTGGTGCTGGCCGCCTTGATCCTGAACTGGACCGATGGCGACAAGCGTACCCGTTCAAGCCGCGGCTTCGCGCTTGGTCTCGTGCTGCAAGGGGCAGCGGTGTCGGTTTTCGCAATAGACTGGATGCTGTCGCTCGACCCGGAATTGAGCTCGACCGTCTACGGCATGTTGGAGGCATCTGCCGAGGTCGTCGGCGCCGCGTCGTTGACCTTGCTGGTCCTTGCTGCAACCCAAGCCGTCGCGGCTTTGCCGGGCGGAGGCGAAAAGACCTCACTCGGCGAGGACGTGGCCAATATGCTGTTCGGCTTCATGCTCACCCTGGCCTACCTCGCCTATATGCAATGGCTGGTCATCTGGGCGGGTGACCTGCCAAACGACATTCACTGGTACGTGCTGCGCACATCAGGCATCTGGCTGGTCGTGCTTTGGCTGATCATCCTGCTGCAGTTCATCCTACCGTTCGGCGGGTTTCTTGTGCGCGACGTCAAACGCAGCCACCGGGGCCTGATGTCGTTGGCGGCGGCGATGCTTGCCGGGCACATATTCGAGACCCTGTGGCGCGTCCGCGCGCCGCTGGTCGCACCGAAACTGTCGTCAATCTGGATCGAATTGGGCGCCTTTGCCGGTGCCGGCGGGCTGTGGCTCGCGGTGTTCCTGTTGCTGTTGCGAGAGCCTCAGCTTCAACTTTTCTGGCGCCGGGTGGGCATTCATGACTGAGAATTCGCGCCCTCCCGAGACGCGAGACGTCTGGCCCGGAACCCTGCTTCTTTTCGCAGGGGGACTGGTCGCGTTCCTGCTTGTGGCGAGCGGGCTGCTCTATGCGCTCTTCGTCCTGCCTCCACGGTGGCCGCCGCCCGGTGCGGCGTGGCGTTCAAACGATGCAACCCCGAAGCTCTCGACGGCGCCCGGACAGGAGCTCGCCTCGACCCGGAAAGAGGAAAATGCCGAGCTGAACAAGCTTGGTTGGGTCGACCGCACGGCTGGCATCGCTCGCATTCCGATCGACGACGCCATGAAGCTCGTCGTTCGAAACGGCTTGCCGGTTTGGGACAAGCCCGCGGCGGCGCAGGGAGAGTGCGCCCTGCTGAGCGCGGACGTGCCCCGTTCAAAGCAAGCGCAGCAATGCCGTGACACGACCACCAAAGGGACGGCCCAATGAAGTCGCTGCTGTTGGCCGCATTGCTTTTGCTTGGAAGCGCCGTGACGGTGCGCGCTGTCGAGCGACCCTCCTTCGATCCCAAGATCGGAGCGCAGTTCGACCTCGGCCGCAAGCTTCGCGACTCCTCTGGAGCCGAACGATCCCTCGACGAGATTCTGTCCGGGAAGCCGGCACTCGTCGTGTTCGGCTATAATAAATGCCCGAACCTATGCGGGCTCACGCAGCAAGCGGTCGCCTCCGACCTCCAGAACACTGGCCTTGATCCGGCGGACTACCGGGCCCTGTTCATCTCGATCGACGGGACGGAGACGGCAGAAGACGCCGCAAATGCCAAAGAGGTCGTTGCGCAGTCAACGACGCCCGCCGGGCTGAAGGCCTGGCACTTTCTGACCGGCGCGGACGGCGCCGGCGCATCGCTGGCGGCTGAGGCGGGCATTCATTTCGACACCCGACCGCGCGTGGAGCAATTCGTCCATCCGATCGCCGTCCTGGCTGTGACACCCAAGGGGCGCATCTCTCGCGTTCTGCCCGCCCTGACCTTCGAGCCACGCGACCTGAGGCTGGCGCTCGTCGAGGCATCCGCGAACAAGCTCGGCTCGATCGCGGATCATGTGTTCTTGCTGTGCGCCGGGTTCGACACCTCCAAGGGGCAGTATACCGCGCCTATCTGGGCCGCGCTCAAGATCGGAGGTATCGCGACGCTGCTTGTGCTTGGCAGCGGCATCGCTCTGCTTGCGCGGAGGCGGGCATGAGCTTCGCAATCCATTTCGCGCCGCCGGAAGCCTCTTCGGTCGCAGGCAGGGTCGACGTCTTGTTTTATGGAGTGCTGGCATTCTCGACAGCGCTCACTCTGCTCCTGACAGGCCTTGTCGTGTACTATGCGGTGAAATACCGGGCAGGCACATCGGCGGATCGCACCGGCGCGCGCGGCCGTAGCCTGCCGCTGGAGATCGGCTGGACCGGCGCCAGTCTGGTCGTTGCGTTCATCATCTTCGCCTGGGGCGCTGAACTCTACGTTTACCGCGATCAGCCGCCTGCCGACGCTTTGGAAATAGCCGGGCTCGGCAAACAGTGGATGTGGACGTTCCGCCATGCCGGCGGGCAGCGTGAAATCAACGAGCTGCACGTACCGGCCGGCAAGGCGGTGGTCGTGTCGCTTGCCTCCCAAGACGTGATCCACTCGTTCTACGTTCCGGCATTCCGCTTGAAGCAGGACGCGGTGCCCGGCCGAACCACGCATCTGTGGTTCATTGCCGACAAGCCGGGGCGCTATCACTTGTTCTGTGCCGAATATTGCGGCACCCAGCATTCGGAAATGGGTGGCTGGGTGACCGTCATGCCGCCTGAACAATTCGCGCAGTGGCTCGCCGCGCAAGGCCAGGACGAATCCCTGGCCGAAGGTGGCGCGAGACTCTTTCGCGCCTTGGGCTGCTCGGGCTGCCACGGACCCTCGAGCAAGGTTCGCGCGCCCGACCTTGCCGGCGTCTACGGCAAGCCGGTCGCCTTGTCGGACAGGCAGACAGTGGTTGCCGACGAAGCCTATCTCAGGGACTCGATCCTGCAGCCCGCGAAACAGATCGCCGCCGGCTATGATCCGATCATGCCGAGTTTCGACGGCCTGATCGATGAATCGGAATTGCAGATGCTGGTGGCCTATTTGAAGTCGCTATCCGCCAGTTCACCCGGTCGCAGCGAGACGAGCCAATGAGCAGCCAGAGCGCGCATGTCGAGACCTATTTCGCGGAGGGCGCTGGCATACGGTCCTGGTTGCTGACCACCGACCACAAGCGCATCGCCTGGCTCTATCTCGTGTCGTTGACGGGCTTCTTCTTCCTGGGCGGGTTCTTCGCCGTTCTCATGCGCATCGAGCTTGCGACACCGGCGGGCGACCTCGTCTCCGACGCCGTCTACAATCGCCTTTTCTCCCTGCACGGCATCATCATGGTGTGGTTTTTCCTGGTGCCATCGATCCCGGCCAGTTTGGGGAATTTTCTGCTGCCGCTGATGATCGGCGCCCGCGATCTCGCCTTTCCGCGTGTCAATCTTGCGAGCTGGTACGTCTTCATCATCGGCAGCGGGTTTGCGCTCGCTTCGGTCGTGGCCGGGGGTGTCGACACCGGTTGGACGTTCTACACCCCGCTTTCCAGCCTCTATTCCGACAGTTTCGTTTCCACAGCCGCGCTTGGCGTGTTCATCGTCGGCTTCTCCACCATCATGACCGGCATCAACTTCATCGTCACAGTTCACAAGCTCAGGGCTCCCGGCCTGACCTGGTTCCGGCTGCCGATCTTTGTGTGGACGTTGTATGCGACCAGCCTGGTGATGGTGCTGGCAACGCCGGTGCTTGCGGCTTCCCTGATCCTGATCGTGCTGGAACGTGTCTTCGGGATCGGCATCTTCAACCCGGACCTCGGCGGCGATCCTCTGCTGTTCCAGCATCTGTTCTGGTTCTACTCGCATCCGGCCGTCTACATCATGATCCTGCCCGGAATGGGTGTCGTCTCGGAGGTGCTGCCCTGCTTCAGCCGGCGGCCGCTGTTCGGCTACACCTCGGTCGCGCTCGCCTCGATGGCCATAGCCGTTCTAGGCTTCCTGGTCTGGGGACATCACATGTTCGTCTCAGGACAGTCCACCTATGCAGGGGTGGTCTTTTCGTTCCTGTCGTTCTGTGTGGCCATTCCATCCGCCATCAAGGTCTTCAACTGGAGCCTGACGCTTCGCAAGGGCGAGATCACCTTCGAGGCGCCGATGCTTTATTCGCTGTTCTTCCTGGCGCTGTTCACATTCGGCGGACTGGCGGGTCTCGCGCTCGCCGCGCTGGGCTTCGACGTGCATGTGCACGACACCTATTTCGTTGTGGCGCATTTCCATTACATCATGGTCGGCGGCATGGTGATGGCGTTCATGGCCGGCATCCATTTCTGGTGGCCGAAGATGACCGGGCGGCTCTACGCGGAAAACTGGGGGCGTGTCGCTGCGGTCACGTCCCTGGTCGGGTTCAATCTGACTTTCTTTCCGCAGTTCGTGCTGGGCTATCTCGGTATGCCGCGCCGCTACCATACCTATCCGCCGGAGTTCCAGTTCTGGCATGTGCTCTCTTCGGCCGGAGCGGTGGTGCTCGCAATAGGCTACCTCATGCCGCTCTTCTATCTTGGCTGGTCGCTGTTTCGCGGGGCCAAGGCCCCGGCCAACCCCTGGGGTGCGACCGGTCTCGAATGGCAGACGAGCTCGCCGCCGCCCCCGCACAATTTCGAAGTGACGCCGGTCGTCACGCGACCTGCCTATGATTATCCTATGAAGGGACTGCAGCACGAACGCTACAGCCCGCATCGGCGGGAGGATGCATGACCCGGGCACCCGAAAGTGTAGCCTTCGATACGGTACGGCGCGAGGAAGCCGCCGACCGTTTCGGCATGTGGATTTTCTTGGGCTCTGAAGCGATGCTTTTCGGCGCCATCCTGCTGGTCTTCCTGGTGGCGCATATCCGCTATCTTCCCGCCTTCGCAGCTGCCTCAAAACATCTGTCCTTGCCGTTGGGCACTCTCAACACCGCAGTGCTCATCACGTCGAGCTTCACCATGGCGTTTGCGCATGAGAGCGCGTCGGCACGCCGTTGGAACACCGCGGCCTGGATGCTGGGCATCACCGCTTTTTTGGGCGTCGCTTTCCTTTGCATAAAGGGGGCCGAATACGCCAAGGAGTTCCACGAAGGCATCGCGCCGGTTCTGGGGGCGCCTTTCTTCTACCAGGGGCCGGATCCCGTTCACGCGCAGTTCTTCTTCAGCCTCTATTTCGCGTTGACCGGCCTGCACGCAGTGCATCTGGCCAGCGGCATAGCGGTCGTTGCAGGCCTGCTTTTGTCGTGGCGGCGGACCGACATCGACAGCCGCGTGCGCCGTACCCATGCGATCGGGCTTTACTGGCACTTCGTCGACATCGTGTGGATATTCCTGTTTCCCGTCCTCTATCTGGTTCACGCGTAGGCGCCATGGAACACATCCGCAAGCTCGCCTTCGCTTATGTCGCATTGCTGGTCCTTCTTGGGCTGACGGTCGCGTCATCCTTCCTCGATCTTCATGGTGCCAACACAGCCGTTAACCTTTTGATCGCGGCGATGAAGGCAGCTGTCGTCGCCGTGGTGTTCATGAAGCTGACCGGAGAGGAAACCCTGCCGCCGCTGGTGGCGGTGGCGGTCGCCTTGTGGCTGGCTATTCTCTTCGGGCTGACCCTGATCGGCTGAAGAACCGAGCGCAGGTGACGCGCAGCTTTTCGCCGCCCGTGCGCCAGCAAGAGATCTAGCGAACCGCCAGACAGTCTTGCTGGGATCGGGCCGACCACAACGGTGCAACTGGTTGCAGCAACTTCGGCGCTGCGGACGGTCTGGCACGACCTCCGCCACAACGCCGTGGTCCGCGCATCGCTGACGACCTGCCCGGTCTCCCCTCCGCTCGGCGTTCAATCGCGCTGCGAAAAAGTGACCCGCGGAGGGAACATTTCCCCGATGCCCCAGTTTGGCTCCGCACGCACTCGCAATCATGGCCGCGTCGTGAAACCGAAAAAAGTCAGCCGCCGCCAATTCCTGGCGGTCAGTGCAACCGCCGCAGCGGCAGCCGGAGGCGTTGGCACGGCACCCGCCTTTTCACGTGATGTTCATGGTGGCGACAAAGATCCGTGGCTGCCGCATCAGGCCGACGCTCCGCATCCCCTCCAGGCCCCTGACTACAAGTTTTTTACACCCGAGGAGGCGGCTTTCATCGAAGCCGCTACCGAAAGGCTCGTTCCAGACGACGCCATCGGGCCCGGAGCCAAGGCATGCGGGGTTGCGCTGTTCATCGATCATCAATTAGCCGGTGCCTACGGTCGGGCACAGGGCTGGTACATGCAAGGCCCCTGGTCAAAGGGAGAGGAGACGCAGGGCTATCAATCGCGCCTGACCCCTTCTGCGCTCTATCGGGCAGCCATCAAGGCTATAGAGGACCACGTCGCGTCCTCGCATTCTGCCGCGCCTTTCGCCGGCCTGGCACCAGACCAACAGGACGCGATCATAAGCGATCTCGAGAAAGGCAAGCTCGACCTTGGCGGGGTGGATGGCAAGACCTTTTTCAAGATGCTCTGGCTGAACACCAAGGAGGGCATGTTCAGCGATCCCATCTATGGCGGGAACAAGGATATGGCGGGATGGAAGATGCTTGGGTTTCCCGGCGCGCGGTACAATTATCTCGACTGGGTCGACCGGCACGGACAACGCTATGATCAACCGCCAGTCGGGATCCGCGGCCGTCCGGAATGGAACGGGGAAGGCTGACGCATGGTCAACAGGCTTCCGTCCGTCGACGTGGTCCTGGTCGGCTTCGGCTGGACCGGAGCGATCATGGCGCAGGAGCTTACGGAAGACGGGCTCGAGGTGCTCGCGCTGGAGCGCGGCAGCTGGCGCGACACGGGAACCGACTTTGCCCCCAGCTTCATTCAGGACGAGCTGCGCTACCGCTATCACGGGCATCTGTTCGAAGAGACCGCTCAGGAGACCTTGACCTTCCGCAATACCCCCGAGCAGACGGCGCTTCCGATGCGGCGGCTCGGCTCGTTCCTGCCCGGCACCGGCGTCGGCGGATCCATCATCCACTGGAACGGCCAGGCCTGGCGCTTCCTGCCCTATGATTTCCAGATTCGCAGCCAGACCGTCGCGCGATACGGGAACGCCGCGGTTTCGCAGGACATGATGCTGCAGGACTGGGGCATCACCTATGACGAGCTAGAGCCCTACTACATGCGCTGGGAGGAACTGTGCGGCATCGCTGGCCAGGCCGGCAACGTCAAGGGACAGAAACAGGCGGGCGGCAATCCGTTCGAAGGGCCTCGCTCGAAGCCCTACCCCACCCCACCGATGAAGCAGACCTACGGGCCGACGCTGTTCGGTCAAGCGGCGGCTTCCCTCGGGCTGCACCCGTTTCCATGCCCTTCGGGCAACATGTCGCAAGCCTATACCAATCCGCTCGGCGTCACGCTGGCGCCCTGCACCTATTGCGGCTTCTGCGAGAAATTCGGCTGCGGCAACTATTCCAAGGCCAGTGCCCAGACGACCATCCTGCCCGTCCTGATGCGGAAGAAGAATTTCACCGTTCGCACGGAAAGCGAGGTCACGCGGGTCAACGTCGACGCTTCCGGCAAGCACGCGACCGGCGTCACTTACGTCGACGCCCAGGGCAACGAATTCGAGCAGCCGGCGGATCTCGTCATTGTGTGCGCCTATGCCACGCACAACGTGCATCTGCTGATGAGCTCCGGCATCGGCAAGATCTACGATCCAGGTACTGGCCAGGGCACGCTCGGTAAGAACTACTGCTATCAGCTCACGCCTTCCGTCGACCTGTTCTTCGATGACAAGCTCCTCAATCCTTTCGTCGGGGCGGGCGCGTTGGGCGTCATCGTCGACGATTGGAACGGCGACAATTTCGACCACACCGGCCTCGGATTCATCCATGGCGGGTATATCGCCGGCTACATGACGACGGGACGTCCAATCGAAACGGAGCTGTTGCCGGAAGGAACCCCGAAATGGGGCGCCAAGTGGAAGAAGGCCTTCGTCGAGAATTATCTCAAGTCGATGTCCGTGTCGCTCATGGGGGCGGTCATGCCGGACAAGTCTAACCATCTCGATCTCGATCCGTCCTACCGCGATGTCTATGGCCGGCCGCTCATGCGCATGACCTACGACTTCAAGCAGAACGAACTGAAGATGCAGGATTTCGCCATGGGCAAGATGGTGGAGATCGCGCACGCCATGAAGCCTCGCGAGATCAAGAAGTCGGCGCGCGGACCGCACTATGACATTGAGCCTTATCAGTCGACGCACAACACCGGTGGCGCCATCATGGGCGCCAGCCCGGCCGACAGCGTGATCAACAGATATCTCCAGCACTGGGACGTGCCCAATCTGTTCGTGGTTGGCGCCAGCGCCTTCCCCCACAATAGCGGCTACAACCCGACCGGAACGGTAAGCGCTCTTGCGCTGTGGGCAGCGGATGCGATCCGCCGCCAATACCTCAAGCATCCCGGCCCACTGGTGCACACATGATCACGCGACGCGCAGTCGTTCTGGTGGCAGGTGCCGCAGCGCTCGGCGCGGTGCTCGTGACGCTGGGTCCCTTCGCATATGCTCAGATCGGTGATTTCGCCAAGCAGGAGCGTGGACGGTATCTGGTGGCGGCGGGAGATTGTGAGGCTTGCCATACTGCCGATGACGGCAAGCCCTTCGCGGGCGACAGGCCAATCGAGACGCCCTTCGGCACGATCTACTCCGCCAACATAACGCCGGATCCCGAGACCGGCATCGGGGCATGGACGGAAGAGCAGTTCTACCGAGCCATGCATGAGGGGCTGGCCGCCGATGGCCGGCGCCTTTACCCGGCCTTCCCTTATCCCTGGTTCACCAAGGTGACGCGCGAGGACGTCGACGACATCCGCGCCTACCTGCGCACCCTGGCCCCGGTGCGGGCCGAACCGCGCGACAACGAATTTATCTGGCCACTCAATCACAGGTTTGCCATGGCGGCATGGAATGGCCTGTTCTTCAAGCCCGGCGAATTCCAGCCCGGCAAGGACCAGTCCGCCGAATGGAATCGCGGTGCCTACCTGGTTGAGGGGCTCGGCCATTGCGGCGCCTGCCACACGCCCAAGAATATTCTCGGCTCATCGAAGACGTCGGAAGCCTTTCAAGGCGGCGAGGTGCAGAACTGGTTCGCGCCCAACCTGACGGGCGACAAACGCACGGGCCTAGGCTCCTGGAGCGAAGAGGACATCGTGGCCTTTCTCAAAACCGGCCACAATGCGCGCACGACTGCCTATGGTCCGATGGGCGCAGTGGTCAAGGACTCGACCTCGAAGCTGACGGACCAGGATCTGCAGGCAATCGCCACGTTCCTCAAATCCTTGCCTGCCTTCACCCCCAATTCTGCTGGCAGTGCCGATCAGAAGATGCTCAGCGCCGGAAAGGCAATTTATGGCGATGATTGCGCTGCATGCCACCAGCTCGGCGGCGAAGGTGTCGAGGGTGTGTTCCCTTCGCTGAGGGGCGGCGCGGTCGTGCAATCGGACCAACCGCTGTCGATGCTTCGCCTCATTCTGAACGGCGGCCATGCCGCAGCGACGGCGCAGAACCCCAACGACAAGACGATGCCATCGTTTGGCTGGAAATTGTCGGACGACCAGATCGCTGCGCTCGCCACCTATGTTCGTAACGCCTGGGGCAACCAGGCCGCTCCGGTAACTGCGGAAACGGTCCGGAAACTGCGCAGTTCCACCGACAGCGTCACGGGCGCTTACTGATCTGGCGCCCTGGCCTCGGACGTCCTCTCATTCGCGAGATAGCGTCGCCGATGCCGTCGATCAGAGCGGCCATGCCCCGCGATCGGTTTACCCAGTGACGCGCTCAACCTCACCGCCATATCGCCATCGCAAGCGAGCTGTTCGTTCCAACGCCCGATGCCCGCGAAAGTAATGGAACAACCGCCTGCTGTGACAGTTGGGGCGTGTCTCCCGGAGTTGCAGGGTGTCGGCAGAAAGACCGCGTCAGCGCTCGGGAGACCTGATCCGAGATTTCCACGCGCCCCTTGATGGACGCTCTGTCTCAAACCCGTGACCAACCGTTGTGCTTTTGCCCAGTAGATCTCAGTCACTGCGCCCGCTCTTCTGGTTGCCCGCAGTCTCGGCTCTGCCCGGCTGCGCGGGAGGCGTGCTCGATCCGCAGGGACCGATCGGGGTCGGCAACCGCACCATCCTTCTGAACTCGCTTGCCGTGATGCTGGTCATCGTCGTCCCGACCTTGATCGCGCTGCTGGCCTTTGCCTGGATGTTTCGCGCCACCAACCGCAATGCGCGCTACGACCCTAATTTCACCTATTCCGGCAAGATCGAGTTGATCGTCTGGTCGATCCCGACGCTCACAATCCTCTTCCTTGGTGGGCTGATCTATTACGGATCCCACCACCTCGATCCGCGCCGGCCGATCGCGTCCGGCCAGCGCCCCCTGGAAGTGCAGGTGGTGGCGCTCGACTGGAAATGGCTGTTCCTCTATCCGGGCCAGGGTGTCGGAACTGTCAATCAGCTGGTCATTCCCGCTGGCACGCCGGTGCATTTCAGGCTTACCTCGGCCAGCGTGATGAACACCTTCTTCGTGCCGCAGCTCGGCAGCATGGTCTATGTCATGAACGGCATGCAGACCGAGTTGCATCTGCAGGCCGACCGCGAAGGCGATTATTTCGGCCTGTCGGCTCATTTCAGCGGCGACGGCTTTTCCGACATGAACTTCCGTGTACGGGCGGTCTCCGCGGACGCATTCGCCAGTTGGGCTTCATCGCTGCATGGCAAAGGCGTCTTGGATGCCAACGCCTATCGCGCGCTTGCCCGCCAAAGCATCAACATGCCGCCTGCCGCCTTCGGCCAGGTCGAGCCTGGCCTGTTCGACGCAGTGCTGCGCCAGACCCTGCCGCCCGGACCGGGGCCAGCCGAAACCGCCGCCGGCGAGCCGCAGGTGAGCCCGAAGGCCGAGCCGAAGGCGGCGGCGCCGGCCTTGACGCACCCGCCCAAAGAAGGAGGATGACGATGCTCGGCAAACTCGACTGGTCGGCCATTCCCTTCGACCAGCCCATTCCACTCGGCGCAGCCCTGGTCGTCTTCCTGGCGGCCGCCGCGGTGCTGGTCTGGATCACGGTGAAAGGCTACTGGCCCTATCTGTGGCGAGAATGGATAACCTCGGTCGATCACAAGCGCATCGGCGTCATGTATATCGTGCTGGCGGCACTGATGCTTCTGCGCGGCTTCGTCGATGCCATCATGATGCGTACCCAGCAGGCGCTCGCCATCCATGCGCCGGGCTATCTGCCGCCGGAGCATTACGACCAGATCTTTTCCGCGCACGGCACCATCATGATCTTCTTCGCGGCGATGCCGTTCATGATCGGCCTGATGAATTTCGTCGTGCCGCTGCAGCTCGGCATCCGTGACGTCGCTTTCCCGACGCTGAATTCGGTGAGCTTCTGGCTGACCGCGACCGGCGCGCTGCTCGTCAACATTTCCCTCGTCGTCGGCGAGTTCGCGCGCACCGGCTGGCTGCCCTACGCGCCCCTTTCCGAGATGACCTATTCGCCGGGCGTCGGGGTCGACTACTATCTCTGGTCAATCCAGATCTCCGGCGTCGGCACGCTGCTCACCGGCGTCAACCTGGTGACCACCATCCTCAAGATGCGCGCGCCGGGCATGGGTTATCTGCGCATGCCGATGTTCTGCTGGACCTCGCTCGCTTCCAACCTGCTGATCGTCGCGGCCTTCCCCATCCTGACCGCCACGCTGGCGATGCTGACGCTCGACCGCTATCTCGGCTTCCATTTCTTCACCAACGAAGCCGGCGGCAACCAGATGATGTTCGTCAATCTCATCTGGGCCTGGGGCCATCCGGAAGTCTACATCCTCGTGTTGCCCGCCTTCGGCATCTATTCGGAGATCTTCTCCACCTTCTCGTCGAAGCCGCTTTTCGGATACCGCTCAATGGTGGCGGCGACGCTGTTCATCTGCATCGTCTCCTTCATGGTGTGGCTGCATCATTTCTTCACCATGGGCGCCGGCGCCGACGTCAACGCAGCCTTCGGCATCGCCACCTCGGTCATCGCCGTCGGCACGGGGGTCAAGATCTACAACTGGCTCTTCACCATGTATGGCGGACGCGTGCGCTTCGACACGCCGATGTTGTGGGCGCTGGGCTTTGTCACCACCTTCACCGTTGGCGGCATGACGGGTGTGCTGCTCGCCGTCCCGCCGGCCGACTTCATGCTTCACAATTCGCTCTTTCTCGTGGCGCATTTCCACAACGTCATCATCTCGGGCGTGCTGTTCGGCGCCTTTGCCGGTTTCACCTACTGGTTCCCGAAGGCCTTCGGCTTCCGCTTGCACGAAGGCTGGGGCAAGGCGGCATTCTGGACCACGCTTGCCGGCTATGTGCTGGTCTTCGTGCCGCTCTATATCGTCGGGCTGCTCGGGATGACCCGCCGGCTCCAGCACATCGATATGGACCTCTGGACGCCATGGCTGATGGTCGCGGCCTTCGGCATTGCGGTGATGATCGTCGGCGCAGCCTGCCAGATCACACAGTTGATCGTATCGATCAGGCAACGCGAGGCCTTGCGCGACCAGACGGGCGATCCCTGGGACGGGCGCTCGCTGGAGTGGTCGACGCCCTCGCCGCCCCCCGTATTCAACTATGCGCGGCTGCCGCATGTCGAAAATGAAGAGCCTTATTGGACCATCAAGCAAAGGGCCGCCGACGAGCAGGCGCCGGAGAGCAAGCGCAACTACGAACCGATCGAGATGCCGCGCAACAGCCCGACAGGTTTCGTCACCGCCTTCTTCAGCACGCTGATCGGCTTCGCGCTCATCTGGCACATCTGGTGGTTGGCGATCGTCGGCTTCATCGGCGCCTATATCACTTTCGTCGTGTTCGCGTGGCGCGAGCATGGCGATTATGAGATTCCCGCCAGCGAGGTCGAACGCATCGATCGCGGCGGCCGGGCAGCGCAGCTTGCATGGATGCGCAGCCGGGAGCGTCCGGCATGAGCGACATCACGGCAGGCAGCGCACCGCGCGATCCCTATCGGCTGGGCCGCAGCCAGGCCCATGGCCTGTTCTCGGCGACCGGACACGGCGAAGGCGGGCCGGCGTCGAAGTTCGTCACCGTAGCCTATGGATTCTGGATCTTCCTCCTGTCGGACATCATCATGTTCTCGGCTTTCTTCGCCGCATACGCTGTCCTGTCCAAGCAGACGGCCGACGGGCCGACAGGCAAGGACCTGTTCGAGCTCACGCGCGTGGCGGCGCAGACGGGTCTGCTGCTCACGTCGAGCTTTACCGGTGGCCTGGCAATGCTCGCGACGCGTCGCCGGTCGATGGCTGCCGCGCAATTCTGGCTGCTTCTCACCGGCTTGCTCGGCGCGGCCTTCCTGTTCCTGGAAGTGCAGGAATTCGCAACGATGGTGAACGAGCAGGCCGGCCCGTCGCGCAGCGCCTTCCTTTCGGCCTTCTTCGCCCTCGTCGGCTGCCACGGCACCCATGTCGGGCTGGGTCTGCTGTGGCTCGGCACAATGATGGCTCAGCTTTGGGTGAAGGGGTTCCGGCCCGAGATCTTGCGCCGGGTGCATTGCTTCAGCCTGTTCTGGCACGCGCTGGACATCATCTGGGTCGCCATTTTCACACTAGTCTACCTTCTTGGAGCATCATCATGAGCGAAACGGACACTCGCGACGACAAGGCGCTCGATCATCGCGACGCGGCACCGGGTGAAGAGCGCATCGAGGAACATGAGATCGCGGGCGGTCTTGCGGGCTACCTGCTTGGCTTCGGCCTGGCGATCCTGTTGACCGTCGCTTCCTTCCTCGCCGCGCAGACCGACGTGATCTACCAGCCGGCGGTGATCTCGGCCCTGACGGTGCTCGCCATCGCGCAGATGGGGGTGCACCTCGTCTTCTTCCTGCACATCACCACCGGGCCCGACAACACCAACAATGTCCTCGCGCTTGCCTTCGGCGTTCTGATCGTGGCGCTGGTGGCTTTGGGCTCAATCTGGATCATGGGTCACCTGAACCAGAACATGGCCGCCGTTACGGCCCATCAGGCAGCAACGATGCCTTAGCCTGGCCGAGGGTGATCGCAGGCTCGGTGAACAGCAGGCCCCGCAGCATTAGCGTCAACCCAAAAGTTTGTCTCCACAGGCTCCCTGCCGCAGTGGCTCCGGCTTCGGGTGGAGGTCGGTCCGATGAGCGGCTGCTCAAATGGCGCCGAGAGCGCAGGCCAAACAGTTCGATTCTACGGCTCTACATCGATTGCGGCCAACACAGCTATCGCGGTCCACGCAGGTAAATTCGGCCCCGGATCGGGCAACAGCGATTTAGTAGGGCATTTGCAGTTCATCAGATTTTCTTGAACCGCCCCCACTCTATTCGAAAGGCACCGCGACAGCCACCCTGCCTTTCGAAGGCATCCTGCAACTCCCCCCACGTTCCCAGATATTCTGCGCAGTCACTGCAGACGATCGGAGTGCCTGGGGACACGCCTCTTGGGATCCGCAGCCTGGTTGTCCGGCAGCGGGGGCACTCCAATTGTTGATTGAGATATTGATCCGCAGACATGTTGCCAGCGCTCCATGCAGTTTTCGGGCTGTGCGGACGCGAATGTTCCCGTGTCACCCGATGGTCATTGCAGTAGGGACTCGTAGTCCCACTGCTCTGTCGGACAAACCGGTACGCCGCCCCGGGGCGGGTATCCATTCGAGCGAAAGTGTCAAGGAACCACTGCGTCGCCCGGAATTTGATCGACGACCATACGGAAGTTAGGTCATGCGATGCTGGCTTGAAACCCGCTAAACGCCGAACACGCAGAATTGACGGGCCGTGCCTCGCAGCGACGGCAGCGCCCATACATCTGTCGGCCGACACATCGGCCTGACAGGAGGGCTGGCCATCGCGGTTTGCCGGCCCGCGACTACATCTTTTCCTTGACGCCGGCCTTGAGCAGCCACCAGTTCACGGGATAGCTGGTCAAGAAACCGGCGATCATGGCGAATTGCATCATGAACCAGAACTCGACCGTTTCAGCTGTCAACGAGACGCCGAGAACCGGTCGAAAAACCCCGAACTGGGCGAACGCCATGAAGCCGTACATCCCGACTTGCCATGCCGTCAGCGACAGCGTGTCAGCCTTCAGCGCCTCAATCAGGCCATCCTTCACCGAGAGGCCGCGCATCGGCCTGATGGTGAAATATTGAAAGGCGACGCCGAGGAAGAAGGCGAACAGGAAGTCCAAGATCCAGACCGCGAACATCTTCTCGTCGAACAAACTGCGCCACCCGAACCAGAGTGCCACGCCGGGAAAAAACGTTGCGAGCGATTCCGCCACGATGTCACCCAAGGTGCAACCGGCTCCGCAATGCAGCGCGCCTTTGCCGACCATCACGGGGAAGGGTGTGTCGGGCGTGCGCCGCCGAGACTTGGCCGCGCTGTCGCCAGCCGATCTTCCGAATTTCAGGTAGCCCCACAACACCAGCACCGTTCCGAAAAGCGCGGCGACCGGCCAGACGACGTTCATGATCCACATCGGCTGCGGTCGGCGCGTCTCATCCCACCCAATCCAGCCTGCCACCAGGAGGGCGCTGACCAGCGAAACCACACCAAGCACATGCAGCCAGAGGGGTACCATGTCGTTCCGGACCTTTCGCAAATCTAGTCCCGGTGGATCCCAAGCCGAATTCGGCTTGCGGTCGCATCATCACCCCAGCCCTTGCATCGCGAATCAATCGCCCACCACGCCGAGGAATCTCGTCACAGTCGGGCGAACAGCAGATGCATCGCAGCGGCCCGACCGTCCGTCGACGAGTGCTCACGCGTTTGGGAGCCAAGCGCCTAAAGGATTGAGGCCGGATTTGTTCCAGAGACGGTCACTCTCGAGCTGTCGTTTCCCTTGCGTCGAAAACCGGAACCGCAATGGCGCTGTTCAAATCGATCGCGGGCAAGCCTGGCGCGGATGTCGATGCTTAAGGGTGTAAGCGCTTCAGCGTGATCGGGGCCAGAAAAGATCTCAAATAAACTTGAGCGCTCGAGCGGAACAAAGGCAGTGCTCTCTGGTTCGCCCTCTATGGAACGTATCGGGAGGAACTCAATGTTAGCTCGTTCTACAATCATCAGCGGCCTTGTCGCGTGCCTGCTCCTGGCACAACCCGCCGGTTCAGCTGTCGCGGCGCCACCCGTTGTCTCAAGCGCACCGGTGCCTTCTTATGTGACRCAGGCACGCTACCACCATGGCCATCGCTTCATACTGCGACGAAACCATGCATACTGGCATGGGCACAGAGGCTACCGGCACTATCGGCCGGGTTATCGCCGATACAATGGATGGTGGTTTCCACCAGCCGCATTCGCCTTAGGTGCCATTATCGGCGGCGCCCTCAGCCAGCATGGCCCCGTATCCAGCCGCCACGTCCGATGGTGCTACGACCATTACCGGTCCTACCGGGCATCGGACAATACATTCCAGCCCTATCACGGTCCTCGCCGGCAGTGCCGGTCCCCTTATGAATAGGTTCTAGACCGCCACGATCAGGTGGACGACCTCAAGCCAAGCAAGTGTGGAGCCGAGACGTGACCCGCGGAATAGCAATTGCCCTGATTGTTGTCGTCGTCCTGTTCGCCGGCTTTGTCGTGCTTCGGGGCGCGGGGTCTTCCGCGGGCGGATCTGGCGGAGAGACCCCGCACGCCCTCGATACGCGCCCCTAATGGCAGGTTCGCCGGCTCGCCAGGCGCACATTGCCCTTCGCCCCGCCGCGGGAAGGGGCCGATAAACCATTTCCAACAGGAGGCTGCCCGATGTATCGGCTTGCGCTTTCGGCAATCATCATATTGACAGGCGCTGTCCTTGTCCTCGGAGGCCTCTGGTTGGCTGCCCTGGGCGGCAGCTGGTTCTACGTCGTGCTGGGCGCGATGCTCGCTGCATCTGGCGCGCTGATCGCCATGCGCAGACCGGCTGGAGCTGGCCTCTACGCCGTTACGATCCTCGTCACGCTATGTTGGGCCTTGTGGGAAGTCGGCTTGAACTGGTGGGCGCTGGCACCGCGGGGCGGGCTGTTGCTCGTTCTCGGTATTCTCGTGCTCCTGCCTGCCATCGTAAACGCGTTCAATCGGCGCTATCGGATCACGGCCGGGTTTGACGCCAACAATGCAGCGCTGACCGCAGTCATCGTGTTGGCGGCGGCCGTCGGCATCTATTCGATGTTTCAGGATCCAGACGACGTTTCCGGCACATTCAATCAGGAGCGTATGGCGGCAGCGGCGGCGGCAACGGACGGGGGAATTCCTCCCGGGCAATGGGTTGCCTACGGCCGCACGTCGATGGGCCAGCGCTTCTCCCCGCTCGCCCAAATCACGCCGGCGAACGTCGACAAGCTAAAGGTCGCGTGGACTTACAAGACCGGGCAGATCCGTGACCAGAACGATCCTCAGGAAACGACCTATGAGGTCACTCCGCTTATGGTCAACGGCACGGTATATATTTGTACTCCGTTCAGCACGGTGATCGCGCTCGATCCCGAGACCGGCAAAGAGAAATGGCGGTTCGACCCCAAGCTCAAGCAGCCGCCTCGGGACACCACGCAGCATATGACCTGCCGAGGCGTGGCCTACCAGGAGGTCACACCGGCCGACGTGCCGCCGGAAGTCTCTCTCGCACCTGACTCGGCCGCGGCCGGCACCCAGGCTGCCGCCGATCTCCAGCAAAGCGTCGACGAAGTGACGACCCAGGCCGCTGGCGTACCGCAGAATGTGGTGACCGGGCACGCGCCGGCCGGAGCTCCCAATCCGGTGGTCGACCGCGAGCAGCCCCCGGCGCACGTGACCCTGAGCGCCGAATGCACCAAGCGACTTTTCGTCCCCACGTCGGATGGCCGGCTGATCTCGATCAGCGCCGACACCGGCAAGCTTTGTCCCGGATTCGGCGGTTCGGACGGCACGGTAAACCTATGGGCCAACATGCCCAACGTGACACCCGGCTCGTTCTATTCGACGTCTCCTCCAGTTGTCGCCGGGAACCTGATTGTCGTGGCTGGAGCAGTCAACGACAACGTTGCGACGACCTCGCCGTCAGGCGTGATCCGGGCCTTCAACGCCTATACCGGGGCACTGGTTTGGAATTTCGACAGCAAGAACCCAGATGCGACCGCTCCAATTCCCAACGGCCAGACCTATTCCCACAATGCTCCCAATTCGTGGAGTGTCGCCAGTTACGACCCCAAGCTCGGGTTGATCTATTTTCCAATGGGCAACGAATCGCCCGATCAGTTCGGCGCCAACCGCGGACCGAACACCGAGCGGTTTTCGTCCTCGATCCTGGCGCTGCATGCGGACACGGGACAGGTGGCGTGGGTCTTCCAGACGGTTCATCACGACCTGTGGGACTACGACGTGCCAGCCCAGCCGAGCCTGGTTGATCTGACCATCAACKGGCAACAAGTTCCGGCCCTGGTGGCGCCCACGAAGCAGGGCGAGGTGTTCGTCTTGAATCGCCTGACCGGCGAACCCGTTTTGCCGGTCAAGGAGGAGCCTGCGCCGCAAGGTGCTGTCGGCGGAGACCATACAGCGCCAACGCAGCCACACTCGGCGGTGTCGTTCAGGCCAAAACCACTGACCGGAGCCGACATGTGGGGCGCCACCCCCATAGACCAGCTTTACTGCCGCATTCGCTTCCATCAACTGCGTTACGACGGTGCGTTCACCCCGCCTTCCCTCGGCGGCAGCATTGTTTATCCGGGAAACTTCGGCATCTTCAACTGGGGAGCCATTGCCGTCGACCCACAGCGCGACATTGCCTTCGCCATGCCGGTCTATCTGGCTTTCACCTCGCAGCTGCTGCCCCGGCCGGACGACACAACCCGCGTCGTCAGCAAGAAAGGCGCGCCAGTGTTCAACGAAAACTTCGGCGCTCCGTTCGCCGCCAAGATGGGCCCGTTTTACTCATTTCTCAATCTGCCGTGCCAGCGGCCACCATGGGGGTATGTCGCTGGCGTGGATTTAAGAACGGGCAAGACGGTGTACCGCCATGTCAATGGCACCGTCCGCGACCTGTCTCCTGTCCCGCTGCCGTTCAAGATGGGAGTGCCAGGGATTGGCGGCCCCATTATCACCGCGGGCGGCGTCGCCTTCTTGAGCGGCACGATGGACAACTACGTTCGAGGCTATGACCTTCGCACAGGTCGCGAGATTTGGCGCGATCGCCTGCCGGCGGGCGGGCAGGCCACGCCGTCCACGTATCAGGCTGCAGACGGCCGCCAGTATCTGGTCGTGGTGGCGGGGGGTCATGGGTCGACTGGCACAAAGGCAGGCGATTCGATCATCGCCTACGCGCTGCCTCGTTGACTGCTGCCCTTTCCCGTGTAGAGCGCGCTCCGCGCGACGTCCAGGCTGCGCGGTCGCCTGGGCGTGTCCTCGGGCGCCGACTAGCCGCCACCTGACGAGTTCGCAATTTGAGCATTGAACAAGGCTTCTCCGTCCGACACACCGAATGCCACTTCAACCTCTCGCTCGACAACCCCGCCCCAATAGGAAGAATAGGCCTCGCGGCTGGACGGGGTCCGCTCCGAACCGAGTTCAGGCGCGTAGGCGCGCACTTGTTCCAGCAGCGCCTGCCAGGGCAGCCAACCAACAATCCAAACCGGAATCTTGTGAGGGCGGCTCAAGCACAGGCAGGGAAACCGTCCCACCCCGCGAAATCGTGCCTCACGTACATCGTCTTGAAGGGCCGCTTTGGCGTCGCGCCCGGCGAATTCCTTCACGAAGAGGGCATGATCGAACTGCTCGGGGCGAGCTTTGGCAAGCTCACAGGCAAGCTCAACCAGCACTTCGTCGCGCGCTACATTGCGCCCTTCGAGCATCAGTGCTTGCCGGACGTGGCGGAGATAAAGATCGCCGGCGGCTGGCGACTGAAGCCCTGCGGCCTTGACCGCAAGGCAGGCAGGCCATGACGAGGCGGGCGGGTCTTGCGCCCAGATCGCCGGCTCAAGGGGCATTCCAGTCACAGCGCTGGCCTGGATCCACAGCGGGCCCATCTGGATCGGCCGATGCATGTCGTGCACCGGATCACAGAACCTGTCCCAGCCTCCAATCATGCCGCCCATCCGCAGCCGCAAGGCGACCTTGCCCCGAAACCCGTAACGCAGTCGCCGCAGCTGGGGCTCAAGGCCCCAGCTCCAGCAACACAGCGGATCGGTGAAATAGGAGATTTCCAGGACCGGTTGCTGCCCCGGCGGCGCAGCTGGGCGACCTGCCGCGAATGTGTGCGTCACGCCATCTTAGACCTGGGAAGTGTCGGGCCTCATGGGACTCTCCAGTTTGTCCTGCGGGTATGAGGACCATTGTGCCGGTGCGGAAGCCGTCTTGGACTTGACCTCCTCACTGCGCTTTTTCGACATCTCCTTGTTTTTTGCAGCGACTTGCTCCTGCGTCGTCTTCACTCCTTTGGGCTCATGATTGATCTCGCCATCGGTGTCGATGACGTGCTTGAGCGGCTCCTTGACGTACTCCCAGCTTTCGCCCTCGTCCCATGGACCCTGCCCTTCGTTCCAAGGTCCTCGCGCATCAGCACCGTTCGAAAGATTGAAGTAGGTGTGCGTGTGCCGCGGGTCACCCTGCAGAACCCCCATTGGGAAGTTCGGTTGAATGGTGTCCAAGGCTGCCCCGAACATCTGAAAATGCGCAATTTCCCGTGTCATCAGAAAGCGCAAGCTGTCATGCACCAGCGGATCGTCAGTGAACTTCATCAGGTATTCGTAGGTTATCTTCGCGCGTGCCTCGGCGGCCATGTCCGAGCGCAGATCGACTGTCAAATCTCCATTGGCATCGATGTAGCTTCCTGAGAACGGGACGCCTTGGCTGTTGGTCAAAGTAGGCCCGCCGCCAGATTGTATAAGGAACAGGGGGTTGGTAAGCGCCTCATGCAGCACCTCCTCCTTACCCGCCTTGCCTTTGGTCAGTTTGTTAAGAGGGCAAGCCTCGGCGGCGTTCTTCAACTCGCCGTTCACGCCATCCAGAAGCATGGTGATCGTGGCGCCGACGATCTCAAGATGGCTGAATTCCTCGGTCGCGATGTCCATGAGCATGTCATACTTGTCAGGATAGGGTTTGCGCGTCGAAAAGGCCTGCGTGAAGTAACGCATGGCAGCGGCAAGCTCGCCATTCGCACCGCCAAACTGCTCAAGCAGAAGGGCGGCAAACTTCGGGTCCGGTCCGGACACGCGTGCGTTAAATTGCAGTTCCTTGACGTGATAGAACATGATCGTCTCCGTGATTTTAGGGGATAGGATCGCTCCAAGTGGGAGGACAGCGAACCCGACGCTGGAGCGGATAACCGAACCGAGCGACTGCAACCCGAACTTGAGCGGGCCCAGCTTGTTCCACGGCCCGGGGGCACTTTGTTCACGTCGCAGGCCGCTTCCGCTCGCCGATCCTGTCGGTGTGCGGGTTTTGGTCAAAACCGATGTGCGTAGAACGATGTTCCCATCGTCGGAGCGACAGGTGCTGTGTTGCGCGCAGCGACAGGCCTCACGTAACCCGCCTGATATGGCCGGGTAGGCCTTTGCGATGAAGGGATGGGTGGGGCCGCCCTCCAGGCCCGCGAACTACTGTGGCGGCGAGCCTTTAGAGCCGCGCTGCTTGCCATTTCCGAGGGCCACGTCAAGCTCTGCGCCGACCAGTACCAGCGTTGTGGACAGCCAGAGCCATATCATGAAGGCGATGACGGTACTGAGGGATCCATAGGTGATCGACAGGCTCGCCACGTGAGCAAGCACGCGCGAGAACAGGGCGGAACAGGCGGTCAGAGCTGACGCCGCTGCGAACGAACCGAATGTCACCAGCGAGCCCTGCTCACCCTCGCGATTAGGAGCAAAGCGGTAGAGGATTCCAACGCCGACGGTGGAGAGCGCGACCAAGGCAGGCCATCTGCAATAGGTCAACAGCACCGGCCATTTCGGCGAAATCCCGCCAAGCGCAACCAAGGACGGGCCGATCACAATCAGCGCGATGCCGATCACCGACAGAAAAAGAATGCCGCCAGTAAATGCCATCGTGACCACTGTAAGGCGCAGGAAACCTCTGCTCTCCGTACGCTTAAAAATCGTATTGAGTGCGACCAGCAATGCCTTGACGCCGCTGCTTGCGCTCCAGATGGCCAGAGCAAGGGCGAAAAATGGACCAAGGAAGCCCGAAGAAGCCCCTCCGTCCGCGCTCTGCGCAAGTTGGTTGTTCACGGCCATTCGGATGATTTCCTGCGTGCTCTGCGGCATCACCGTGGCAACAGTCATCACTGCAGCCCGCAATTCGTCTGGGCTTATGAACTGGCTGCTTGCCCATACCAGCACGGCAATGCCGGGGAAGGTCGCCAGGGTCGCGCAAAATGCTACACCCGACGCGATGCTGGAAAGCCCGTGCGTGTGGAATGCGATCGCGGCTTGACCGACGGCTTGCGCCCAAGACCGCAGCTTGGCTGAGGTGAACCATGGCTCCGGCATGCTGCCTCCGACCTGGGAACCATTCATGCAGCGCATCGTTCCACGGCCATAAGGTGCCTCACCAAGCCTGATCGCTTCTTGGCCATGCCTTCGTCGGTTGTCTCCTGAAGTTTACCGGTTTCGACTGCACGAAACAGCTTCTGGCGCCCCCAGGTGTGGCGTGGCATGGAAGACAATCCGCGCCGCGGTTGAACCGAAGGGATGGTGCACACGTGCCAGCTGGCGATCATCCAAAAGCACTCATCCGCTATGGGGTCTTATACGCCGGCTTTGCCGGCGCGGTGCTCTTTCTCATTTGGCGCGTGAGCGAGGCGCTGCTGCTTCTCTTTGCCGGCGTCGTATTTGCGTCTTTTCTCGACGCCCTCACGTACATGCTCGGGAAGCTCGTGCATTGGCCGCGCGGCGTCCGGCTGATGATCGTCTGTGTGGCCCTGTTCGCCTTCGTGTTGGCCTGCGTTGCATGGGGCGGAGCCGCGATCGGGGTGCAAGGCAGCGAACTGGCTGCCACCGTGCGCGAGCAGATCAACAACGGCTTGGCTTGGCTGCAGCAACACGGCTTCAAATTCCCTCGGGACACCGCGGATGATTTGACGCAGCCGGACCTGCGCGAGGCGACCCCGACGTTGAAGTCTATGCTCCCTAACGTCGGCGGGTTGTTTGGGCCGGCCTGGACCGCCGTTGCAACATTGGTAGCCGGGCTGGGCGACGGTATGATTATTGTTTTCCTCGGACTCTTCTTGGCCGCACAGCCTGTCGTATATCGCGACGCCGTTCTCCTGCTTGCCCCGCCGGATCGCCAACACGGCTGGCGCGTGACGCTGGACGAATGCGGACAAGCCCTGCGGCACTGGATTGTCGGCCAACTGATCACGATGACCTTGATCGGGCTGATCGTCTGGGTTGGGTTGACGTTCATTGGAGTCAGTCCGGCTGCTCTTCTCGGCCTGCAAGCGGCCCTGCTTGCCTTTGTACCCACGTTGGGGCCGCTGGTCGCTGGCGTTGTAATCATCGTCGCCAGCTTGCCCTTGGGCATTTGGGCAGTGATCGGCGCAGCTGTGACATATCTTTGCGCGCAGACGCTGGAGAGCTACGTCTTGACCCCGATGATCCAAAGGCGAGCCGTTTCCGTGCCTCCTGCATTGCTGTTTTCGGGCCAAATTGTGCTTGGGGTCATGTTTGGAATTTATGGCTTGGCCCTTGCGACACCCTTGGCTGCGGTCATCCGAATTCTGATGTTGCGGCTATACGTGGCACCCACGCGTCGCAGCAACGATGTCTCAGCGTTGGCGGCTTCCGACGGACAAGTGAAGCCTGGTGAAACGGGGGCTGGCTAGGACACTCCCGACCRGTCCCTCCGTCCATTGTTGCCCGTTCCGCTCGCCGCGCGCCGGCCGGCCCGATTGACCTGGCAAACACCTCTGAGACTATCTCCGGCGGTCGAGGCTGAGATCGGTTGGTCGAGAAGATCGCAGGATCAAAAATCTCGGGCAGGAAACGCCTCCACATCATCTCGACCTGCTCCAATGCGCATCATCTTGGCGGCTCGTCCATCCGCGCCGGCCGGAGGGTGCGCTTCGATGCCATCCCCCGGTCGGGAACCGGTTGCGGACGGCCCGGTGCAACTTCGCGCGGGACTCCTGGGAAAACATCGAGACGAGCAGCTTCGACGAGTGAGGTGCCACGACACGTGATGGACGCGAACAGTGGGCAAAACCCATCGACGCCAGCAGCATCAGCCAGTCATCGACGAATTTGCCTCGATTGCCGCTCGGATTTTCTGGCCTGTGCGACAGGGGTCGCACGGCCACGTGCAACAGCGGGAGCGCCGGATGGCGCTGCCCGCCGGACTGTCAGTCGAGCACTTTGACGATGGTGTGCGTTTCGGGATCAACGACCACGGTCCGATTATCAATCACGGTATATTCGTACTTTACGTTCGGCACTTTATGGAGTTCCACCTTTTCCGGCAGCGTGCTCCCGACCTTCAGCTCCACCCCCGGCAACTTGATGGAAGCCAGCGGTTCTTTCTTCACGTATTCGCGGATGGTCGTTTCCTGTTCCGGGGCCAGAACCACCGTATCCGCGATTGCGACGCTAACGCCCGACAAGAGCAACAGGCCGGCGACAGAGTTGGTGATCAACGTCTTCATTTTCGATTCTCCTTCTATGTGCCCTTCTTCAACGCTGGCCGATGCAGCGGAACCGCCGAGGGGCCTCTGGGCAATTCATGACTCAACGAGATTGTCGCAGCCATGTTTCGGCACAAAAAAGTGAAGGGGTTAATGCGCTTGCGCGTCCGACTTAGGTCCACGACTTAAGAGTCGACCGCCAGCTCAAAGACCAGCCGGACGAGCGCCACACTCGCGCACCGCGACGGCGTTGGACTTTGCTTGTCCTGGGCAAGGCCCGGCTTTTACTCACGCAAGTCGGCGGTTCCCGGCGGGCCGTGATTGCGCTCTGGTTTGCTTCGTATTCTTCGCCCGATCAGGTGCGTGAGGGGCGTCGCAGACGTGCCGTGCACCAGCACGGATAAAAACACCGCCGTGGTGCCAATTCCCCATACCTGGTCCAAGTCTGTTCGTTCGCGGATCAGCAGAAGATAGTACACTGTGGAGACGCCAATTGGACCGAACCAGCCAAGGAACACCGCCTCAGACGCTGTTTTCACCCCTGGTACCGCGCGATACAATATAACCCACCATGGCACTCGCCTCAGAAAGAGTACCGCTACCGCAAATGCCAAGCCCCTCCAGCCAAGCTCGTTCCAAGCTGTCCAAGGGAGCATCGCCCCGACCAGGATGAAGACCGGGAGGTCAAAGAAGCGGCTAACCGCTACCTGGATCTCTTCCTGGCGCGCCTCCCCGCTCGAGGCGGCGGGATTGAAGGCAAGCCCTGCAACAAAAACAGCAAGAATTCCGTCGCTCCCCATCAGCCGAACGACGGCAAGCACCGCGAGCGACAAAGCCACGGCTATGGTGGCGAGCGAATGGCGCTCGGAGAAGGGCTGGCGCCGAGCCCATACCAGAAGCTGGCCAGCCAGCCACCCCAACACGAGCCCTGTTGAAACGCCTCCCACAACCTCCCAGATCAGAACGCGCATCAGCCATTCCGAAAGCGCCTCTACCGGAGCGCGGGCGAGAAACAGAATTGGCAGCGTCACGAAAAGAAGTGCCAGGCCATCATTGGCACCGCTTTCGGCTGTCAGTAGACCGCGCATCCGGGTCGGAATCAGGCGCTTGGCGGCTGTTCCGCCGGTGATGGCGCCGGCTACGACCGGATCCGTCGGCGCAAGCGCCGCGCCGACCAGCAGAGCGACGTGCGGCTCCTGGTTGAGGACTGTCAGGGCGAGGAGTGAGCCTGATAAGAACATCAGCAGCATTCCTGGTCCTAACAAAATCGCCAAGCCAACAGCACGCTGGCACACGAAACGCGGCGGCAGCCGCAGGGCGGCAGCCATGACGGAGATCCCTAGCGTGAGCCGTGCCGCTTCCTTGAGGAGGGCGAATGGGTCGAGTGACACCGCAGCAAGATCTGCCCATCCAAGCATCAATGGCCCTAAAATTACGCCAAGCATCAGGCAGATGGTACTTTCGGCCAGCCACAGCCGGTTCCGGACATAACCGCCGACCAGGCCAAGCGCCAGCACGGTGCCTGCGCCGAGTGCCAGCGCTCCACTGAGACTGCTCATCAGTTGGCCTGGTGATCTTGCAGGGTGCCGCACTGATCCTGCCGGACAGAACAGATCGACAGCCGACGAAGAATGGAGCATACGGCGAGTAGCCGCGGCGCCTGTCCGGCAGATTCGAGCGCGTGCGGCGGGGCCGTTCTATCCCGCATACGGATCGAAGCCGGTCCACCCCGCAGCCTCATATTCGCTGCGCCGTTCCGCCAGATTGACTGACCTGGCCCGCAGAATCTGTTCAGCGTCTGGGATCGCTGGGTCCTTGACCCTTGCAACGACAAGAGTGCCGCCGCGGCGAATGCCTTCCGCGTAAACGCCGGCGTCCTCTTCAGCGAGGCCTGAACCGATCAACGCGCTGGTGATGCCGCCGGCTGCGCCAACTGCCGCCGCGCCGGTTAGGGCTCCCGCTGTGGTCGCGGCGAGCCACCCGGCCGCCGCCAGCGGGCCCAAGCCTGGAATCGCGATCACGCCAAGGCCGGCCAGAAGGCCTGCCGTACCACCGACCAGACCGCCGAGGCAGGCGCCGGCGACAGCGTCCTCTGCCACCTGCGACCGATGGTGCGCGTACCAACGGTTTGCCCCATGGGCAACAACGCTGATGTCGGACGGTGAAACGCCCGCCGCGCCCAATTCGCGAATCGCTTGGTCGGCATCGTCGTAGGTATCAAACAGCCCGATTACCACTTTCATATGGGGCTTCCTGTCCTGCACCGTGCGATTGGCGGCTCGCGGCATCGCACCTCTCGTCCAGGACCGCTCAACCATCTGCGGCCCTCCGGACCAGATTTAGGTGCATTGTTACGCAGCGACAGCGCCAAATGTCCTCCCGATGCGAAATGCCATGGAAACGCGCCTTTACCCGAATTCATAACATCAAAATCGACGGCCCAGCGGTCAGGGTAAGGACCGGGACAGCAACCGCTGGGCCGGACGGGAGCCTGCTCCTCCCGATGGCGAAATCTGAAAATTCCGCAGCTTCAGAACTCGCCGCCGCTCCCTGTCTACAAGGGCGGCCTTGCCACGTTGTGTTCACCCTCGTTGCACCATTTACTGAGCCCGGCCGGAAACTATTCCAGACGGGACGATCAATTTCCTAGCGTTTGTCGGGCGGGTGCGGTGATGGCAAGTCATCACTGCTCAGCGCATGTCACCCGGCGTCGGGAGCCGCTAGGAATCGTTACGGCAGTTGAGCCACCCTGGATCCGCGCCCGGTTCGCTCAGGCCCTAGGTCGAAGCTCGCTGGCCAAACGAATATCAAACCGAGCGCAAAACGAAATCCAGCATTGCGGCAAGGGGTTCGGGGCTTTTCCTGAGGCGGCTGCGAAGCGCGGCCCCCTCCCAGCAATCCACCAGGAGATCCGCCATCCTTGCCGTGTCGACGTCGGCCGCGATGGCGCCCTCTTTCTTGGCCGCGTCGAGGCACAGTTGGAGCCTTTGGGCAATCGAGGAGAAGCACCATTCGATCTTCTCCCTGAAGACGTCACTGATGCCTGAGAGCTCCTGTCCGAGTCCGCCCATGAGACAGCCCAGATACCCTTCCTGTCGATAGCTCTCCTCCACCTGCCGGAAGAAGGAGCGAATGCGCTCCAGCGGCGGCACTGCAACATCGGCAATGCAAGCGTCAAGCGTTGCATGAACGCCGGCGATGTAGGTGTCGATTACCTGGAGGGCGAAATCCTCCTTGTCGGAGAAGTGATGATAGAACGAACCTTTCGGCACCCCTGCCGAATCGAGCAGCGCCTGCAGGCCGAGATTGTTGTAGCCCTGCCTGAGCAGCATGGGCAGGCCTTCGCCAATGAGCCGTTGCTTCGTCGTGTGCATCGCTTGTCAGAATGATCGCGCCGGGACGGCGCGACCATTACACCCAACGAGAACGGATTTCCAATTCCGGCGATCGCCCGCGCTACCGTTGGGTCTTTTTGACCATGTGATCGATCACATGGCTGTGCTCGTGCTGTGGGCTGAACATGATAATGGCGGCATCCTCCACGACGCGCACATTGTGTCCGGGAGGCCAGTAAAAGAGGTCGTCCTTTCGCACCGTCTCCTGCCGCCCCTGCGCATTCGTCGTGGTGATCTCGCCCTCGAGCACATAGCCCCAGTGCGGGCACTGGCAGCAGTCGTGGTCGAGGCCTTTGAACAGCGGCGTCGTGTCGACACCCTTGGAGAGAGAGAAATGTTCGGCGCTGATCTGATCGTAACCGGCGACGCTGCCGAAGCCCAGGCGCTGCCTTATCACTGCTCCCGGAAGCTGAAGACGCAGGTCAACGTCATCTTTTGCAACTTTCATCGCGTTCCTCCATATTAGACCACTCAGTCTAGACTGAGTGGTCTAATATGCGCGGTCGATTTAGTCAAACGAAAAAGCATCCCGAGGCGATCGCCCGCGCGGCCTGCAGGAGCGCCAAGAGCTGACGCGCCCCTATCCATCGCGGCGGAACCGCCGCCGATCATGGGGCCGTTTGAGGGTTCACGCCTGTATGAGTATGTGCAATGCTGCCAGATCGCGCTGAGTGCACAGCTTCATGCGGCTAGTGGTGGCGTTGAAGCAGAGGGATCGGGGCAAGATTGATCGGCTGGTACTGCGCCAGTCTTCCTAGTGCCTCGGAGTCGCTCAACACAATCAGCCGCGCGTTGCTGCTGATCAGCTGTTCGGCTCGCAGCTGCTGCATGACGCGGTTCAGATGCGGCACGCTCAGCCCGAGGGCGTCTGCCATGACTTGCTGGGAAAAGGGCAGATCAAAACTCGTCTCCTGCGCCAGACCCACTTCGAAAAGGCGCGCATGAATTTCAAGCAAAAGGTGAGCCAGCCGCTCTATCGGTGTGCGCCTGCCGAGATTGACAATGTGCTCCGCATAGCTCGCCGCCTCCTGTGCTGCCAGCCAGCTGAGCACCAGGCCGAATTGCGGCTGGTCGTAGCAGAGACGGGTGTAGCGATCGATCCCACACACGGTGTACGTCAAATCCGTCAGCGCCTCGACGGCGTAGGTTGACCGATCGAAAAAGCTCACCGGAAATCCGATGACGTCCCCGGGCAGGATGAGCTTGAGAATCTGGCGCTTGCCGCTGCGGAGCACCCTGTAACGTATGGCGTAGCCATCCTGGACAAAGCACAGGCTCCGAAACGGGGAACCTTGGATGATGAGTTCTTGCCGTTTCTTGATGCAAACGTCGCGTTCGAAAATCGCTTCAAGCGCTTCGACGTCGTCTGCGTTCAGTCTCATGACGCGGGTCAGTCTGGTCTTGATCGCGTGACCGTTCAACGGCATGCGGCCTCCGATGCCCCGGGTCGTTGGGCCACCGCATCATGCGGCGACTTGTTAATCTAGATCATTAATCGAAATCATCCAACGAAAGTTGCATTGACCGGACCGCCAGCGCGGCTGCGAATGGCCTTCGGATCCGACCTGTTTCCTTGTCGGTTGGACGAAGCGGGGCTACGAGGAAAGCCCCAGAGGCTTTTTGGCCTAGGGAGGAAAATCCAATGCCATTCAACGATGACAAACGAGCCGGCCTGTCTCGCCGCACTTTGCTGCACGCCGGTGCTGGCCTTGCGGGCAGCATGATGCTGCCTGTCTCGCTCATCAGCCCGGCCTCTGCCTCCGGCGATCAGCCGGCGCTGGGCACATGGCCGGCAGGCTCGCAAGGCGATACGGTCTATATCGGTGCTACTGTGCCGCGCACCGGCGCCTACGCCGTCCAGGGCGAGGACGAGCTCAAGGGCATGCAACTGGCCGTCGAGCACATCAACGAGGGGAACGACCTGCTCAAGCAGATAGCGCCGAAGATCGACAAGGGCGTTCTCGGCAAGAAGGTGGCCCTGGTCGTTGCCGATTCAGCCGCCAAGCCGAACAATGCGGTGCAGTCGCAGCAGACCTTCATCAACGACAACAAGATCATCGCCATGACGGGATCTACCTCTTCGGCAGTGGCGGTCGCACTCAACAAGTTCGCTCAGCGCGAGAAGATCCTCTATCTGGTGGCAATCTCCGGCTCCAACGATACCACCGGCAAGGACTGCGCGCGCTATTCGTTCCGCCAGTGCGTCTATGGAGAGACCTGCGCCAATGCGATCGGCCCGGTGCTGGTCAAGAATTTCGGCAAAGGCAAGAAGGCGGCCTTCATGACGCCTGACTATACCTACGGCCACACCGTCACCAAGTCGGTCAATGACTATCTCACATCCCAGGGCGGTTGGGAGATGGTCACCAACCAGGTTTCGCCGCTCGGAACGCAGGACTTCAGCCAGTATCTCACCAACATCGCCAATTCCGGCGCTGAGTTCATCGTCAACGTCAACTGGGGCCGCGATGCCGTGCTCTCGGTGCAGCAGGCAAAGCAGTTCGGCCTGACGCCAACCATGAAGATGGTGATCCCCTACCAGATTCCGTTTCTGGCAAAGGAAGTCGGCCCGGACCTGACCGAGGGGGTCTTCGCCGCCACAGACTTCTGGTGGACGATGGAGGACAAATATCCGCTTGCAAAGGCCTTCGTCGATGCCTTCCAGAAAAAATACGATTACCGCCCCGAATGGGGTGCGGAAAACGCCTACATGCAATTCGCCATCTGGGCGCGGATGGTCTCTGAAGCCGGCACTTTCTATCCGCCAGACGTCATCAAGCAGTATGAAAAAGGCGAGACCTTCCCCTCGATGGTCGGAGACGTCAAATTTCGGCCCGAGGACCACCAGCTCATCCGTCCCGTCGTCATCGTCAGCGGCAAGGCTGCCAAGGACATGAAGAACCCGGAAGACTTCTGGGAGGTCGTGGAGATCGTGCCCGGCGAAGGCCTGATGCAGAAGCCCGATGCCTTTGGGTGCCAGCTTGGTGACTACACCTGACGCTCACGAAAATCCTCTTCGCATCGCCGGCGCCAACAAGGATCGTCGCTGCGTCACGGCCAGCTCAAAAGTGCGCCAAGCAATGTCTTCGCGCACTGAGCTCTGGCCGACCGACAGTCGCGGGGCAGCCGGCGATGCGACAGCCAATTCGTCAACCTCAGTTCGGGCGACAGCGTGATCAATTGGGCTAACTTCCTATCGCAATGCTTCAACGGGCTGGTGCTTGGCGGGCTGCTGGCGCTGATTTCGTCCGGCCTGACGATCATCTACGGCACGCTTGGCGTCCTGAACCTGGCGCATGGCGCCATGTTCATGCTCGGCGGCTATGCCGGTTGGGTGGCCTATCAGTACACAGGCTCTTTCCTCGTCGCGCTGATTGCCGGTTCGGTCTTCGTCATGCTGGTCGGCGTGCTGATGGAGCGGCTGATCATTCGCTATTTCTACTCGCGCCCGCAGGAGGATCAGATCCTGGTTACCTTCGGTCTGGGCATCGTCTTCGTCGAGACGGTACGCTTCTTCTTCGGCAGTCTGTCCAAGACGGTGCCGCCGCCGGCGCTGTTCCAGGGCATCACCAATCTGGGTTTCATGGTTTATCCGACCTATCGCCTCGCCTCGCTCGGCATTGTCACGGCGGCGCTGCTGGCCCTCTATCTGGTCCTCTACCGCACCCGCCTCGGCATGATCGTGCGTGCCGGCATAGAGGACTCCGTCATGGTCGGATCGCTGGGGATCGACGTCTACAAGGTGTTCATGCTGGTGTTCGGCATCGGCGCCATGGCGGCTGGGTTCGCCGGCATCGTCAATGCGCCAGTGGTGTCGATCGCGCCGGACGTCGGCGAGGCAATCCTGGTCCAGACCTTCGTCGTGGTCGTCATCGGAGGTGTCGGATCATTCCCGGGTGCGGTGCTGGGCGGCCTCATCGCCGGCGAGATCATCTCCATCACCTCGATGTTCAACCCTGGCTATTCGTATGTCATGCTTTTCGTGGCGATGACCCTCGTGCTGGTATGGCGTCCCTACGGATTGCTTGGCACGGCAGGCCGCGAGTGAACGCAATCCGCTCATGAACCAGAAACATCCCTTTCTCGTCGAGGTGCTGACGGCGATCGCGTTGATCGCCGCACCGTTCATCCTGCCGCACTTCGGCTTCGCACCGACCACCATCAACCGCATCCTGATCTGGGGGCTGTTCGGGCTCGGGTTCGACATCCTTTTCGGCTATACTGGCCTGCTTTCCTTCGGTCAGTCCGCCTTCTTCGGTACCGGCGGCATGTTCGCTGCCTACCTATTGACCGAGCTGGACTTTCCCTACGTCATGGTGGCGATCATCGTCGGCGCCATCGTCGCCGGCCTTGTCGGCTACCTCGTTGGGCTGGTCGCGCTCAGGCGGACCGGCATCTATTTCGCCATGATCACCGTAGCGATTTCGGAAGTCTTCTTTTTCGTCGAATTCAACCCGCTTTCTCGCTACACCGGAGGCGAGAACGGCCTGCCGGGGGTCCCGACGCCGAGCGTATTCCTTGGGTTCACCACGCTGACGTTCCATTCCGACAGGGCCATGTATGCTTTCCTGGCGTTCTGGTATTTCGTCGGCTTGGTCGCGGCGCTTCGCATCGTGCACTCCCCGGTTGGGGCGATCCTTTCTGCCATCCGCGACAATCCGCAGCGCGCGGCGGCACTCGGGCACAACATCCACGCCTATAAACACGCTGCCTTCGTGGCAGCCGCGATCTACGCCGGTTTCGCCGGCGGCCTGCTTGGCGTCATGCAGGGATTCATGCCGCCGGACGCTTTCATGTTCGACACTTCCGGCCAACTCGTGATGCAAACCGCAATAGGCGGAGCCGGGTCGTTGTTCGGGCCGCTGATCGGCGCGACGGTGTGGCTTTTCCTCAGCGATTTTTTCCAGAACACACTCCATTTGGGTGCGACATGGAAGCTGGTGCTCGGCATCGTTTTCGTGCTGCTGGTCGTGTTTCTGAGGCGCGGCATCGTCGGCGGAATTGCGGATCTCTACCGCATGGCTAAAGGCGCAAAGAAATCGGCGGAGCCGGCCGGGAACCCGGCGGCTGCCTCGGTGATCACGCCGGCCGCCACCGAGCCGATGCTGTCGCCAGCCCGTCCGACGCACCGCGCTCCCGGCCCTATCCTTCGGGCTACAGGGTTGAGCAAGCGCTACGGTGGCCTGATGGCCAACAGCGATATTGATTTCACGATCAATCATGGGGAAATCCGCGGTATCATCGGACCCAACGGCGCCGGTAAAAGCACGTTCTTCAAAATGCTTACCTGCGAGGTCCCGCCAAGCTCGGGCAAGATCATGTTCGAGGACCGTGATATTACCGGCATGAGCGTGACGGACGTCTGCCAACTCGGACTGACCAAAAGCTACCAGATCAACCAGCTCTTCGATCGGCTGACGGTCCGTCAAAATCTCACGATTGCTGCTCTCGGCGAAATCCGAGGCAAATTCAGACTGGACCTTTTCCGCAATATCCTCAAAATCCCTGGCCTTGCCGAGCAGGTGGAGCGTACGCTGGCTCTGGTCAACCTGATGCACCGCGTAGACACGCCGGTTTCGGAACTTGCCTATGGCGAGAAGCGGCGGCTGGAGATCGGGCTAGCGCTTGCGACGTCGCCGAGCCTGCTGTTGCTGGACGAGCCGCTTGCCGGCATGAGCCCGAGCGAACGCATCGAGACGGTGGCGCTGTTGAAGTCGATCGCGCGCGGTCGCACGATGATCATCATCGATCACGACATAGATTCCCTGTTCGAACTGGTCGAAACGGTCACTGTCCTGCAAGAGGGCCGCGTGCTCGTTCATGGCACCCCAAAGGAGATCAAATTCAATCCACGGGTTCAGGAAGCCTATCTCGGCGGCGTCCACGGAGAGATGGCATGAGCCTTCTCGAAGTCAAAGGACTGAATAGCTACTATGGGGACAGCCATATTCTGTTCGACGTGTCGCTACGCGTGGAGAAGAACGAGGTTGTCGCGCTTCTCGGCCGCAATGGCGCCGGCAAGTCCACGACCCTCAAGAGCCTGATGGGTGTCGTCACGCCGCGCTCAGGCAGCGTCAGGCTGGGCGGCGAGGAACTGGCAGGCAAAACGGCGCATAGCATCGCCCGGCTCGGCATGCAGCTGGTGCACGAGGAGCGGCGTATTTTCGGCAGCCTGAATGTTGAGGAGAACCTGATCCTCGCCGGCCTGACAGCTGAGAACAGGTGGCCCCTCGACAGGATTTACGAGATGTTTCCGCGTCTGAAAGAGCGGCGCGCCAGCCGCGGAACCGACCTCTCCGGGGGCGAACAGCAGATGCTGGCGATCGCCCGCGCGCTCATACGTGACCCGAAGATCATACTGCTCGACGAGCCATTCGAAGGGCTTGCGCCGGTCATCGTCCAGGATCTCGTCAAAGCCTGTCGCGAACTTGCGGATGCCGGGCGGACCATGGTCCTGGTGGAACAGAATCTTGCCGCGACGCTGACGCTTGCAGAGCGCGTTTATGTCATCAACAACGGGCACATCGCCCAGGAGTGGACGGCCGCCGAGATCAAGGCCAGGCCGGAACTCCTGCAACGCTATCTCGGCGTTTGATGGGAGCTGTCCCAGCAAGTTGCGGAAAGCCAATTCGCTCGCCCGTTGCGTTAACGCGAGTTTCCCAACAAGCCGCAAAGGCCTGGCGCCCCAGGCGCGGGCCCTTGGCGTGGTCTTCTTTGGAAAGCAGGCCAGCTGTCTATTGTCTATCCAAAGGCCTGGCCAATCAGATGACAGCGGAAATTCTCCTTCCTGCTGCAATTCCATTCAATAGTCCCGAATAGCGACGAGACGGCTGCCTCGGATAGTGGCCACCACGAGCCGGCCGTTCGGAGGGTATTTCGGCAATGCAGCCGCCTGATCCTCTATGGTTGCGCCATCGATTTCGCACAACGCGCCCCCGAGCAGCCAGTTCTGACCAGTCCTGTCGCCCACCACAGCTATGTAATCGCCGTCGGCCGGGTAACCCATCAAACCTATCTGCTCATATTCTTCCAATTCGCGCATGTGAGTTTACATCCCTCCAAACGACATCGTTTCAAAATCTATGGATGGCAAGATCCCGCGCCTGTCGTGCGCGGCCCGGCACCACCCCAACGGGTGCCGGGCCGCAAGGAAGTGCCCGCGCGGTCGCACTTCCTCGATACAGGCCTGATGGATCATCAAGAGCTGCTCGACCGAGGCATCGACGACTCGTTGGCGCAAGCCACGAGCGCAAGCTGTCGCGTGGCTCCGGCTTGTTGCCGGGCTTGAGACAGCCATACGGCTCTATGCTCCTGAGCAAGACCTCTCATGGCCGAGCGCGCCGCGGGGGTGATTTCGTACGCGCCGCAAAAAGCGCATTGGAATTCTGCCTGCCGGTGCGCCAGATCGGCTTCCAGGGCGGCTCCCTCACAAATCGGGCAAGTTGATGGATAGTATTTACGGCCTTTGTCAAACGGCAAAACGTTCATTCGCGGGCACCGCCTTTTTTCGGCATTAAGTTCTGTCATACACTTGCGCACCCTCCGGAGGCCCAGCGGCTGCATGGAGATAACAACCGCTGGGCTCGACGGGAGCGTCGTTCCGAACGCAAGGCGCTCGCCGTCATGACTCCGTCACCTCCGATATCTCCGGCAGGCAGACTGGGTTTGCCGGACAGGCCGAAGGTTCATCCCTACTTCTCGACTTACCAGGCAGGGGGGCGAACTATTCCCAGCCATAAGGCATTTTTTTCCATACACAATTTGCTCGGAACCGGCCGGGATAGGTCTCGTTGTGCCCGTAGTCCATCAGCCGCCTGCGAGGGCGAAATGGGCTTCATTGTCAACAGGAGATTCCCTCATGATCCGTACCATTTTAGCGACGACGGCATTGGCCACATTCGTTTCCTTGTCCAACTTCGCATATGCGGCGCAGCCGGCCACAACCCAGCAGGCCCAAGCCGTGCCTGGCCGCTTGGCCTCCAATATCATCGGCGACAAGGTTTATAACGGCACCGGCGACAAGGCTGACAATGTCGGCTCCGTCGATGACCTTTTGATAGGCGAGAACGGCGCCGTGGATTCGGTTATCGTCAGCGTTGGAGGATTTCTCGGAGTGGGGGAAAAGGACGTGGCCATCCCCTTCAGCGCCGTCAAATGGGCAGACAATGACGGCGGGCGACGGCTCGTGATCAATGCGACGGCCGACGACCTAAAGGCGAAACCGAGCTTCGACCGCAAATCCTATGACACGGCCAGCGCAAACAGCGCCGCGACCACCGAGACGAGGACCGACAGCATGGCAGCGGCGCCGGCGACCACCTCGACCGAGCCGGCCACGACCGCCGCGATCGGCTCGAAAGACAAGGCTTCGATGACCCCTGTCGATCCTGGAAAAATCCGCGCCGAGGAACTTGTCGGCACGACCGTATATGGCGCCAACAACGCTAAGGTAGGCGAGATCGGCGATGTGGTCCTCACAAAGGATGGCAAGGTTGACGCGGTCATCGTCGATGTCGGCGGTTTCCTCGGCATCGGTGAAAAGGAAGTGGCCGTAGGCATGGACAAGCTTTCATTCATGCAAGATCGCAGCGGCAGCAAATACCTCTATACTAATTTCACCAAGGATCAGTTGGAGGCCCAGCCCGCGTACGACAAAAGCACATGGGCCGAAAACCGCAACAGCCAGCGCATGATTGTGCAATAGTCATTCGAGGGCCGCTCCGATCCCGAGCGGCCCTCGCCACCGATCGACTTTCCGACGGCACACGTTCGAGCACGCTGCCGACGCGAGCCGTGTCCGTGATGCGGGCTGATGCTGGCGTCTCTCGGGAAGCCTGGGGTAAAGCGCAAACCCAATCTTGCCTCACCGCATCCGACGCCGTCCCTTGATTCACGCAGATGCCGGCCCGTGCGCCAGGTTGAGCCGAATGCCCACGGCGCGCCATGAAGCTCGGGAATGGCAGATTTTATCGCGCGCAGCCAATGAACTCAGTTTGCTGCCGATGGGATTTCGTCCGCGGCCGTCACGTTCCGGCCAGCCACCTGGCCGGCGCCGGTTGCCGCTCGGTCGCCGTCCGTGTGGTCTCCTGACTTGCCCCCCAGTTGCACAGAGCTTTCGCGACAAGGCCTGAGGGCCCACGGAAGCGACCGAGCCCGCCGCCCACACATATCTGCGACTGTCGTGGAATAGTTTCTGCTCGGGATCGGTAGATGCAGCAACGAGGTGAAGTTTGTCCGTGCTCGCCACTTTGAACAATTTTCGGATGCTCATGCCGAGCGTTTCTCGGGCTGCAATATGGAAGACGAGCGCTCGAGGATCTGCACCGAAGCGCTCAAGGCCGAAACTTCTGCCTCTCGGACCCAGCATCCCCCTACCCCGCATCTTGATCTGGATCGCCCCCGCCGAGAAAACCCCATCATCTCGGTCGATCGACCGATCGCCACACGACCAGCATCCACGAGGGCGCTGGAAAGCAACCTGAGACACAGGCGTCTCAAAGGGAGGAAACTATGGAACAAACATTTTCGCAACGCTTCGACGCTTACCAACCGTCAAAGAAGCTGTGGTTCTGGACGGTGGTATGTGCCGTTGTGCTGACGATGATCGTCGGCTTCACGGCCGGAGGCTGGACGACGGCTGGAACGGCGGCGGAGATGGCCAAGACATCGGCCATCAAGGCAAAGGCCGAGCTGGCAGCCAATCTGTGCGTCCAAAAATTTATTACAGCGTCGAATGCCAGCGACAACCTCGCCAAGCTGAAGGAAACCTCTTCTTATCAGCGAGACAGCTTCATCAGCGATGGCGGATGGGTGAAGCTGGCCGGGATAAAAAAGGATGTGCCGGGTGCGGCGGATCTGTGTGCCGACAAACTGTCGGCGATGGACACGATCCCGACGAACAGCGTGGCTCAGGAGAACACCAAAAGCTGATGACTTTGGTTCGCCCCGGCCGACGGTGTGTCGCCGGGCGCTACTCGCGACGGAGGCGCAGCCATGGACGAAGCGTGGTTTTCAAGGCCCGTGCCAGTGGCTAACGGCATATCAGGGGAGATCAACAACGTCCTCAATGCCAACCAGGCGATCGACCTGCTTACCAGGCACTGGCGCGGCGCGGGAAGCCAGAAGCACAAGACGGCGCTGCGAGCCTGCCGGCAGGCTATGAACGGCGGTATCGCGGCCGACCTTGCCAGGGACGCTTTGATCGACGCGGCTCGAGAGGCGCACATGCTCGTCGAGTAAGCAGCCCGTCGTCATGGCAAAACGCGTAGCTCCGTTCGGTTTCCTGCCGGCCAGACGGCAAACTGGCTGTCGCGGGCGGCTTGCCTTCGTCCGTGGCGTCCTTGCAATTCTGTTGCTCGCGGCGTCGGCCAACACCACGGGCGCCCTGCGAGCGGACGCTGGCTCGTTTCCCCTGCCTCGTTTCGTCTCGCTAAAGGCTTCGTCCGCCAATCTGCGGGTTGGGCCAGGTGTCGGCTATACTATCGAATGGGTCTTCAAACGACGTGGCATCCCCCTGGAGATCTATCAGGAGTACGGCAATTGGCGACGGGTGAGAGATTGGGACGGAAGCTCCGGCTGGATCCATCACTCGCTCCTGTCAGGGCGCAGAACCGGCGTCGTCGCCCCCTGGTCCAGGCAGCCGCTTGCCTTGTACGCGAAGCCGGCGGCGGACAGCGCCATCCTTGCGTGGCTCGAGCCGCGCGTGGAAGTCGAGCTGACCCGATGCGACGGACAATGGTGCGCGGTCGCATCGCGTGCCTCAACGGGTTTCATGAAACAAACCGGGCTATGGGGCGTCTACCCGGGCGAAGTGCTCTAACCTGGTGCTTCTGGATGGCCGAGCGAACGGTGTTGATTTCAGGCGGAGGAATTGCCGGACCGGCACTGGCTTTTTGGCTTGCAGCCGCCGGATTCCGGCCGACGCTGATCGAACGGGCGCCCCAATTGCGCACTGGGGGCTATGTCATTGATTTTTGGGGCCTTGGCTATGACATCGCCTCGTGGATGGGCCTTGAGGCAGATATCAATCGCCTAGGATATCACGTGCGCGAAATGCGCATCGTGGGTGAGAACGGCAAGCGCGTCGGAGGCTTTGGCACGGACGTCTTCGGCGAACTGACAAACGGCCGCTACGTGACCCTCGCACGCAGCGATCTCTCGCGACTGCTCTTCAAAAAGATCAAAGACACCACCGAAGTCATTTTCGACAATGAGATCGTTGGGCTCGAAGAAAACTCGCACGG
The DNA here is from genome assembly GCF_001854795.2 of Mesorhizobium sp. LCM 4577. NCBI lineage: Bacteria > Pseudomonadati > Pseudomonadota > Alphaproteobacteria > Hyphomicrobiales > Phyllobacteriaceae > Mesorhizobium > Mesorhizobium sp. LCM 4577. Next base: position 94,785 of record NZ_MDDU01000005.1, on the reverse strand, counting down.
TGTTCGGGTGCAACTGGAACGTGGAGGCGAACGCGACTACTCGCTGGTAGTCGGCGCCGATGGCTTGCATTCAGGCGTTCGGCGGCTCGCGTTCGGACCGCAGCATCAGTTTGAGAAGAAGCTCGGCTACGCCGTCGCGGCATTCGAGGCCGAGGGCTACCGGCCACGCGATGAAGACGTGTATTTGATGTACGGCCTGCCGGGGCGGATGCTCGGCCGTTTCACGTTGCATGGCAACCGCACCCTTTTCCTGTTCGTCTTCACCGTTGGTGAGAGTCCGTTGCCAACGGCGCTGGACCTGCAAAAGGAAATGCTGCGCAACAAGTATGCCGATGGCGGATGGGAATGCCCACGCATCCTGGAGGAACTGGGTCATACCGATGAGCTCTACTTCGACAGCGTCAGCCAGATCGCGATGAACAGATGGGCCAAAGGTCGCGTAGTGTTGACCGGCGATGCCGCCTTTTGCGTTTCCCTGCTAGCTGGGCAGGGCTCGGCGCTGGCCATGATTTCCGGCTATGTTCTGGCAGGGGAACTCTTAAAGGCCGATGGTCGACATGAGGAGGCTTTCGGTCGCTACGAAGCGCTTTTGCGGAACTACATACGAACCAAGCAGCAGGGAGCAGCGAGATTCGCGAGCGCCTTGGCGCCCAGGACGCGGCTCGGACTTTTGTTCCGCAACCTGGTGACAAAGGCTTTCTTAATACCCGGCCTGGCGCGTCTGGTGATCGGAAAAGAAATTACTGACGCACTGCACCCCCCCGACTATCGCTGGCGTTAGCCGGTCCCGGCTGCAGCACTACACCTCTCTCTTCGGAAAGCGATTCCCGAACCCGTTGCCTGGCGGACGATCGGGGTGCAAGCCTCCACTTCCTGGAAGACGAGTTGCCGCTGCTCTGGTCGGTGCCCTTCCCGGGTCATGCGGATGAATGCCAAGCCTGGCGGCGGAGACCGCCGTTTGATCCTCATTTTCAGTTCTTTGCCGCGAGCTTGGCTGGGCGGATCCAGCGCCGTGCCTGTGTTAGGGTAGGCTTTTCCTCAAGGACAGGCATGGCAGGCATCTCGCGGAAATACCCCATGCTGCGGCGCTCGCGGGCAGGACTTCGCGTCGCATCCGGCAACCGCGCGTTGTTTTCTGAGCTGGAGCCATATCGACCGGATTGATCAGCGTGCCGTTCGCGGCTCTCGGATGTGTGCGGCGATGTTGGGCTACGGCACGGCTGGCCTCGTTTCGCGCGAGCCTCTTTATCACGCGCTATCGCGCGTGTTCGTGGCCGAGGCGATCCGGGGGCGCAGGCTGGATGGCGCTGACGATGCAGTAAAAGCCTAGTCAGGACAGCAAAACACTTGCGTTCGACCGATTAGAAATGGCCGCTCCAACCGGATTTCGAGGAACGGCGCCGATGGGTGTCAGCTCTGCGGTCAACAACGAGCGTGATTTTCTATCAGCCACCGCCGGCGTCTGAGTTCCAGTCAAATGAAGCAAGGCCTCACAGCACCCAGCGGAACGCTCGCCTCAGCTCAGCAGTGCCGTCTTTGTCATACCATCGCCCGTGCGAGATGATGACACGCTCCGGATGCCAGGCCAGCATCTCTTGGACTGCCATGCGCAGCGCTCTGCGGCGTCGGAAGAAGCTCAATCGCATGTCGATCGGTGCCTTGCCGTCGGGGTCGGCGGCGCCTGCGAGTCTTACGAACAGTCTCAAGAACCAGCTGTGTATCCGCTTCGGCTCGAAGTTCTCGATCAGGTCGGTGAGGATCAGGGTTCGCGTGGCGCGGTGGAACAACACAGCTTCCGTCAGCACATCGCCTCGAACGACCAAAAGGTCGACTTCGCCAGGCCATGGCGAGTGCCGCCCCACCAGAAGCCGGTCCACGGCAATCGGACGCTTGGCCCGCTTCTGCAAACCGCGCACGGCCATAACTTCGGCATTGGGAATGGCCGCCTTCCAGTCCGGTACCCACCAATAGTGCAGCGAGTTCGGAGCAATCAAAAATCGGACCGGGCCGAGCACATCGACCGCCGATCGCAGCGCCGGGGTCAGAGCTACCGGCGAGTGGAGCGCCAGATCGCCATTGCGGAGCCGCAGAACTGTCATACGGGTACTGAAGGGAAATCTCATCAGGCCGAGGTCAAAGTCTATCGGCGGTCCATCCACGATCCACACGTCCGGTGCGACCGGCTTGAGAAGATTGATCGGCTCGTACAGGTTCAACGCGGACTGGCCGTTCAAAGTTTCCTCAGGGCTCGGCATCAGCTCTCAATCCTTCGGAGTGGCTCGGCGTGGGTCAGCAACCACTTCCGCGCTGGCGCGCCGCCAGCCATTCACGAACAGCCAGGCGGACGACTTCCGATCTTGCGACCCTCATTTCGGCGGCGGCTGCGACCAACGCCGCTTCGACGCCGGCGTCGAAGGACATCGACCCGGTTTCTCGCAGCATTGCCGCGGCGCGGATCTCGGAAGGCGCATCATCAAGGGCGAGCGCGTCTCGGGCGTCTGATCCGCTCGTCATGACCGCAACTCCGGCCGCTCGTTGGCCTGAGTGTCATCGTAGCTCCGGATGGCAACAACCCTGTCCTTCCTGATCGTGGCGAGCACGAGACGGCAACCTTGCGGATAGTAGCGCGGCAGCGCCGCAGCCTGTTCGGCAATAACAGCACCGTTGAAGCCGCACAGCTCGCCTCCGAGCAGCCAATCTTCGCGATCGTTTGCGCCAACCACCGCGATGTAGTCTCCATCGCAGGGATAGCCGATGAGCCCAACTTCTTCGTAGTCTTCAAGCTTGCGGATGGCGTTTGCTGCACTCAAGCCGGACACCTCTCGGTACAAGATCGGACACAAACACATCTGGAACGGCCCGGAACCCCCCACCTCGATGCCGGGCCGCAAGGAAGTATCCGCGCGGGCGCACTTCCCAAGTGCCATGACGCGGATTCACGATCCGCCCCGCGACAGCGTCTCGTTTGCACAGGCAACAAACGGGACAGTCGAATTCTGTTGCCTGGCCTGCGACAGCCACATCCTTCGGTTCTCCTCGGAGAGCCCCTTCATTGCGACGCGCGCTGCCGAAGTGATTTCAAAGGGGCCGCAACAAGCGCATTGGAACTCGACCTTGCGCAGCGCGATATCAGCCTCCAAGGCGGCGCCAGCACAGATCGGACATTTTGAGGGATAATATCGTCTCTCAAACGACAAAATGTTCATCACACGAGCCTTCTTCGGGCCTTATCGAGAGCGACGCACCGAGACCGAGGCCGCCGCTGCGCCGATGGTGGAGGATGGGAACGCGCGTCAACGTTAGGCGACGATCAACCTCGAGTCTTGGGAGCAACATTCCTGCGCGTGGCGACTTCAATCTGCTTTGCTTCCACCTCGAGCCGGTCCGGCGCGGCGGATCCCATCAAGGCATAGGCGGTGCCTCCAGACTGCCAGTAGACCGTTGGCACGCGTCCGTCCGTTGCCGGGGTGGGAGGCACTGCGTCCTCGCCATTCATGGGGGCTGCCACCAGCGTGATGCGACCAACGCTTGGCGTATCTGCCGTGACGACGAGGCTTTGTTTCCCGTTCCACGGCTGCACCTGGACGTCCTTCACCACCCACACCGACGGCAGGGTCGGCATGCTGACGTTGACGGCACCGACCAGCCGTTCGATCTTGTCCTGCTTCGGCTCGACGCCTCTCTCCGGGCCCGCATTCAGTTGCGCGACCCGCAACGCGTCTCGTGCGGCCAAGATGAAGGTCTCATCAGCCGTCTTGCCGCCTTGGCGGAGCGGCACAGTCAACGAGTTCGCGCCCCAGCCGATCGCAACCAGCACGACGGCGGCGACCTGGAGCCTCAGTAGTGCCAACATCTTTCCGCGGCGAAAGGCACTCTCCAGTCGCTTCGCCTTCTCCATGCTCGCGGCAGGCGGAAACAGCCGCTGTGGCTGTGAGGCGCGCAACGCCTCCATACGTTGTGCATGAGCAAAGACCTCCGCCGCCAGCTCCGGCTCACGTGCGAGGCGGGCTTGCAGGTCCGATCTCTGCGACGCTGAAAGCTCACCGTCCAGAAGGCGACCGATATCCTCTTCGGAAATCCCATCAGTAGGCCGCATCGCGCCCTCCCACGATCTTGAGACGGGAAGACCCGTCCTCTTTGTCTTCCAGGTTATGCTTCAACGCCGCTCGGGCGCGGCTGAGGCGCGACATCACGGTCCCTGCCGGCACGCCCAGAAGATTGGCGGTCTCTGAATATGTGAACCCCAGCACCGCAACCAGATGCAGTATCTCCGCTTGCTCGGCCGGCATTCGCGTCAGCGCCCTTTGTACCTTCGCGAGTTCAGCCGAATGCTCCTGCGAGGGCGGCAAGGCCGATTCTGCTACTTCCGCAAATGATGCCATGCGCTGCCGGGTGGCAACGGCCCGGCTGGCGTTCGTGAGGAATGTGTTGCGCACGATGGTGATGAGCCAGGGCAGCAAGGGACGTGAGGTATCGTAGCTGGCGGCCATCGTCAGTGCGCGGGCAAGCGCCTCCTGGACCAAGTCGTCCGCATCAGAATCGTTGCCGGTGAGGACGCGACCGTAACGCCAAAGATCCTCGAGGTGCGGTATGACGTCCAACCTGGTTTTCATATCACCAAGATATACTTTTTTGCGTCACTTCAGGATCTCCATTTTGAATCTGGCTGACGGGTAGACGGCCCAGCGGGCAGGGACAGCTTCCGCTGGGCCGACTGGGAGCGTGCTCCTCCCGGTTCCAAGATCTGGGTGCCATGTATCCTCAGATGCTTGCGCCGCTCCCGTGTCCGATATTGGCTTCGACAGGTCTTGTGCTCACCCTCCTTGCACCATTTACCAAGGCAGGCCGGAAACTATTCCAAGCAACAGAGAAAATATTCCGGAGTGCGAGCCGACCCTCATCACTCTAGCAAGCCGGAATAGAATCCGCTGCTCGACGGTATCAACGAGAGCCGGCTCGTCGACAACGCCGGCCGGAGCAAGAATGAGGACGGGTCGCGATGCGGGTGGGCGAGATCATTGCAAACACCTTCGCTGCTGTGTTGCTGGTAGGTGGCCTCGCGGTGGTTTTCCTGATTGCCGGCAGGCCGCTCGTCCCGAGGCGCCAAGCACGAATGGTCGTCCTCCTGCCAGCCGATCCGGATAAGACGGCCTCGATCCGCGACAAGCGCCAGCAACTGCCAGGCTATTTCAACCTTGCGCTCGCCCCAAGAAGACCAACGGCATTGCGATAGACCGTCTCCCGCGTCCAGGCGACCGTTTTGGCGGCCCACCTCCGCTGCGTGCGCAGGCAACGGGCGGCGGCACTTGCCTCTTGGAGGCGCCATGCGTGCGCGGGCACCGGTACCCGGCGGGTTTGACCGGTGTCGATCTCGCGTCATCAGACGGCATGTTGATCCGTCCGTGAAGGGGCCGAGACCTTCCTTGCCTGTCAAGAGTAGCCGCCGTCCATGACCGCGCTTGTTGGTGGCAACGGCTTTTGCTTGCCGAATCCGTTCCCAGCTAGCCATAATCCGGAATGGACGAACTCTCCATTCCCACGCTCGGGCTTATACTCCTGACGGCCTCGCTCGTCGCGATGATCTCGAGGCGGCTGCGCCTTCCCTACAGCGTCGGGCTGGTAGCTGCCGGCATAGCGCTGGGCTTTGTCCCGGGTGTTACCGAACTGCCACTCAGCCGGGACCTGATCTTCACGGTATTTCTGCCTCCGCTGATTTTCCAGGCGGCCCTTGAAATCGAATGGCGTCATTTCCGCGTCAACCTGCCGGTGACTGCTTTGCTTGCCTTTCCGGGGGTGGCGATCGCTGCGGCTGTTGTAGCACTCGGGATGCATTGGCTGCTCGGATGGAGCTGGACTGGCGCAAGCCTTTTCGGCGTGCTGATCGCGGCGACGGATCCGGTTGCGGTGCTGGCGGCCTTCAAGGAGATGAGGGTGCAGCCGCGGCTTGGGCTTCTGGTCGAATCCGAAAGCCTGCTCAACGATGGCGCGGCCGCCGTCGGTTTCACCATCCTGGTTGCGGTGGCATCAGGCGCAAGCGCCACGCCCGTGGCCATCGCCTCTTCCTTCGTGTGGATTGTGGCTGGCGGCATCGCGGTGGGTGCGGCCGTCGCAGCGGTTCTTCTTCTGATCGCGGGGCGGACCGAGGACCATCTGGTGGAAATTACGCTGACGACGATCGCGGCCTATGGGTCGTTCCTGATCGCCGAGAAATTCGGCATGTCAGGCGTTCTTGCGACGCTCACCTCCGGCCTTCTGGTTGGCAATGTGGGCTGGAAAGGCGCGATATCCGCCAACGCGCGAAGCCACGTGCTGGCATTCTGGGCCTATGCCGCCTTCCTCGCCAACTCGATCGTGTTCATCCTGATCGGCGGCCATGAGGCGCACCAGCCGCTCGGGATTTTTGCGGGTAGCTCGGCGGTCGCCGTAGCACTCGTACTGCTCGGCCGGGTACTGGCCATCTATCCGCTCTGCGCCCTGCTCAAGCCGACTTCGCTGAAGGTGGATCTCAACTACCAGCATGTCCTCGTTTGGGGCGGCCTGCGCGGCTCACTCGCGCTTGCGCTGTCCCTTGCCCTGCCGCAGGACATAGCTGAGCGTGGCGCGATCATCGTCACGGCGTTTGCCGCGGTGGCGTTCTCGATCTTTGTCCAGGGCCTGACAATGCCATGGTTTATCAAGAAGCTGGGACTGACGGCCGAGCAAAAAGCGTAAGGGCGCGCCGGCTGCCGTGAAGGGGGACTTCGCGCTTCGGCAGCCGGCACTGCACGGGCCGTGCGGGACGGCCATCCCTCCCGTGGCCGAGAGGATGGGCCTGAATTCCTTTTTCATCAAGAGCGGCTTGCCTCTTTGAGATGATGACAGCGTGCCCGAGCAAAGCAGCGGTCCAGGAAGTGCGATTTGCTAGGAGCAGCGACCGAGAGGCGTGCGAGAAAGCTTGGTCAATTCAGCTTTGTCCACTATGCGGTGTCGGTCTGATCGTAGGCCAACGCGGGCAGCCGTTGGCTCCCGCTCGTCAGTCATTCCCGGCAAGTTCGTCTGCCCGCCGAAGGCTCTACCAAGCGGCGCCAACTCTATCGAGGAAAATGCGCTTCTCCCTGGGAGCATCATCGCCTCCGCAGTGCTTTTCCCCTGGCCTGATCATAGCTGCTTTGCTCGTGGCGTCGAACCGTCGCGACCTCCTGAAGAATCGGTCGAGCTCAGACCGGTTCCTACAGGCGCGGGAGCGCTGCACAAGCATGATGGATCCGCTTAAACCAAAGTATTACCGCGCCGCCATGGGCGATCTAACATGACGCGCTGTTGGAGGCGGTGAAGGAAATCACCGGGAAGGATGTTCATCCGCTGGTTTGGGGCGGTTCGCTCTAAGCAAGCCCGCCCGAGCAAACCCGGGCGGGCGGTCAGGTCATCCCCAACGGCGGCACGTTAGCTAGTGTTCCAGTCCTACGAAATGCGCCGCGTTCCCTAACGGGCGCGGTTTGGCAAGGTTCCAATCTGGGTCTGATCGCCATCCACCGTGATTTGCATCAGCCGTTTGCCGTTCGCGTCGCGGACAGTGCAGGCGATGTCCTGGCATTTCTTTTCCACTAATTTGCTGACGATCTCAAAGGCCCTGTCCTTGGCCTTTTTGACGTCAGGCAAGGCAGTTCCCATGGCGTCGTGATAGACGTCGCCACCATAGGCGAGATCGAAGTGAAACCGGAGCATCTGCCGAGTAAACGCCTATCGACGCGAAAAGGGCCCCTCATCGTTTTGCGTTATGTTGGTCTACCGGCATACGCCGTAAATATAGCTTACGCCGGAACCGATGTCATTTGATAATCGCTGCTGGATCAGCATAGGGGTAACGCGATATCGGGGGATGGTGAGACGCCGCTGCAGGAGCGATGCCCAGTCAGTGCCGATCATCTCGACGAGCTCTCCGGCTTGGTGTTCGGAAATCTCTGTCTCCTTAACCAGCCGCCGAACCAATAGGGCAACCCGGTTTTCCTTGTCTTCGCGACACGTTGGACATCCATGAATCGCGTCGAACTGGTTCTGAGCGGGAAGCTTTCAGGTGCGGATCAGGCGTAACAGAAAACCCGCCGACCGAGGTCGACGGGCCCTCTTCCCTCAAACTGCTTGTGCTCCGCTTCCCGGACGGACCGCCAGACCCAGGAGCCCGCACAACGCTCTTCCTAACGCAGTATTGACCGACGGGGCTGTAGCTCGGGAGCAACGACGAGAGGGGATTCGCCGCCAGCACAGAGCAAGGATACTGTCTAGCGCCCGAGCGGACGTTTTGAAACGGACAGCAGTTCAGCCTCGTCCCTGATCCCCGCCAGGTAGTTGGCCAGAACACGAGAAGCGAGAGCTTCACGTCGCTCGGGGGACTGATGTTCATCTTTCAATCTGTCGAACACGCGAGCGAGTAGTGCGACTTCTGACGAACTGAAGATGCCTGCTTCTCTGGCTCTCGCAAAAATTGGCATGAAGTCCCTCCCTAAATAGGTCGATCCCTCAAACCCCGCCAATCTGGGCTTCATGAAAGTTAGCTGTCAACAAAAAGCCCACCGGCAGAGCCGCGCTTGCCTGGTGTACCATCGCATTCGGCCCCCGTGCAGAGACTGATGGTGCAGCCTGCCGTCATCGTTCTGTCAATCCTGTTCTGCTCGGCCAGTGTCTCACCCTGCGCGCCCGCCCGCCTATTACCCAAGGCTCGATCTAATCGGCTGACAACACTGTTGACGCCGGAAGTCGTACACATCCCAGTGCGGATGCGGGCCGATTTCACAGCGCCGTCGAAAACGGCATAGTCAGCGCCGGCCGGCAGTTAGTCCCCCTTCACGGCCTCCCAACACTGGCGCTCATAGATTTCGAAGAGTTGATCGATCGAAACGCCCTTCACCGAACCCACAGCCTGGCATTCGCTCTTCCAGCATCTGCGGATCAGCGCACCGATGCGCATAGGTCCTGGCGATCATGCCCGCATGAGCTTGCAGTAGTGACGGGCGAGCAGCGCGATGGCGTCGTGCCTTCCGCTCCGACGATAACGGTCTCGGTCACGGGTTTGGCAGTTTCAAGGCCCGGGACTTCGGTGCGCCCGCCAAATGGGAGGATGGGACGGCTACCGCGTCTCGGCGCGGCTCTGCAGTTCGCGCAGAACAAGCATCCGCAGCACCATTTGAGCGCTGGCCGGCGGCGCGTCGTTGCCTAGCCGGGTTTCGAGTGCTTTCAATTTGTAGTCTTCGAGTTTTGAGACACGATCGCTCAGGGCGTCGATCACGTCACGAAGCCTGCTCATCAACTCCAAAGACACCAGCATCAAAGCGCTCCATCCATAAGGCATTTCTAATATATAGGCACGACCGGTTTACAAATGTTGAGTTGGGACGACTGTCGCCGCCGCAACCAGCGAGAACAGAGACAAGAAAAAATCAGCCGGCACGACAGCGCCGCCTTCCGTCTTGACCGCGACAGCGGTCTCTCCAGGCTTGCCGTCGGAGTATTTAGCTGACTGGCATAAGACGCTGCTCGTTAAGCAGCGTGGCCAAAGCCGTTATGACCTGCGGCATGAAAAATGGCTTCGGGATCATAATGCTGCCGGGCACACCTTTGACCGGCCATTCGTGGGCGCTGTCGCCGCTCATGTAAATAACAGGCATGATCGGGTTGACTGCGCGCACGTACCGGGTCAAATCCCACCCGGATTTGCCGGGACCCAGTCGGATGTCGGCGATGAGAGCTCTAAATCTATCGGGTTCTGCGTCGAAAGTGGCGAGTGCGCGCTCGGCATTGCTTTCCGAACAGACCTTGAACCCTGCTTCCTCTAAACCCGCTTCGATTTCGAGGAGGATGAGAACCTCGTCTTCAACGATCAGAATCTCGCCCTCGCCCATGGTTGGCCGGTCCCCATTTGATCCAATACGCGTTTGGTACACTCTCGGTTCCAGGTAAGTAATCGTTTTTTTCTGCGGACTCGCGGCCCCAACGATGTGAACGGGCCGACTTCAGCCCGGCAACGAGAACGGCAAGGCGAAGAAGTCGTCCCGGTGCCGGAGCGGCTGACTTCTGAAGCTTGACGGCGATGTCGGCGAGCTGATCGACGCCGTAGCGGTTTCGTCGTTGACTGACTGAATGACGTGGAGGCCGAAGACGCTGCCGTCGTCACGGATGACGAGCTATGGCGCACCGGCGGATTGAGCGCCGCGCGAGGATGTTGCGCGTGCCCAGGCCGCCGAGCTTGGTCGGCAGCAAGCGCATCTGTCGATGAGACGGCGATCGTCAGCCATTTCCGGCTGATCCATGCTTCACCAGTTGTGGGACGCCAGACAGAGCCCCGCTGCAGGCTTCTCTGGTTACGCCCCAATACAGTCGAAACCGCCGGTGTTTCCCCTTTCCGAGCGGCGTCGGGTTCTCGCGCCCCCGACGCGCAGGATCCAATCGATCCAGGCCTTGAGCACCGAGGGAACGGGCCGTCCAAGCCTCGTTGGCCGTAACATCGACAGAGCATCCCATCGTCGTCTCGGCACAAGGCACTCGGCGGTTGGCGGCCGTCGGAAAGCTCGGATTCAAGCCTGCTCCTTCTTCGCTTTCGCAAAGCCGCGGTCGGTTGCGATGAATCGTTCAAGCATCGGCGCGATCAAGCGCGATGGATCGGCAGATGGCCGCCCGGTCTCGCGCCCGAGGATCTCCGCGTATTTCACCAGATCGCGATGGAGCGCCGCCGGCAGTTCCACCGTAATCTTCACCGGCTTGTCGTCGGCAATCGTTGCGAGCTTCAACTTGGTCATGTCAACCTCGGTATGGTTCAAGGGCAAGGTCGCGGGTAACGAGGACGCGGACGGGAAACCCGGGCCGGATCGTAAGCGTCGGTGCAACAGAGAGTTGGCGCTGAACGACCTGTTGGCCTACCTGGCTGACGCTATCGGAAGCTCCGCTTCGCAGGGCACGCACGATATCGCTGTCCTGATCGGAAGAACCGGCCTGCGCGCCAACGCTCAGAACGGTCGACAACACCGCGGCCTTGAACAACTCGCCCCAGTGATAGTCGACGGCATCCTCCAGGCCGGCATAACCCTGGGCGTCCGCGCCAGGTTGCCGCTCCAGCACGATGGAGCGTCCGTCGGGAAAGATCAGCCTGTTCCAGACAAGCAGCACGCGGCGCTGCCCGGAACCAATCCCGCTATCGTATTGCCCAACAATGCGAGTGCCTTGCGGGATGAGCAGCGAGCGCCCGGTAGGACTATCATAGACGTTTTCGGTCACCTGAGCGCTGATCTGCCCGGGAAGGTCCGACCGGATGCCGGTAATGAGCGCGGCTGGGATCACGGCACCGGCTTGCAGCACATAGGGCGACACAGGAGGCGTGACGTGATCCGGGGCCACCGTCCGCCGGTCAGCGGCGGCGGACAGGAAGGAAAGCTGGCGATCCTGCGCATTTGGCGCAGCGTTCTGACTGGCGAGATCGGCAATAGCAGGGGCGGACGCTTCGGCGGTCCTGGGATCTCGTGGCGCTGTCTGGAAGAAGACACGCGAGGTTCTGGCCGCTTCCTCTTCGGCTCGCCGGCGCTGCTCGGCTTCGTCAATCGAGGGGCTTGGGATTGAGGGGGGCACGATGGCCTGCCCCTTGTTTTGAGCATCGAGGATCGGCCTGCCGAGATCGCCGGGCAGCGGCGGCCCAAGGATCGGGCCGGCGTAGTCGCGCGGCAGTCTTGCCAGTCCGTCGGCCGGCGGCCGATTGGAGGTGGGGTAGAGCTCCTCGCCCTGCTTGAACGTGTTGGCGTCCTGCAGAGCGTAAATCAGCGCGCCGCCTATACCGAGCGAGGCGACGAAGCCTATACCCGCGAGCATTTTGCGCGACAGACGCGTCACACGCGGCGGTTCGGGGCGAAGCCGCATGGGTTCGACGGCCATATTCCTCTCGTTCATGGCTGCGGCGCTCCCCTGCGTATTGCGTTCGGCAGCGTCGACGCGGCGCCATCGCTTGGGCCTCGCCCCACCCCATCGGTTCTTCTGTCGATGCGCACGATCCTGACCGTCTGCTGCCGCTTGCCGGCGCCAAGACGCAGTTCGGCCGCGCCAAAAAGACGGTCGACGATGAGGATATTTTGATGGACGCGGCTGTTGGTGATTTCAGCCTCGCCGTCCGGGCCGATGACGAAAATCGGCGGCATCTCGCCTTGCACGATGCCGCGCGGAAACTCGACGTAAACCCGGCGGCCATCGTCGTAGGCGCTCACCGGCTTCCAGGGAGGGCTGTCGCCGGCGATGCCGTAGCGATAGTTTCGCGCCGTAAGCTGCGGTATGACCGGCATCGTGGCGATCGTCTGCAGCAGGCCCGATTTCGGAGCCGGATAGGACCAGGCAACGGCGGGCATGTAGGGCTTCGCGCCTGAGCGCAGCTCAAGCATATAGCTGCGCCGGTCCGTGGCGATGATAAGGTTCGTTGCGATGTCAGCCCGCGAGGGTTTCACCAGGACGTGGACGCGTCGGGCAATGCCGGACCCGCTTTCGGTGTCGCCTATGATCCAGCGCGCGGTGTCACCAGCCGCGATCGGGCCGTCTCCGGTCAGGCTCTCTCCCGGCTCAAGCGCGATGTCCGTTATCTGGCCAGGTGAGGCGTAGACCTGATAGAGCGCTCCCTCGCTCCAGGGGTAGATCTGAATTGCGTTGTAATAGCCCTCACGGCGCGGTTCCACGCGTGCCGCGGCGTTTGCGTTCTCGACACGGGCGGCCGGCGTTTGCCCGATGGCGCCGCCCCGCGCGGGCGCCCACCTTGGGGGGACGCGAAGAGGCTTCAGTCGTTGGTCGGTCGAGGCGGCCGGAGCCGGCGGCAAGGGCGGAACGGAGCTATCGTAGCTGATCGTCGGCGGCTTCTTCGCAGGCGTGGCGCAACCCGCAAGCAGCGCTGTCGCCGAGACCAGCGCCGACAGCAGATGCCTCGACAAATTCGTGCCCGCCACAAGACGCGATGTCGGGCTCATTGGCTCATCTCCCGCGACCAGTTGATGGCGTTGACGTAGATGCCAAGCGGATTGGCGCGAAGCCGTTCGGCGTCGCTTGGCATCTGCGTCGCGATCGTCAGGATCGCGGTCCAGCGCTCGGTGCCCGAAAGTTGACCGTTTTCATAGTGGTGCTCGATCCAGGCGACACGAAAGGAGCCCGGCGAGGCTCTGATGACCGACGAAATGTCGACCGCGACCTGCTGCTTGCCGACCTTGGAGAAGGGATCCGCGGCGCGCGCATAATCGTTGAGCGCCGCAGCACCCTGGTCGGTGGTCCAATCATAGGCGCGCAGCCAATCCTGGCGCAGGATGATCGGGTCGGCCGGGATCGAGCGTACCTGCTCGACAAAGCGGGCAAGATGCCACGCGATCTGCGGATCGGTCGGCTTATAGTCGGCGGTCGCTGGCGCGATCGCTTGAGCCTGGCCGAGCTTGTCGACCTGCACGACCCAGGGCACGACCGTGCCGCGGCCCGACTGCCAGAACAGTGAAGTGGCGAGCCCCGCCGACAGGATGAGCGAACCGAACGCCATGGCGCGCCAGTTACGTGCCTGCACACGTGCGGAGCCGATGCGTTCATCCCAGATCTGCTGCGCCTTCTGATAGGGGGTTTCCGGTCGAGGGCTCTTGCCGTAGTGGACGGCGGGGCGCCTGAAGATGTTCATGGATCATTTGCCTTCAGAAAGAGAAATCGAGGCTCCGCCGCCATGGCTGTCACCGGCGCGCACCGCATGGGCGGCGGTCTGGGCGCCGTGGGCGAGGCGTTGGGAGCGATGCAGGCGTCTGGCCCATTCGGGCTCTTCTTGAGCACTGGATGGCTTGCCCGCGCTGGACGCTTCCACCGCCGTTGGCGCAGCGGCGCCGCCAATCGTTCCCATGGTCGACGAACCGCCGGTGATTTCAGCGGCCGCACGGGCCCCAGTGGCGAAGCTCGCGTTAAGTGATTGAACTGTGTTTGCGGCGGCGCGCCTGAGTGGAGAGGCTGCCGCCGAGGCGCCAGCGCGCGCAATGCCGCCGAGGCCGGAGGCGATGCCTGCCACGCGAGGCTGGCCGGCAGCGCCAAGCCTATAAGCGGCCAAACCGCCACCGGCGAGTGATGTCGCGCCACGCGCGGCCGACGCCACTTCCGCGGATGCGGCTGTCCCGCCTCGCCTCGCGAGGCTGGCTGCTCCGTAGCCGGCAACTGCGATACCGCCCGCGGCAAGGCCGGTCCCCACGGCCGCACCGGCGCCGAGCTGCGGTCCACCCGCGACGAGCCCGTTGGCGATGCCCGGACCGAAAATGCCGAGGCCAAGCAGCGACAGCGCCGCCAGCACGATGGCCATCGCCTGGTCGATGGTGGGGTTCTCGCCGCCGAAGCCTTGGGTGAATTCGCCAAAGAGCGTCGATCCGATGCCGATGACCACGGCAAGCACCAGAACCTTGATGCCGGACGAGATGACGTTGCCGAGCACGCGTTCGGCCATGAAGGCCGTCTTGCCGAAGAGGCCGAAAGGGATCAGCACGAAGCCGGCCAGCGTCGCCAGCTTGAACTCGATCAGCGTCACAAAGAGCTGCACCGCCAGGATGAAGAAGGCGAGCAGCACGAGCGCCCAGGCAAAGAGCAGGCAGGCGATCTGGATGAAGTTCTCAAAGAAAGAGATGTAGCCCATCAAGCCGGAGATCGCTTCGAGCAACGGTCGTCCGGCATCGAGACCGGTTTGCGCCACCTTGCCTGGGTGCAAGAGGTCCTGTGCCGAAAAGCCGGTTCCACTCGCCTTGAGGCCAAGACCGGAGAAACTCTCGAAGACGATCCGGGCAAGACCGTTCCAGTTGGAAATCAGATAGGCGAAGACACCGACGAAGAGCGTCTTCTTGACGAGCCGCGCAAGGATGTCGTCATCGGCGCCCCAGCTCCAGAAAAGCGCGGCAAGCGTCACGTCGATGACAATCAGCGTGGTGGCGACGAAGGCGACCTCACCGCCGAGCAGGCCGAAGCCGCTGTCGATATAGCGGGTGAAAGTGGCCAGGAACTGGTCGATGACGCCGGTATTGCCCATGTCTATCGGACCTCGTGCAACGCTGGATCTGGCGAGCGCGAAGCGGCAGGCCCGATTGTCGAATCCCGCGGGGACTTTTCGAGACCGAGGAAGCGCTCACGCTGTTCGGCCCACAGCCGCGTGCATCCTTCCTCACGCAGGGCAGCCTCGCCGAGGATCTGGCAACGGCGCAGGCCATCGCGGAGCGGATCAGGCAAAGAGCCCGCCGCTGTGAGCGATCCCTCCCCCACCGCCTTGTCATCCTTCCGGCTCATCTCGAGCGCCGTCGCCGTCACGGCGGCGACGAAGACGGCGGCCACGATGCGAACGAGGTTTTTGCCGTCCATGGCGATCGACCTCAGCGGTTGAACATCTGGACAGAGCCTGCCTGATAGCCTGAACCAGGCGCCAGGAAGCGGCGACGTTGTTCGCGCCCTTGATCGGCCGCCGCGGCACGTTCGGCTTCCGTCAGCGCCTGGGCACGACCATTGGCGGCTACCAGCGCGGTCAGGTCCGCAAGCTGCTGGCCCTGAAGCGCAAGCAGCTGGTTGCCGGCCTGCGTCGCCTGCAGCGCACCGGTCGCCGACTGGCTGGCGCCGACCAATGCCGACATCTGCGCGCGACCGGTGTCGATGTTTGCGACCACGCCCGCCTGGACTCGCATTGCGTCCTGGAGGCCGCCCACCGTGTTTTGCCAGCGCGAGCGCGCACCCGTGACGAGTTGCTGGTCGGAGGAAGAGAGCGAGACGCTGCTGTATTGCTGCTGAAACGCCTTGTCGACCTGCTGCACGTCGAAGGCGATGTTTTGTGCTTCGCCGAGAAGCTGTTGCGTGCGCTGCACCGACTGTTGCAGTTGCTGCAGCGAAGACAATGGCAGGCTCGCGAGGTTGCGCGCCTGGTTGATCAGCATCTGGGCCTGGTTCTGAAGCGAGGTGACCTGGTTCGTGATCTGCTGCAGCGAGCGCGCAGCCGTCAGGACATTCTGGGAATAATTCGACGGATCAAACACGATCAAAGCACTTGCTGGCGCAGTCATCATCGGCACGATCGGCGTGGCGAGCGTCGACGCGACCACAAGGAGGACGCGCCGGCGGCTTTGACGAACAGTCATGGTTTGGAATCCTTTTCAGGTTCGGTAACGGTGAGGTTGGGAATGAGGTCGGCGGCCCAGCCGAGGTCGCGCGCACGCAGCCAGGCCGACAGGAACCCGTCGCGGCCATGCTCGGCGATGATGCTGCCGATCAGGGCCTGATCGCTCTTCGAGGACGCGGCGCAAAGCGCAAGCCCGACCTCGGACAGGCCGAGCTCGAAGAGACGGTTGCCGCGACGGGACTGGCAGTAATAGTCGCGCTTTGGCGTGGCTCGCGCCAGGATCTCGATCTGGCGGTCGTTCAGGCCGAAGCGGCGATATATGGCGGTAATCTGCGGCTCGATCGCGCGTTCATTGGGCAGCAGCAGCCGGGTTGGACAGCTTTCGATGATCGCCGGCGCGATAGCCGACTTGTCGATGTCGGAGAGTGACTGGGTGGCAAAGACGACGCTGGCATTCTTCTTGCGGAGCGTCTTCAACCATTCGCGCAACTGCCCCGCGAAGGCATCATCGTCGAGGGCAAGCCAGCCTTCGTCGATAATGAGCAGGGTCGGACGACCGTCAAGGCGGTCGCCGATGCGATGAAACAGATAGGAAAGGACGGCCGGCGCGGCTTGCGTGCCCACCAGACCTTCGATTTCGAAGGCCTGCACGGATGCCTGACCGAGCTGTTCGGCCTCTGCGTCGAGCAGCCGCCCGTTCGGGCCACCAACACAGTAAGGACGAAGCGCCTGTTTCAGGTCGCTGGCCTGCAGAAGCACGCTGAGCCCGGTCATGGTGCGTTCCTCGACCGGGGCCGAGGCGAGCGAGGTCAGCGCCGCCCAGATATGCTCCTTTGCCTCCGGCGTGATCTGGATGCCCTCGCGCGTCAGGATCGCGACGATCCAGTCAGCCGCCCAAGCGCGCTCATATGTGTCGTGAATGCGGGCGAGCGGCTGCAGCGAAACGGACGCGTCCATGCCCTCGGTGAGATGACCGCCGAGATCGTGCCAGTCGCCGCCCATGGCGAGCGTCGCCGCGCGGATCGAACCGCCGAAGTCGAAGGCGAAGATCTGTGCGTTGCGGTAGCGGCAGAATTGCAGCGCCATCAACGCCAGCAGCACCGATTTGCCGGCGCCGGTCGGGCCGACGACCAGCGTGTGACCGACATCGCCGACATGAAGGACCAACCGGAACGGGGTCGAGCCTTCGGTCTTGCCGTAAAGCAAGGGAGGACCGACCAGATGCTCGTCCCGTTCCGGCCCCGCCCACACGGCAGAAACAGGGATCATGTGGGCGAGATTGAGCGTCGAGATAGGCGGCTGGCGCACATTGGCATACGCGTGTCCGGGCAACGAGCCGAGCCAGGCGTCGACGGCGTTGACGGTCTCGACAATGGCCGTGAAGTCGCGGCCCTGGATGACCTTCTCGACGAGCCGCAGTTTCTCGTCGGCCACGCGCGGGTCGCTATGCCATATGGCGACGGTCGCGGTGACATAGGCCATGCCCGCCATGTCGGCGCCGAGCTCCTGCAACGCCGTGTCGGCGTCAGCTGCCTTGTTGGCGGCGTCGGTGTCGAGGAGTGCTGATGCCTCGTTGGTCATCACCTCCTTCAGGATCGTGGCGATGCTCTTGCGCTTGGCGAACCATTGCCGCCGTATCCGGCTGAGAAGGCGGACCGCGTCGACCTTGTCGAGCAGGATTGCGCGGGTCGACCAGCGGTACGGGAAGGCCAGCCTGTTGAGGTCATCAAGCAGGCCAGGTGTCGTGGCGGTCGGGAAGCCGATGATGGTGAGCACGCGAAGATGCTTGCCGCCAAGCCGCGGTTCGAGCCCGCCGGCGAGCGGCTCGTCGGCCAGCAGCGCATCGAGATAGATCGGGGTCTCGGGAACGCGCACCGAATGACGCTTGGTCGAGATGGTCGAATGCAGGTAGCTCAGCGTTTGGCCGTCGTCGAGCCAGTGGCATTCAGGCATGAACCCGTCGAGCAGGGAGAGCACACGCTCGGTCCGGTCGACAAAGGCGCGGACCATCTCGCCCGGATCCGCGCGCGACTGGTCGCGGCCCTCATAGAGCCAGCCTTCGGCGCGCGTGGCGTCTTCGGGCGGCGGCAGGAACAGGAACGTGAGAAAGTAGCTCGATACGAAATGAACCCCCTCCTCGTCGAAGTCGGATTTGCGCTCGGCATCGAGCAGGCCCGAGGCCGCATTGGGAAACTGGCTTTCGGGGTAGGAAGCCGCTTCGTGGCGCTGCGCTTCGACGAAGATGCTCCAGCCCGAACCGAGACGACGAAGGGCATTGTTGATGCGCGATGCCACCGCGACGAGTTCGGCCGCTACGGCGGAGTCGAGATCGGGTCCGCGAAAGCTGGCGGTGCGCTGAAAGCTGCCGTCCTTGTTGAGCACGACCCCGGGGGCGACGAGTGCCGCCCAAGGCAGGAAGTCGGCAAGGCGAGCAGCAGTCCGGCGGTATTCGGCAAGGCTCATCATGGCGGCGCCCTCAAACCGACAGATGCCCGGGCAGCCGCAGGTGCCGGCGGCCGACTTCGAAAAAAAGCGGATCGCGCCTGGCAGCCCAGACCGCCGTAAAATGTCCAATCGCCCAGATGAGAAGGCCGACCAGCCAGAGCCGCAGTCCAAGACCGACAGCGCCGGCCAGCGTGCCATTCAGGATCGCGATTGCACGCGGCGCGCCGCCGAGCAGGATCTGCTCGGTTAGCGCCCGGTGCACGGGCACCGTCCATCCCGGCACCGCGTCGAGCTGTTCGAAAGCGGTTGTCATCAGATCAACGCTCCGCCGCCGAACGAGAAGAACGAAAGGAAAAAGCTCGACGCCGCGAAGGCGATCGAAAGGCCGAAAACGATCTGGATCAGCCGCCTGAAACCTCCCGAACTGTCGCCGAAGGCCAGCGTCAGGCCGGTGACGATGATGATGATGACGGCGATGATCTTGGACACCGGTCCTTCGACCGACTGCAGGATCTTCTCGAGCGGCTGTTCCCACGGCATCGAGGAGCCCGACGCGAAGGCCACCGGCGCGAGCATGAAGTTGAAGGCGACGGCGGCGCTGGCCACGGCAAGCCTGACCTGGCAGCGCGAAGAGAGGCGGGTCATGAAATTTCTCCTGTGTTGATCGGTGTGACTTCGGCGATGCGATAGTCGCCATCGGGGCCCAGACCCTCGACCCTGACCAGCTCGACAAGCCGTCGCGCGGCGCCGCGACCGGCGAGCACGGCAACAAGACCGATCGTGTCGGCGATCAGCGCACGCGGCACAGTGACGACGGCCTCCTGGATCAGCTGCTCAAGCCGGCGCAGAGCGCCGATGCCGGAGCCGGCATGAAGGGTGCCGATGCCACCGGGATGCCCGGTGCCCCATGCTTTCAAGAGGTCCAGCGCCTCGGCGCCGCGCACCTCGCCGATCGGAATGCGATCGGGCCGCAGGCGCAGCGAGGAACGAACCAGATCTGAAAGCGTGGCGACGCCATCCTTGGTGCGCATCGCCACGAGGTTGGGGGCAGCGCATTGCAGTTCGCGGGTGTCCTCGATGATGACGACACGGTCCGTCCCTTTCGCCACTTCGGCGAGCAGCGCGTTGGTCAAGGTCGTCTTGCCGGTCGACGTGCCGCCGGCAACAAGGATGTTTGCGCGGTCGGCAATGGCGGCGCGCAACGCGGCGGCCTGGCAAGAGGTCATGATGCCCGCCGCGACATAGTCATCGAGCGTGAAGACGGCGACCGCTGGCTTGCGGATCGCGAAGGCCGGCGCGGCGACCACCGGCGGCAGCAGGCCTTCGAAACGCTCACCGGTTTGCGGCAACTCGGCCGAGACGCGCGGCGAACGGGAATGGACTTCGGCGCCGACATGATGGGCGACCAGCCGCACGATCCGCTCGCCAGCGGCAGGCGCGAGCATTTCCCCCGTATCAGCCAAACCTTCCGCAAGCCGATCGACCCAGATCCGGCCATCCGGGTTCAGCATGACCTCGATGATTGCGGGGTCGTCCAGGAACCGGGCGATGGCCGGCCCGAGCGCGGTGCGCAGCATACGCGAGCTGCGTGCGCGTCCTTCGGTATCGTTGTGCAAGATGGCCATCGGGTCCCCGTTTGGCCCGGGAACTCGTCGAGCAGTTCCCGGTCGCAGACAAGCAAGAGCGGCCTGGAGCAGTCCGATTCAACAGCTTTCGACCGCCGTCGTAGCGCAGCGAACAAAGACCGGCGAACGGCGGCGCCGAACTCGGGAAGTTTTACGGCGGGGTGTCCCCGTGGTCCAAACCTCGGCAGAGGATGAACTTCCGCAATATAATGTACATGTTTATTGACACACGACTCTCGTCGGGTTTATGAAACGGCCTGGCAGTGGCGGCGATCGCCCTTTCCACGGCGCGGAGGATTGTCATGCGGTTCGGTCCGGAGGGCTCGGTTTCGCGGCGCCAAACAGGCGGCTCCAAAAATCCGGCAGTCGCTAGACCGCGACGCTTCACGGCAAAGGGCGGCGAAGCTTCATGAGCATGCTCGACATCTGGCTTGGGATCCTGCACGGGCTGCGCATAACGGCAGCGGTCACCGCCTATGGCCTTGTCTTCGCGGTGCCCTTCGCGCTTGTTTTCGGCGTCGCGCAGTTTCTGACCACCGGGTTGACGCGCTTTCTGGTCACGGCAGTCATCGAATTCTGGCGCAGTTCGGCGGTGGTCGTCCTGCTCTTCGTCTTTTACTACGTTCTGCCAGTCATGGGGGTCACCCTCTCAGCGATGACCGTCAGTGCATTGGTGCTCGGCCTCAACAGCGGCGGCTATGCCAGCCAGGCGGTGCGGGCCGGGCTCCAATCTCTTCCGGCCGGCCAACGCGAGGCTGGCATGGCGCTCGGCCTCTCGCGCCCGGCGATCCTGCTCCTGATCGAGCTGCCCCAGGCGTTGGTCGCCATGAGCCCCACATTCGTCAACAATCTTATTCAGCTGGTCAAGGCAACTTCCCTTGTCTCCTTGGTCACGCTGACGGACATGACCTTCCGCGCCAAGGAAATCTCCCAAACCGAATACGACCCGGTCGCGATCTATTCGGCATTGTTGCTAGCCTTCTTCGTCGTCTGCTATCCGATCGCGCTCGCCGGCCGCTGGCTCGAAGCGCGGGTCAATCCCGAAAGCGGAGCGCCTCGTGGGATTTGACCTCGACTTCGCGCTCTCGACCGTCCCGATCATAATCGGCGCGATCGGGACTACCCTGCTCGCGACGGTCTTGAGTTGCTTCGGCGCGTCGGCGCTTGGCTTCACGTTCGAGATGATCCGCCGTGGCGGCGGCGTGCCTGGCTTCGCCGTGCGCTTCCTCATCGATTTCATCCGCTCGACGCCGGTCTTGGCGTGGCTCTATTTCCTGTATTTCGTCATGCCCTTCTACGGGATCCGGCTCGGCGCCATGACGGTGGGCATATTGGGGCTAAGCCTCTATTACAGCGGTTATCTGGCAGAGGTGTTCAAGGCGGGCATCGACGCTATTCCGAAGGGCCAGCAGGAAGCAGCCAGAGCCCTGTCGCTCACCCGCCGCGATACGGTCATCTTCGTCATCGCACCCCAGATGCTGCGCAACATCGCCGCGCCCCTGGGCAACTACCTGGTCTCGATCCTCAAGGCGACGCCTTATCTCGCGATCCTGGCGGTGCCGGAAATGCTTGGGCGTGCCTTCGACATCGCATCCCAGACCTATCGCTACGCGGAGCCGCTGACTGTCGCGGGCGTTCTGTTTCTCGCGCTGGCGCTGATCGTTTCTTATGGGGTCAAGCGCATGGAGAAGCTCCTGCTTGCGAGCGGGCGCCGCTGATGCTCGACCGGCGGACGCATCCGACCCCGACGCCTCAATCCGTCCCGCTCGTACGGATCGACGGCCTCAACAAGTGGTTCGGTGCGCTGCAGGTATTGAAAGACATCGATCTGACCTTGCGGCCGGGTGCGCGCGTCGTCGTCTGCGGACCCTCGGGGTCGGGCAAGTCGACCTTGATCCGCTGCATCAACGGTCTCGAGCCCTTCCAAAAGGGGACGATAGAGCTTGCAGGAAGACGCCTCGGAAAAAGCGATCGCGATGCGGCGATCGCGCGCCGGCTGACCGGCATGGTGTTCCAGAGCTTCAACCTCTTCCCTCACCTCACCGTGCTTGCCAACTGCACGCTGGCTCTGCGCCGGGTCCTTTCGAAATCGGCGCGGGAGGCCGAAGAGATCGCGATGCGGCATCTGACGGCGGTGCACATCGCCGAAAAGGCGCGGGCCTATCCGGCTGAGCTGTCGGGCGGCCAACAACAGCGGGCGGCGATCGCGCGCGCGCTCTGCCTCGATCCCCGCATCATGCTTTTCGACGAACCCACCTCGGCGCTCGACCCGGAAATGATCAAGGAAGTGCTCGACGTCATGATCGCGCTCGCGAAAACCGGCGTGACCATGGTCTGCGTGACGCATGAAATGGGCTTCGCACGCGAAGTGGCGGATGAGATCGTGTTCATGGACCAGGGCCGCATCGTCGAGCACGCGTCTTCCAGTGGCTTCTTCTCCGGAGCCGCTCATCCGCGCGCCAGGCTATTCCTGGACACAATCCTGAGCCATTGAACGTCGCGCACTTAATCGCGGCGCGATTGGCAACATGGATCAGCGCCGGGATCGCGGTGCGCACTACCAGTCGGGCGCGAATGCGTAACCGGCAGAGCGGACGGTCCGGATCACATCGCTTCCCACAGATGCCCGAAGCCTTTTGCGCAACCTGGCAATATGAACGTCGACACCGCGTATGTCGGTTGCGGCGGCGTGTTCAGGCCATGCGGTCGCGACCAGTTCCTCCCGGCTGAGCACCTTGCCAGGTTGCGCCAGCAGGCTGCGCAAAAGCCTGAATTCGATTGGCGGCATAACGATTTCTTTTTGCTTGAAGAATGTCCGGTGGGTCTGTCGGTCCAACCGGAAATCGCCCTGCACCAGATCGCCTGCCTTGGTTTGGCGCGCAAGCCTGGCGGCCCCTGCCTTGCCATGCAGCCAGGTCAGAAGCTGCTCGGGCGCAAAGGGCCGGGAGAATATCTCGTCCACGCCCGCCTTGATGAGGTCCAGGTGCAGTTTGCCGGAACGAGGCGCGACCAAACCTGCAAGAGGCGCTGCACTTGTCGCTTCGGACGATTTGAGCGACAGGCATAGCTTGGCGACTGCGCGGTCCCCCGGCTGACAGTCCAGGATGACCGCAAGCGGCGCTTCGGCCTTAATGGCGCGCGCAATTTCCTTGTCCGCCGTGATCAAGCGGGTTTCGAAGCCGGCTACTGAAAGGATATGCCCGAAAACCAGAAAGAAATCCGGGTCCTTCGAAGCGATCAGGACCAGCGGCATCATGAGTTCATCAACCGAATTCGGTGCACCATAGGGCTGACTACCGCGCAAATGGGCGCGATGACAATATCCCCTGGCGGGCGAACCTCCAGCTGCCGGAGGCAATCAGCCTAGATTTTGTCCGCCAGTATGGCGCCGGGGATGCCGTAAGCCTGGCGCGTCTGCTCAATGGCCTCAGGCGTGACATCGATCAGCAGCGCGATGATGTCGCCATCGGGATGTTCGAGAGCGTTGCCGAGTTCGTAAAGCGTCCAGCCAAGGGCACGCAGGCGTTTCGGCCAGAATGTTTCGCACACGACGCTGATTTGTCGAATCCCCAGACTTTGCGCCGTCTCAAGGAGGCCGCACAGAACAAAGCCGGCGATCGGCGACGACGCTCCATGCGTGCGAAGCG
The DNA here is from genome assembly GCF_001854795.2 of Mesorhizobium sp. LCM 4577. Taxonomy (NCBI): domain Bacteria; kingdom Pseudomonadati; phylum Pseudomonadota; class Alphaproteobacteria; order Hyphomicrobiales; family Phyllobacteriaceae; genus Mesorhizobium; species Mesorhizobium sp. LCM 4577. The sequence goes on along the minus strand of NZ_MDDU01000005.1, from coordinate 70,975 downwards.
ATGGGACGACAAAAAAGCGCGTCCATTCGAAAATGTCAGCCGCTCGCGGAGGCGTGCCGCCGGCGAGAACCGGGAAAACCTCGCTCATGAGATGCGGCTGCAATGTCGGAACGAGACGCGAGCCGCCGACGATCTTGCCATTTGTATCGAGCGCCAGAACGTAAAGCGCATGCTCGTTGTCGAAGGCGTCGATCTCGATGTTGATGGGCCGGGCGACGGCGCGCCAGCGTCTATGCTTGACGTAAATGTCGTAGCGGATGCGAAAATAGCGCTCCAGCACTTTTCTATACTGCTTCCTGTTTTCCCAGGTGACCAGATGAATACGGACCATGACGCCTCCAAAAGTGGAGGTCGTAGGAAAACACGCTTCATGCCCGTATGATGGTATTCAGGTATTGCTAAATCTGGATTTCCTGCCGTCGCAGAGCTTTGACGATGGCATGCGAGACATTGGCCGCGTCGAGCTTTCCTCGAATGTTGCGCTGATGGCTTTCAACTGTGTTCCTTGTGACGCCCAGGATGCAGGCGATGTCTTCGTTCGACTTGCCTTCCGCACTCCACTCCAGGAGTTCGCGCTCGCGCGGCGTCAAGGGCGCGGCATCGACGGCCTGGCCGGATTGTTCCAGCCCTGACAGACGTCGGAAGGTATGCACGCAAAGCGTCTCGATGAATGGCACGTCGCTCGGCGCTATTTCAATCCGATCGCCCGCTGCCGTGACGACGCCTGGCCCTGCCAGCGGCACGTGGACGGGAACGCAGAGACCTTGGCCCATCCCGAAGTCCGCCGCTTCATCCATCACCAGCTTTGCGCGCGCAGAAAGCTTTGCCGGCGGAAGTTCGTCCCATAGGAATGGCTTCGGCGAGTGCCGGCACTGCGCGACGCAGGGATCATGCGAGAAATAATCCTCCGACATGTAGCGAAGGTACCATTCGGGCGGCCAACCATCGACCAGGATCTGTCGGCTCCAGTCGGTGTCGTGCGGCACGGGCAGGCCGGTGATCAGAAAATAACGCAATCCGTAGCGCTCGATGGCAGAGCGGAATTCTTGGAGGATGTCATCCACCGAGCACGCGGCATCGATCCTTGAGATCGCTGCAAACAACCCGACAAGACTATCGATCTCCATCGGCAGACCTCGACAAGTGTCAGGCCCCATCCCGGTCAGGAACTTAAGGTCACAAATACGGTATATTCAATGGGACTTGCGCCGAATGTACACTTCAGGAGTCAATTAGCCGGCGCAAAGATAAAGACCCTGAAGGCCGCATCAATGTTGGCTCAACAGACCGCGCTTCATTCGGATGACCTTGGCGTCGTCTGCTTTGTCCCGCGGGCTGCTCGCCGAATCGCGGGAACAGCCGTGATCAACTCTTGCGGCTCGACATCCAAGGCCTTCGCCAGGATTTCGACTGTATCCAGCGTGGCGTTGCGCCGACCGGCCTCGACGCTGCTGATATAGGCCCGCGTGCGGCCCGAGACGAAAGACAACTGCTCCTGCGACAGTCTTCTTTCTCTCCGTAGCCGCTGCACGTTCAAGCCAAAAACGCCGCGAAGTTTCATCAAACAACGGATGCTACGACGCGCACTATGGTGCGACACACTATAGTGCACATTCCGCATTGACAGCGGTGCCGCGGGCTGTTTGAAACAACCGGCGAATTCATCGTTTCCTGACACAGGAATAGCCATGCCGAGCCGGCCGTTTCGCGACCTCGCGCACGACATATCCGTGCATGCCTCAGGCGAGATCAGCCGACCCCGAACGGACAAGAGCCGGGTCCTGGAATTCGTCTGCATCCGTTGCGGTGCCTCCTACCCCGCCGATATCAGCATCGACTCCAAAGGGTGCGCACGGTGTCAGGCGACCGCACCAGCAAATCTTCGGCCGGTTTATGCGGATCCTGCTCATCCCCTGGAGGGCGCCACGCCCTCGCGCTCATTGTGGCGTTTTGCGCCTATGCTGCCTTGCAATGCCGCGGATGCAGTGAGCCTTGGCGAGGGTTTGACGCCCCTAATCGCGGCGCCGCGCATCGGCGCGGTTCTCGGCGTGCCCAATCTCGCAATCAAGGACGAAGGTCGAAACCCGACCTGGTCGCATAAGGATCGCTTCTCGACCGTCGCTGTCAGCGTGGCGCGCGCCCGTGGCGCGAAGGTCGTCGCGACCGCCTCCTCTGGCAACGCCGGCGCTTCCCTGGCGGCCTACGCTTCCAGAGCCGGGTTGAAGTGTGTTGTCACTACTTTCGCCGGGTCAGCCGGCGCGATGCTGGCGCAGATCCGAAAATATGGCGCAACGGTGCTGCCCCTGGTCAACAAGATGGACCGATGGTCGCTGCTGGAACAAGCGGCTGCCCGCTATGACTGGTTCATCGCCTCGCCCTATCACGGTCCGGTGGTCGGCAGCCATCCGCTTGGCATCGAAGGCTACAAGACGATCGCCTACGAGATCGTCGAGCAGTCGGATGGCAAGGCGCCGGACTGGTGCGTCCTTCCGGTCTGCTATGGCGATGCATTGTCCGGCGTGTGGGCTGGCTTTTGCGAATTGCATGCGCAAGGGGCAATCACCCAGCTGCCCCGTCTCGTCGCCGCGGAGGTGCACGGGTCGTTGGCGGACGCGCTTGCCAGCGGCGCCGATGCCTTGAGTGAACGCAAGCTGCTTTTCGACAGCCTTGCGGTATCAATAGGCACGCCGCGCAGCACGTTCCAGGCTTTGAAGGCTCTGCGCGAATCCGGCGGGCACGCCGTCCCCGTCGACAATCACGGCCTTGTCGCGATGCAGGAACGCCTTGCGCGTGACGAAGGAATCTTTGCCGAACTGGCATCGGTTACGCCGCTGATCGCCATATCGATGTTAAAGGATCAAGGGGCTATCGCGGCCACAGACCGCGTCGTGGCCGTCGTCACCGCAAGCGGTCTCAAGGACCTCGATAGGTCCACCCGATCGAACGAACACGGCGAGATCTTCCAGACGACGCAAGACGCCTGGCGCTGGCTCGACAAAAGCGGGCCGGATCTCGTCTCATAGATTCTCCGCCGCACCAATAGCCGATGGCACCACAGTTGCTGCCTGGGTTTTGAGCACATCGTCGAGACTGCGCCGCATCCAAAGAAATCGCGTCCATTGCGTCTCCGCGGCCGGTGCGATTGTCGTCAGCGTCCTCGGCTCCGACGGTTCCTTGCAGGGCCAGCCAGGCAGGGTTGCAAGCCAGTCGTCATTGTAGACGGTCTCGGCATGGCGATGGCCTTCGTCAGGCATGATGACCGCGACCTGTGCGTCCGGAAGGGTCTCTGCAACCCAACGCGCCACCAACGCGGCGGCGCCGCTGGTCGGACCCATGAAGATACCGTGCTCGCGCAGCAAACGGTGCGCGCTCAGATACGCCGGATAGGCGCCGACCCAATGGATCTCGTCGACAAGCTCATGCCTGACGTTTTTCGGCAGAACGCTGTTGCCCAGGCCCCGCAGCATGCGTTTGCCGACGGGCTGCCCGAACAGAATGCTGCAATGGGTATCGACGGCAAACACCGTCAGGTGGGGAAAGACCGTTCGCAGAAAGGAGGCCGTGCCGCATAACGAACCGCCGGTCCCTATGCAGCCGACCAGACAATCGACCTTTCCCATCGCCCGAATGAAAAGTTCAGCCAGCCGCGCATAGGCAAGCCAGTTCCCCGGACTGTCATATTGGCGGGTCCAGAAGCCGTCCGGCTCCTTGGCGAGGATTTCCTGCAGGCGCTCAAGCCGGCCAGGCTGGTTGCCGTCGCCGCGCGGATCGTCAAGCGCGATGACCGTGGCGCCGATGCGCTCCAGCCGGGCTTTGTATTTGGCGTCGATAAGCGTCGAAGCGGTGACGAGGGTAAGGCGATAGCCACGCGCCGCCGCCAGCAGCGCCACCGCCATGCCGAACGTGCCGGATGTCGTTTCGACGATGTGGGAGCCTGGCTTCAGTTCGCCATTCGACGCTGCCCGATCGAGAATGTAGCGAGCCGGCATCAGCTTCATCAGCGGAAAAGCCGCCGCGACCAAATTTGGCGCCAGGCGAGCCAGGCGTGGAGTTTCGAGGTCCCTGAAATAGTCGACGGCGAGGGTCACCATGTCCAGCCCTCCGCATTGACCAGATGGACCTCGACGTCCTTGAAGCCGGCGCGTCTAATCTGTTGTGCGACCAGAGCTGCCCGTCGCTTCAGATTCGATGCGAAAAGATCGAAGATGAGACCAAACAACGACCCGCTATGGGCGACTTGCACGCCGCACGCCCCGGCCCGCCTGGCGATTTCAGCGATCTCGTCGAAACCCTGTTTCGGCAAGTGGCGTTGACTGATCAAGGCACTGGCCGAGGCGGCACGTCCAAGGAGATTGGGATCCTGAAGGGAAATCGCCCGCGCCACCAGCGCCCGAAGCACGCCGAATTCCTGGATTTCGGCACTGTCGTAGCGCGCCGGCGGCAGCTGCAATGTGTCGACCGGGACACCGCCATTCGCCTTGAACCCGACCAGTAGCAGCGGCGGCAGCGAGCCGCCGAAATTCTCGATCACCCGGCCCTCGCGTTGCGCGAACAGGACCGCATGCTCATCGAATGCGATCGCGTCGCTGGCGCGCTCGGCGGCTACGGCGAGACGGCCGATGGTCGAGGACCGCAGCTGCACCTTGAGGGCCGCGGCAACCGCGCGAATGGAAGCGACGACGTCCGCGGTCGACGAGCCGTAGCCGTGCCCCACGGGAATCGAACTTTGCAGCGTCAACACGCCACCACCGGTCGCATTCAAGAAATCGAGCGTGAGCCGCGCGGCTGCCGACGCCTTGATCTTGTGATCCGGGTGGACAATGACTGCATCTTCGTCGCTCCTGGCAAAGATCGCCTCGGACCTCAAACCGGCAATCGGCAGCGTGACGAGCCCGCGATGAAGGCGCCCGCCATCGTCCTTGAAGACGCCCTGGATGAGTTCGCCGTGATGCCCAATAGCCGCTCCCCTTCCGGTCGAAGGCCGCGGCGTTTCACGGCTCACAAGGTCGCCGGCGCCAGCCATTTTCATCTCCCCCACGCGTTGTCGCAGCGGAGGAGGATGGCGGTGACGGCTGACACCCGCTCTCAAGGAATTCCGGTATTGACGGCTTGCTGTCGAACGAGCCAGCCGGGAGGCGCACGATCCATCGTCAGGCAGCGGAGCCGAGATGCCTCAGCGGCCGGCCAACCGAAATCGATTGCGCCGCAGCCATGATACCCTCGGCATCGATCGCGTAATGCCGGTAGAGATCCGCGATCGTGCCGGTCTGGCCAAAATGCTCGACCCCCAAAGCGCGCGTGCGGTGGCCACGGACCGACCCCAGCCAGGCGAGCGTCGCGGGGTGCCCGTCCAGCACCGTCACCATGGCACAGGAAGCCGGAAGACCGGCCAGAAGCCGCTCGACATGACTTGAGGCGCGCGGATGGCCGTACTGGCGCGCCCGGGCCGCGGCTGACCAGCCGGCGTTCAGCCGATCGGCCGAGGTCACGGCCAGAAGCCCGATGTCGCGGCGATCGCCGGCCATCAAGCCCACCGCCTGTACCGCTTCGGGCGCGACTGCTCCGGAGTAAGCTATCACCAGTTCGGCGTTCGGCCCGGGCTCGCGCAGCCAGTAGGCGCCATCGACGATGTCGCGCGCCAGCTTGCTTTCCATCGGGCGTGCCGGCTGCTCGATCGAGCGCGTCGAGAGCCTCAAGTAGACCGAACCTCCGGTCTGATCGCGCAGCCAGCTATGGTCGTCAGGCTCGGCTTCGCCGGTGCGCTGCAGATAGTCGAATGCCCAACGCAGGATGACTGCCAGTTCATCGACATAGGCCGGCTCGAACGTCGCCAGACCGTCCCGCGCCATGCCGATCAGCGGCGTGGCGATCGACTGATGCGCTCCGCCTTCGGGAGCCAGCGTCACGCCGGAGGGCGTCGCGGCCAGAATAAAGCGGGCGTCCTGGTAACAGGCATAGTTGAGCGCATCGAGGCCGCGCTCGATGAAGGGATCGTAGAGCGTGCCGACCGGAAGCAGGCGCTCGCCGTGAAGCGAGTGTGACAGGCCGAGCGCGGAAAGCATCGTGAAAAGGTTCATCTCGGAGATGCCCAGTTCGATATGCTGTCCGGACGCCGCAAACGTCCAGTTGAAGGTGGAGGGGATGCGCTCCTCGCGGAAAATGTCCGCCTGATCGCCGCGGGCGAACAGACCCCGCCTGTTTACCCAGGCGCCGAGATTGGTCGAGACAGTCACGTCGGGTGATGTCGTGACGACACGGCTGGCAAAATCGCTGTCCGACTTTGCGATCTCATGCATCAAAAGCCCGAAGCCTTGTTGTGTGGACATGAACGGCTGAGCGGCGAAGCCGATGCGCGCCGGCACCGGAATGGCAGGGGCTTTGTGACGACGCGGGGCTGCCTGTGCGAAAGGCGAGGACGCAAGGAAAGATCGTATCGCAGCCTCGTCATAGGCGAGCCCCTCGAACATGTCCCATTCGCGCCCCTCGCGGACACCCATGCCTTGCCGGAGCGCGTCGACTTGCGCCGGTGTCATCAATCCGGCGTGGTTGTCCTTGTGGCCGGCGAGCGGCAGGCCGAAACCCTTGATCGTATAGGCGATGAAGCAGGTCGGGCGATCATGCCCGCGCGCTTCCTCGAAGGCATCGATGATGCTCTCGAGATCGTGGCCGCCGAGATTTGCCATCAATGCGGCAAGCTCTTCGTCGCTGCGCTTCTCGATGAGACGGCTGACCGGTCCCTGATCGCCCAGATCGTCCAGCAGGCGCCTGCGCCATGCAGCGCCGCCCTGGAAGGTCAGCGCGGAATAGAGCTGATTGGGGCATGCATCGATCCATGCCCGCAGCTTCTCGCCCCCCTCCTCCTCGAAGGCGGCCTGCTGCAATTTGCCGTGTTTGAGGATCACCACATCCCAGTCGAAGTTGCGAAAGATGGTTTCGAAACGCTGCCACAGGCCTTCGCGCACCACCGCGTCGAGGCTCTGCCTGTTGTAGTCGACGACCCACCAGGTGTTGCGCAGGCCGTGCTTCCAGCCCTCGAGAAGGGCCTCGAAGATATTGCCTTCATCCATTTCGGCGTCGCCGAGCAGAGCGACCATCCGGCCTTCCGGCTGGTCGGTGTTCCAGCCTTTTGCCCTGACATAGTCCTGGACCAGAGAGGAGAACAGGGTCTGCGCGACGCCCAGTCCAACCGACCCGGTCGAGAAATCGACATCGTCGATATCCTTGGTCCGGGACGGATAGGACTGCGCCCCGCGATAGGCACGAAAATTCTGCAGCTGCTGAAGCGTTTGCTTGCCGAACAAATACTGGATGGCATGGAAGACCGGGCTGGCATGCGGCTTGACGGCGACGCGGTCCTGCGGCCTCAGGATCTTGAAATAGAGCGCCGTCATCAAGGTCGAGGCGGACGCCGACGACGCCTGGTGGCCGCCGACCTTGAGGCCGTCCGCCGACTCGCGAAGATGATTGGCGTGATGGATCATCCAGACGGCCAGCCAGAGGACCTTGCGCTCAAGCTCGGAAAGGATCGTCATCGTCGGGCTCCTGTGAAATCTCGCCTCAACGATACCTGCGTCGATCTTCCAAATGTGGCTATTCTTGCGCAAAGCGATCGATGATATTGGCTGATCCAGCCAATTGGGAGCCATCGATGAGGGAAACATGCCAAATCCGGCGCTTGACGCAATCGACCTGAAGATCATCGCTGCGCTGCAGAAGAACGCCAAGGCGACTTCGAACGACCTCGCCGAAGCCGTCGGTCTTTCGCCCTCGCCTTGCGCCCGGCGCGTCAGGCTCCTGGAGAACGCCGGCGTCATCAAGGGCTACACCGTGGTGGTCGACCAGAAGAAGCTCGGCCTGCCGATCAGCGCCTTCGCGTCGATCAAGCTTGAACGGCAGCGCGAGGACGATCTCGACCGGTTCTCGCAAGCCGTGCTGCGCTGGCCGGAGGTGGTCGACTGTTATCTGATGACCGGCCAGCGCGACTACCTGATGCGCATCGTGGTGCGCGACCTTGAAGCTTATGAGCGGTTCATCAAGGACAAGCTGACGCGGCTGGACAACATCGCTTCGATCGAAAGCAGTTTCGCCCTGGGTCAGGTCAAGCGCTCGGAAGTGCTGCCAATCTGATCGAGCGATTGTTCCGCGACGGCCATCGCGGCTGCAGCCGGTCTGCGTGACCTTGCGCTGATCGAGGGCGGATGCGCCTCATGATCGGCGGTCCCTGGCCGCATCCTCGATCAATCTCGCCAGTAACTGGCGGAATCGTTGGTCAGACTTGTCCCCAATGTTTCCTATATCTTCCGCAACCATGCCGGGCGCAGAAACCGACGCCTCCCCACTTATCGAAACGCTGACCTTGAAGGCCCTTGCGTGGTTTTTCTCCACCGCTCCATTCCCGTAGATTCGGAATTCAACAGATGGCGCAACGGCGCTATCCTCGGGGCGTGGGATGGGTTCTATATCGATGATCACCTCTCCCGCCACGTCTGCCTTGGCCGCTTCCAATGACGCGACGACGACCTCCGTTAGCCAAGCTCTGGCTTGGGTGCCAAAGTCCACCTTTGGAGTATGCCCATCCGCGCTCTCGTCCTGCCGACGGTGAGCTTTCTTGCCCCGCTCAAGGGCCTCTTTGAACTTGGACATTTCCGGCCGCCTCCGACCTGTCATCGCATGAAGTACGGCAGATCGGCCGCAGCTCTCCAATCTAAGAACGCACACGATCCTCGGATGTTGCGCCTGGACGAGATTGGTGCTTTGGCCCGCATAACTGATGCGCTCTGCGGGCTCGCTTACCGGGTGCGTGGCTGGACCGTCAGTTCTGATGGCTTTTCGCAAGCGCACGTGATCGGCATCGAAGTGGCGGAGATCGTCAACGTCATTAGGCCGCGTGGCTACTCGCCTTGGTGTCCAGGGAAGGTGAGCGAGCGCGACACGTTAAGCACTACGCTACCTTTCGAACAGCAGCCCTGAACGGGTGATCGATGGTGAAAGCGTCCGGCTGGATTCCCCGCTCGATCTGCGTCCATGTGACAGGATGGGCAATAGGAAAGCCGGGCCGCGCTCGTGGCGAAAACGTACCGACTGCAGTATTGCCGCGCCCGTTGCGAAGATAGTCGAGGAAGATGCGACCCCGTCGGGCTGCTGGATTGGCTGACAAGAGGTAACGGTCCGGCTTGGCATCGATGAGGCACTGGGCGAGCGATTTGGCCATTTGCCGCGCCTTGTCGTGGGTCACACCCGAAGCCAGCGGAGCCGTCAGGTGAATGCCTTTGCCCCCGGTGACCTTCGGCCAGCTCCGCAAACCAGCCGCTTCCATGATGTCACGTAGCGACAGCGCCGCCTCGATCACCGCATCCCATGGCACGCCTTCGCCAGGATCGAGATCGAGCACGAGCTGGTCGGCATGCTCGATGTCGTCAACCGTAGCGTTCCAAGGGTGCAGCTCGACAGCGTCCATTTCGACCAACCCAAGCAGCCCGTCGAGATCGTCTACCCAAACCCGAACACCTTCGCCGCCCTCGCGCTTCTGAACGCGTAGCTGGTGCACCGGTCCTGGTATCAGAGGCAGCGGTCCCTTGTGATAGAAGGTGGCCCCGTGCGCATGACGTACCAGCTTCAGTGGCCTTCGTCCCAAATGGATCAGCGCCCGGTCGGCCACCCGCCGCCAGTAGTCCACAAGCTGTTCCCTGGAAGGTGCAACAGCATCGGGTAGCAGCTGGAGAATGTTCTCGCGAGGAACGCCATGCTGGCCCTCCAACCTGCGCTTGGAGGGCGACGGCGGCTTCGCCGGGATCACCTGGAGATCCTCGCGTAATCCCTTGAACACGGCCTCGCGCAAGATGCCCCGGTCCGTCACGCCACTGAACTGCACCTCCGCCAGCACCTCCGGCCGGACCCACGTTGCCTTGGGCTTTTTGATCGGCTCCGAGAGAGGTGATTTGCTGATGATGAGCGGATCAAGCCGCTCGCGAACCCGCCGGGCTTCCTCCAGCGTATAGCCGCTTTGCGCTTTTCCAGCATAGAGCAGCCGCTCGCCCTGCCACCTGCCGATATAGAGCGAAGCAATGCGGCGTGGCCGCGCGCCAAGCTTTTCGACGAAAGCGACAATCGGGAACGTGTCGCTCTTGACGCACTTGACCTTGAGCCAGCTCGTTTGGACACCGGAGCGGTAGGGAGAATCAGCCCGCTTTGAGACCACACCCTCCAGGCCCATGCGGCAGGCATGGTCGAACACGTCCTTGCCGCTGATTTCCAGGTGTTCGGCATAGGTGAGTGTTGGAGCCGTTTCCTGCAGCAGCCCGTGCAGAGCGGCTTTGCGCTCAATTAGCGGCTGCTGTCGAAGGTCGCGGCCGTTGAGGTGCAGAAGATCGAACGCGAAGAACATGAGCTTCGGCGAGTTCGGGTTTCCCAGCTCCCGCTCGAGAGCTTGGAAATCCGGTAAGCCAGTCTTGCCGAGGACGACCGCTTCGCCATCGAGGATAGCGGATCGGACCGGCAGGTTCGCCGCCGTCTGGACGATCCGTTTGTACCGATGCGACCAGTCATAGCCGCGACGCGTGAAGGCACGTGCCGCACCACCTTCAACGATAAGCTCGGTCCGGTAGCCATCGTATTTGATTTCGTGCAGCCAGTCCGCGTCGGCAGGAGCGTTCTCGACCAGCGTCGGTGATTGGAATTCGATGAAGGCGAGGTGACCGGTCGATTTACGCATGCACTCGAACTCCTGGACCGGGATTCAAACCGGGCCGGAGCAATCGGTTCCGAAGATTTTAGCAAAATTGAATATGGTTGCCGGCCGCCGACGCGGTCGGCTGCTGCCTCTGAAGTTCTTGGACTTTGAGGCGATGATCGTGCGCCGTTCGCTTAACGGTCACTCCAGCGGTGAGCCATTTCTCGTTGCCGCAATATTTTGTACATATTTTGTATATATATATTGACGCAAGAGCAGGCCTCAACGTAGCGTTGAAGGGCTGGGGCCGGGGTCCCTGCGCGCAACTCAATCTCACGGGAGGACTGCACGATGAAATTTCGAGCCCGATCGGCCGCCATTGGCCTCGCCTGCATCGCCTATGCCGCGATTGTCGGATCTGTGCTGCCGGCCACGGCGGAAACGACAAAGGAACGCGTCTTGAGAGAGGGCCGGATCGTGATCGGCATCCACAACCGCGCGCCATGGGGCTACAAGAAGGAGGAAACCGGCGAGTTGCTCGGCTGGCACCCGGACCTGCTTAGAGCGGCGTTCGCCGACCTCGGCGTCAAGCAGATCGACTTCCAGGTCACCGAGTTCGGCGCGTTGATTCCTGGCTTGATGGCCGGGCGTTTCGACGCCGTGGCGTCCGGCTTGTCGATAACGCCGCCGCGGTGCCAGCAGGTCGCCTTCGGCGCTCCCGACCTGAGGCAGGACGACGCGGCGATCGTTCTCGCCGGCAACCCCAAGGCGATCCATGGCTATGCGGATCTTGCCAAGAAATCCGACACCATCATGGGTGGCGGCCGCGGCAGCAACGTCATCCAGAACGCCATCGCCGAGGGCGTCCCTCAGGATCGCATCCTGCAGTTTCCCGACATCGAGACCAACATCGCGGCACTACGTGCCGGCCGCATCGACGCCGCTGTATTTTCTTCGCCGACTGCGATCGGGCTGCTGGCCGGCAAAAAGAGCCCCGATCTGGAGCGCGCCAACCCATTCACGACCGACGAGAAGTCGATCAGCTACGTCGCGATCGCGTTCAGGAAGGATGATGGCGACCTGCGCGACCTTTACAATCAGGGGCTGGCCAAGGTCATGTCGAACGGCACGATTGCCACGATCATGGCGAGGTACGGATTTGGTCCCACGGAAAACGTGCCGCCAGGATTGACGACCTCACAGTTGTGCGGAGCTCCCAACTGACCGGTTCGGCAACGGGAAGACGCCCAGCAATCGCAGGACCTAACGGCGCCGCGCGGCCCGGGCGGCGCCTTCGCCCGCAGACCCTCATATCACTGTCGCTCGGGATCGCCGGATGGCACGACGTCCTCGGGGATCTCCTGCCGCAAGCTCGGCCCATTCGCCAGCCGCCTGCCAAGCGCGGAAACGAAGGCGTCATAACGCTCGCTTGCCTTGGCGCGCGCCGCCTGGGCCAGCGGCTCAGGCAAGGCCGGAGTGGTGGCAAGCCAGAAGCGGATGAAGACCGCGTGGGTTTCAACCGAGATGCCGACGTCGCGCTCCAAGCGTGCAATCCGGCGATCGATCCGGTCGAGACGTTTGGAGATCGCCGCCTCGCGTTGCGCGTCTGCATCCGGAGAGAGGAACGAGGCGATCGCCGCCTCAGCAATGAGCGACTGCGGGCGATCGCGCCGGGCGGCATAATCAACCAGCAAGGCCATCACGGCAGGATCGAGATAGACAGAAATTTGGACCTTCTTCTTTCTTGCTGTCATGACCTTCACAGCTCCATGCCGTCGTTCGGGTCGAGCGCGATCTGACGTGCCACGCCCCGAACAAGGCGAGCCATCCGGCTGCTCTTCGCAGCGAGATCATCCGTCTCATCAGGCGCTTCGAGCTCGAATTCGTTCACGGGCGGCAGCTCGGCAGCCGGGAGAAGAGGATCGAGCTCCGGCTGACGTCGCAATTCGGACTCGGTCGACGCGTCCGGGACTTTCGCCAGGGCAGTTGCGGCTGCCATCCCCGGCGGCGGAGCCGGCAACGGAAGCGCCGTCCAATCGTCAGGCTCCGCCTCGGCTCGAGCCGCGACAGCCGGTGGCGGCATGACGCGCTCCCGCAACCGCGGGTCTTCGAAATAGCGCGCCTTCTTCGCCCGGATAGGCGGCGTGCCCGCCAGCATGACGATCTCGTCGCCGGCCGGCAGTTGCATGATCTCGCCGGGCGTCAGCAACGGTCGCGCCGTCTCCGAGCGCGACACCATGAGATGACCGAGCCAGGGCGAGAGGCGGTGACCGGCATAGTTCTTCATCGCCTTCAGCTCGGTCGCTGTGCCCAGGGCATCGGAGACGCGTTTGGCGGTGCGCTCGTCATTGGTCGCGAAGCTGACCCGTACATGACAGTTGTCCAGAATGGAATTGTTCGGGCCGTAGGCCTTCTCGATCTGGTTGAGCGACTGCGCGATCAGGAAGCTTTTCAAGCCATAGCCGGCCATGAAAGCGAGCGCGGATTCGAAGAAGTCGAGGCGTCCCAGCGCCGGGAACTCGTCCAGCATCAGGAGCAATCGATGGCGATCCGTCCTGGCCTGCAGATCCTCGGTCAGACGGCGGCCGATCTGGTTGAGGATGAGACGGATCAGCGGCTTGGTGCGGCTGATGTCGGAGGGCGGCACGACGAGATAGAGCGTCGCCGGACGAGGACCGGCGACCAGGTCGGCGATGCGCCAGCCGCATGCGCGCGTCACCTCCGCCACCACCGGATCGCGATAGAGGCCAAGGAAGGACATCGCGGTCGAGAGCACGCCCGAGCGTTCGTTGTCGGACTTGTTCAACAACTCACGGGCGGCGCTGGCGATGACCGGGTGCGAACCGCCCTCCCCCAGATGCGGCGTCGTCATCATCGCGGCCAAGGTCGATTCGATCGGCCGCTTGGGATCGGACAGGAAGGCGGCTACGCCGGCGAGCGTCTTGTCCGGTCCGGCATAGAGCACATGCAGGATCGCGCCGACCAGCAGCGCGTGGCTCGTCTTTTCCCAATGGCTGCGCCGTTCAAGCGAGCCTTCGGGGTCGACCAGGATGTCGGCGATGTTTTGCACATCGCGGACTTCCCATTCACCGCGGCGAACCTCGAGCAAGGGATTGTATGCATCCGATCTTGCATTGGTCGGATCAAACAGCAGCACCCGGCCGTGGCGAGCGCGGAAGCCTGCGGTCAGACCCCAGTTCTCGCCCTTGATGTCATGAACGATCGCGGAGCCCGGCCAAGTCAGCAGCGACGGCACAACAAGCCCGACACCCTTTCCCGAACGCGTCGGCGCAAAGCAAAGCACATGCTCCGGTCCATCGTGCCGCAGATAGTGAGTTCCATAGCGCCCCAGCACCACGCCGTCGGGGGCGAGCAGGCCTGCCGCCTGCACCTCGCTTCTTTCGGCCCAGCGCGCGGAGCCATAGGTCGCGACCTCCCTAGCCTCGCGGGCACGCCACAGCGACATGCCGATTGCTACGGCGATCGCGATCAAGCCGCCCGAGGCGGCAATCAGACCGCCGCGCGCGAAGATGGCTGGTGCGTAGGCGTCGTAGAAATACCACCACCAGAAGATGGCGGGCGGATAGTAGACCGGCATGCCGCCAATGACGAACCAAGGCGTTCCGAGCCGCTCCTGATAGCCAAGCTGCCAGGCCGCCCATTGCGTCGAGGCCCAGATCGTGAGGAGCACGATCAGGAGGACGACGACGATCTGTCCCCAGAGGACTTTCGTTCCCGACATTCGCTTCTCCTCGTGCCGAGAGTTCGCCAAGGTGGCTGCGAGATGCAACCGCCGGCTGACGCCGATCGCATCGCGTCGTATCGTCGGCAAGAAAGACAGGGAATCGGGAAGTCCAAGAGCGCCTCCTCGATTGCGGGTTTGAGCGGCAGATATCATACGCGATCGCGTATATCCAACTTCTATACGCGTTCGGGTATAGTGCACATTTATACTGCGCGCGCAGATGCATAAGTTGACGGGCAAGCCGGCGCCATCGAAGCCTGCGGCCCGAGATGCGGACGAACGCCAAGTCTCCATGCCGCGATTGTGTTGCGGTCCAAGTCGTCAGCGCCACGGCTCAGGAAAACCGTGAGGATCTGCTCCCAAGGGATTTTCGCGGCCGACATGGCAGGATTTCCTTTCAGCTGCTAGAGACCTAGCCCGCGCTTGCGGGCGAAGCTCCATTCGACACTGCCGTCGCCGCGAGTGCTGCCGCTGACATGCTGGCCCAGGTGCCTTTCGAGCGAAGGTGTCCAGGGCACGAGCTGGAACCCGAGGCCATCATCGATCATCGCGAAGCGGCCGGACGCGAGCGCAAAGCGCTGGCTGTAGGTACCGGACACGGATTCGCCAGGTGCGGCACGGTTGAACGAGCGGCCGGATTGGGCCGCGATCCTGCCGCCCAGCGCCTCGAGCTCCCTTCGGCGCAGCGTGTCGATCAAGTTGCCGGCAAAGACGGTCCCGCTCGGCTGCCGCTTCGCCAGCCCCAGCCCGACCAGATGCTCGACGCGCCGATCGAGCGCCTGGCGCACCTCGGCGCCGAAGCCGCCATCGGAAAGAGCTGCCGCAGTACGGGCAAGCGCCTGCCGGTCGAGCCAGGTCGCCCCCTCCGCAACCACCTGTCTGTCGATGTCGAGATCGGAGCGCACGGCAAGCGCCAGCCGCCGCCGACCCTGAGCGTCCTCGAATGTGCGCAGTTCGACGATTGCGCCTGGCGCACCATCGCCCGCCGCCTCGAGATCGGCGAGCCGGACGTGATGACAGCGGCCGTCGACGCCATCGATGACCGCATAGGCACTGCCGCTCAGTTCGTCATCCAGTCCGCGCTCGATCAGACGGCCGGTAATCCTCTCGCCGATGCTCTCTGCGGCCAGCACATAGCTGGCGCTCGGGCGTTCGATGTCGCGGGCCGAGAATGCGCGATGCATGCGTTTGATGATGTCGGCGCGCTCACCCATCTGGCGCAGCGTCGCCTCGGCTCTCTCGCTGACGATCCATTGGCCAGGGCCTATCTGCTCGGCGAGGCCAAGCGTTTCCAGCCTGCGCACCCGCCCGATCTGTGGCGCGATGAATTCGTCAGGCTGGCGATCGGCGCGTGGCGCGAGATCGACGACGCCGTTCTCGCCTGCGTCGCGGAGCAACTGGCGGTCCAGCCCGGTCCACCGCTCGGCCTCGACCTGGCGCTCGACATGCCGGCGGATCTCAAGCTCCGACCGGGGGCCAAGCTCCTGCGTGACGAGCTCGCTGGCGCGATCGCGCATGCCGCGGCTGATGTAGTCGCGCGAGATCACCAGGTCTTGGCCGTCGTCGGCCCGGCCCCGCAGGATGACGTGGACATGCGGATTGTCGGTGTTCCAATGATCGACCGCGATCCAATCGAGCGAGGTGCCGAGATCCTTCTGCATGCGACCCATGAGATCACGGGTGAAGGATTTCAGGTCGGCCATCTCGCCGGCATCTTCGGGCGAGACGATGAAGCGGAAATGATGTCGGTCGTCCTTGCAGCGATCGACGAAATCCGCGGTCGACGCATCGTCGACCTCCGGTCCGAACATGCGGGCTCTCGCATCATCGCGTGTGACTCCCTCGCGGCGCAGATAGTTGAGGTGATTCGCCAGCGGCGCGCCGCGTTTTGAATGGCGAACCACGCGGGTCTTGATCGTGGCTAGGCGGGAGCGGCCGGTGAGGAATCGATTGGCCTGAAGGCTCGCTGCGCTGCCGCGCCCGAACCGCGAACTGTTGCCTGTCCCGATCCGGCCTGAGCGCGACACGCCGCCGCCAGCCTTTTGCGCCGCCGCAAGCGCCTGGGCGATGAAGGGCCGCGACGATTGGGCTCGCGTCGAGCGAATGCGGCCTGGACGGATACGGAACTCGTGCTCATCGGACACGGCACACGCCCTCACCTTGCCATAAGTACAGCGAATACAGCGGCTTGCCTGTTCTCAGCACATTGCGCCGTGGCGCTGCAATGTGCGGGAAGCGGTAAAAAACCCAGCAAATACAACGAGCCGACCGCAGCACAATGTGCGCCCTTTTATCTTGCCGTCCCTCGGTTGTTGCCGTAACCGTCTGGTCCCTGCAAATATTTGAAGCAGTGCATGCTCGCGTCATGTCGGGTTCCTTCGCTTTGTGGAGGACAATCGGATGGCGCCTCGCCGCTCCTGGGCCAAGGCCAAGAGCGCCTACTGGTCGTCGCAGGTCGATAGCTGGCTCGGCAGCAGTCTGAGCGCGCAGGGATTCTGCCACCAGGCCATCTCTCGAACAGGACGTTCGATCCGTCGATGGACCATCTGGCGAGCAGCGAAGACCCACGTAAACGCGCGCTGGCTCTCGCCGAATGATGAGGATTGGACAACTCACAATGGCGGTGGTCGTATGTTGTTGCGACCCCGGTGGATGGTTCATAGTTGCAGCGTGATGGGGATAAACAGATGACCCAGTCTTCCGCAAACGGAGTAGAGACAAGACTGCTTGCCGAGGCCATTGCCGCGCTTCGTGAGCTGACGTCGCGGGCGCGGGAGACGCACGACCGATCGTTCGACGATGGCCATTCCGCCGATTCATGGCAGAGCGATGAGCTGCGTGCCGCGATAAAACGTGCTGAGGCAGTAATCGCGAAATCGGAGGCTCCCCGAGAATAACAAGCAGCGTCGAAAGTCTGCTTACTTGAACCTGCAAACTCGGGATTCATGTCAAGCCGGACCTGACGTGCAGCGGCCGAACGCTTACTTGTTGCCCCGTGTCCCATGCGCAGCAAAGGCGGCGACGTCCAACGGGAGGCCGGGACGCGATGTGACGGAGACTTCGTCATCGCTGCGATATCCGCAGGCCGGACCCAGTGAACAGCTGCCGCGGCTGCGAACCGGCCGCGAAAAGTTCGCGCACGAACGGTGACGATGAGACCCCCAGGGAAGCGTGTTCACCGGACGAACGACCGGCACTGCCCAGGTGGCCGGACCGCGCTGTGAACAGCGGCGCGGTCTTCCATCTAGTGGCCTTGCTATTGGCGGCGGTGAGCGCGCCGGTCGCATCACCGCCGCCCGACAAAGGGCGAAGCTTCGCGACATAGGCGCGGGTTTCGGCCGGCAGCGGGCGGCCCCTCAACGAGGCTTCATAGCGCCCCGGCCCCGCATTGTAGGCGGCGAGAAAACCCGGTGAACCGTATTGATCATAGAGCTCGCGAAGATAGGCAGCGCCGGCAAGGATGTTGTCGTGCGGATCGAACGGGTCGCGGCCCAGTTGGTGACGAAGGCGCAGCTCGGCCCATGTTTCGGGCATGATCTGCATCAGACCCACCGCGCCCTTTCGCGACACGGCGCGCGGGTCGCGGGCGCTCTCGAGGTGCATGACCGCGCGTATCCAGAGCTGAGGAACGCGGAAGCGACGCGACGCCTCGACGATATGTGCCGCGTATGGATCGTGGGCGGATTTGCGGGAGACAGGCGCGGATTGTGCGGCGGCTCCCGTGATCGCGTGGCAGAAAATCAGCATGCCGGCGACGAGCCGACGTGCTTGCCTCCAACCAGACAACCAGGTGACGGGGCGGCGTTCGTGCGCACGGTTCGGCGCCGACGGCCCGCTCATCGAGCGCGCTCCGGCCGCCATTTCGGCCGGATCCAGCGCAGCGACCAGGAACCGTCGTCGGATCGGAAGAGACCGGCGCGAAAGCGCCGGCCAAACATTGGATCCTCCAGCCGGCACGACAGATAGTCACCAGCCGTCTGCCCGGTTTCCTTCCAGGCCGCGCCGACCTCGGGGCCGCTGCCATCGCCGATGTGGATGCGAAAATCCGGCGCGTTGCCGCTGGACGTCCTGATCGGGACAAGCATCAGTTCGACATCGACGAGCAGTGTTCGAATGCGTCCGGCGTAACCGGATTCTGTTTCCTTGAAGACGCCGATTTCGGCCATGGACTATCTCCTTCCTCTGTTGGCTGGGCTGAATTTCAGTTCGCGGGAGCAAGCCAGGTGTAATGGCCATTGCCCTTCTCGTCGGTCCAAAGCGGTACTGCGCGCCCAACGATCGAGCTCACCGGGAACGGGCCGAAGTAGCGCCCGTCGAGACTGTCCTGGACACGCCGGTTCATGACGAAGACTTCGGCGGCGGCGAGCGTGCGGCAGCCCTGCCAGTCAGGCAGCGCGCGTCCCTTGCGGTCGCGCTCCAGCGCGCCGCCAATGGCAAGCCCGTTCACCGTGACGAGCCGGCCGAGGCGACAAATTTGCTGTCCAGAAAGTCCCTCGATGTGCTTCAGCATCGGCACGCCGAGCGGAAGGTAGCCACGCTTGGCGGCGAAGCGTGCGACCGGGTCCGGCGACTTGATGACAACGAGCGCGCCAGCCGTAGGAACGGCCATTGTCCTGATCGCGTAGAGCCCGATTGGTGCGCTGGCCGATGCGTTCCATAGCAGCAGCGGCGGCATCTTGCCCAAAGCCGGAGCGACCGTTGCGGAGACAGCCGCAAGCACCGCGGCCATGCAAGCGGCGCGGCTCATGAGGTGGCTCGCTTGCGCAACAGAAAGGCGCGATGCTGCGCGAGCGAGTAGGCAGGCGGCGTTCCGCCGGCAATCAGTCGGTTGTGGGTCTGACGCCAATAGTCCGGTGCGACCTCAACCGGATCGAGGCCGCTCGCCTCGATCGCGTCGATGAGTTGCAGGACCCGCTCAACCTTGTCCCAACCTGCGATCTTGAGCAGGATCTCGCCGCCTGGCCGGATGTAAGGCATCGTCTGAAAAGCTTCAGCGGGCAAGACGGCGCGCACGATGTCTATGCGCGAAACGACGGTGCCAAAATCATTCGCCGCCCAGCGCACGAAGGCAAAAACACTGCCTGGCGCAAATCCCACGACGCGGCGGCGCTTGTCGATGATCGTCTGATCAGCAGGGCGTCCGAAGCGAATGCGACGCTCGATCCGCTTCTCGATCCAGATCAGCTCGACCGTGGTGAGATCGGCACCCGGCACCGATTGGGGAGACGGCGTCATGTGTCGGCTCCCTCGCGCCGCCCGATGCACCGTCGCTTCTGCTCCCCGCCGCCAGTCCGCGGCTTGCCCGCAAGACTGTTAGATTGAGAGTTAGACTCTAAGTTAGGAGCGCGATTCCCCGTTTCGGGGCCGTGCCTTAAAGCCGATGGCGGTTCCCGAAAGCACGAGGATGCGGTTCCCGATGGCACGATAGTTCGGGTTCCCGATGGCACGACGCTGTCCACAGGCCCCGGCGCCGGTTCGAAAGCCAGCAACACTCGGCCGCCAGCTTCCACCTCCGTCAACAGAAGGTACCCAGGAAGCGGTTGGCGCCGCACGATGTCGCGCAACTCGAAGGCGAAGCGCTTGAGCGGCGAGAGGCTGCCGGACTTGCGATGCAGGTGGCTGATGTCGAAGCGCCAGCCGGCGCGCTGGCGACCGCCATGCTTGCGCACCAGTCGATAGAGCCAGCGCTCCAGGCCGCCGGTCAGCCCGAAATAGGCCCGATCTATGGTCAGGATCAGCGCGTCGTCCATGACGGCGCGGTAGAACCAGTCGGGCAGGATCAGTTCGAGGCCAAGCGGGCGACCGTTGCGACCCGAGCGCTCCTGCCATTCGTTGATCCACGAGAAGCGATGGCGACGGCCTTCGGCGGGTTGGCGGATGGAGGTGACGACGCTGGTCGACTGCAGGCGATCGAGCGCCGCCTTGAGGCGCATGTAGTCTCGCTTGGAGACGCCGCGGCCGATGAAGGTAAGCATCTCGTAGGGCGTCGCGGCCATCAGGCGCGATGTGCGCAACCCGGCGTCTCGCGCGCTGACGATCTGGCTCGCGGCCCAGATCAGGATATCGGCATCCCAGATCGTCGCCATGCCGTGGTCGGGCATCGCTTCGACACGGATCGCCACATCGCCCGCGCGAAAGTCGATCGGCGCGATGCGCCTGGTTTTTGCGAGGGAGAAGAAGGGATAGGCCATGAGGTCCTGCGCATCGCGTGGCGCGACCACGCCCGGCAGCGCCTGGAACAGGTCGAGCTGTTCGCGCTCCAACGGTTGACGTGGTCTGGCCGACAAAGGGGAAATCAGCGTACTCAGCGCCTTTCGCGCCCGGCATAGGGGATCAGGCGGGCGGCTTGAGGCTTTGCGGGAAGCACCGAGCCATGCGGATCGGACGTCGATGTCATCGCGCCGCGCTGGACCCAGAGCTGGAGGTCGTCGACGGCGTAGACGACGCGGCCGCCAAGTTTGCGATAGGCAGGCCCGGTCCCGTAGGTGCGATGTTTCTCGAGCGTGCGCGCCGAGAGGCTGAGGAAATGCGCGGCTTCAGAAGTGCGCAGGTAGCGCGGCGGCAGTGGCGCTGCGTCGGCGTTCATGAGGTCTCTCCTTCCGGCCGTTGCGGTTGAACGGCGATCGATGGCCAGGATGGAGGAGCAAGGGCACGGTGATCAGGTGCGCAATCGAGGAGCGCTATTTCGCACCGCTGAGAGGCCTTCGGGAGTGGCGCGAGCGCGTGCATCGATCGGCGGTAGCGGCGCTCGACCATCTTCGCACCATCTCGTATCAAGCAGCGCAGCCGCTCACGGGAAGTCCGCTCGGACAGGCCGGCGCCCGGAAGGCTTTCGCGCCATCAGGAGACGCCTCGCCCGGTGCCGGGCGAGGCGTCTTCTAGGTCACTCGCCGTTGCGGCGGCTGGGGCGTGACCAGATGAGGCTGTGGCCCTCACCTTCCTCGTCGGCGAAGAGGTTGGCGTAGATCGGAGCGGTGAAGCTCGGGTCGTCCAGCTTGAGCCCGAGATAGTCGCGGCCCTCGTTGGAGCGCTTGGACCAGGCGGCGCCGATCTCGGCCTTGCCGACCACCACGCGATGGCTTGGAGCATTCTCGCCGCTGGCCCGGGTGTCGGGGACGATGCGTACGCTCTTGGCCTGGACGCTGAGGGTGACGATCTCGCCGGTGAACTCGTTCGCATTGGTCTTCTTGAAGGTGCCGATGGTAGCCATTTTCAATCTCCGTTTTCGTTTCCGAGCCCGCACCATGCGGCCTCGATGGCGATCGTGAGGCCGAGGCAACCGCCGCCGCATCGCTTGCGACCGAAGCAGAGCGGAGGATGGCGCAGGCGCGCGTTTCTTGAGTTGCGCGAGGAATGGGCTTCGCCCAGGGGAAGAAACTCGCGACGCGCCATTGCGGCATAGGCGGTCGAGGCTTCAGCCGTCCTTCGGCCAGATCAGTCCGTTCGAGAGGTCGTTGGTGCGCTCTGAGAAACTGCCGACGGAGACGATGGGATCATCTGCGAGTAAAGCGATGGTGTTGGCCGTTTCGCCCGTGCTGATGTTACCGCGCCTGACATGTGCTGCATCAGAGGCTGGACCCATCTGGCGATCGCGGACGGGATCAGCCTCGGCTTCGGGTGATGACTGGTGATGCCGTTGCTGGAGCCTATCGAAGCTGGTCCGGACACGCGCTCTCCAATGCCGGCCTTTGCGCTGGAGCGGCCGTATGTTGCGGACGTCTCACTTGGGCCGACAGCGGACCGGCAGGCCGTAGAGGGATAAGTGAGGATCTGCCATGGGTGCGCGGGGGCTCGCCATGTCGAAAGCTTTGCAACCAGCTTGCGCAAGTCTTGCTGCGCTCCAGATGTCACTCGTAAACGACACTCGCCGCGATGAGACGCACCAGCTCCGCCTGCCGCCGTGTCTCGGTCTTCTCGAATGCGTGCTGCAGGTGGGTGCGCGCGGTGGTCAGGCTGATGCGGAGCTCGTCTGCGGCCGCCTGCAGCCCTTCGCCGCGGGCGATCGCGATTGCCACGGCCGCCTCGGCCGGGGTCAGCCGATAGAGATTGCGCAACTGGCCCTGCGCGGTCCGCGGCGCGCTGTCCGGATCGGCCACGAACACGATCGCGGCGGGGCAGCCGACCACGAACCAGGTCGGCTCGACCTTCAGCGGTGCCACCAGCACGCTCAGCGGTCGCCGCGGCGCCGGCCGCGCGAGCGCCATCACACCGCCTGCTGTATCCGACCGCTCCGCGGCCGCGACGATCAACCGTTGAAATTGCGTAGCATCCGCGCGCCTGGCTGCGCGCAGCGCCGATTTCTCTGTCCTGATTCCGTCGGCTTCAGTGAGCAGCGCTTCGGCCGTCCGGTTGGCGAACAGGATCTCGCCGCTTGCCGCCACGATCAGCACGCCTTGGGCGACGCGGTCGAGCGCCTCGACATTGGCACTCCTGGCGATTTCCGAACGCGAGAGGCGCAATCCCACGCTCGCCGCGCGGACCAGATGCGGCCCGATACGGCGCAACCGGTCGAGGTGCTCGGGCTCGAACTCTCCTGTCGTCTCGGCGCGTCCGCAGGTGAACACGACGCGCGTGTCCGCCTCGTTCGCCAGCACGACTCCGATCGAGTGGCACATGTCGCCAGGCCGGCAGAAATCGTTGTAGAATTCGGAGCGCCGGTAGACCTCGCGCGGCAGGAGCTCCCAGATCGGGATCAGCGTACCGGCGTGCAGGCGCGCGATGCGCGGCAGGAACACATTGGTCTTGTAATAGTACCTCGCATAGGTGAGGTCCGCCTCGGGCGGCATGCGCACCGAATTCGCTTCGCTGCGCAACGTTCTTGTGTTCTGGAACGTGAGCTTGGTGGCGGCGCCTTCGAGGAAATCGGACAGCGTCTCGAGAACCTGGGGCCAGCGGCCGGGTTCGACCGCCGCATCGTAGATCTGCCCCACCATGCCGTCGAAGTCGTGCATGTGTGCCCGCTTTCACCGCTCCCTCGCCTGAAGGGACTTGCAGTTTGCCGGAAGCCGGCTTCACTGACAACCATTCCCCGCCGCATCTCGTATGTTCATACGAGGCAACCGCCTGAGTCCAGCGTGTAGCTAAGACACCATCAAGCTTCACATCAACCATATGTGGCGAAAGATGCAAACGCGGGCAGCACCTGGTACTGAAACCGACTGGAATGGTACGCATTACGAAACGCTGCTGACGGCGCGCGAGACCGGCGGCAAGCTCGGGGCATTTGCATCCGATGCTGGTCCGGGCGATGGACCGCCACGCCATCGCCACCCGAAATCCGACGAAGTCTTCATCGTTCTCCAAGGGCGGCTGCGCTTCTGGCGTGCCGGGGAAATTTCCGAGCGTACCGCCGGGGCATTGTTCTACATTCCCGCTGGCGTCGAGCACACCTTCGTCGTCGTTGAGCGTGCGCGATGGATCGCCATCCTGTCCCCAGGTGGCCTCGAAAGCTTTTTCCCGACGGTTGCCGCGCAGGGACTGGAAATTCCGCGCGACCTCGCGGTGATCAAGGCGATTGCGACCGAGTTCGACATGGAAATTACCGGGCCACCCTTCTCGATCGCTGGGCCATAACGCACTTGGCGTGTCCGCGCATTTGGCTTCACCGGATCGACTGGTATGATCGTCGGGCCGACCGAATTCGGGAATGTCGATGGTCGGCTGAGATGATCCGCGAAGTTGCCGGCAAAAAGGGGCGATGACATGGAAGCGGCGCCGCGTTCACAGATTGCAGAGCACTACGCGCGAGGCACCCTGATCGCAGATATCCGTGATGGTCTTGCCGCCTTGGGGAAGACCGAAAGCACGGTCACGGCCGAGGACCTCTCGCCGGTGGACGAGTTTCACATTGGCGGCCGCGCCGCCACGGGAGAGCTGGCAGGGCAACTTGCGCTCACCACCGGGGATCGAGTGCTCGACATCGGCTGCGGCCTGGGTGGCCCGGCCAGACAGATCGCTGAGCGCTACGGCTGTCAGGTGACCGGCATCGACCTCACTCGCGACTACGTCGAAGCCGGCGCCGTCCTCTCCAGTTGGCTTCATCTCGAGGACCGCGTCTGGTTGCAGCAGGGCGATGCTTTGGCGCTGCCCTTCGCAGATGGATCATTCGCTGCCGCATATATGTTGCACGTCGGAATGAACATTGCCGACAAAACCGCACTATTTTCGGAGGCAGCGCGGGTCCTGCGCGCGGGTGCCCGGTTCGGTGTCTTCGACGTCATGCGCACCGGAGCCGGCGAGCTGTCTCATCCGCTGCCATGGGCGAGTGCGGCAGATGCGAACGCGATCGCCACGCCAGAGCAGTACCGCGACGCGCTTTCCGCGGCAGGGTTCGAGGTCTTGTCGGAACGCGAGCGGCGCGATGTTGCGCTTGACCATTTCGCGCGGCAGCGCGCCCAGGCGGCCACAGGGCAGCCAGTACTGGGGATCCAGACGCTCATGGGAGCGCGGCGGCCGCAGATGGTCCGAAACATGGTCGAAAGTATTTCAGCGGGCCAGATTGCACCGGTCGAGATCATTGCCCGAAGATGGTGATGCCTCAGTTCGATCGCTGGCTCTGGCTGCTTCGGGTCAGAACTTCAACGAAGGAGCCCTGCCCTGGCACCGTCGGCTTGGGTGAGCAGCAGAGCTGACCTCAGCGGCCGTAAGGCGGCGCAAAAAACGTCATTCAATTCACGATCATAACCATGGGCTTGCAGAAGACGCGTTAAGTGAACCAAGGCGTCGGAACCCTTCAGGAATGACGCCGTCGCGCGCGAAGCAAATGGCGATAGCCGCGCTCGACCATCTTCAGGCCGTCACGAACTAAGCGATGCGTCTGATAGCGAAAAGCCGAGTCGTGCCAGTCGGCGGCGCTGACCAGCCGCCGGCCAAACAAGGCGGTCGCGACTTCGAAGTGGGATGCCTTCTGGTCGCGGCCATCCAGGCATCGCAGCATGTGGCTAAGGCGGCGCCGCTGGGCGTCGGTCAAGCGGGAGTCGGGAAGATGTCGCCTGTGCATCGAGCGGATGAACCGCTCGATCGCCAGGAGCCGGTCATGCGCCATCTCATCGAGCGGGATAATCGCGGCCAGCGGTTCGCCTGGCCGCGCATCGCTTAGAACGGCCAGTTGTGTTCCGCCTGGCGAAGAGCGCAAATGAAGGCCGAACTCGTCGTGCCGGCCCCCGGCCAGCGCAACGTCGTATGCACCGCCCTGCCCCGCGCGCAAACCGGTCGGAACCTCGACAAGATTGACAACCCCTGGGTCGATCTGAGGCGCCCAATAGACGGGCTGCTCGACCGCGGACTGATCAGGCCGGGCGGCGAAACTGCAAACCCCAGCGTTTGCGCAATGCGCGCATGGCCTTGGCAGAGCGGGAGGCGGCGAAGTCCTGCTGATACTGCGGATTGCGTCGCAGGAACTCCCAGGCGATCACATCGGCGGCCGCGCCGTTGAGGAACGCATATGCCTGTGGGTCACGCCACTGCGATGTATCCGGCTTCATCCGCATCCTTCCCTTCTCAAGGATCTGATAAGGGGATGCGGTTTTGAGCGAAATCCTTGGATTCCGTCATTGACGAATGACGATGACAGGCCTCAGCGCGGAGCGGTCAGGCTCGAACTTCCGAGAGCCTATTGGCTTGCGCCCTGCAGTGTCTTGAATGTCTTCGTCCAGCTGCGATACGCCTCATCGTCGCCCTGGCTCCACGCTGCGAAAGCGCGCCAGGCCGCGAATGACGAGGCGGGCTTCTCGAACAGAGCGCCGATCGACTGATCGCCGGCGGCCCAGCCCGCGGGGCGATCGCCTATCGGTTCAAGCGCAAGACGCCGCAGATCGGCCAATGCCGAGCGGATGTGCTGCAGCGGAAATTCGCAAAGGTCGGTGTTGTCAGTCGCTTCGCGAACGACAACCGCAAGCTTGGCGACCACACCAGCCAAGGATTGGGCGGGCGTTGTCGCAATCTCCGCCAACAAGACGTCGGCCTTTTCAGCGTCTTCCTGCTCCGCCGTCCGGGCATTGAAATAGCCGACGTCGGCGTCAGCCCCCTCCCCGAGCGGGAACGCTCCGTCGACGGACACGAGCGCGTCGCGGTCTAAGACCCCCTCCTCCGCTTGCTGTTGTCTGATACATGAGGCTAGCATTGCAACGTGTGCATCAATCCAGGCAAGCGAAAGTAGGATCGCGGGATCGGCTGATGGCTGATCCTCGGCTGCATGGTCGGCAGAAGGTTTAGGATGCTTTCTGGTCAAGGGAGATCAGCTCCCGTCCAGAGCGTGACGGAAGGCAAAGTCGTGGTATTGTCGGAATCAGCCATGATCCGAGCTCCACACAGCTTGGCTTTGGTCAGGTCGAAAAGGGTGTTCGCGCACCCTCTTCGACCGCAAGTTCGCAGACAGGGATATTATACAAATTGATTGAGGTCAATCATAATATTGCGGAGAAGGCGGCGAATTTCAGCGCCGAACAGTGTCGCGGCGCACGTGCAATGTTGGGATGGAGCCAAGATGATCTGGCACGGGAGGCGAACGTCGCACGTCAGACAATCGCTGATTTCGAGCGCGGCGCCCGAACTCCGATCGCAAACAATATATTAGCGATTGTGAATGCTCTTGAGAGAGCTGGCGTCGAAGTACTTCCCAACAATGGGATCCTGTTGCGAAAGAGCAGTTGATAGGGCACCTTCGCAGAAAAGCGGCGTCAGATGGGCCGAGCCCGCCGACCGAGGTCGGGACGGGCTCGCTTACTTTTACTCACCGTTGCGGCGGTTGGGGCGGGACCAGATGAGGCTGTAGCACTCGCCTTCCTCGTCGGCGAAGAGGTTGGCGTAGATCGGAGCGGTGAAGCTCGGGTCGTCGAGCTTGAGCCCGAGATAGTCGCGGCCCTCGGTGGAGCGCTTGGACCAGGCGGCGCCGATCTCGGCCTTGCCGACCACCACGCGATGGCTCGGAGCATTTTCGCCGCTGGCCCGGGTGTCGGGGACGATGCGTACGCTCTTGGCCTGGACGCTCAGGGTGACGATCTCGCCGGTGAACTCGTTCGCATTGGTCTTCTTGAAGGTGCCGATGGTAGCCATTTTCAGTCTCCGTTTTCGTTTCCGAGCCCGCACCATGCGGCCTCGATGGCGATCGTGAGGCCGAAGGCGACCGCCGCCGCATCGCTTGCGACCGCAGCGAAGGCGGAGGATGGCGCAGGCGCGCGTTTCTTGGTTGCGCGAGGAATGGGCTTCGCCCAAGGGAAGAAACGCGCGACGCGCCATTGCGGAAAAGGCGGTCGAGGCTTCAGCCGTCCTTCGGCCAGATCAGCCCGTTCGAGAGGTCGTTGTGCGCTCCGCGAATGAGGTCCGAAGACAATGCCAGCATCGGTGGCTCAGAGCCAAAGCGGATTAGTTCGTCAGGATGTCAGCCTGGCTCTGCATCAAAGCCCTTGCCCATCCGGTGCAACGCGCACGAGGACAGAGCACAAATGTCTCATTCGGGGCCGATCCCAGACAGTCCGCTTAGGCGTGACAAATCGCGGAAAGCTGCCATTCTGCTGCCGACCCCCTCTCTGTCGTTCCGAAGCCACTGACGATTTCCCGAAGTATGCCATTGCGGGCACGCCCAACTTTGGACTTGATCGGAGGCGCGTAAGACACCGTCATCGCGTGGCTATAGCCTGCCCGCTGGCAAGCACTCTGGGAGATGCCAGATGGGACAAGCGAAGCAGAAGAAGAGCCGCTATCAACAGCTGCTGGAGGATCATCCTCTGTGCTGCCTCTGCGGCGGCGCGACCAAGTCGTCCACGGTCGATCACATCCCGCCTCAGGCGTGTTTTCCGAAAGGCTACTTCCCCGAGGATTTTGAGTTTCCGGCGTGCGAAGCCTGCAATCGGTCGAGCAAGAAGGAAGACCAGATATTCGGCTACTACATGCAGATGGGGAACCCTGATCTGTTCACCAAAGACCTGTGGTCGATGTGGAAGCTACGGGACGGCATCAAGAACAACTACAAATCGGCACTCTTAAACACTAAGCTGAGCAATAAGGCCAAGGCGGAAGCGCTCACTAAGATGGGTATCGAGGTGCCGCCGGATGCCGACCTGACCAACTTGCCACTTGCGGGAGCGTCCGAGGAGTTCTTCGAGGCCGCAAAGGTCATCGGTCGGAAGCTAGCTTGCGCGATCTACTACAGGGAGACGGGCGGCAAGTTCCTTACGAGGAAGCACTACATCTGGACGGGCATAGTGCATGGCCGCCATCCGCGGGCTTCGATGCTGACGGACTACCTGAATCGGATGCTGCCCGAGACAGAGGAGGGGACCCGGCGCAACATCAAGGAGTACGGGCGCAGATTCGGCTACCGCTACGGCTACAAGGAGAAAGAGGACTTTATGATCTCCGCGTGCCAATTCGGAATCGGCTTTATCTGCCTTACCTCCAGCGGCTTGTTTGAACAGGGCTCAAAGAATATTCCTCCTGAGGAGCTTCTAACTATCTTTCCGACGCCCGATGAGCGGGCAGCTGCTGCGGCAGAGGCGGAGAATTAGATAGCGGCCGAGACTGCCCTCACTGCCTAACCGCCGCCTCATCCCGGACGAACTGGTCAAGGCCCCAAAATCCTGTCGCGATCTCACAAAAGCTGCCGCGCGCTCAGTGAGCGAGAGTGACAATATATGGGCTGACTTCTGCCTGCTCGTTTTTCGGGCGCACGCACCGGGCAGGTAGACATCAACGCGAACCGCGCGGCGTTCGATGTAGAGGTTACAGAAGTCGTTCCTCTTAATGCCGGCAGGCCCTGCGACGCTACAGGAACTTCGAAATGCGGTCGAAAGCCGCCTCGAAGCGGCTCAGCGTCTCCTGAACCGGCTTGCCCTTGCCGGCGAGCATCTCGGGATTCTGTAGCAAGTACATCGACGGGTCGAAGTGGCTGAACTCGGGAATCTCCTGAGGGAGAAGCCTGAAATAGGCCTCTGCCTTCTTGACCAACCGCGTAGTGCCAGTGTCGGCGGCCTCAAGTTTTTCGACAGTGAGCTCATGGCGCCCTGTTAGGGCGTAGGTCTTGTTGACCAGATCGACGAATAGCGCTGGGTCAAAGAAGTCCTCGATATCGGCCTCATCCTTGCCGGCAATGTCGGTCGCGAGGATGATCCGCTCCTCGTCGAGCAGCGCGGCCTTGTGTAGATCGTCGAGTTTCCTCTTCTGACCACGCTCGAAATCGGTGAGCACTGCGATGTTGAGCTTGTTGCCGTAGAACAGTCGGACGAACGGCAGCACCTTGTCGATCCCACCCGAGGGGCAAATCGCCCACGCTGGCGCAAGATGCGAGCGTCCGGCCCCCTTAAGCGCCGAGGACGCGGCTTGCAGGTAGAGGATGTCGCTCGGCCCCTCGACGAGAAGCGTATTCTTGCCGATGACAAGTGTCTGCGTGACCTCGAAGCCCATGGCCCCGAAGATTGGGAAATTAGTTTGAGGATCAGTCGTCAGCACGTCCGACCGGATCTTTGTGCCGATCGACTTCTTCCGGTTGCGCTCGTCTAGCCTAACCACGTCCTCGACCGTCCGCACGGATGCTAGGTCGTCCGGCGGCACCATGAACGGCGAATGGGTCGACCAGATAACTTGGTGATGCGGTGCGATCTCTTTGTAGAAATAGCGCAGAAGATCGAGCTGGGCCGTGCCATGCAGCGTCAAGCCTGGCTCATCAAGCAGCAGGATGACGTTACCGTGGCTCTTCTTGATCTGGGCGAATTTCACCAGGAACGAGAAGAACCAGATGAAGCCCGCAGACCTTTCGGAGAACGGTACGGTGACCCCATGCAGACTATTCTCCACACGCGCGCGCGCAACGGGGCCGGCGTTAAACGGCACCGGGTCGCCCGACTTGCCCTCGGATAGCACGACCTTGATCTTGAGCTCGTCATTTTGCGTCCAGTAGTCGAAGATTTGGTCCGTGATCTTCAGCGCGGCCGCCTCGCACTTGGCGTTGAGTTCTTCGAACTGCGTGGTCTGCACCAAGTCGTCAAGGGTGGTGCCGGCATACTCCAGGAAATCGAGGAACACCCGGTCGCCGCTCGACATCGGCCGGCTGTTCTGTTTGTCGTCGTTAAGCTTGTTGATCGAAAGCTCGCCGCTCATCCGGTCATAGTGCGAGAAGTACATGAACTTCGGCGCCAGATCGCTGAGGATGTCGATAGCCTTAAGGGATGCCGACTTCTTTCGGAACTTGGTGATGGCATCAAGCAGGCCCTGCTGCGGAGCAGTCCGGCTTGCTAGGCTCTCGAGCGCCTCTGCCGCCCTCTCGGTCGTCGACGCCGTACCGAGGACGGACCGTTCCTCGTCAGTGAGCCCGTGCTTGGCGACGAGGTGGTCGAGTGCTGCTTTGTCGACGAACGGCACGTTCCAGGTGGTATTGGTCTGTTCGTAGGACTTGCTAATCGTGACCTCTCCGCCGCTCAGCGCTTTGGCTCCGAATACGGCCGCAATGGCCGCGACGTCGGCGGGCTCCAGTTTCCATTTGGTGCGCATCACCCGAGCCTGACCGTCACCATAGTCCGAATCATACTCGGACAGCATTCTGCGAGGGTAGTTGGTGATCTTGCCGTATTCGTTGAAGTCGGGGTCGGTAGACCGAATGCCTTCCAGTGCCTTTAGGAAGGCGGACTTCCCCGCCTCGTTCTTTCCCACAAGGCAGGTCGTCTGACCGATTGCGACAGGATCGGCGTCGATGATGTTCCGGTAGTTGGTCGCGTGCGCCTCGATCAGCTTCAAGTTCGCCCCCCTTCTATCGTTATACTTTGCACCAAGAATATCGTTTCGAGTTCAAAAATATTCAACTAACAACCCGACCCTTTTGCACGTGTACGTGATCGGCGACGGTGTAATGCAGCACGGCGAGGCGGGCTTCCGGCGAGAGTGAGCGCACCTGTTGGGACCGGCCGGTGCCACTGGCCTTCTTTCGACATCGTGCTTTTAATTCTGCAGCCACGACACCGGAATTAGCGCAATTCCGTCACGCCACCTCTCGGCGATCGCGCCACGGAACCACTCGTCGAGCAATTCCACGTGGTCGGAAACAATGATCTGCATGTTGGGCGTGTCATCGGTGAAGCGGTACAACAGCCTGAACAGCTTGCGCACAGCCTCCTGGTCGTCGTCGGCAAGCCCTTCGATAAGACCATTCTGATCGCGGTCGGGTGGATAGTGGGCCTGCGACGGCTGATCTAGCATCAAGAACCCCGGCAAAGGTCGGTTGCGCCTGCGGAACAGTTTATGGAGGCTGAGATGTGCCGCAACGTGATAGCCGACCCAGTTTTCGCCACTGCCCATCTGCGCGAGGGACAGAGGCCCGTCATCTGTGTCGGCAATGACGGAGAGGTTCTTCAGGTCCAGCCGTAAAGGATGATTGCCGTGCTCAAGGCCGAGATCTGTCGCGAACGCGGTAAGGTCGCGACCCACGAGATTGAGTGCCGTTGTCAACCGCTCCTCGGCCGCATTGGCGTCCAGCGCCTGCTGCAACGCCTCCATCTCTGCGCGCAGCGCGCGGATTTGGCTGGGAAGCTGACTGGCGGGCGCGGTCGTGTCAGCGTTCTCCAGATAATAAGCGATCCGTCCCGCGACACGCGCCTGTTCGACGAACTGGTTTTGCGCCGCGCGCAGACGCTCGTTCTCCTGAATACGCTGCGCAATGCTCGCCTGGACGCCGCGGAGTTGCTCTGACACGGCCGCGCGGCGCGCTTCGAGTGCCGCCATCCGCTCTTGCAGCCTGGGCGCGTCCCGACGCACGGACTGAAGCTGCTTCTGTATACCCGCAAGCGAGGCCCGGATTTCCGTTACGGACGGCACGGGCACCGACAGACGACTGTCACAAACCGGGCAGACATCGTTCGGACCATGCCCGTCATGGGCGACGAGTCCTATGGAGGCGAGCCGCGCCTCTTGCTCCTTCGCCTCGGTTTCGAATGCGGAGGCTTCCTTATGGAGCCTCTCGATATCCCCGATTTCGTCCCGTATTTCCTGAAGCTCGGTGAGGAGGCCGCGCCGACGTTCGTCCAGCGCCGGCAGATCCGCACCGGAGCCTCCCGCGTTCTCGAAGTCCATGCCCGCCGGACGGCCCGCAGTACGCAGCAAGGCGACGGCAGCGCGCGTGTCTTGCGGCGCCGCGCCAGCGGGCAGCAGTCTGCTGCGGCGCGCCTCATCGATCAGGGCCAGCGCAGCGGAGGACGTCTGTCGCGACAGTGCCACCGCCTCCGCCCGATCACGCTCCAGCCTGCGTAGGCGCGTGCGAGCGTCCTGGTACCGTTTGACCGTGAGGAAGTGATCTTCGTCGACGGCGCCCATGAAATAGGGCAACGAATCCCGGATCGCCGCCGGGAAGAACTGCTCACCCTGGCGGTGGAAAAGGAAACGGCGGTTGGCAATCTCGTCCTGGTTCTGCAGACAGAACAAGATCGCGTGCCGTGATGAGGCTTGGAGCGGGTCGCGTGTGGACGTGCTCTCGGGAATGTTGACATTCTCGGCAATGCCGAGAATGGACGACAGTTGGGCCCGCAGTCCCTCCTCAGTAATATTTTTTTCGAAGTCCGCGTCTGTATCAGGTACGGCCTCGACGCCGCGCTTGAAAAAGACCTCGTCGCTCTTCTTGCCGGCAGGCCCAGGGTTCTTCCGGGCAACGAGGATGCCCTCGCCGCCATGGTCAAACAGGACGGCAAACCACGACGCCGTGCGGCGTATCGCGCCCTCGGCCACCGTGCATTCGTCTCGCCCCCAGCAATAATCCACGATATCGAGGAGTGCCGATTTGCCGGTCTTCGACTTGCCGGTGACGATATTGAGCGTCCCAAGCCTGAATGCTACGTCGCGACGCTCGCCTTCTGGCGAATACACGGAGATCGATCGTATTTGCAGACTCATGGCAGCACCCCGAAGCCCTGAAGCACCGAAGGCGCATCACCCTGCGCACCAAACCAGCGCCCGAGCAGCATGGCTGCGCTCCGCGCCTGATCGGTATCGTCGGTGCTGATCGTGGCCTTGGTGGTTGACGAAAGTTTTGAGGATCCGGGCACAAGCCCGCCGTTTTGAACGGCCAGGCGGTTTTGCCGGATCGAAAAGATCATGGCCTCGCGAACGACAGGACGGAGCCGCTCCACATGCAAGGGAAGTTCAGCGATGATGTTGTCGTGCGTCGCGACCCACCCAGCGAACGCCGTGCTCGCCATCTTTGGCAGTTGGTCACGCGATCCCCTGTGTAGCGCGAGCGGGAGAACGACGAAGGCAAGCACAACGCTCATAGGCTGCCCCGCCTTCTTGTAGTACTCACCCACGCTTCTGCAGAGCAATTCTCCGCAGAAGGCCGGATTGAAGTTATTGGCCTCTTCCGTGGGTCGCTCAGACCAGCCGAGGCTCCAGCGCGAGGAGGACATCTACGCATCCTCCAGTTGCTTAGCGAAAAGTGTCACGTAGTCGCGATGCCAACCCACGCGCAATCTGTCTGCGAGGATATGATACGAACCGACACTGAGAAAGCGGTTGGTGAGCGTGCGGAACGGAAAGCGCGCTTCGTTCTCGACCCACGAGTAGAGTCCTAAACCGGCCTGCTTGAGCTCAGGCTCACCGCAGCCCGCTGTGAGGCCGTCGCGCATTTGCTCAAAGCGCGGTTGCCATTCTTCGATCAGATTGCGCTCAAAGTGGCTGACCTCATCATCCAGCACAAGGCTCTCGCGAACCCAATGGGAGCGCTGTGCAAAGGCGCGGTAATAGTCCTGCTTTGCAAGTTCCAAGCGGCGCTGTCCCAAGCCGATGCCGCGGAGTTGTCGAACGAAGCAGAAGTCATCCAGCTTGCTGAGTTCAGCGTCGTTGACTTCCGCATCATCCATGATTAGCGGCAACGCGTCCCGCTTCATGCTCTCCCGGATTTCGTCGAGTTTTTGTTCGAGCGAAGTCACGGCGATCGTTCCTGGAGATATCGACTGGAGGAGCGCGCAGACGCGCGGCCACCACCAACCTTCAAGCTGTTCTCGGGCGAGGGCCGCTTTGCCGCGTGGCGCGAGAAGTGCAATCTGGTTTTCGATCACCGCTTCCAAGTCCGCAATGAGCGGTGCACCGTCCAGGATTTGTACGGCTGAAAGCAATTCCTTCTGGAGCGCGGTCGGCAACGCTGTGAATGACACGATGGATTTTGCAATCGCAGCATTTTTCGAGGCCGCTGCAGCGGCCAAAAGCAATTCGTGCGCTTTGTCGATGTCACGCGGCCCCTCGCCGATCGTCGCCGGGCGGAGGAGATGGGCGGCCGTCCCTTCGGACACGGCGGATGTGGTCACAAGTGCAAATCGAGTCCTGCCGGGAAGAGAGGGGTTATCTTTCGTTTTTTCGGCCCATATGCCGAGCGTCTTCCAAAGATCCACCGACCCGTCGGTGAGGTTCGCGGCCTGGTGCAGGTGGTGCTTGGTCTGGAGCAGATCGATGGCCGCACCGTCCTTTTCGAACGATACGTCGTCCAGCTTTTCAATAGAGACCTCGACGCTGGAATCGACGTTGGCGTACTTCAACGCTTCGGACAACGCGAGGCGCGCCTGATAGAGGTATCCTGCCGCGACGTGCGCGACACTGTGCTTGTCGGAACTACTGCTCACGCCCCCTCCCAATACTTGGGGAATAGATATCACGGCGCGCACGTTCGCCACCAAAAAATGCCCGTTGAATGGATTCTGGGTGTGGATAGTTTGCATTAGGGCGATCATTTCAGGGCTTCAGCATTCCGTAGCAGACATAGAAAAAGCCGCCAGTGCACCAGCGTCAGGCGCGGAGGCCGCGTTAGCAGGATACGAGTATCAGTTGTCCGTGTCGCGGATGTTGCTATTGACCAAGTCCGCGACCCGCATCGTGCTAGAGCCAGCCAACGAAGAGGACCTTCAGGCCGACACCGAAGACGCCCGTCCCGGCCGCGTCGTACCAGCCCATCCTGCCCGCTAGTTGTTGGCGGGAGTTCCGCTCTCCGATCTACCTGGACGACCTTGGGAGAGTGCGAGTTCGACGATAGTCGAAGCTTTCTTGAGCGAGTACTGGGTCGATGAAGGACCTAAAGCCGCCGGTCATTGACCCTTGGCTGGTATCGACGAGCCGCCAGCAGCACGTCCGCAACAGGCATTTTCTCTATCTCTGCTTCAAGGTTGGCGACTCAGATGCCGTCAATGCGCAGTCCGCACGTTCGATACCTTGACACCGCGAGTGGCATGGCAGCTTTCGAGAATTTGCCTCGGTTGCCTGAACGTCCGCGATGAAGGCGCAAAGCTGCCTTTGCTCAGGCAGAAGCTAATGCCTCAAATCAAGGGGACAGGACAGGCCACTTGACTCTCGCTGCTCAATCATAGAACAAATAGAGAACATGCTTATATACGCTTTCCTGGAGGTCAACGACCATCTTGCGGCCGGAGCCCGCCATAGAATCACTGCGCGCGCGGATCGAGAAGATCCAGGGCCGAAGCCGACCCGCCAGATCGGTGCTTCCGTTCGGGATCACCGAAATGGATGCGCGCCTGCCGGGCGGAGGGCTGGCGCTCGGCGCGCTGCATGAAATCGCGGGCGGGGGCAATGGCGCCATCGATGGCGCGGCGGCGGCATTGTTCGCGGGCGGCGTAGCGGCGCGCACGCGCGGCAAGGTCTTGTGGTGCATCGCCCGGCCCGACCTGTTCGCCCCGGCGCTGGCACAGGCCGGCCTTAAACCGGACCGCGTCATCTATGTCGAGGCCGGCGACGACAAGACGATCCTCGCATGCATGGAAGAAGGCATCCGGCATGGCGGGCTGGGCGCGGTCGTCGGCGAGGTCGCCCGCCTGACCATGACGGCTTCGCGGCGACTGCAGCTCGCCGCCGAGGAAGCCCGCACGATCGGAATCGCGCTGCGAAGATGGCGGCGGCAGACGGAGGCGGCCGATTTCGGCCAGCCGACGGCCGCGATGACCCGGTGGCGCGTCTCGGTCCTGCCCTCGACGCCGCTGCCCGTGCCGGGCGTCGGCCGTCACCGATGGCTGGTCGAATTGATCCGCGCCCGCGCGGGCGAAAGTGCGGATTTCGAATTGGAGGCGTGCGATGGCACGGGTCGTCTCGCTGTTCCTGCCGACCTGGCCCACCGATCGGGTGCGGCGGAAGGCCGGCGACGCGGCGCCGCCGGCTGAGGCCCCGCTGGTTCTGATCGGCCGCGACAAGAACCGGCGCGTGGTGCTCGCGGCCGACGCAGCGGCGCTCGCCGCCGGCTTGCGCCCGGGCATGCCCGTGACGAAGGCGCAGGTGCTGGTTCCGGGGCTTGCGATCCAGGACGCCGACCGCCAGGCGGATGCCGAGGCGCTCGAGCGGCTCGCCGTCTGGATGCTGCGATTTGCGCCGATCGTAGCGCCCGATCCTCCCGACGGGATCGTCATCGACACGACAGGCGCCGACCACCTCCATGGCGGTGAGGTCGCGATGCTGGACGGACTGGTCGGGCGTCTGGCGATGTCCGGCATCGTAGCCCGCGCGGCGATCGCGGACAGCTGGGGCGCGGCGCATGCGCTGGCCCGGTATGGCGATCAAGCCATCCGCATCGCGCCGGCTGGCCACGGCCATTTGGTCCTCGAGCCGCTTGCGCTTGAGGCGTTGCGGATCGCGCCTTCGACGGCGGCAGAGCTGCGCAGGCTTGGCTTCCAACGGATCGGCGATCTCCTGAAACAGCCACGCGCTCCGCTTGCCTTGCGTTTTGGCCCGGAGATCGGCCGCCGCATCGATCAGGCCCTCGGCAACACAGCCGAGCCGATCGACCCGGTTCGCCCGCCCGACATCGTGGAAGTCCGCCGTGCCTTCGCCGAGCCGATTGGCGCGGCCGAGACAATCGCGCGCTACATCGGCAAGCTCGTCGACAAGCTCTGCAGCCTGATGGAACAGCGCGGGCTTGGCGCGCGTCGTCTCGATCTCATCTGCCAGCGGGTCGACAGCCAGGCGCAGGCGATCCGTGTCGGCATGGCGATGCCCGTTCGCGATGCCAAACGGCTGACCAAGCTGCTTTGCGACAAGGTCGAGACCATCGCGCCCGGTTTCGGCATCGAGATGATGATCCTGGCGGCCACATCGGCCGACCCCCTGGAGCGCAGCCAGGCCGTGAGTTCCCTCGTCGAGGAAACTGTGCCGGACGTGTCCGACCTCATCGATACGCTGATGAACCGCGTCGGCGAGCGCGCCGTCTACCGCCTTGCGCCCGTCGCCAGCGACGTGCCGGAGCGTTCGGTTACCAAGATCCCGGCGATGGCGGCCGACACCGGCGCGGCCTGGCCTGGCCACTGGCCGAGGCCAGCGCGCCTGCTGCCGCAGCCGGACCCGGTCGAGACGGTGGCGCTGTTGCCCGACCATCCGCCGGCGTCCTTCACCTGGCGCGGGGTGCGCCGGCGCGTGAGGCGCGCGGACGGTCCGGAGCGGGTCTTCGGCGAATGGTGGAAGCGCGACGCCGAACTGGTGGCGGTGCGCGATTATTTCCGGGTCGAGGACGACGATGGCGAGCGCTACTGGCTCTACCGCGCCGGCGACGGTGAGGATGCGGCGACGGGCTCGCACCGGTGGTTCCTGCATGGAGTGTTCGGATGAACGACGTGCGTTATGCCGAGCTGCAGGTCACCTCGCATTTCAGCTTCCTGCGCGGCGCATCCTCGGCCGAGGAGCTGTTTTCGCAGGCCGCACTTCTCGGTATCGAGGCACTCGCCGTCGTCGACCGCAACAGCCTCGCCGGCATCGTCCGTGCCCACGAGGCGGCCAAGACCACCGGCGTGCGCCTCATCGTCGGTTGCCGCCTCGACCTCACGGACGGCATGTCACTGCTCGCCTACCCGACCGACCGTGACGCCTATTCCCGGCTGTGCCGGCTGCTCTCGCTCGGCAAGGCCCGGGCCGGAAAGGCGAAATGCCATCTCGAATGGAGCGATGTCGTCGCCTATGGAGAAGGCCTCATCGCCGTGCTCCTGCCCGATATGGCCGATGAGACCCTGGCGATGCGCCTGAGACATCTGCGCGAGGCATTCGGCGACCGCGCCTACATGGCGCTGACGCTCAGGCGCCGGCCCAACGACCAGCTTCGCATCCATGACCTGGCGACGCTTGCCGTCAAGATGAAGGTGCCGTGCGTCGTCACCAACGACGTGCTCTTCCATGAGCCGGGCCGCCGCATCCTGCAGGACGTCGTCACCGCGATCCGGCACAATGTCACCATCGACGCGCTCGGCGAGCGCCGCGAGCGGCATGCCGACCGGTACCTCAAGCCGCCTCAGGAAATGCACCGGCTTTTTGCACGCTACCCGGAAGCGCTGGCGCGCACGATCGAGATCGCCGACCGCTGCCGGTTCTCTCTCGGCGAGCTTGCCTACCAATATCCGGAGGAGCGCGACGACCCATCGCTGACACCGCAGCAGGCGCTCGAAAAGCTGACATGGCAGGGCGCCGCGACGCGCTACCCGGAAGGCGTGCCGGACAGCGTCGCCCGCTCGCTACGCCACGAATTGCGGCTCATCGAGAAGCTCGGCTACGCACCCTATTTCCTGACCGTGAATTCGATCGTGCGTTTCGCGCGCTCGAAGGACATCCTTTGCCAGGGCCGCGGCTCCGCCGCCAATTCGGCAGTCTGCTACGTGCTCGGCATCACCTCGATCGATCCCGGGCGCAACGATCTGTTGTTTGAGCGTTTCGTCTCCGAGGAGCGCCGAGAGCCGCCCGACATAGACGTCGATTTCGAGCATGAGCGGCGCGAGATCGTCATGCAGTGGGTGTTCGACACCTATGGACGCGACCACGCGGCGTTGTGTTCGACGGTGGTGCGCTACCGCACCAAGGGCGCGCTGCGCGACGTCGGCAAGGCGCTCGGCCTGCCGGAAGATCTCATCCGCACGCTCTCCGGCCAGGTCTGGGGCTGGTCAGAAGAGGGCGTCGAGGAGCGGCATGTCG
Source organism: Mesorhizobium sp. LCM 4577 (assembly GCF_001854795.2). NCBI lineage: Bacteria > Pseudomonadati > Pseudomonadota > Alphaproteobacteria > Hyphomicrobiales > Phyllobacteriaceae > Mesorhizobium > Mesorhizobium sp. LCM 4577. The sequence goes on along the minus strand of NZ_MDDU01000005.1, from coordinate 31,652 downwards.
AGGAACTCAATCTCAACCGTGCCGATCGCCGCCTGCGACTGACGCTCGACCTTGCGCGTCAGTTGATGGGCGCGCCGCGTCACCTCAGCCAGCACCCGGGCGGCTTCGTGCTCACCCATGACCGCCTCGACGATCTGGTGCCGATCGAACCGGCGAGCATGAAGGATCGTCAGGTGATCGAATGGGACAAGGACGATATCGACGCGCTCAAATTCATGAAGGTCGACGTGCTGGCGCTCGGCATGCTGACCTGCATGAAGAAAGGCCTCGATCTCCTCGCCGAGTGCAAGGACATACGCCTCGACCTTGCCACCATACCGGCGGAGGATCCGCGCACCTATGCCATGATCAGGAAAGCCGATACGCTTGGGACTTTCCAGATCGAGAGCCGGGCGCAGATGTCGATGCTGCCGCGGCTGAAGCCAAGGACTTTTTACGATCTCGTGGTGCAGGTCGCGATCGTGCGCCCCGGGCCGATCCAGGGTGACATGGTCCACCCCTATCTGCGCCGCCGGGAAGGCATCGAGCCGGTGCACTACCCAAGGCCGGAGCTCGAGAAGGTGCTCGGCAAGACGCTCGGCGTGCCGCTGTTCCAGGAGCAGGCGATGCGGGTTGCCATCGAATGCGCGGGCTTCACGCCAGGCGAAGCGGACATGCTTCGCAAGTCGATGGCCACCTTCAAGTTCACCGGCGGCGTCTCATCCTTCAAGACGAAGCTGATCGACGGGATGGTGGACAATGGCTATGAGCGCGCCTTCGCCGAGCAGACATTCAAGCAGCTCGAAGGTTTCGGCTCGTATGGTTTTCCGGAGAGCCACGCCGCTTCCTTCGCGCTGATCGCCTATGCCTCGGCCTGGCTCAAATGCTGGCACCCGGATGTCTTCTGCGCGGCGCTGTTGAACAGCCAGCCGATGGGCTTCTACGCGCCCGCCCAGATCGTGCGCGACGCGGCCGCGCACGGGATCGAGATCCGACCGGCCTGCGTCAACGCCTCGCGCTGGGACTGCACGCTAGAGCCTATTTCTGATGATGGACATTTCGCCGTCCGGCTGGGCTTGCGCATGGTGCGCGGCCTCGCAAATGCCCATGCAAGCACGATCGTTGCCACGCGCGCCGACCAGCCCTTCGCCTCGGTCGACGATCTGTGGCGGCGTGCTGGCGTGCCGCAGGCAGCACTTGTCCAGCTCGCCGAGGCGGACGCGTTCCGGCCAGCACTTGGTCTTCCGCGCCGCGAGGCGCTTTGGGCGATCAAGGCGCTGCGCGACGAGCCCTTGCCGCTGTTCGCGGCTGCATCGGCCCGTGAAGCGGAGCAGGTGCCGGAGATCCACGAACCGGCGGTGGCGCTTCGGCCGATGACGGCCGGCGGCGAGGTCGTGGAAGACTACCGCCATATCGGCCTGACGCTGCGCAGTCATCCGATCTCTTTCCTGCGCGACGACCTTCGCCGTCGCCGCATTGTTTCCTGCGCCGAGGCGATGGCGGCGCGCGATGGCCACTGGGTGGAAACGGCAGGCATAGTGCTCGTGCGGCAGCGCCCGGGCTCGGCCAAGGGCGTCATGTTCATCACCCTTGAGGACGAGACCGGGATCGCGAACCTCGTCGTCTGGCCGAAAGTGTTCGAGCAGCACCGGCGCACGGTTCTGTCGGCGGGCATGATCGCCGTAAAGGGCCGGATCCAGCGCGAGGGCGAGGTGGTCCACCTCGTGGCTCGCAAGATCAGCGATCTGTCAGCCGAGCTCGCCAGCGTCGGCGAGCGCGAGGGCAGCTTTCCCGTGCCGCACGGCCGCGGCGACCAAGTGCGCAATGGCGGCTCGGGACCCGATCCGCGCGAGCTGCCGCCCAAGGCGCTGCGCGGCCGCGACATCTACGTACCCGACCTCCACATCGACAACATCAACGTCAGGACGCGGGATTTCAGGTGAAACGCCGAATTTCTTGCCCGGCTCAGGATCGCAAGACGGTCCAAAGCGTTACAGGTCGAACGTCGTGACCGCGCGGGCGATCGAACAGGAGACTATAATGGCAGACGACAAATCGAAGCGAGGCGCCGCAGACCGTCGGCAGGTCTCCGGCGGTGAAGGCTACGAGGTCAATTATTTCGCCCGCAAGCACGGTATCAGCAAAGAGCAGGCCGAAGCCCTGATCAAGCAGGTCGGCAACGACCGCGACAAGCTCAATGCCGCCGCGGAGAAACTGAAGAAATAGGCTGCGAATTACGAATGGCGCATCGGGCAGTTGGGTTTTGTTTGAGTGAGGTCAGGTGAGCAAGTCAGCTTTGCGTCGGCCGAGAACCAGAGGATCTTCAACTCCCCTTGCGAAGCCAGCCCCGCGCGGCGCAGCCAAACTCGCACCGCCCGCGTTCCGGCCGCTCCAGCTTGCAAAACTGGTGGACACGGTTCCTCCTGGCGACCGCTGGATCCACGAAATGAAATATGATGGCTACCGCATTCTCGTCGCTGTGGGCGGAGGCGAGGCGCGCGCCTATACGCGCTCCGGCCTGGACTGGTCCGACCGCTTTCCGTCCATTTTGGCGGAGGCGCGCAAGCTCAACGTTCGCTCCGCCCTGATCGACGGAGAGGCGGTTGTCATGGACAAGGAGGGCCGATCCAGTTTCCAGGCGCTGCAGAACGCATTGAAGGGCGCTCCCGCGAGCATCGATTTTTATGCCTTCGACCTGCTCCAGCTCGATGGGGAAGACCTGAGGAGGCTGCCGCTCCTGCAGCGCAAGCAGAAACTGGAGAAAATCCTGCCGGCGAAGCACCCCGTCCTGCGCTACTCCGATCATATCCAGGGCCGCGGGGAAGAGTTGCTGAACCGCTTCTGCGACGCCGGCCTCGAGGGGGTGATCTCGAAGCTCGCGGACTCGCCCTATGTCGGCGCCCGCGATGGAAGCTGGCTGAAGATCAAGTGCATCAAGCGTCAGGAATTCGTGGTCGTCGGCTGGACGCCGTCGGACAAGGATCGCGCGTTTCGATCGCTGATCCTCGGCGTCTATGACGGCGGAAAGCTGCGCTATGCCGGCAAGGTCGGGACCGGTTTCGATGCCGCCGGGATGGCCCGGCTCATGCAGACCATGGCGCCGCTCGAGCAGAAGGCTGCCACGGTCGAGGCGCCGCGCGCGGAGGTCCGCGGCGCGCACTGGCTGCGTCCCAGGCTTGTCGCCGAGATCGCCTTCACCGAGATGACCAATGAAGGAACACTGCGCCATCCAAGCTATCTCGGCCTGCGCGAGGACAAGAAGCCGGAAGCGGTCGTGCTCGAGACGGAACACCGCACAGCCGCCTTGCCGGCGCCTGCGGCAAGCGCGGTCGCGATCAGCAATCGCGGCCGCGTGATCTACCCCGAATCCAACATCACCAAGGGTCAGCTTGCCGATCATTATTCCGACGTTGCCGCGATCATGCTTCCCTGGGCCGCCAGCAGACCGATCAGCCTGGTCCGCTGCCCGCAGGGGCGAGCCAAGAAATGTTTTTTTCAGAAGCATGACGCCGGCAGCTTCGGCGACAAGGTCCATCACGTCGGGATCACCGAAAAGGATGGCCATGAGGAGCCCTATCTTTACGTCGACGATGCCGAGGGGCTTCTAACCTGCGTCCAGATGGGAACGATCGAGTTCCATGGATGGGGAGCGCGCATCGAAGACGTCGAGAAGGCCGACCGCCTCGTGTTCGACCTCGACCCCGACGAGGGACTGGATTTCGAGGCGGTCCGCGCTGCCGCATTCCAGTTCCGGGATATTCTGAAATCCATCGGCTTGACCACCTTCCCGATGCTGACGGGCGGCAAGGGCGTGCATGTGATCGCCCCGCTCACGCCGCGAACCGAATGGCCCGAGGTGAAGGCCTTCGCCTCCGGGCTCGCTCAGGCGGTTGCCCACAGCGACCCCAGCCACTTCACGGCGGTGATGTCGAAGGCCAAACGCAAGGGGCGGATTTTCGTCGACTACCTGCGCAACCAGCGCGGCGCCACGGCGATCATGCCTTACAGCGCCAGGTCACGGCCGGGCGCCCCGGTCGCAGCACCTGTCACCTGGGCGGAGATGAAGACGATCGATGCGCCCTCGCATTTCCATGTTGGCGACGCGTCCGAGTTGAAGAAGCGCGCCGCATCGAAGGCCCTCGCGGACTGGGGCCGGGCCGATCAGTTCCTGCCGGACCTCATGAAGCCATGAGGATCGCCACCTACAATGTCAACGGCGTCAATGGCCGCCTGCCGGTGCTGCTGCGCTGGCTTAAAGAGGCGGCGCCGGACATTGCCTGTCTGCAGGAACTCAAGGCGCCGCAGGAGAAGTTCCCGGAAGGGCGTATCCGCGACCTCGGCTATGACGTGATCTGGCATGGCCAGAAAAGCTGGAACGGCGTCGCGATCCTGAGCCGGGTCGGCAACATCCACGAAACGCGGCGCGGCCTCCCCGGCGACCCCGATGACAGCCATAGCCGCTACATCGAAGCAGCAGTCAATGGCATCCTGATCGGATGCCTTTATCTTCCCAATGGAAATCCAAGGCCCAGCCCGAAATTCGACTATAAGCTGCGTTGGTTCGACCGCCTCATCGACCACGCAGCCGAACTCGTGGCGTCCAGACAGCCGGTGGTGCTGGCAGGCGATTTCAACGTCATGCCGACCGAACTCGATGTCTACAAGCCCGAGCGCTGGCTGGACGATGCTCTGTTCGCGCCCGAGGCGCGCGCCGCCTATGCGACGCTGCTCGAACAAGGCTGGACCGACGCACTGCGCGCGCGTCATCCCGGCGAGAAGATCTACACGTTCTGGGATTATTTCCGCAACGCCTTCGGTCGCAACGCAGGCCTGCGCATCGACCACCTTCTCGTGAGCCCGTCGCTCAGAAAGCGGCTGATCGATGCCCAGGTCGACGTCGAGGTGCGCGGCTGGGAAAAGAGCAGCGATCACGCGCCGGTCTGGATCGAGCTCTCGCAAAAGTCAGCGCCTCGCGGCCGTTCAATGCCTGACGAACGAAGCAGCCCCGGGAGCGGCTAAGCGTCGGTTGCTCGCCAATGATGGAACCGTCACGATGTTTAGCTGCGGCGTCAACAGGCTTCGTGCGCCTAAAATGCTTACGCCCGTGTCGCGGCCGCATTCAGCAGCGCACCGCCTCGCTTCACCCGACCTGCTCCACGAGCAGCGTCCCCGGCTGAAGCGGCTTGATCAGCGATTTGGCGGATACCGACGGGTCAAGCCAGCTCGCCCAATCCTTGCGCTCCAGGATCACGATCTGCCGATCGTGATACGGCGCGATATCGGGACCGGGTTCCATCGTGAGCATGGTGAACGCCTCCCCGACATCATCGGCGTCGCGCCAGATCCCGGCGATGCAGAAGATCGGCTCGTCGCGCTTGGTGAAGAGCCACTTGTCCTTGCGCTTTTTGCCCTTGTCTGTCGGTTCGGTGAATTCGTAAAATCCATCGGCTGGTATCAGGCAGCGGTTCGAGGCGAACTCGCGACCGTCCGAGCGGAAGTTGTAGACCGGCCTCTTGTTCGGTCCAGGCCAGCTCCACCGGCGCTGAACAAGGTCACCCTCGCCGACCGCTCCGTCAACCGGGCGGATGATCGGCCCGATGTCGGTTATCTTGATGTCCTCGCGCGCCTGGATGTTCGGCGCTCCTTCACTGAAGCGGATCTTGATCTTGAGATCGGCGAAGTCCTCCACGATCGAGGCGACATCCACCATCAGCCGATAATCATTGCACATGTCTCACCTGTCTCTGCGGCATTGCGCGGCGGCTTCGTTCCTGTTATGTTCTTTTGGCTATGAGCGCAACAGTTTTCGATTCCGACAGCCCGCTCGACGAGCCCCGCGTCATCATAAGGCGCTACGGCGGCGATGTTGAGATGCTCAAGCTGCCATGGGGACTTCAACCGAAGGAAGCAGGCGGGCGCCCCTTCACCGTGGTGCGCGCGGAGGACCGATCGTTCCCGAGCCATCGCTGCCTCGTGCCGGCGTCCGAATTCCGGCACCGAAGCCAGGGGAAGAACTACAGCTTTCGCCTCGCCGACGATGACTGGTTCTGTTTCGCCGGCATCTGGCGGCCGGCGAGCCGCGATTGGCCGGAAGCCTACGCGATCCTGACGATCGAGGCCAATGACGACATCGCGCCCTACCATGATCGCCAGATGGCGGTGCTGCGCCGAGACCAGCGCTCGGCGTGGCTCGACATGACGCGTCCCGAACACGAAGTGCTTCGTCCTCTTCCTAAGGACAGTTTTCGCATTTCCCGCTTCCATCAGGGCCGCGCGCAGGCTGAATTCGCGATCTGAGCGTTGTAGATCCGGCAACACGAAGCACATATGCTGGCGACATGGCCCCCGACCGCAGCGCCGACCAGCGTAAGATCATTCATGTCGACATGGATGCGTTCTACGCGTCTGTCGAACAGCGCGACAATCCGGAGCTGCGCGGCAAGCCGCTGGCCGTTGGCGGGGCTGCGGAGCGCGGCGTGGTGGCTGCCGCGAGCTACGAGGCTCGCGCCTTCGGCGTTCGCTCCGCGATGGCTTCGGTTACGGCAAAGCGCAAATGCCCCGAGTTGGTCTTCGTGCCGCCCCGCTTCGACGTCTACCGGTCCGTTTCGGCCCAGATCCGCGAGGTGTTCGCCGAACACACCGATCTCATTGAACCGCTCTCGCTCGACGAGGCCTATCTCGACGTGACGCGGAACAGGCTCGAAATTTCGTCTGCCACGACGATCGCCGAGATGATCAGAGCGAAGATCCTGCTGGTGACCGGTCTCACCGCTTCCGCCGGCGTCTCATACAACAAATTCCTCGCCAAGATGGCCTCCGGCCAGAACAAGCCAAACGGCCAGTTCGTCATCACGCCCCGCCATGGGCCGGCCTTCGTCGAGGCGCTGCCAGTCAAGAAATTTCATGGCGTGGGTCCCGCAACGGCTGGCAGAATGGAGGCGCTTGGCATTAAGACCGGCGCCGATCTCAAGGACCGCTCGCTTGCCTTCTTGCAGCAGCATTTCGGGAGGTCTGGGCTCTGGTACTATCAGATCGCGCGCGCCATCGACGAGCGCGCGGTCGAGCCGGATCGGCCGCGCAAATCGATCGGCGCCGAGGATACGTTCGCAGCTGACATCTTCGAGTTCGCTGCAGCAAGCGCCGAACTTAAGCCGCTGACAGCCAAGGTGTGGGGGCACTGTGAAGGCAAGGGCATCCGGGGCCGGACGATCACGCTGAAGGTCAAGTTTGCCGATTTCCATCAGATCACGCGCAGTCGCACCGTGTCGGTGCCAATCGAGCTCTCTGACATCGAGCGTGTCGCAGCCGATCTCCTGAAGTCGGTGTTTCCGGTACAGAAGGGAATCCGGCTGCTGGGCGTCACGCTTTCGTCGCTAGGCGATGTGTGGCCGCCGGAACAACGGCAACTTCGGTTCGAACTTTAGGATGAGCGCAAAAGGAGAGGCGGCCGCAGGCTATGCGGATCAGCCCGCGTGGGGATCGGATTTGGCGGTTATCCTGGATAGCTAATCCGGCCCAATCATCGGCCGGCACGGTCGTGTGAAGCAGAGGGGAAGGCACATGGCCTCCCCTTCCGAGGGTTGATGCGCGAAACATCAGGCGGCCTCGCATTCTTCCGCGGCCTCCGGCTGGAGCCCGTGCAGGAAAGCGACGGCGCGCTGCGCATGGGCAGCGGCCGAGAAGATCGCTCGCTTATCGCAGCCTAGGATTTTCAGCCACGAGCCGAGGTAGCTCGCATGGTCCGGCCGGGGCTCGAGTTCGGGCGCGATGCCAAGATCGGCGCAGAGGAAGCAGCTTCCGAGCTCGGCGATCAGTTCCTCGCGCGCTCGCTCGCTGGAATCCTTGGCGTAGCGACTAAGGTCGCGGTTCACGCGATGCGGCGCTGAAGTCCAATGGGTAAGCTCGTGACTGAGCGTGGCGACGTATGACGCGGCGTCCCGGAACGTCTGTAGCGGCGGCATCTGGATGTGGTCCGTCGCCGAGGCAAAGTAGGCGCGATCCCCGCCGTGCCGGATTACCGCCCCAGTGTTGGCGAAGAACCGGTCGGCGTGCTCGATCCGGTCGATGGGATCGCGCACCGGCTCCGCCTGCCTTTGATAGAACTGGTCCGGCAGGCCATCGATTTGCGCAATGTTGAAAACGGAATACGCCTTGAGGAACGGGATCTCGCGGTCGATTTCCTCGCCCCTGGTGTCCGTCTCCGTCCTCGTAAAGCGGCTGGCGAAGACCACCACCGAGCCGGTCTCGCCCTTGCGCACCCGACCGCCAAGTTCGAGCGCCTGCCTGAATGTCATCCACATCGGGTTGGAAAAGCCGCGCGCGACAGCCTCCGACCAAAGCAGCAGGACATTCATGCCGCTATAGGGCAGACCATTGTGCCTGAGCGGCCGGGTGACGCGGCCGGAGCCATCGGTCGATTGCCACGGCTGCATCCAAGGACGGACACCCATCTCCAGCTCGGCTACGATGCGGCCGGTGATGCGCGCATAGAGATCGATACGTTCTGCTTTTTCGTTCCTGCTCATTTCATGAACCTCCAGTTGGAGGCCGCGCCGATCGCGGCCCCGTCACGGAGGTCCGCCTGGGCGGAGCAGGAGGGCGGCAGCGCACCCGACCGGGTCCCGTCGTGCTCGCACGATGGGTAGTCATGGGCCGCAGCGACAGCGGAGGACGGCAAAGCCGTTGCGCTGACTGCCTGGATCCGCCAGGACCTCGGGGCAGGACGGGGCGCGAGCGGACGTCAGAAAACAGAAAGGCGGCGCTAGGCGCCGCCTGACTGCAGTCGAGGGAAGGCCGGTTCAATGAACCGAGTGGCCGCCGCTATAGGGATCGTATTCGAAGAGGATTTCGACATTGGCGTCGTCGAGCTCATCGGCGGGCATGACGCCAAATTCGTTGTCGACCTGGAAGAGGATAACCGGGACCATAAGGGTGCGGGCGAGAGACCAGGCGGCCTTTTGGGCGAGTATGAGATCGTGGGACATCTGAGGGCTCCATCTTGGAGCGGGCCAATTCCCGCTCGATGGCTCCGTCAGTGTGTGGAAGCGGGCGCGATCACCCGAAGGCGTCAGCCGAGCGGCCGCAGCATGCTAGCGGACCCCTTGCGGGTTGATCGGGGAAGATCCGCAGCCGCACCAGGAAAGCCATTACGAGAGAGCGGGATTGGGCCGTGAAGGAGCCCAGCATGCCAATCGGGCCGAGGCTGGCGAAAGGGCCGGCATCGGCGGCCGTCTCCCAAAACGTCCGTGCGCCGAAAGCAACATCCGAACCCGGTGCAAGGTCGCGCACACGAAATCGCTGGAACAAGAACTTGACCTGTCGAGGGTGGTGGCCCTGAGCGGAAAGGTGGGAGCTTTGCGCCTGAACTTGCTCGATGAGATCGATTTGTTCGCTACCCGGCCGGGATCATCGGCTGGAGGCTTACGAATGGTCAAAAATCGGACCTGGCTCCCCGATTTGTCCATGAGCACCCCCAATTCGGGCTTGTGGCCGCGTCGACGCCTAGCTCAGGTCGAGACCGGCTGCCAGGCTCAGATAACCCGCTCTCGTGGCACTGGCTGCTTGCTTTCCCGGACCAACTCAGCCAATTCCCTTTCGTCCAGCGTCTCCTTTTCCAGCAGCCGGCGCGCCGCCCGCTCCAGCGTATCCCGCTGTTTTTCGAGCAGGCCGACAGTGCGCTCGAAAGCCGCGTCGACGATCCTGCGCACCTCCTCGTCGACCATTGCCGCCGTCTGCTGTGAGTATTCGCGCTCCTGCGGCGCCAGCGGCAGCTCGTTGGGCGTCAGGAACGAGCGGCGGTCACGGTCGAGCGCGACATGGCCGAGCCGCTTGGTCATCCCATAACGTGTGGCCATCGCGCGGGCGATATCAGTAACGCGGACGAGATCGTCCGCCGCACCGGTCGACAAATGACCGAACACGATCTGCTCGGCGGCGCGCCCTCCGAGCAGCACCGCCATCTTGTTCTCCAGCTCCTCCCGCGTCATCAGGAAACGATCTTCGGTCGGACGCTGGATCGTGTAGCCGAGCGCGCCGACCCCGCGCGGGATGATCGACACCTTGTGCACGGGATCGACGCCCGGCAGGGCGATCGCGACCAGCGCATGGCCCATCTCGTGATAGGCGACGATCTCGCGCTCGCGCGGATTTAGCAGCCGGTTGCGCTTCTCCAGGCCAGCGACGATGCGCTCCACGGCATTGTTGAAGTCGGCCATGGCGACGGCATCAGCTTTGCGCCTAGTCGCAAGCAGCGTCGCCTCATTGACAAGGTTGGCGAGGTCGGCTCCTGTGAAGCCCGGCGTCACCGCGGCGATCTTCTCTGCATCGACGTCCGGCGCGAGCTTGACCTTCTTCAGATGAACCTGCAGGACCTGGATGCGGCCTGTCTTGTCGGGCCGGTCGACCAGCACCTGGCGGTCGAAGCGTCCGGCGCGCAGCAGCGCCGGATCGAGGATTTCGGGACGGTTGGTCGCCGCCAGCAACACGAGCCCCGTGGTCGGGTCGAAGCCGTCGAGCTCGACAAGCAACTGGTTGAGTGTCTGCTCCTTCTCGTCGTGGCCCGCCACTGCCCCCAGGCCGCGGGCGCGGCCGAGCGCGTCGAGCTCATCGATGAAAATGATGGCCGGGGCCTTGGCACGCGCCTGCGTGAACAGGTCGCGCACGCGCGCGGCACCCACGCCGACGAACATCTCGACAAACTCCGAGCCGGAAATGGAGAAGAACGGGACCCGCGCCTCGCCGGCTACCGCCTTGGCGAGCAGGGTCTTTCCGGTCCCGGGCGGGCCGACCAGGAGGACACCCTTCGGCATGCGGCCGCCGAGCCGTCCATAACTCTTAGGATCCCTGAGGAAATCTACGACTTCCTTGAGTTCGTCCTTCGCCTCGTCGACGCCGGCTACATCCTCGAAGGTCACCCCGGTATTGGCCTCGACATAAACCTTGGCTTTGCTGCGGCCGATCTGCATGAGGCCGCCGCCCAGGCCGCCGCTCGCGCGCCTCATCATGAAGAACCAGATGGCGGCGAACACCGCCATGGGCACTACCCAGGACAGGAGGTCGCGCAGGAAGGTGCTCTCGACGGCCCCGGTCACGACAACCCCGTGCTGCTGCAGCTCGGCGGCAAGATCGGGCTCGACGCGGGTCGTGATGAACATTGCGCGGCCGTCCTGCGGCTGCTTGAAGCGGCCCTGGATGAAGCGATTTGAGACAGCAACCTCGGCGATCTTGCCTTGCTTCAGGTCAGACTCGAACTGGCTGTAGGGTATCTGTGCGATCTGCTGGGAAGTGACGAACAGGTACTGGAACAGCATCAAACCCACAAAGGCGGCGATCCAGTACCAGATGTGGAAGCGGGTTCTCGTGTTCATCTTCACTCGAGGCGTTTGATCCGTCTGGAACTATACGGGCGAAGGCGGCACCGGTTCCCTCTCGTGTGATGATCGGCCGATAGGTTGCAAATAGGAGCGGCCCGTCCGGAGGTGCGCGCCGGACTAGCCGCCTCAGGTGTTGCTTCTCTCTTCCTTCGTCCTGTTCGATGGAACGCCTCGTGGGACGCTGTGGCAGCTTTGGGGCATTGGCTCGCATCGAGGCGACCCGAGGACGGCGATGATCGGTGCTGCTTTACAGGCGGCTATGGTAGCGCTACCGTTTCACAGTCGCGTGACCCGGGGGGAGCTGGGGCGAATGTCGCCGACGCCAGTGGTGGGTGCTTGCCGGCATCCGTTTCAGCCACACTTTGATTGGAACGGCTCCCCGCGAAATTCGCAGGGACCATCGGGAGGAGTTCGATGGCGTCTGTCGCGATTGGCGATGTCTACAAATCGTTCGGTGCCACTCAGATTCTGCATGGCGTCAGCGTCGATATTGACGACGGTGAGTTCGTCACGCTGGTGGGACCCTCGGGCTGCGGAAAATCGACGCTTCTGAGGATGATTGCAGGCCTGGAAAAAATCTCCCGGGGCCAAATCTCGATCGGCAGCCGTATCGTCAATGACGTCGCACCAAAGGAGCGCGACGTCGCCATGGTCTTCCAGAACTACGCGCTCTACCCGCACATGACGGTTGCAGAGAACATGGCGTTCTCGCTGATGCTCAAGGGTGTTCCGAAGGCAGAAATCGATGCCGGGGTGAAGCGGGCGGCCGAAATCCTCGGGCTCGTGCCGCTTCTGTCGCGCTATCCCCGCCAGCTTTCGGGTGGCCAGCGCCAACGCGTCGCGATGGGCCGGGCAATCGTGCGCAATCCGCAGGTGTTCCTGTTCGACGAGCCGCTCAGCAATCTCGACGCCAAGCTGAGGGTCCAGATGCGGGCCGAAATCAAGGAACTGCACCAGCGGCTGAAGACGACAACGGTCTATGTCACCCACGACCAGATCGAGGCCATGACCATGGCGGACAAGATCGTGGTCATGCATGACGGCCTCGTCGAGCAGATCGGACCGCCGCTCGAGCTATACGACCGGCCGGACAACCTGTTCGTTGCAAGCTTTATCGGCTCGCCCGCCATGAACCTGCTCAAGGGCGCGTTCGCCAATGATGGCCCCACCGTCTTTTCGGGGCGGGGGGGCATTTCCGTGCCTTTGGCGAAGCCTCCCTCCATCGGCAACGGCGAAGCCATGGTGCTTGGAGTACGACCCGAGCACCTGCGGCTGGCCGAAGACGGCATTCCGGTCAAGGTAGCGGTGATCGAGCCGACCGGGTCGGAAGTGCAGATCATCGGCCGGACGCCCGGCGGGGAGGACATCGTCGCCAATTTCCGCGAGCGCCATTCCTTCGCGCCGGGAGAAACCATTCGGCTGTCGGTCGACCCCGGCCCGATCCACCTCTTCCACGGCGAAACCGGCAAGCGAATCGAGACGGCGCGATAAAAACAGGCAACGACAGAGCAACAGGAGGAAACGAGCATGAAGTTCACCAGACGCGATGTAATCCGCACGACCGCGGCCGCGGCGGCCGGAGCCCTGGGCAGCCGCTTCGCCGGCTCGAGTGCCTTCGCCCAGCAAGGCCTGACGTATAAGCCCGAGGAAGGTGCCAAGCTCAGGCTGCTGCGGTGGTCGCCCTTCGTGCAAGGCGACGAGGACCAGTGGCTGAAGAATACCAAACGGTTCACCGAGGCGACGGGCGTGGAGGTGCGGATCGACAAGGAAAGCTGGGAAGACATCCGTCCCAAGGCGGCGGTCGCCGCCAATGTCGGCTCCGGCCCCGACCTGATGTTCGTCTGGTTCGACGATCCGCACCAATATCCCGACAAGCTGCTCGATGTGACGGAATTGGGTGATTATCTCGGCAAGAAGTATGGCGGCTGGTACGACGGCCCGAAACAATATGCCACGCGCGAGGGCAAGTTCATCGGCTTGCCGCTGGCCACCATCGGCAACGCCATCGTGTACCGAGAAAGCTGGATGAAGGAGGCAGGCTTCTCCGAATTTCCCAAGGACACGGCCGGTTTCCTGGAACTTTGCAAGGCCTTGAAGGCGAAAGGGCATCCCGCCGGCTTCACCCACGGCCACGGCGTTGGCGACGGCAACAATTACGCGCATTGGCTGCTCTGGAGCCATGGCGGCAAGATGGTCGATGAAGCCGGCAAGGTCACGATCAACAGCCCGGAGACGCTCAAGGCGATCCAGTATGCGCAGGAGCTCTACAAGACCTTCATCCCCGGCACCGAAAGCTGGCTCGACGTCAACAACAACCGGGCATTCCTGGCCGGGGAAGTGAGCGTGATCGCCAACGGCATCTCGGTCTACAACACAGCAAAGGTCAACAAGGACAAGGACCCGAAGCTGGCCGAGATCGCCAAGGACATCCGCACGACAAACATGCCGATCGGGCCGGTCGGGAAATCGGTCGAGCTTTTCCAGGTGACCACGGCTGTCATCTTCAACTACACGCCCTACCCCAATGCTGCCAAAGCCTATCTGCAGTTCATGTTCGAGGACCCGCAAATGTCCGACTGGATCACTTCGTCGGCGGCCTATTGCTGCCAGACGCTGAAAGCCTTCGACAACAACCCGGTCTGGAAGGCCGACCCTAACAATGCGGCCTATGCGAAAGCCTCGGCGACGCTGCGCCCCAACGGCTATGCCGGGCCGCTCGGCTATGCATCCGCCGCGACAATGGCCGACTACGTGCTGGTGGACATGTTCGCCAAGGCGGTGACGGGCCAGGCGACGCCGCAGGAAGCGATGGAAGAGGCCGAAAAACGCGCCAACCGCTATTACCGCGTCTGATCCTGGCGCAGTTGAAGCAGGCTGACCGCGTTTGCGGGCTTACGCAAGCCGAGCGCGGTCAGCCACAGTTCCACCCCACAGCAAGGAGCTCGCGCCATGGCCGTGCCGTCCGTTGCCGTTCAATCGCGCCCGTCGATCCTGTCCCGGCTCGCCGAGAGCAGGAATGCTCTCGGCTTCGGCTTCATGCTGCCTGCGGCGGCGCTGCTCCTGGTCTTTCTCACCTATCCGCTCGGGCTCGGCGTCTGGCTCGGCTTCACCGACACACGCATCGGCCGACCGGGCATCTTCATCGGCCTCGAGAACTACGAATATCTGTGGAGCGACAGCGTCTTCTGGCTCTCGGTGTTCAATACGCTGCTCTACACGGTCAGCGCTTCGATCCTGAAATTCGTGCTCGGCCTCTGGCTGGCTCTCATCCTCAACGAGAAGCTGCCCTTCAAATCGTTCTTCCGCGCGGTGGTGCTTCTGCCCTGGGTCGTACCGACGGTGCTCTCGGCCATCGCCTTCTGGTGGATCTACGACTCGCAGTTTTCGATCCTGTCCTGGGCGTTGCAGCAGATGGGCCTGATCGACCACCGCATCAATTTTCTTGGTGACCCGACCAATGCGCGCGCCTCGGTCATCGCGGCCAATGTTTGGCGCGGCATTCCTTTCGTCGCCATCACGCTGCTTGCCGGACTGCAGACCATTCCGCAATCGCTCTATGAGGCCGCCACGCTCGACGGCGCCAGCCGCTGGCAGCTGTTCCGCTACGTGACCCTGCCGTTGCTGACGCCGATCATAGCCATCACCATGACGTTTTCGGTACTGTTCACCTTCACTGATTTCCAGCTGATCTACGTGCTGACCCGCGGGGGGCCGGTGAACGCCACGCATCTGATGGCGACATTGTCCTTCCAGCGCGGTATCGCGGGCGGCCAACTGGGCGAAGGCGCGGCAATCGCGGTCGCCATGATTCCTTTCCTGCTGGCTGCGATCCTGTTCAGCTATTTTGGACTGCAACGGCGCAGATGGCAGCAAGGCGGCGGAGACTGACATGGCCGCGATCAAGGAAGTCGAGCGCCTGGAGACCGACGAAGGCGGCATGGGCTACCTGCAAAGCCTTCCGCGGCGTGTGGTGACGGTCTATCTGCCGCTGCTGGTGTTTCTGATCGTTCTCCTGTTTCCCTTCTACTGGATGACAATCACGGCGGTTAAGCCCAATCTCGAGATGACCGACTATGTGAACTACAATCCGCTCTGGGTCGTGCATCCGACGCTGGAGCACATTCGCTATTTGCTCTTCGAGACCTCCTATCCAGGTTGGTTGCTCAACACGATCATCATTTCGACCGCCGCTACTTTCCTGTCGCTGGCGGCTGCCGTGCTAGCTGCCTATGCGATCGAGCGGCTGAGGTTTTCGGGCGCGCGGCAGGTTGGCCTCGCCGTCTTCCTCGCCTATCTCGTGCCGCCCTCTATCCTGTTCATTCCGCTATCGGTGATGGTGTTCAATCTCGGCCTTTACGACACGCCGTTCGCGCTGATCCTCACCTATCCGACCTTCCTCGTACCGTTCTGCACCTGGCTTCTGATGGGCTACTTCCGCTCGATCCCCTTCGAGTTGGAGGAATGCGCGCTCATCGATGGCGCGAGCCGCTGGCAGATCCTCACCAAGATCGTGCTGCCGCTGTCGGTGCCCGGTCTGATCTCGGCTGGCATCTTCGCCTTCACCTTGTCGTGGAACGAGTTCATCTATGCGCTGACCTTCATCCAGTCTTCGGAGAAGAAGACGGTGCCGGTCGGCGTGCTGACCGAACTCGTTCGCTCCGACGTCTACGAATGGGGCGCGCTCATGGCCGGCGCACTGATCGGGTCGCTGCCGGTGGTGGTGCTCTATTCCTTCTTCGTCGAGCACTATGTTTCGTCGATGACGGGCGCGGTGAAGGAATGACGCCGTACGACCGGACCTTGGGACCGGCGAAGTGGATTATCGTGCCGTCGCCCGGCAACAACGACACTGCATTGGCGAAGAGGGCTGCACGGGAAGCTTATGATAGGTCATGAGCGGTTTAGGCATTCTCGGATTTGTAGGCAGGTTCGTGGAGCCGGACTGATTGAATAGATAGATTTATGGAGATCGCGCGCGCATATTATGCGCTCGAATTCCGTCACGGAGGACGAGGTGATGCGCCTCGGATTGAGAAGCATCCCTGTTGAGTATTTTATTCTCCGGGTTCTGGAGCCCGACGCTACCCAAGAGGGTGCCGAAGGTAAGGTGGTCGGCCACGTCGGAGGTCGGCCGATTTTCGAGACCGTCACAGATTGCTTCGGCGAGCGGTTTCACTATGTCGGGCTCGCACCGCGAGATTCTGAGCGGCGTTACGACATAGAGGCGCTTTCCCCCGGTGAATGGATTGTCGAGCCAGGTTTGATCTATCGATCGGAGAGTGCTTTGATCTCTGAAAGCTTACGAAACAGATCAGCGTGACAATATCGCTGTTGCATCCGTTCAGACTAGCGACAAAAGGATCAGAATGATCCCGAGGGTCGCAACGTTCCATATAAGAGAGCGCAGTAGAAAGACCCCTGCTGCGTATGATGCCAGATAGGCAACGCGACCCCAGAAATAGAGTTGAACGCCCCATTCGGTCATCAAACTGTTTGCGGAAGCCGCGTGAGAAATCAGAACAGCCGCCGCGAAAAGCGGAAAAGTTTCGACAAAATTCTGCAATGCTCGCGCCAGTCGGCCCGCGACTCCTCTCAACGGGGGCATAGCTTCATCGCGAGAGCTCGCTGTCCAGATATAGCCGCGCTGTAAGCTTGCGGCATGCGAAGCCAGCACGATCTGAATCAACCCGAGAGCGATACTTAGGACAAGCATCTTGAGCTCAAACGTCATGTTTACCTCGCTGCGGTCGGATCAGATCACCACCTGGGTGCCGATCTCAACGACTCGCCCGGTCGGTATCTGGAAATACTCCGTCGCATCGGCCGCCGTCCGCGCCAGGCTAATGAACAGCTTGTCCTGCCACACCGGCATGCCGGAATTGGGCGAGGCCTTGAGCGAGCGTCGGGACAGGAAGAAGGAGGTCGACATGATGTCGAATTTCCAGCCCTGCTTGCGGCATATCGCGAGCGCACGCGGGATATTCGGCTGCTCCATATAGCCGAAGGTCAGCGTCACTCGCATGAACAGCTCGTTAAGAATTTCCATCTTCACCCGCTCCCCGTCGGGCACTACCGGCTGTGGTGCCGTGACCACCGAAAGGATGACGTTCTGCTCGTGCAACACCTTGTAGTGCTTGAGACTGTGCATGAGCGCGGTCGGGGCGCTCAGCGGATCGCTGGTCAGGAACACCGCCGTGCCCGAGACCAGATGGGGCTTCTTCTTCAACAGATTGCCGGCAAGAAAATCGAGCGGGATCTCGTTGCGGCGGGTCTTGTCGAATAGGTAGCGGCCGCCGCGCACCCAGGTCCAGATAATGATGCACATAACCAACGCAATGGTCAGGGTGACCCAGCCTCCTTCGATCACCTTAATGATGTTCGAGCCGAGGAATACCAGGTCCACGATCAGAAAGAGTGCCGCCGCTGCAAGGGCGCCGGTGAGTGACCAGTTCCAGATTCGGCGCATGACGATGAAGAGAAGCAGGTCCGTGACCACCATCTGGCCGGTGACGGAGATACCATAGGCCGACGCGAGGTTACCCGACTTCTGGAACCCCAGCACCAGCATCATGACGCCGATGCCGAGCAACAAATTGACCCTCGGAAGATAGATTTGGCCAACTTGCGTCTCGGATGTGTGCAGGATGCTGAATCGGGGAAGAAGATTCAGCTGAACGGCTTGACGCACCAGCGAAAACGCCCCGGAAATCACAGCTTGACTGGCGATGATCGTGGCGGCGGTGGCCAAGGCGACCATCGGCACCAGCGCCCAGCGAGGCTGCATGTCGAAGAAAACATTCTCAGGCAATTCGGTGCGGGTCAAAACAAAGGCGCCTTGCCCAATGTAGTTCAGCAAAAGGCACGGGAACACGGTCCACAACCAAGCCATAACAATCGGTCTGCGGCCAAAGTGGCCCAGATCGACATAAAGCGCTTCAGCGCCGGTAACAGCTAGAAAAACGGCGCCGATTGTACTGAGCGCAAGTGCTGGATTGGCCACGAGATAGTGGACGGCGTGGTAGGGGTTGACGGCCCACAACACTCCGGGATTGGTGGCGATATGGCTTACTCCGGAAACCCCTAGCGCGAGAAACCATGCGAATGTGATCGGCCCGAAAACGCCTCCAATGGCGCCGGTTCCGAATCGTTGGACCGCGAAGAGCCCAGCAAGAATGACAAGCGTGACTGGTAAGACGTACGGCTGAAGGGCCGGCGTAACGGTCTCAAGACCTTCCACCGCAGCGAGCACCGAGATCGCTGGCGTGATCATAGAGTCTCCCGTAAACAACGCCGCGCCAAGCACGCCCAAGACCAAAATGGCAGCTGAGCGGGCCGGAAAACGACTGCCGGCCAGGGACATCAGGGAGAGCGTGCCGCCTTCGCCCTTGTTGTCCGCTCGGAGAACAAATGTGACGTACTTAACTGTCACGATGAGGATTAACGCCCAAACGATCAACGAAAGAATGCCGAGCACATCCTCACGTGTCGCCGATCCGTCCGATGCCGCAACAAGCAGCGCTTCGCGAAACGCGTAGAGAGGACTTGTCCCGATATCGCCGTAAACGACGCCGAGAGCGCCGAGAATCAATATCCGCACGCTCTGCTGCGAGTGGGCATGCGCAGCGGATTGTGCTGCTGCACCCTCGCCGTCGCTTGCATCGGCATTGCTCATGAACCCGCTCCTCCGGCTCGCGCCGTTTTCTGACCTTCGCCTTCCCGGCTGCTTACGGTCGAGCATGCCGGAAATGTTGACGATCAAGGGCCAGGGCCAGAAAGCGACCCACGACATCGACGAACGTCGAAGGGGTCGCGGGACGTTCATCGGGGTTGAATGCGAGCCCAATGACCGCGCGCGGGCCCCCTGCCGTTGTTTTTACAGGCCAGAAGTCAAAGCGCGAGGTCAACGCCGGATAGACTCCGGCGCGCACGACATGTCCTGCGGCCAATGACGATTGCGCCGCCTCAATCTCGGCTTCCTGCGGCTCAACATTGCCGGCTTTCTCGACGGAAACCCTCTTGCCATCCAAAACGAGAATGACGACTGGAACTTGGAAGAGCGCTGCAAGCATGTGGCAGGTGATCGAGACGATCGCCTTCGCATTGTCGATAGCCGCGACGTCGCGACTATAGTTTTGCAGCATCCTTTCCTGTCTCCTCAGGAGCGCGGCTTCGATTGCGCGGCGCCGGGAGGTAAAGGCCACGCCGCTGACGACAAGTCCGACGAAGAAAAGCAGTCCGATCGCCCAGACGTTGGCCGGTTCATCGACGATCAGCGTGTAGCGAGGCTCGGTGAGGAAGAAATTGTAGGCGAGTGCACCAAGTATCGCCGAAAAGAGCGAGGGGCCCAAACCAAGCCCGACGGCCCCTATGATCACCGGCACCACAAATATGAGCGAGATGTTCGGGATCGCCACCTGGCTGTCGACACCGGCAGCCACCACCGTCGCGAAGGCGGTCATTGCAAACGAAGCAACATAGCGCACTGCAGCGGGAGCATCGGCCAAGCCGAAAAGTGAATCGGCACCCGGAGACGCTGTAAATTCCTGTTGTATCCTCGGATTGATATCGGCCATCGCTTCACTCCCCGCCGGGGTTGCCGAACGCCCAAACGTAGGCCGACACGCATAAAGATTCCATTCGTGAGACGGACCCAAGATATAAAGATTCCATAGTCGAAATCCGGCGGATCCGGGAACTCAGTGCGCGCTTGCCGCCCTCGGCGGTAGAGCGCCCACAACGGCAGCCGGCGCCTCTCTCGTAGGCAGAAAAGAGGGAGGCCTGCCCCCCCGCGCGGGGGCGCGCGAGAGCAGGGCGTCCTCGTTTAGCCGCCGCTTTGCAATCGGCAGCCCCAAGGCGCTCCCCCCGGGCCCCTGGAATCTGGCACGGCAGAACCGCTCCAAGATGCCAGGAGGGGTGTCGTGGACTTCGATGGCTCGAGTAGGCCCTGCGCAGTCGACGCGACGGGCGATTGAGCCGGACATGCTCGACATGGCAGGAGGGCGGGACCGGAACCCCGCCCTCGGCGTTCATCCGAGAGCTGCCATCTGCATTTCGGCCGCCTTGCGGTCGACGGATTGGCCGGGGTTTTCGACCGGACGCTCGAACGGCTTCCAGGCCTCGCCCACAACCTGCTCGTAGGCCGCGATAGCCCCCTCGGCGGCCATGCGCAGCGCATGGGCTTGTAGTGCCATATCGGCGGCGAATTCGCGCTTGCGTTGGGCAGCGCTGTCGAAGCCGACCGGTCCTGCGACGTCTTCGTTTCGATCGTTGCAGGCCGACTTGGCCGTTGCGTCCCGTGCTTCGGATACCGCCCGGCTGTAGAACTGGCCGGCCCCGTAGGCGGATCCAACAAAGGCACCGACGACGCGTTGCAGGTGTATCTGCATGGCGCGTTCCCCAAGCCCTTCGTCGAGCGCCGCGGCCGTGTCCAGGACGAGCTTTTCGTGCAATTCGCGAATGCCGTCGCTGTCGAGAACCGGAAGGCCAAAACTTTCCGAGACGAGCGAGGACTGTGCGGCGTCGGGACACACGAGCCGGACCATTTGGAAGGTAGTGCCCTTGCGCGGCGGGGCGATACGGGCTGTTGCGCGGGAATTGGCGGCTTTGCTGGTCATTGGCATCTCCTTTCTTCAGCTTCTCGAGGCCAGGACCGGCTCCGTGCCGGCCCTCCCTCGGGCGCGGACCAAAAGAACCGGCGGGATAACGGGCGCTTCAGGGTCCGGGCGGACCGAGACGAGCATGGAAGGTTTGCGGCCAAGCAGGGCTTCCTTCAGCCCTCGCGCGAGACGCGGGCCTGCCATGTCGAGACCGGACCGATCCGGCCGCCCCGCGGCGCGGAACGCGGCCTTGAAGCGGACGGCCGCAGGTTCAGGACCGCCATGAAGCCCGAGTGAGGACCGGCAGGGCCTCGACTTCGACATTGGAACCTAAGGACAGATGATCATGACCTGCCGATTCGCCGACCGGAGGTGGCTCGGCATGCATGCCATGCTGACCCGATCTGTGATCGTGGGCCCGACGCCGGAGGGACCATCATCGGCAGCGCTCGCTCGCGGTCGCGGCCCTACACCTGCCGCCGCAAGGCGAACCTGACGGCGGCAGAGCGATCAACAGGAGGCGAGGTCTATTCGGCAGCCTCCCGGTAGCCATCATCGAGCCCGCCTTTCTCGGGACGTTGATCCTGGCCGCTCAGACTCTCGACTTCGGGCCCGAGGTCGTCATCGACTTCGGCGACGGTGCTCTTGGACAGCCATTCGGTCAGGCTCGCCGCATCGGGAGTGAACAGCGCAGCCGGGTGGACGAAGGGCCTCTCTTTGAAGTGCTCGACGAGCGCGGCCCGCGTGTCCCTTACGCGCGCCCGCGGCAGGACCGGCGTGTCGGCGCAGGAGCCCTCGAGTGCCGGACGCGAGAGACAGGAGAGGAAGTCCTCGGTGCCCATATTGGCGAGGAAGCTGTCTGCCCCAATCGCGCCGCCCGCGACGAGTGCCACTACGCCGGACTTGCTCATGCCCTCGCGGCAGGAGAGTGCATCGATGAGGACGCCCCGGGCGGCAATGCGCAAGGTTTCGGCGTCGAAGGCGAACTTCCCCTCGGCATCGAAAAGTGTGGCTGCGTGCCGAGGCATGCAGCGACCGAACCCATGATTGCCGCCAGCACCGGAATCGACGCGTACGTTCTGGCCAGCGAAGGCGAGAACGAGCAACGCCAACAGCGTGTGGTCCGTGATCGGCGCCCGCGACAGCGCCTCGTGCAGAGCATCGGTGCGCAGGTCGCCGATCATCTCGATTCCCTTGCGGGTCATATCGGGACGGGACTTCGGGATCACGACCGCCTCGGCGGCTTCCGTCGAATTGGCCTTCTTCTTGGCCTCGGTCAGGCGGAACTGGACGGTCTTCACCTTTCCCTCGCGGTCGAGATACATCGCGGTGCGATCCGACTTCTTCGGCGTGCCATAGACGCGCTCCGCCTTCGGCGGCAGCTTCACCTCGCCATAGGCGTTCGGTTCGGTGATGACGCCCTTCTTGGGCAGGTTCTGCGTCATCCATTCCTGCTGGGCGCCGAGGAAGGCCTCGACGTCAGTGGTGTACCGGCTGTCCTGGTCGGCCGGCGCGAACAGATCCTCTACCCAGGCGATGCCGTAGGCCTCGCGCAGCTCGTCGCCAAAGCTTGCGTCGCGCGCGTACATGCGTCGCTTGGTTAGACCGTTGGCGATGCTCCACCACGACACCTGCGGGTCGTCCTTGCTGGGCCTTTTGGCCTTCCAGACCTCCTTCTGCTCCTCAAGCGAAGCGGCCGCAATGGTGCGAAGCTGCTGCTCGTTCGGCATATCGCCCTTGGCCATTGCCTCGAGCATCGCCGGCAGCACATTGGCGAGCAGGCGCAGCTTCTTGATCTGGCGCACCGACTGCGCGAGCGCGATCGCAACGGACTCTTCGGTCCAGTTCAGCGCGACGAGACGCTCGATGGCACGCCAAAGATCCACCGGGTTGAGCTGCTCGTGCGTGATGGAAGTAGCCAGCGAGCGCATCGCGCCGCCGTCCTCGGCTCGAGGCACGACCAGAACGGCGACCTCTTCGATACCCGCAGCGATCGCCTGCTTCGCGCGCCGATGACCCTGATCGATGACGAAGCCATTGCCGCCATCGGCTTCAGCGAAGACGATCAGTGGTTCGACGACGCCGATGGCCTTGATCGTTGCGAGCAGCAAGGCGTCCGCCTGCGGGCTCGACTTGGAGCGCCGGGCCTTGTCAGGATTGTCCTTGAGCGAGCGCGGATCGACAAACTTCAGTTCCATTGGAATGCTCCTTGGGGGTTATGGACAGGCCCTTCGCCAGTCCTTTCTGGTCTTCTTTCCGAAGACATCCTCCGGACCGCGGAGCGGGTGGGACGAGGCAATTGCGCTGGAGCATCCCTGCCCGGCTGGCCAAGCGGGGCTTCTTCAGCCTTGCGCAGGACGACGGGCCGGGATTGCGACCGGCGCGGTTGAGCGTCAGCGTCGGCGGACCACCCGATCTGCGAGCAGTCCTCCTTGTGTTTTCGCTTCTCTCCTCTCTGGAACTCCCTTCAGGTCGAGCCGGCGAAAGCTCAGAACGTGGAGGCAAGCTACGTCGCCTGCACCTCATGCTCGACGTCTCGACCTTCCGAGGGATGTCCGAAAAAACTTCTGACGCCCGGGTCGAGGAGAACGGCCGTGATCTGATCAATCGAGAACAATGGCTATTCGCAACGTCGTGCGTGTCAGCTCGTCGGCGGCGCTCTCATTCTCAGATCGGCGTTCCAATCATCCGCTACGGGTCGAAGGCGATCACTGCAGCACCGAGCTTGCTCCCTCAATCCGAACAGCCGGTCGGCATAGATTTCGCCTTGTTTGTTGTTGTCGGTAGCCGCGACGATCTCAACACCGGGCTTGGCGGCAAGCGCGCGGAGCGCCGCATCGGTCGCTGGCGACCAGCCGCCCCCGGTGCTGAGATAGAAGGTGTCGCCGCGAAAGCCCTCTAGCGCGGCAAGGCTCATGGCGTCGATGGCCGCTTCGGTCACGCAAAGGCGTAGCGCATCAGGGCTACCGAGGCGGAACAGCACCTTGGCGCCGCCGGTGGCAAAGCCGCGCCAGTCCGGTCCTCGTTCCTCCCAGCCAGTGACGGTGCCGTTGCTGTCGACATGGGCGGCCCACATCGAGCCGTGCGGGCCTTCGCGCAGGGCGCCGGCGCTGATTGCGGCGCGGACGATGCGGTCGGGAAGATGGCGGGCCCCGGTCAGATAGCGCCAGGTGGCTGATCCGCGCCATGGACTGCGCCGTGCGTGCCAGCGCTCCGGTATCGACAGATCAGGCTCCCGCTCACGCGACACCCGCTGCCAGACCGGCTGGCACGGCACGAACCCGACGAGGCTGGCGACCTCGTTCATGGCTTCTACGAACGGCACCTTCTCAAGATGTTCGACCAGGCGAAAGACATCGCCTTTGCCGTCGCCGAGTGGGTCAAACCAGCCCTTGCCGCTGTGGATGACGATGATGATTGAAGCCTCACGGCGATACTTCATCGCCTTGCGCGTGCTCTCCTTGACGTCCAGGGCGAACCCCGCGCGCTCCAGCACCGCAGCGCAGGGTACCTCATCCTTTAGCCTTTCAAGTTCTGCTTTTTCCATTTCGCCCGCGCACCTTTGCGGCGCCTCCCTTCCATCCGGTTCTCGTCCCAAATGATTGGGCAGGGACAGGAGGCCGCGAAGAGCCAGGCGGGCAAGGGCGCGGCATACAATGCCGTGATGGTGGCGGGTTGCGCCGCGGCGCAGCTTCCCTTGCCAGCCTTGGCGCGCAAGCGGCACGGTGGGCCGCGCCGTTCTCTGCGACACTCTGCTTCCGCGACGACTGCACGCCCCGGGTCTTTGCTCCTCTTTTCCCTCGGCAATCCGTCGGTCAAAATTCCGCCCTTGTCGGCCTCTCCGTCGGGAGAGCCAATGCTCTCCCGACCAATGTGAAAAGGGCGTACAAAGTGGAGGCACCGAAATGTCCGTATGCGCAAACAAGTCAGTTCGGTGCCGGAGCAGGTTCGTGGCCCTGAGACCGGTTCAACAGGGCGGCCGAAGGAGCATCAGCATAGCGCCGCCGTAAGGCGGGATGCGGGACCGACAGCCCCCGGCGAAGGGCGCCGTATGAAAACGACCAGTCCGGTTCTGTGATAATGGCCTCAACGTGATAGATACCAAATGAAAATCGAGTGAGAAATGCCGCAGAAGCGTGCGTCAAGAAGCCGATTTCTGGACGGTCGGGGTGTCGGCAGGCCGCCAGGTTTCCATGGCATTGTAGCGGGAGCTGATACTTCCGACTTCCTGCAACGGGTGAGTGGTTGAGGCTGGCGTATTTGGCTTGGACCCTGCCTGAACGACTGCTTTGTGTCGTTATCATCTCGCCAGCAGCACGCACCGCTTCCAGTCGCGCCGCTCCCAAATCCGCGAGATCGACCCCATCGGTGCCTGGGTCCGATAGACGCGCCCCCTGACGCGGCGTTTGGCACCGACACGTTTCGTCGCAAGCTGCGTCTGATGAAGAGTCCTTTCGCGCCCCTCACAAGAGGTTTGCGTTGCTGATCTTTGGCCCAGTCATCCACGGCGGCGCTGTGGGCACGTCCTCGATCACGCCAACCTTGCGGGCCCAAGTCGTAAAGGCCTTGTGCGCGGCCTCGACCGGTTTGCGACCGTCATAAGCCGAGTAGCACGCTTCGCAGGCCGCCGCGTGAAGCAGGCCGCGTCTCTCCACAGGCCATTCTTCCAAAAACTCAATGGCATCCATCAGGCAGTCGATCTTTTGGATGTAGCCGTCCTGCCCTACGAAAACCGGCTGCTTGAAAGCATCACTTTCCATAGTGACCTCCCTTCAACAACTAACCCGTTGATCGTTACCCAAATGCACCGGTAATGTTCGAACACCTGCACGCCCGGCTGGAGACCAAGAGAAAAGATTGGAAGGAGCTCTTCTCGGTTCAAGAGGTTCCCGCGAGACCTCACCGGCAGCACCTGAACGCCCAGTGAACATCGATGGCAGGCCCTGCTGCCCGGGTGCTAGGAGCGAACGACCAGCGGCACAAGACCCTCGTGCCGGTCGTCGAGATAGCACACGACCCGGTCGCCGACGCGTTGGAAATTGAGGTCGACCTTCGCCTCGCCCACGGTTAAGTGCCGGATGACGATGTTGTCGATGCCTATCGGCAACCGCGGCCGTTCGACATTGATCTCGCGCTTCCAACCGTCGATGCGGATTCCCAGGCAGGCCTGCAGCATCATGAACGCGGAACCGGCCGACCATGCCTGCGGCAGACAGGCGACGGGATAGGCAATCGGCGCATCGCCGATGGCCCGCGTAAAGCCACAGAACAGCTCCGGAAGCCGCATGTTGAAGCGGACGGCCGCCTCGAACATGCTGCTCATAAGCTTCACGACACTGGTGCGCTCCTGGTAGCGGGCTAGCCCGGCGGCACAGATTGCCGTGTCGTGCGGCCAGATCGAGCCGTTATGGCAAGACATCGGATTGAACGGAATCTCGTCGACGGCCAACGTGCGAACGCCCCAACCCCTGTGCAGATGGCCCGACAGCAACTGCCCCATGAGACGAATCATAGCACATCTCGGGGCGAAATGCCGCCTGAAGGCCATCGCCCATGGCACCGAACTTGCAGAAAGCGCCGTTGTTTCACCGCGCCTTCGTAAAAAACACATCTCTTTGCCGGCTAGGTACATTGGCCCTCCGAAGAAGGAGCGGACGGCGTAGGTGCTCCTCGGACAAACGGAGGGGTGGCCCCAGGCATTCGGTCGTGATTGAGGCGAGGCATATGCCGCTACATAATCGCCAGAAGCTCCCGGCCTTTTTTCAGTCAGGGATCATCAGAGAAGGTCCCGTTGCATGATTGTCGAATTCGTGGGTCCGGCGGGCTCTGGGAAGACGACAATCGCACATGCGCTCTGTCATCATTTGCGAGCCCACGGGCATCCTGCCAGCGTTGTTCTCACTTACCGGCCCGGCGGTTATCAATCCATGCTGGACCCCGGGGGCATCATACCCGCCATTCACCGTGTTGCCCGTGCGATTGCAGGACCGATCAGCATGGCGTGCCGACCGGTTACGAACGCCGCCGACTTCAGAGTTAGCACGCGCCTAATGAATACGCTGCCGCCTCAGAATCTGATTTGGCGCATCAGACTGGCTCAATACGTACTCCGACTGGCCCGTGCATGGCGCCAGTCAATCGGTTGCGAGGACATTCTGATTTTTGATCAAGCATTCGTTCAAGTCGTGTCGACACTTGCTCTCTTGAGCGGATCTGCGAACGAAAAGTCGCTGGCCAATGCGTTAGACATCGTTCCCACGGCGGACATCGTGGTCCGAATCAATGCTTGCGAAGGTCTGCGCATAGAGCGCCTCAGGGACCGACAGCGGCGCCAAAGCTTTGCCGAGCGCTTGTTCGAGGCCAAGTTGGAGGCGAATCTCCGATCGGCACAGACTGTCGACCAGGTATGTGGTTTGCTGAAAGCGCGCGGTCGATCCATCGTAGACGTCGACACAAGTCGTCGGCTTTCGCCAACTCTGGCGTTGGATGATATCGAGGAGCAAATTTTTGAGGCGCTCTGGCGCGCCGGCTGATATCAACTGCACCTGCCGGCTGATGTTCATTAGCAATCGCTTGACGAGGCCCTCAGCCGCGCCAGACTCCTCGTATGGCGACGGGCTCTTTCAATATCGGCGATGAGTCGCCATCACCGCGACCGTACGCAGGCGGGTGACAGAGGATCGGGTGAGCGTTTGGCTCCCATCCTATGGCCAGCCGCATTCCATCGTTGACCGAACATAAAGGTCAAGCACGGCCAGCCGATCCTGATAGGGGACGTGACGCGGCTCCGGGATTTGTGTCCGGACATTCAGATCGCGCTCTTCGAGAGCTGAACCGTTCAGTCGGAGACGCAAACGAAGCTGCGCGGTGGTTGAATGTCAGCCGGTCCTTTTCGTAGAGAACATCGCGCTACCCGAGACCTTGGTTCGCCAGGGCATCGGTCTTCAGCGCAACGGACCGCGGGCAGCAAAGTCGTCGAGACGCTTGCCCCACGACATGGTCAGCACCGTGTCGAAAACTGGCATCCGGCATGCGACAGAAAGGCTGCGAACTCGCCGCTACCAAGTGGAAGGCCAGTGTGGGCGCAAAACTGTCGCTCATGTCGTGGACAGCTTCGTGTCAACCGTGCGCTACCGGTCTTTGCAGCACCGAGGCACCCCACCATGCCCGACACTGTAGAAGGGGTCGTGCGCTCTCCGACTGGGAAGGCGGCATGCTCCCCACTCGAACCCCTGAAGTTGCACAAGCCTCCTATTTGTACGCCAAGACCGCAATTTGCCGCAGTGCTTGATCGGCGTGCTTTCGTCGGAGGTTGATGCAATCTAGATCCTGACCTCTGAACGGAAGTCCGTGGGCTGGGCGGACATGTGCCGGTGAAATCATGAAAAGCGACTCCCTCTCCTATCCTCCTCGTGGCCTCTCACGCGAAGAAGCCGCCCGATATGTTGGTGTGGGAATAACCAAATTCGACCAGATGGTTGCTGACCGCCGCATGCCGAAGCCGAAGAAAGTTGACGGTCGCGTGATTTGGGATCGGCTCAAACTCGAAGCGGCCTTTGGCGAACTACCTGGAGACGATGAAGAAAATATCGTCGACTTCCTGTTGCAAGGGAATCATCGCAGGGAATAGATTCATTCTGCCATGACCGACAAATATCCCGGCCTCTCCTCCTACACCGACCGCCATGGCAAAGTTCGCTGGCGCTATCGGACGAAGGAGCGTGTGGTTAGTCTGCCGGCCCCCAATCAGGCGGGTTTCAAGGAGGCCTACCAAGCAGCGGTCGAGGGCCGGAAAGTCCCCAAGGCTCCCGTCGTCCGTATGCCTGGAGCCGCCCTGCCCGGCACGTTTGGAGCGGCATTTCAACGGTTGAAGATCTCGGTCAAGTGGCTGGCGCTTGACGAAGCCAGCAAGCGCAAGAACACGCAGCTGATTGAAGAGTTCCTGGAACTCCGGGTGGTCGCAGATCACCCGCTCATCTGGCGGGATGTAGCGGTAAAGAACCTTCGACGTATTCATATTGAAGAGCTTCTTGGCCGCTTCATCGCCACGCCCCACAAGGCCAAGCATCTTCTGGTGGGCATACGCAAGCTGGTCTATGTCGCGCTGCGGCAAGACTGGATCGAAATCGATCCCACAGCGGCGGTCGAATGGCGTCCCGCCTATGCCGGTTGGAAAGCTTGGTCGCGCGAAGCGATGGCGCAATTCGAAAACCGTTGGCAACTCGGCACCGCGGCACGCACTTGCTACGGCTTGGCGCTCTGGCTGGGCAACCGTCGCGGCGATGTCGCGGGCCTGCGCTGGGATCAGAGGGTGACCCGCCGTGTCTTCATCGACGGTGTCGAACGTCACTTTGACGGGTTTGATATCGTTCAGAGCAAGAACAAGGGACGAACTGGCGGCAAGCGGCTTTTCGTGCCGATCACACCGATGTTGTCTGAGATCCTGGATGCGGCCGACAGGCGCGGCGAGACCGTTCTGGTCAACGGCTATGGTGAACCGTTCTCCGCCAAGTCGCTGACAGGAATGATGGCGCATTGGTGCAAGCTTGCGGGTCTGCCGAAGGGGTTGACCCTGCATGGACTGAGGAAGTCGCTTGGCGTCTATCTGGCGGAGGCCGAGGCCTCGACCAGGCAGCTCATGGACGTGCTGGGTCACGACGATATCGATCATGCCGAGCTCTATTCGCGTGAGGCATCGCAGGTTCGGCTGGCGGTCCAGGGAATGGATCGAGTCGTGCGCCTTGTGACGCGCAAGCCGATGCTTGGCGAACCTATTGGCGAACCTCGTGGCGAACCACCCTATAAAGCATTAATAAATAACGATAATGGTGGGCCCGGAGGGACTCGAACCCCCAACCAAGCGGTTATGAGCCGCCGGCTCTAACCATTGAGCTACAGGCCCCACGCGGGCTGGCTTAGTGTTTTTCTTGTCGTCGCACAAGGCTTTCGAAAGCGCTGGCGCAAAACGCCAAAATCAGCCCATATTCGCGCCGTAGAGCGGCCTGCGCCCATAGGGCGCGAAACAGGTCCGGCCCTTGCGCCGCACTGCCGGGAATCGATGCCTTTGCGGGTCGAGGCAGATGCGGCTCGGGGCTGCGGACCGCAGACTTCGAGGAGTTTTCATGACCAGACATCTTTTGCCCATCGCGCTCGCTGCCGCGGTCGCGTTTCCGGCGCTGGCAAGCGCCGCCGACACCCAGCCTCCGCCCCGCATCATCGTGTCCGGCGAAGGCGAAGCGACGGTGGCGCCGGACATGGCGATCCTTTCACTCAGCGTCATGCGCGAGGCCAAGAGCGCGCGCGAAGCGCTCGATGCCAACAACGACGCCATGGCGGCGGTGATCGCGGCGATGAAATCCGCGGGCATTGCCGAACGCGACCTGCAGACTGCCGGCATACAGATCAACCCGCGCTACAACTACACCAACAAGGCCGACGGCAGCCAGGAGGCGCAGCTCGTTGCCTACCAGGTGACCAACACGCTGTCGGTGCGCGTGCGCGATGTCGACAAGACGGGCGAGATTCTCGACAAGGCGGTGTCGCTCGGCGTCAATCAGGGTGGCGGCATCGCCTTCACCAATGACGATCCGAAGGCGACGATCACCGAGGCGCGCAAGAAGGCCGTCGCCGACGCCATGGCCAAGGCAAAGACGCTTGCGGAAGCGGCGGGCGTCAGCCTGGGCAAGGTGCTCGAGATCACCGACCAGAATATCGCGCCGGCGCCGATGCCGATGGCGGCCAAGTCGTTCGATGCGGCGCGTTCGGCCGTCCCGGTGCAGGCCGGCGAGAATTCCTACAACGTCCAGGTCACGGTCACCTTTGAGTTGAAGTAACGACCGGCCGGCGCCGCAGGCGCGCCACCGACACGCAAAAAAGCCCCGGAGGGTCGACCCTCCGGGGCTTTTTCGAGCCGCGCCTCACCTCGAAGGGCTCCGCTAGTCGATTGATCTTCGCAGAAGATCATATCTCATAGGCGATCCCGCGGGGGATCGTCCGCACAGGCGATCCTCGCGAAGGGTCGCCCTTTCAGCCTCAGCGATAGATGATCGGGCAGCCGCGCTCGTTGGCGAACACCACCACCACGCGGTCGCCATACTGGCGGCCGGCGACCTTCACCGTGCGACGGCTGATGTCGACGATGCGGACGCGATGCAGACCCATGCGCTCGGCTTTGTCGAGGGCGCGGTCCGGCGAGCAGCCACGCCAGTCCCGATCGCGACGCCAGTCGCGGCGATAGCCGTCGTCGTCGCCGGTGTAGATGCCGAAACGCGGGTCGTGCCTGTCCCCGAAACCGAGATAGAGGCTGTCCGCATGCGCCGGAATGGCGGCCAAGGCGCCAAGTCCGACCAGGGCCGAAAGAGCTGCCGTCTTGATCGTGTTGAACATCGTCTTCTCTCCTTGTTGTGGGCTGTCGCCCTTAGAACCGATGATGGGAAAATGCCTTTTTGCGTCTGAATTTTCCGCGAACCGGCCATTCATGTCCGGTTCATGTAAGCGCGAACCCGTCAGGGTTCGTCGCCCTTGGTGCCAAATGCGGACCTGATAAGTCCGCCCTCAAACGCGAACCCGCCCAGGTTCGTTGCTCGTAGTGCTTAAACGCGAACCCCATACGATTCGTCCTTAAACGCGGACCCTTCAGCTTTCGTCATCAATATGCGTTGCGAGCCGGTTACGGTTCGTCATCAAGGCGCGAGCCCGTCAGGGC
>NZ_MDDU01000004.1:0-239208 GCF_001854795.2 Mesorhizobium sp. LCM 4577 | reverse complement strand
TGGATGCGGGAACGGGCGAGGTATTGGGGCTGGTGTCGGGCCAGATCTGGACGCGCGATGGCCGGGTGGAAACGCCACATAGTCAACGGTTATTGGCCGACAAGGAATCGCAGCGCTGGCTGGCCACGGCCGAAGCGGCCAAGGAGGTGCTGGCTCAAGCGGCGACGGTGACGGAGGTGAGCGATCGCGAGAGCGATATCTACGCCAAGTGGGAKCGCGTKCCGGSTGCGAACTTYCATATCCTGACCCGCGCCATGAGCGACCGTTTGATCGAGGGCGGCAAGCTCTCGACGGCAAAGCTGCAGCCGGCCGGTGAAGCCGATGTGGAATTGCGGGCTCGTCCTGGCCGGCCGGCGCGCACGGCCCATCTGGTGACCCGCTTCGGGCAAGTCGCCCTCAAGCGCCCACAAAACTGCATCGAAAAAGGGCTGGCCAAGACGGTGACGGTGAKCTTGGTAGAGGTGCTTGAGGTGGGTGCGCCAGCGGATGCCGAGCCAATCGTGTGGCGCCTGCTGACCACCCATGGTGTTCAAGACGCGGCCATGGCCTGGCAGGTGGTTGCCTGGTACCGGATGCGCTGGACCATCGAGCAGTTCTTCCGCACCTTGAAGCAGCAAGGCCTGCAACTGGAGGACAGTCAGTTGGAAACCGCCGAGCGGCTGATGAAGCTGACTGCCATCGCCGCGCGCGCCGCCTGCATCATCATGCAGCTTGTCCAGGCCCGCGACGGAGCATCCGCACAATCCGCCGAGATCGCCTTTACGCCTACCGAAATCGACACCTTGCAGGCTCTGGTGCCCGAGTTGGAGGGCAAGACCGAACTTCAGAAAAACCCTCACCCGCCCAGGTCCTTGGCCTGGGCTGCCTGGATCGTCGCCAAACTCGGGGGATGGGATGGTTATCCCAAGTCCAAGCCGCCAGGCCCAATCACTTTCCGCCACGGCCTTCAGTACTTCCAATCCATCGCACGTGGCTGGAGCCTACGAGATGTGTGAATCGCCTAGACAAAGTGGGGGAGAGGTGTCTCGGCGAAGCCGAGACGGAGAGGGGGCAGCACTGCCGTCCGCGATGTGGCACAACCTCCGTGCCGACCGACAAACCTTCACGCGCCTGACCAGGCAAGAAACGTAACCCGATCTCGCAAATTTCAGGATGGGTATAAAGCGGTAGGGCCGGCGCCTTGGCATAGCTTTCCGTCCAAAATTGCGTAAAAGAAATATTTTGGCCCGGCGGTTCGATGAAACGCTGGACCGCTCCGACGGGCTGCCGGGAGCGGCAGCCGCAGAAGAGGAGCATCGAGACGGACATAGGCCGGGAGTGGCCCGTCCGCGCGGGCAAAAATGAAGAGATGGCGGGAATGGAGCGCTGAGCCCGCGCTTCCTGCGGCATTACCGGCAGCGGGCAGCAAAAAGGGAGACAGGACATATTGAAGGGCGTTGCGGTTTTAACCGAGGGAAGAAGCGGTTCGAACTGGCTGGGAAGTCTCACCAACGCGACAGGCGTCATGGGCCGTTCGGGAGAATGGCTGAAGCAGCTTCATCTCGGTCCGGAGCCGCGCAGATACGATGTGCTCGAGGAAACGGTGATCCGTGAAGCCTCGACCGCCAACGGCCGCTTCGCCGTCAAGGTGTTTCCGCGCCATCTGAGCTGGTCGAAGGGCAAGTGCGGCAAGGACTTCCTCATGGAAGTTCGAAAGAACAACGATCTGGGCTTCATCCTGCTCGAACGCCGCGATCGGCTGAGGCAGGCCATTTCGTTCTACCGCGCCAGCGTTTCGCTCTTGTGGACAAGCCGCAGCAAGGGAGCCGAGTCTCCTGTTCCCTACAGCTTCGCCGGCATCAGCCAGGCTTTCTTCCAGATCGAGCAGAGCTACGCGTTCTGGCGGGCCTATGTGGACCTTTCGCAATTGCCCCACCGGCATTTCTTCTACGAGGACCTCCTGCCGGACCCGGGGCCCTATCTCGAAGCCGTCGCCGAATTGCTCGATGTGCCGGCGCCGGCAACCGTGCCGGTCTCGCAACTCAGAATCCAGCGCGACGACCTGACCGAGGATTGGGTGGCGCGCTTTCGGCAGGAAGCGGAAAAGAAGGGCGCCATCGAGGCGATCGAGGAAGCGCCGGTGCCGCGCACGCTGGAGAATTTCGCCCGCATCGCCATGAGGCGGCCTCTGAACAGAAGGCGATTCTGAGCGCCGCCCTTGAAGCGCGGGGCCCGTCGTCCGGGCTCTTTCCTCTCCCTCCGGAGGGCAGGGCAAATCGCAGATGGTAGCGCAGGCCCCCTCTCCGACCGCTTCGCGGTCACCTCTCCCCCATTTCATGGGGGCGAGGAAAGCCAATCGCCGAAGGCGCCGCCTTGAAAGCTTGGGTTCCTCGCCCCCACAAAGTGGGTACAAAGTGGGGGAGAGGTGGCTCGGCGAAGCCGAGACGGAGAGGGGGTCTGCGCCAGCGTATGTCATCACGCGCCAACCGCCCCGATGCTGAACAGTCTGTAGAGCGGCCAGCCGTTTCCAGGAAACGAAGAACCGCCTAGAGTTCCGCTCGGCACGACCGCCGGGGAGGGGAGCATCGCGATGAAAGACGTCAGGCAACTTGCGGAGATCGCCAGCTATCACGCCCACATCTATTACGGCGACGCGGCTGAGCGCCGGCAGGCCGAGTGGCTGCGCGAGCGCATCGGCGAACGTTTCCGCGTGCGTCTCGGCAACTGGCGCGACGAGCCGGTCGGCCCGCACGCTGAGGCCATGTACCAGGTCTCCTTCGCCACCGAGATCTTCGCCGCGCTGGTCCCCTGGCTGATGCTGAACCACGGGGGCTTGAGCATCCTTATCCACCCCAACACCACCAACCCCAAGCGCGACCACCTGATCGACCCGATCTGGATCGGGAAGGCGCTGCCGGTGAAGGGCGATGTGCTGGGCGAGGAAGACGAGGCGGAAGAGGCGCTGGAGGTGAATACCGAGCCGAGGCTGGGGGCGTGAGGAGTGGCGCTTCAGCGAGCGATGCATACTGGAGAGCCCGCGGCAACCGGACCAGCCATGTATGCATAATTTCTAAATTAGAGTGTGCAGCACGGCGTCTCTGTCCAGTTCATATCGGCCCGCGCAACGGGCGGCATAGTCCAGGCCGGAAGAGAATTTGACCACGGGCCGGCCGTTACTGGTGATGTGCTGAAAACACACCCTCGATAAAGGCTGCGGCGACCGGTTCTACTGCTTGCCAAACCGATGGCCAGCACATAAGCCTGCATATCTGCGATCATCGATCCTCGGGGGAGGGGCTTGTGGCGAAACCAAGACAGCTCGCGACGAAATGCGTGGCGTTGCGCCTTGGGGCCGCGATCCTCGCCATGCCGGCCGCCGATGCGCTCGCCGACAATGTCGTCGCGGACGACCAGGTCGTGCAAGGAAGCCTGTGCATCGGGTTCGACTGCGTCGACAACGAGTCCTTCGGGTTCAACACGATCGTCTTGAAGGAAAACAACACACGCATCTACTTCAACGACACGAGCACGAACGCCGGATTTGCCRCCAATGACTGGGCGCTGATTGCGAACGATTCCGCCTCCGGCGGCGCCAACTACTTCGGCATCCAGGATGCGACGAGCAACAAGATGGTGTTCCGCGTCGATGCGGGCGCTCCCGAGAATGCGCTTTATGTCAGCAGCTCGGGCAATTTGGGCCTTGGCACGTCCAGCCCGACTCTCGGGCTGCAGATAACCCGAGGCGACACGCCGGCGATCCGCCTGGAGCAGACAAACGCCGGCGGCTTCACGGCGCAGACCTGGGATATCGGCGGCAACGAAGCGAATTTCTTCATCCGCGACTCGACGAACGGCAGCCGGCTTCCTTTCCGCATCCGTCCGGGCGCGCCCACGAGCAGCCTTGACATCGCCGCGAACGGCAATGTCGGTCTGGGCACCGCTTCTCCCGACAGCAAGCTGCATGTCTATGGG
Source organism: Mesorhizobium sp. LCM 4577 (assembly GCF_001854795.2). Classification (NCBI taxonomy): domain Bacteria; kingdom Pseudomonadati; phylum Pseudomonadota; class Alphaproteobacteria; order Hyphomicrobiales; family Phyllobacteriaceae; genus Mesorhizobium; species Mesorhizobium sp. LCM 4577. The sequence goes on along the minus strand of NZ_MDDU01000004.1, from coordinate 235,257 downwards.
GCCGCCAACCAGGATACGTTCGAGACCATCGGCGTGTCCTCGGCGGCCAACGCGGATGCGCTGACCTTCGGCTATGGCGGCGCCAGCTTCGGCGTCGGCACCTCGCTGATCAACGCGCATTCGGCCACCGGCTCGAGCGGCCGGCTTCTGCTTGCCACCGATGGCGTGACGCGCATGACCATCGACGCAAACGGCAATGTGGGCATCGGCACGACCGCGCCGGCCGCCGGCCTGGATGTCGTCGGCACCGTTCGCTTTGCATCGCTTGCGGGCTGCACCTCCGGCATCGGTACCAATGCCGCGGGCGATCTGACCTGCATCACCGGCGGCGGCGGAAATCCGCCCTATTACGACACGACCGCCTCCGGCGCGCAGCCGAACGCCAGCGGYACCAACTCCACCGCGGCCGGCTCCGGCAGCAACGCCAGCGGCACCAATGCGCTGGCCGGCGGCACCAACAACCAGTCGCAGGGCGACAACACCACGGTCATCGGCTCGAACAACAGCGTCACAGGCGACGACAGCGGCGCCTTCGGCACCGGCAACACCGTCAGGGGCAATGGCAGCTACGCGATCGGCGACCCCAATGTCGTCAATGGCGACAAGTCCTTCGTCTATGGCGACGACAATGCCGTCAACGCCCCGAACGTCGCCGGCAACGGCAACGGCATTCAGGTCTTCGGCTCAAACAACATCGTCGCCAGCACCGCCAATTCGTCGGGATCCGTGGTGATCGGATCGGGCAGCACCGTCAACGCCACGAACGCGCTCGCGCTCGGCAATGGCACGACGGTGACCGGCGCCAACGCGATCGCCATGGGATCGGGCGCATCCTCGGCCGGCCTGAACGCGGTTGCGATCGGCCCTGGCGCCAGCGCCGCCTATGCGGGCTCCGCCGCCTACGGCTCGGGCGCGGTCGCGACAAGGCAGAACGAGCAGGTGTTCGGAACCGCGGGCAACACCTATTCGATGCCCGGCCTGACGTCGGCGCAGAGCTCGTCGGCCCAGGCCGGCGCGATCGAGATCGTCACCACCGATGCCAACGGCCATCTCGCTTCCGTGACCCCGGGCGCGCTCGGCTTTTCCGATCCCGCGCAATTCAACAGCCTCAACTCCCGCATCGACAGCGTCGGCAGCCGCGCCTATTCCGGCGTCGCCATGGCTATGGCGCTGGCCGGCGCGCCGACCGTGCTGCCGGACGAAAAATTCGTCACCACCTTGAACTGGGGCACGTTCGAGGGCGCCAACGCCTTTGCGCTCAGCGCGGGCGCCCGGCTCGGCTCGCAACTCCAGCTCAATGGCGGCATCGCCTTCGATCCCAACCGGAGTATGGCCGGCGGGCGGCTGGGCTTGAGGATGAGCTGGTAGGAAGCGCCGGCGCGCCAGGATGATCCCGATGCGAACAGTCACGATTCTCCTGGCGGCGATGCTGGCCGTGTGCGCCGCCGCGCCCGGTCTTGCCCAGACGCAGACCCAGGCGCCGGCGCCGGGTAAGAAGAAGGCAGCGCCGACAGCACCGGCGCCCACTGCGCCCGCCTGGCCGRCAAACCCCGCGCAGGCGATCTACCTTGCCCGCAGCACGATGATGGCTCTCCAGCAGGCGGTGGAGACAGGCAACTTCACCGTGCTGAGGGACATGGRCTCGCCAGGCTTTCGTGCCCAGAACACCGCCGCCGACCTTGCGATCAGGTTCCAGCCGCTGCGCCAGTCCGGCGCCGACCTGACGGCGGTTGCCGTAATCGCCCCGCAGCTCTCCACGCCGCCCTTTCTCGATCCCCAGAAGCAACTGCACCTTGTCGGCCTGTTTCCCACGCAACCGCTGGAGATCGACTTCGACCTGTCCTTCGAAAACGTCGACAACCGCTGGCGGATTTCCATCATCGGCGTGACGACCGCCCCGGCGCCGAAAGGGCAGGAGGGTGGGGATAAGGGGAAGGCGGCGAAGTAGGGCGCGGCAGGGGCGGTGGCGATGGAGGAGAGCACGCCAGCGTTATGCCCGGCTGCGCGAGCGCATCGGCGAGCGTTTTCGCGTGCGTCTCGGCAACTGGCGCGACGAGCCGGTCGGTCCGCACGAGCAGGCCATGTACCAGGTCTCCTTCGCCACCGAAATCTTCGCCACCCTGGTCCCCTGGCTGATGCTGAACCACGGCGGCCTGAGCATCCTCATCCACCCCAACACCACCAACCCCAAGCGCGACCACCTGATCGACCCGATCTGGATCGGCCGCGCGCTGCCGGTGAAGGGCGAGGTGCTGGGCGAGGAAGACGAGGCGGAAGGGGCGCTGGAGGTGAATACCGAGCCGACGCTGGGGGTGAGAGAGTGGCGTAAGGGGCGCGGTGCGGAATTTCCTGATCGTCGCGATGCAAACAAAGTGGATCGACCGTTCACTGCGGGAAGGGCTGAATGTGGATAAGGAGCTGACGCCGACGTGTGGGAGGGAGGAACAAAGTTGGTCCGTGCCGGCGTAGATTGCGACGAGGAAAAGAGGTCGTGATCGACAAAACAATTGTAGATTCTGAATTGCACTTCATTTAACCTTTTTTTGGGGGGCAAGTTGAGCAGCAGCGAATCGGTCGGCGTCGACAGGGGAAAAGTGCCAGGGGTGGATACATCCACACTGGCTGAGGCCATGGATGCTCTTCTAAAAGATCATTCCGGCCTAGGTATTCGGCTAAAGCAGGTGCCGTTCGACTGGAATTCGGGGATGCACCGGCTAACTGGGAGCTTTCACTATATAACCTTTGCCGATGGTGTCCCTACCGTTCAGGCGTTTGTAGAGTACCTTTACGATTGCTTAATTCCTTATTGCTTGCCGAAGGGCAAGATTCGCGATGCACTGAAAGGCGTTGATCTTGCTGTTGACTTTTCTCGCGTCGTTAGACTTGGCGATGACGCCAAAGGCTTATTCATAAAAGCGAAAAACCAGCTGGAGTCCGGGGGCGAGCCAGGGGAGTTAATCTTATACGCGCTTCTGGAGTGGGTGCTCAAGGCTCCTCGGCTGGTCTCTAAGATGTATTTGAAGACCAACAATAATATGCCCGTCCACGGCACGGATGGGATTCATTTAGGTTACGACGAAGCAAAAGATTTGCTGACAGTTTATTTTGGAGAATCCAAAATATATCAGAGCTTTTCCTCAGCGGCCGACGCCGCGTTCACTTCAATGGCCGAGCTTCTGGCCAATGCAGGACAGATTTCACGGGAAATTGAAATTTTAAACAATTTATCGGACTTAAATAGTTTATCACCATCGTTCCAGGCCAAAATTGCAGAGTACATTAATCCGTATTCAACGTCGAAGCTGACGCTGCAAAAGCGCATCGTCCATGCGTGTTTGCTTGGCTTTGAATACGCCGCTTATAACCGTATTCTAGCACTTGAGCCAGATAAGGTCGCTCCGTCGTTCGAGAAGCAATACAGGAAGAGGATCGGCAGCGCGTGCCGCGTAATTGAACGTCACTACGGGAAACGCCTCCCGGTCACCACAAATTTGCACCTCTTTCTTTTACCATTTCCTTCGCTGAAGGAATTTAGAGCGGCGTTCTATGGAAAACTCGGGGTAGTAGCGTGAGCTTCGTGGAGGAGCTTTGCAAAACGATAGCTAGCGATGCTCGGTTCGCGGCCGACTATGAGTCCATTCTCCGCCAATCAATCTTAAGCGGCGCGGGCTTTGATCGTGGCAACGCACTTGAAGAGGAAACTCTCAGAAGACTGCTGCAAAGCGCGACGATTTTTGCACAATCCGAAGAGGCGGAGTGGAGGCAGTTCGCGTACCGTATTTGTATTGGGTCTCTGACCTATAGCGAAACCTTAGCTGGGATTGGAGCGGCTTCCAGGCTAATTCTCGCTCGGCTCAGCAACTACCCAGCCATCAAGTTTGCTTTCCGCGGTGATCCGGAGCCGAAATCCCTTACAGAAGGTGTCTTTCTAGAGATCATCGGACGGCGACTCGACAATACTGTCCAGATTGGTCAGCGCAATGCGGTCTTCACGGACATGCAAAGGGCTGTTTGGGGTACGCTAACGTCCGGCTCCTCACTCGCGCTTTCTGCGCCGACGTCAGCCGGTAAATCATTCGTGTTCTTGGCTTATGTCGAACAGCTGAAACGCACTAATCCAAATGCCAATCTCGTATACCTCGTGCCAAGTCGGGCRCTTATAAGTCAGGTTGCGGCCGATCTGCGTACCGTTGGCGCTGATAAGACCTTTGAGGTCACGACCGTGCCGATCCCAGTGGAGCCAAGTATCCTCGGCACTCCGATCTATGTTCTCACACCCGAACGGCTTCAGGTGCTCTTTCACACTGCGCCTGAACTAGGCTTCGACGTGGCGATTATTGACGAAGCCCACCTTATCGGGGAGAGTTCTCGTGGTGTGGTTCTGCATTCGGTTTTGCAGGATCTGCAAAGGCGTCGCCCTCAAATGCAGTTCCTATTCTCGTCGCCTCAAGTGCGAGAGCCGGCCGTCTTCGGTGACGTCGTCGGGAACAAGAGTGTCAAAGTTTTTAAAACCAAGGACTCTCCAGTCGCGCAAAACATTATACTGTTGAATGGCAGCGCGGACGATAATAAGAAGATCGATGTAATACTTTGGCGAGATGGGGAAAAGACTCAAATCGCGGAAGTTGTTGCGGAGATACCGATATATAATTCGCATGATAGGTTGATATATTTGAGCTGGGCACTTGGAATAAACTCACAAAGCCTAGTGTATGCTGGGGGCCCGGCTGCATGTGAGGACGTGGCGTTTAAGATAAAAGAGCTTTGGCAGGATCCAGCAACCGCGAACGCCGCGTCTCAAATCTCTCCGAGTGAAGATTCACTTCGGGTCCGCAAGGAACTGGCTTCCTTCGCAAGGGAAGCGGTCCATCCAAGCTATATTCTGGCAGAGACGGTTGAGGGCGGCGTAGGATTCCACTACGGCCGCATCCCACCCTTGTTGAGGAACGCCATTGAAAGTGCATTCGCAGATGGGCATCTCGATTACATCGTTTGCACAAGCACGCTGCTTCAAGGTGTCAATCTCCCCGCGCGCAATATTTTCATGCAGAACCCTCACAAGGGCGAAGACCATCCCATTGCTCCTGTCGATTTTTGGAACTTAGCGGGGCGCGCAGGCCGCCTCGGCAGAGATTTCCAAGGCAACGTCTTCCTGGTGGACTACGAACAGTGGGAATCTAGCCCGCTCTCAGGGCCAAAAGATGAGCCGGTTAAGCCCTCGCTGGAGGCAACACTGACAGATGAGTCTGCAGAGCTTCTGGAATATATCTCGGCTACCGATCGGCCCTCGGGAGAGAGCCCTCATCTTGAGGCCGCTTTCTCGAAGTTGTTGCGGGATCGTCGGCAAGGGCAACTCGACGAGACGCTCGATCGCGTCAGTGGCTTATCACCGCAGACGCGAACGAGTTTGGTTTCCGCGTTAGCTGTGGCGGACGAGTTGATTAGTCTGGACACGCAAACGCTCGCGGCAAGCCCTCAAATTTCCGGGTTCCGGCAGCAACAGCTGTACGACTACATGTTGGGGAAGATTGGGGAGAAAGGCCCTGATTATCTGATTCCCCTCCATCCAAGTTCCGGCTGGGCAGAGGCGCTTAACAAACTGCGACCGGTTTTCGCTCGAGTGCATAAATATCTTGAGCTCAAGAGCGGTAGACATCACCTGTATTGGGCGCCCTTAGCTTTACGTTGGATGCGCGGCGAGCCGCTTCCGGTCATTATCGAAGGGGCTATCAGGTATCACAAAGGACTGGGCAAAAATCGATCCAACCGTACTATAATCCGCGAGGTGCTTACGGATGTCGAGAGTGATCTAAGGTTTAAGTACGTAAATCTGCTCGGCTGCTATACCGCAGTTCTAAGAGAGGCACTGATCGCCAGTGGCCATGGCTCGCATGTAGCAAAAATACCTGCGCTGACGCTTTACTTGGAACTTGGTGCCGCATCGCAGACGATGATCCAGTTCATTAGCCTCGGACTCTCGCGCCACACCGCGAATCTCTTGTCAGGGTTAACGATCAATCGTGACATGGACATCGGGGCAGCGAGAAGTTTTCTATCTAGACTCAACCCCGATGGTGCGGGCCTCTCTCCTTATGTCACTAACGAACTAAGACGGATTCTTCAGACCAGCTAGCCCAGAGCTGCTTCGGGAGGCCTAGTTAATGGTGCGTAGCAGGCGCGGAGCAATCTCCTCTGTGGAGGCAAATGGACGAAACGGCTGCAAGCCGTCAGGGGAATGGGTGCTGCATTCTGTTAGCCTATCCCACAGCGAAGCGCGGCAGCAGGAAATCTCCGCCCCCTCCCGATAAATCGCCCCGGCGTCGCCACCGCGGTGGCGCGGTGGACCCAAGGCTCTGTCCCGGGATCCGTCAGCTGGCCGGAACAGCTCCCTCGATGTCGTGCTGGGGCCTTGCGGCGACAGCGCTGGGCGAGCCCCGAGGGTGACTTCGACCAAGGCCAGCTTCCGCTTGCCGCCCTCAACCCTCATCCTCGACCACAAACGAAAGCGCGATCAGGTCGTCGACGTCGATGCCGCCGTGGCCGTTGTCCAGCACGTCGGCGACCTTCTGAAACGCCAGCATGTCATCCGTGGTGAGCTTGGCTTCCCGCAGCCTGTCCTGCAAACCCGCCACCCTGGTTTCCAACGTCGTGGTGATCATGCTTGCCTCCGTTACTGTCCAACGCCGCGTTCCAGACGCCCAGCATCAGGCATGAGAACACCACCGGGCCGATGAACAGGCTGATGGCTACGCCCACGGCCGCGACAATGCCCATCGGCTCCGGTTTCGCGGTCATCGTTCTCCGTCCGTCATCGGCCGGGATGAGACTGAGAATGGAAAGGTCGCGGTGGTGCAGCGCGCTGTTGTCGTTTGCGGCGACCGCGAGCCGCTCCCGGAAAGCGAGCCGCGCCTCGGCAAAAGGCCCGCAGGAACTCAGCCGCATGGATCACGCCCCCGCAAACGTCGCCTTGTGGTGGCGTTCGAAAAGCGCCAGCTTGGCCGAGTAGCCTAGCCTGAGCTTGGCCTTGCAGGCGTCGCAATGGAAGGTGCTCACCGCCTTGAACCATGAACCATTCTTGATGATCGGCCGGCGGCAGTTGGGGCATTCATAGCGAAGACTGACGTCCCGCAACTCATCGGAAATCGACACTGTTCACCTCTGTCCCGGTTCTTGTTCTTTGATCGGATCGCCCGCCGCCTGTGGGCGGGCGGCGGGCGATCCAGCAGCCTGACGATGAAGGGACTGATTGTTCGTCAGTGCAGCCCCAATGAAGTCGTGGGGCTTATGTTTCACGCGATGGACCAATGCGCCGGCGCATGGGACCTCAGTCCGTATCAGCGGAACCTAATGTTGCTCGCGCGCTTATGGCCAAATGAGCAGGCGCGGTCTCGACTTCTTCGACAGATGGATGGCGGAGCATCTGCCGAACGTGCTGACGGACGATCCGCTCGCGGTGAGCGATCTCGCCGACGAGATGATGAAGGCGGCCAGGCGCGAAGGCATTCCGGCCAGCGAAATCGAAGAGGAAGTCGACAGCGTTTTCGAGGTGATCTTCGAGGCGCTGCAGCACCGCGAAGGCAGTTTGGGCGAAAGCGACCAGGCTGTCTTCGAATTGCTTTCAGGGCGCCTGGCAAAAGAAGCCGGCATCACCCAGGATCAGGCCGGCGCGCTGATCGAAACGATCGGGACCGACTGGGATGCGCTCCTCCGTGAGGCCCATTTTCTGAAAGAGCAGGGCGAATGAGCGAGCGTGGCGCGGAGTTCTTTGGCCGATGGATCACCGACAATGTGATGCGCGGCAAGGTGGGCGCGGACATTCTCTCGGTGGCTGAACTGACGACCAAGCTGTTTGCCGACGCCAAGGCGGCAGGAATTTCGGAGGAGGAGATCGAAGAGGAGGTCGGAAGCGCGTACGAAGCGATCCTGGCGGCAATAGTCGGCTCCAAGGATGCCGGCAAACCCTAAAGCGCGTCGCAATCTTTCAGATTCGCGCCATGCGCTTTAGATTCTTGATTTAACGCATGTCTTTATCCCGAAACCGGTTCCCACTTCCGGGAGACATGCTTTAACGGCGGTCCGCGCTCGCCGGTCAACCGCCCGACGGAACATTAGTGAACGCTAATTATTATTCCTCCCATAGGAGGACCTGACATGAACAGCATCATCTATATCGTCGGACTCGTCGTTGTCATTCTCGTCGTGCTGAGCTTTTTCGGGCTTAGATGATAGCCCCGGGAGATCTGCGGGGGGATCCGCGGAATTAGCGACGGCGGCGGGCCGCTTGCTCTCTAGCCTCCAGCCAGCCGTGGCAGCAGGAAAATCTCCGCTCCCGGTGGCAGCTCTTTACTCCACGTATCGCGATAGATCGTCCCGTCGATCGCCACCGCGATGCCGCGATCGATCCACGGCTCGATCCCGGGATACTGTTCCGCCAGCTTGCGGAACAGCTCCCTGATGTCCTTGGCCTCGATGTCGTGCTTGGCCTTGCCTCCGGCGACGGTGCTGAGCGAGCCCCAGAGGGTGACCTCGACCATTATCTCCAGATCCTCATCGGGAGGTAGCGCGAGCCGAAAACCGACTCGCGCTTTTCAGCATCAGCCTTCCCGTTCCGCATCCAGCGCCGCCAGTATGCGCGGCGGGGACATCGGGATGTGGGTCATGCGCACGCCCACCGCGTTCGACACCGCGTTGGCGATCGCCGCCAGCGGCGGCACGATCGAGGTTTCGCCAACGCCGCGCACGCCATAGGGGTGGTTGGGGTTGGGGATTTCCAGGATCTGCGTGTCGATCATCGGCAGGTCGGAGCAGACCGGGATGCGGTAGTCGAGGAAGCCCGCATTCTGCAGCCGCCCGTCCTTGCCGTAGATATACTCCTCGTTGAGCGCCCAGCCGATGCCTTGCGCCGCGCCGCCCTGGTACTGGCCCTCGACATAGGTCGGGTGCACCGCCTTGCCGGCATCCTGCACCACCGTGTAGCGGATCACCCGGGTCGAGCCGGTCTCGGGGTCGACCTCGACGTCGCAGATATGGGTGGCGAAGGAGACGCCGGCGCCGTCGGCGACGAGCTCGCTATGGCCGGCGATCGGGCCGCCAGTCTTGCCGGAAGCGGCGGCGATCTCCTTCAGCGACAGCGGCGACAGGTTGCCGTATTTCTCGCCCTTGGCGATCGCATGGCCCTTTTCCCAGACCACGTCTTCCACCGGGATATCCCACATCTGCGCGGCGCGCTCGCGCAGGATCTTGATCGCGTTGCGCGCGGCCGAGATCGTCGCCATCGAGGAGGAGAAGGTGCCGCGGCTGCCGTCGGTCATGTCGTTGTAGCCCAGCGAAGACGTGTCGGCGACGATCGCCTTCACGTGGCTGTAGTCGATGCCGAGCTCCTCCGCCGCCACCAGCGACAGCGAGGCGCGGGACCCGCCCACGTCCACCGTGCCCACTGCCAGCGACACCGAGCCGTCCATGCCGATGTTCAGGTCCGTGCAGGTCTGGCCGCCGAAGTTGAACCAGAAGCCGCAGGCCATGCCGCGCCCCTGGTTGGCTTTCAGCGGCGCCTTCATGTGCGGATGGTTCTTCACCGCCTCCAGCGTCGGCCCGATGCCGATCGGCCCGTAGACGGGGCCGTAGGACGAGCGCGTGCCTTCCTGCGCGGCGTTCTTGATGCGGAACTCCACCGCATCCATGCCGAGCTCCTTGGCGAGCTCGTCCACCACGCTTTCCACGGCGAAGGCAGCCATGGGCGCCGAGGGCGCGCGATAGGCCGCCGTCTTCGGCCGGTTGACCAGCACTTCGTAGCCGACGGTCTTGACGTTCTCCAGCTTGTAGCAGGCAAACGCCGTCATCGCCCCGATCTCGGCCCAGGAACCGGCATAGGGGCCGCAGCTATAGCGCAGCGTCGCTTCCGCGGCGGTGATGGTGCCGTCCTTCCTGGCGCCGATCTTCACGTCGATCGAGGTGGCGCTGGTCGGGCCCGAGGCGCGGAACACCTCGTCGCGGGTCATCACCAGCTTCACCGGGCGGCCGGCCTTTCGGGAGAGCGCCAGCGCCACCGGCTCGGCCCAGACATGGGTCTTGCCGCCGAAACCGCCGCCGATTTCCGACGAGGTCACGCGCAGCTTCGAGGCTTCGAGCCCAAGCAACTGGGCGCAATGCTGGCGGTAGACGAAATGGCCTTGCGTGCAGACCCAAAGGTCGGCCGTGCCGTCGGCATTGACGCTCGCCACGCAGGCATGCGGCTCGATATAGCCCTGGTGCGTCTGCTCGGTCTTGAACGAGCGTTCGATCACGAAATCGGCCTCGGCGAAGCCCTTATGGACATCGCCATGGCCGAACTGCGTGCGCTTGGTGATGTTGGAGGGCTTGGCCGGCTTTTCCTCCAGCCCCTCGGTGAAGACCTGGTCGTTGATCAGCGGCGCATGGTGCTGCGCGGCCTCGTCGACATCGGTGACATGCGGCAGCACCTCGTAGTCGACCTCGATCAGCTTCAGCGCCTGGCGGGCGGTGCGGGCATCGATCGCCGCCACCGCGGCCACCGCATGGCCGTCATAGAGCGCCTTCTTGCGCGCCATCGAGTTGTCGAGGATGTCGTACATGGCGGCGTCGCCGTCGGTCAGGTCCGGCAGGTCCTTCGCCGTGATCACCGCCTTCACGCCGGCGAGCTTTTCCGCCTTGGACGTGTCGATGCTTTTGATCACCGCATGCGCGTGCGGGCTGCGCAGGATCCGGCCCACCAGCTGTCCGGCCATGTTGAAGTCGGCGCCGTAGCGGGCGCGCCCGGTCACCTTGTCGATGCCGTCGGGGCGGATCGGCCGCGTGCCGACGGAAGCGAATTTGCGTCCTGAAAAGCGCGGATCGAAATTCATGGATTACGCTCCCTTCATCACGTTGRCCGCGTCCTGGACGGCGCGCACGATCTTGTCATAGCCGGTGCAGCGGCAGAGATTGCCGGCCAGCCCAAAGCGGATTTCCTCCTCGGTGGGCGAGGGGTTCTTGGCCAAGAGGTCCTTCGCCGCAATCAGGAAACCTGGCGTGCAGATGCCGCATTGCAAGGCCGCGTGCTCCAGGAATTTCTGCTGCAGCGGGTGCAGCTGGTCGCCATGCGCCATGCCTTCGATGGTCTCGACCTTGCGGCCTTCGGCTTCCGCGCCCAGCACCAGGCAGGAGCAGACGAGGCGGCCGTCGACGATGACGCTGCAGGCGCCGCAGTCGCCGGTGCCGCAGCCTTCCTTGGCGCCGGTCAGGCCCAGCCGGTCGCGCAGCACTTCAAGCAGCGTCTCGTCGGGCTGGCAGAGATATTCGACGGCATCGCCGTTGATCGTGGTTGATACAGCTACACCGGCCATTATTTGCCTCCCGCACGCTTGTAGGCGATTGCCGCGACGCGCCTTGCCAGCACGCCCGCGACCTTTCGTCTGAATTCGATGGTGCCGCGCTTGTCGTCGATCGGACGGCAGGCGCCGGCGCAGATCTTGGCCAGCCGCTCCAGCGTTGCTTCGTCGAGCCTGGAGCCGATCAGCACCTGGCCCGCTTCCTCGACCAGAAGCACGGTGGGCGCGGCGGCGCCCAGCGCCACGCGGGCGGTCTTGATCGCGCCGTGATCGTCCAGCGTCAGGTTCACGCCGGCGCTCACCACCGCGATGTCCATCTCGGTGCGCGGAATGAAGCGCAGATAGGCGTCGCCCGCATGGTCAGGGCGCTTGTCGAGCAGGATCGCCTCGATGATCTCGCCCTTGGCGAGCGACGTGCGGCCCGGCCCGGTAGGCACGGTCTCAACCGCAATGGTGCGCTTGCCCGAAGGCCCGGCGACGACTGCCTTGGCGCCTGCAGCCACCAGCGCCGGCACGCTGTCGGCGGCGGGCGAGGCGTTGCAGAGGTTGCCGGTGATGGTGCAGCGGCCCTGAACCTGCTTGGAGCCGATCAGGTTCGCGGCCTCGACCACGCCCGGCCATGCCTGCTTCAGCGCCTTGTTCTCGCCCAGCACGGCGCAGGGCACGGCGGCGCCGATCCGGAAACCTTCCGCCGTCTCGGTCACGTCGCTCAGGCCGCCTATGCGCTTGATGTCGACGATCAGCTCGGGCTCGACGAAGCCGCCCTTCATCCTCACCAGCAAGTCGCTGCCTCCGGCCAGGATGGCGGCCGGTCCTACCGCCTTGGCGAGCTCGCCGACGGCATCTTCGATTGAAAGCGGACGTATGTAACGCATCGTCTCCCCTTGGTGATCGCTTTGTCAGCGACCGTTATAAAGCCTCTGGTTATAATGGCCATCCCGTTCGTGCATGTCCGGGTTGGGCCAGAGCCCTGTTCCAGATGCGCCCAGAGGCCGGGCCAGGGCAGCGCAGCCTCTTCCTTCTCCCCGTCACTATACGGGGAGAAGGTGCCCGGAGGGCGGATGAGGGGCGGCGCCGGCGTTGGTCATTGGCCGTCTCCGCCACAAACCGCAAAACTGTTATTCGCCTCAAGCAACCGCCGTTCCCGATGTCCATACCGGCTCGAACGAGACGTTGCGCAACCCGGCCTTGCGCACCCGCTCGACGAACACGTCGTCGACGAAGACCGGGGAAGCCCGCATCGGCAGCTTGAACACTTCCGCTGTCCCGATCTTCTCCGCGTCGAAGGCATAGCGCTCGATCGCCAGGATGTCGCCGTCGTAGAACCGCACGATCTGCGAGCGCGCCTCGTCCAGCGCGTCGATCACATGGGTGACGTTGAGCAGCCAGACCTCCTCGCCGCGCAGCGCCACCAACTCGCCGTAAGGGCGCAACGCATCCGCCAGCGCATCGACGGCCGGCCGGCGCAACAGCGGCGCATGTTCGCCAAGCCAGGGGAAATCGGAAGAGAGCCGCTCGCCTCCCTCGACGCGCCGCATCACCGGCGGCTGCCGGCCTTCCAGCGAGCGTCCGTCGAGGCCGAAGAACGCCTCGTAAGCATCGTCATCGACCGGCAGCACCCATTCCTGTCCTTCCGACACAGCGAATTGATGGATGGTCGTCATCGCCCGATGGCTCCGCCGTTCGACTGAAAATTGCGGCGCCCGGCGATCGCCGAAAGCGCGCTGGGAGCATGCACCGGCCCTGCGCGGCGTTCAAGGAAGCTCAGCCTGATTGCAGAGCAACGTCGGCTTCGGGCACCGCGCGGAACCAATCCGCGGCCGGGCGCCGGCAATATTGTTATCACGGCCAGCGGCCTGTAAGAGCGGGCATGACCTCCATTTCCCGTCTCGCCGCGTTCGTCCTGCTGGCTCTCATCACCTTCGCCACGCTGTCGCCCATCGAACTGCGGCCACACCTGAGCGACCCCAACATGGAGCGCGCTTTGGCTTACATCCTGCTGGGGCTGGCCCTGGCGCTCGGGTTTCCGTCCCGCGTGACGCAGACCGTGCTGTTCGTTTGCGCGGTGGCCGGCGTTCTCGAAGTCCTGCAGCTGTTCGACCCTGGCCGGCATGCGCGGGTTGTCGATGGCCTGCTCAAGGCGGCGGCGGGTATCGCGGGGATTGTCCTGGGGCGCTTCGTCATCGCGTTGGCGAGCCGGGCCGCCGAGCGGCGCTAGTCCCCGAGGTCGCGGCTCGATGATGTTTCGACCGGATGAAGGTCGGATTCAGAAGGCCCGGCCCAGCGATTTTCGCATAATGTCCGGTTAAACGATCGACGATCCCGGAAGCCGATGGCCAAGAAGTTCGCATTTCTTTTGGTGCGCGATTTCACCTTGTCGCCGCTGTCCCTGTTCATCGACACGCTGAGGCTGGCCGGCGACGAGGGCGACCGCAGCCGCAGGATCGAGTTCGACTGGGAGATCGTCGGCGAGCGCGGCCTGCCGATCCGGGCAAGCTGCGGCGTCGAATTGCTGCCGACCCGGGCGATGGGCAATCCCGAGGATTTCGACAATGTCGTGGTGGTCGGCGGCCTGCTCGACACCAACCGCAAGCTGAGTTCGGAAAAAGAGGCGTTTCTGCTGCGCGCCGCGCAGAAGGGTGTGCCGCTCACCGCGCTCTGCACCGGCAGCTTCGTGCTCGCGCGCTACGGTCTGCTCGACGGCTACAGCGCCGCCGTCAGCTGGTTCCACATCAAGGATTTTCGCGCCGAGTTTCCTGACGTGAACGCCCATGCCGACAGCCTCTATTCCGTCGACCGTGGCCGGGCGACCTGCGCCGGCGGCACCGGCGCCGCCGACCTCGCCGGCTATTTCGTCTCGCAGTTCATCGGCCAGAAGGCGGCGGAGAAGGCGGCCAAGATCCTGGTGCTCGACCGCATCCGCTCCAGCCGCGACGTGCAGCCGGTCGGCGACCTTTTTCCCGCGGCCGCGAGCCGCGCGGTGAAGCGGGCGCTGCTCCTGATGGAAAGCAATCTGCAGGAGACGCTCTCGGTCGCCGAGATCGCCGCCAGGCAGAACTGCTCGCGCCGCCAGCTCGAGCGCCTGTTCGGCGCCGAGCTCGGCATCGGCCCGATGGCCGCTTATCTCGCGCTGCGGCTGCATTACGCCAAGTCGCTGCTGGAAGGCAGCGACCTTGCCATCGGCGAGATCGCCTATCGCTGCGGCTTTCCCAATGCCGGCCATTTCAGCCGCGTCTTCCGCCAGCAGACCGGCATCACGCCGACCCATCTGAGGCACCCGAACCGCGCGGTCGCGGCGGCCGCAAAATGATGTGGACTTGCCATGACCCTGGTCGGGTCGCATGCCCGGTCTGGCTGATTGCGCCGGCGCGGAAACGAACCGTAGCTTCGTGACGAGCGGCGGTTGCGTCGCTGTTTCATTGGTCGAAGTCGCCTCGGAGAGCCATGCCGCAATATCCCGACGCCATGCCCGGATCGAAAGCCCTGTTCGAGCGCGCCAGGAAGGTGATGCCGGGCGGCAACACGCGCACCACGGTCTTCGTCGATCCGTTTCCGATCTATGCCGAACGCGGCGAGGGCTGCAGGGTCTGGGATGTCGACGGCAATGCCTATTACGACTGCATCAACAATTTCACCGCCATGATCCATGGCTATGCCCATCCCGACGTCACCGCGGCCGTGGCCGATCAGCTGCCCCTTGGCACGGCCTTCGGCGCCCCGACCCTGAGCGAGATCGAGCTTGCCGAGCTGCTGGTCGAGCGGCTGCCCTCCGTCGACCAGATCCGCTTCACCAACTCGGGCACCGAGGGCGTGATGATGGCGATCAAGGCCGCGCGCGCCTTCACCGGCCGGCCGAAGATCGTCAAGATCGAAGGCGCCTATCACGGCTCCTACGATTTCGCCGAAGTGAGCCTGGACTCCTCGCCCGCCAATTGGGGCGACCTGCCGAGGTCCACGCCCTATGCCAGGGGCACGCCGCGCGGCGTGCTGGACGACGTGATCGCCGTGCCCTTCAACGACACCGAGGCGCTGCGCGCCGTCTTCGCCGCCGAGGGGGAGACCATCGCGGCCGTGCTGATCGACCCGATGCCCAACCGCGCCGGGCTGATCCCGGCGCGCCGGGATTACCTCCAAGCCATGGTCGAGATCGCCCATGCGGCGGGTGCGCTGGTCATCTTCGACGAGGTCATCTCGTTTCGCCTGGGATGGTCTGGCGCGCAAGGCCTATGGGGCATCGAGCCCGACCTGACGGCGCTGGGCAAGATCATCGGCGGCGGCTTTCCGGTGGGCGCCGTTGGCGGGCGCGCCGATATCATGGCGGTGTTCGATCCGACCGCGGGCAAGCCCGCGCTTCCGCATGGCGGCACCTTCACCGCCAATCCCGTCACCATGCGCGCCGGCCTTGCCTCGATGCGGGCGCTGACGAAAGAAAGCTTCGTCCATCTCGATCATCTTGGCTCGTTCCTGCGCGACGGCGTCAGCGCTTCATTCGAAAGGCGCGGGCTTGCCGGCCAATGCGTCGGCCTCGGCTCGCTGTTCAAGGTTCATTTCACGTCGCATCCCGTCACGGATTACCGCTCCATCTATCCCGGCCAGGCCGAGCGCAAGAAATTCGACGCCTTCCACAAGGGCCTGCTCGGCCGTGGCGTGCTCTCCGCCAGCTACGGCCTGTTCGCGCTGTCGACGCCGATGACCGAGGCGGATGCCGGTGCCATCCTTCATGCGATCGACGAGACCTTGGGCGAGATCGCCGCGCAATCCTGATCGAGGAGAACCGTGAATGACAGCTTCTCCTCATGTCGTTGTGATCGGCGCGGGCACACTGGGCATGTGCACGGCGCTCAATCTCGTCGAACAGGGCGCTCGCGTCACCGTGCTCGAAGCCCAGTCGATCGCTTCGGGGTCGAGTGGCCGGTCGGTCGGCGTCGTCGGGTCGCAATTGACCGACCCGTTCGAGATCATGYTGCGCGTCCATTCGCTGCGCCGGTTCCGCCAATGGGAAGGCGAGGGGCTTCGCTTCAACCATATCGGCTATCTGCGGCTGGCCCGTACGCCGGCGCAGATGGCGCTCTTCGCGAGATCGGTCGAGATCCAGGCCGAAGCAGGGCTGAGGTCGCGCCTGATCCATGCCAACGAACTCAGGGATCTCGTTCCGCATATCAATCCGGATGGGCTCGAAGGCGGATTGTTCGGACCCGACAACGGCTTCCTCGACCCGCACGAGATGTGCAATTTCCTGGCGGGCATCGTCCGCGCCAAGGGCGGCGAGATCCGCCAGTACCGCAAGCTGCTCGGCGTTGAACGGCGGCCGGGCGGCTATACGCTGGAAACCAGCGGCGGCTCGATGGATTGCTATGCCGTGGTCAATGCGGCTGGCGCCTGGGCGCCGCAGGTCGCAGCACTTTTCGGCCAGCGCGTGCACATCTGGCCCGAGCGCCACGAGGCCGTCGTCATCCATCTCGACGAGCCGCTCGGCTACACCATGCCGATGGTGATGGACCTGGTGAACGGCGAGGGCAGCGGCCTCAATTTCCGCCACGAAAAGCCGGGCGAGCTGATCGCCGAGATCCACAAGGTGAACTCGATCGCTCCGGAAGATCCCGACAATTACAACGAACAGTGCGAAGAGCAGTCCAAGGTCGATCTGGCGGAGCTGCTTTTAGAACGTGTTCCCGACCTGCCGGGCGCACGACTCGGCCGGGGCTGGGCGGGTCTTTATCCGGTCACCGCCGACCATCGCCCCTTCGTCGGGCCGCTCGACGCCTCGGAACCAACGTTGATCACCGCCGCCGGCGCCGGCGGCTACGGCATCCAGCTTGCCCCGGTGATCGGCCAGATCGCGGCAGACTGGGTGCTTCGAGGCGCGCCGGTTTCGGTACCCGGTTCGCAGAGCCTCGCGCCATCGGCCGAGCGCAATGTCCTCGGTCACTGACCGATGCGCCAAGCCGGTCGGGACGCATAAGATGCGATCGTTCCCGTTAACCATCAATTAACTATCCGGTCGCCTTAAATACGGTTCTGGAGGATACTGATTTTGGTCGTGAGCGATGAGCGCGGCTGTCGAAATCAGCAAAGAAGCGGCGGATAATCGCCGCCGTCTGCCGGGGAGGCGCCCAGCATCTTTGATGAGGAGCGCCGGCATGAATATCGAGGAAGCAGTTACTGCAGCGACGGCAGAGTCGGGCGCGCTTCTGTCCTGTCTCGGCCAGCCTGTCGTGGCCTATCACGTCACTGCCATCATGCGCGAAACGGACAAAGGCCACGCACGGCAGATGCAGCTCGCCCTGCTGCGGCGAAGCATCGAGGCGCTTGTCGACGACGGCCTCGAAGACACCGAAGCCGAACGCTTTGCGTCGCAGCTCCACGGTCGCGTTGGCTCGGCCTGGGACCTGCTGCATCCCGCTAGCGGCACGCCGCACTGATCTTTGGACCATGGCTCTCCATCGGCGGCCATATGTAACAACCCGGGAATGAGGTAGACTGCCGCTCACGTCTGGGCCGGCGTTCATCGAACGGGGGGCATGCGATGCAGGCGATACCGATAGCGCATCCGGCAGAGCAACCTGCCGCAATCTCGCTACCTTCCCTGGGCGGTTATCCCGCTGCCGTGCTGTGCTGGCTGCTGTCGGCCGGCGTCTATATCGCGGCCAAATGGGTGGCGCCGGAAATGCCGCCCTGGGGGCTGTGCTTCTGGCGGCTCTTGCTCGCCTGCGCCATCCTGTTGCCGATCGTGCACCGCCATCACGGCGCGATGATTGCGCTCCTCAAATCCCGGCCGCTGGAGGTCGTCGCTGTCGGAGCGATCGGCCTGACGCTCTGCCAGGGCATGATCTACCATGGCTTGAACGACACCGACGCCACCACGGCGGGCATCATCATGGCAATGTCGCCGATCATGACCATGGTGCTGGCGCGCCTCGTGCTGGGCGAGCCGCTCGGCCTCTGGAAGTCGCTCGGCGCGATTGCCGCACTTGCCGGCATGCTGGTCATCGTCGCGCATGGCAAGCTGGACGCGCTGGTGCACCTGCGCCTCAACATCGGCGAGTTGTGGATCGTCGGCAGCGCCTTCTGCTGGGCGCTCTACACCGTGCTGCTGCGCCGCTCCAAATTCGGCCTCCAACTCCTGCCGCTGGTGGTCCTCTTGCTCGGCGCCGGGGCGCTGGTGGCGCTGCCGTTCCATCTCTGGGAAATCTTCAACGACGAACGCTCCGCCCTGAACGGCAATGGCCTGCTCGCGCTCGCCTATCTGGCCGGTCCCGGCGGCGCGCTGATGTATTATCTCTACAACAAAAGCGTCGAGACGCTGGGCGCGAGCCGGGCAAGCATGCTGCTCTATCTGCAGACATTGTTCGTCGCCATCCTCGCCTATCTCCTGCTCGGCGAGAGCCTGCACGACTATGATCTGGTAGGCTCGGCCTTCATCGTGGTCGGGGTTGTGCTGGCGACGGTCATCAAGCCGAGGGCGGTTGCGGCAAAGGCATGACGGAGCGGCGAGCAGCGTCATTTCAGGTCCATGTACGCTGGGTGCCATGCGCAACGCTTTCCTAAATTAGCCAATTTTGCTATTGGCTGCCCCTTCGCGGCGCCGGCCAGGGCCGAAGGGGGATCATGGCTATCGACAAGCGCGTGAACGCATGAACGGCGGCCAGCAGATGCTTCAACTGCGCGTGCTTGGCGATTTGCAGGTCACGCGCGACGGCGCGCCGCTTGACCTGCCGCCGTCGCGCAAGACGCGGGCGTTGCTCGCTTACCTCGCCGTCACCGCCAGGCAGCACCAGCGCGAGCGGTTGTGCGAGATATTCTGGGACATTCCCGACGATCCGCGCGGCGCCTTGCGCTGGAGCCTGTCCAAGATCCGCCAGGTGCTGGACGGCGGCGAATCCTCCCTCATCGCCGATCGCAACGCCGTAGCGCTCAACCTCGAGACGGACTATGCGCGGCTGGCGCCGTTGGTGAAGGCCGACCTGTCGACCCACTCGACCGAGGAGCTCGAAGCCGTCCTTGCCTCGATCCGCGGCGGCTTTCTCGCCGATCTCTCGCTCGAACGATGCTTCGAATACGAGTCCTGGCGGCAGGCGATCGCCAGCGAAGTGGAGATCGTCGAGCTCGGCATCCTGCGCGAGCTGGTCGAGCGCCTGACGGATCAGCCCCGGCGGGCGCTGCCGCTTGCGCAGCGCCTGCGCCGCCTCGTCCCCGACGACGCCGGCCTCGCCGCCGAGATCCAGGCGCTGGAGGGCCAGGTCCGGTCGGCCGCCGCTCAAGCCACGAGCCGCGCGCCCCAGTCGGGCGCCGCGCGACCGGCGCAGGCGCCGTCGAAACCCGCCGCGCCGGCACAGGATCCCGGCCGCGCCGTGCAATTCTGCCGGGCTCTCGACGGCACCAGGCTCGCCTATGCCAGCACCGGCAGCGGCGCGGCGATCCTGCGCGCCGCGCACTGGATGTCGCATCTCACCTTCGACTGGGACAGCCCGATCTGGCGGCACTGGATGGGGGAACTGTCGCGCCACAACCGGCTGGTGCGCTATGACCAGCGCTGCAACGGCTTGTCGCAGCGGCACGTCGTCGACATCTCGTTCGAGACGATGGTGTCGGACCTCGAATGCGTGGTCGAGGCGGCAGGGCTCGACCGCTTCACCTTGCTCGGCCTGTCGCAGAGCTGCGCGGTTTCCATCGCCTATGCCATCCGCCACCCCGAGAAAGTGTCGGGCATGATCCTTTACGGCGGCTATGTCAAAGGCTGGCGGGCGCGCGGCGACGCCGGCGAGATCGCGACGCGCGAAGCTGCCGCGACGCTGATGCGCGAGAACTGGGGCAAGCCGAACCCRATGTTCCGTCAGGCCTTCTGCTCGATGTTTATCCCCGGCGCCACGCACGAGCATTTCGCCTGGATGGACGACCTGATGCTGCGCACCGTCTCACCCGACGATGCCTGGCGGCTGCAGAGCGCCTCTTCGGTGATCGATGTCAGCGACTTGTTGGAAAAGGTGCGCGTGCCGACACTGGTGTTGCATGCGCGGGACGATAACGTGGCACCGGTGGAGTCCGGCCGCACGATGGCAGCGGGCATTCCCGGCGCGCGCTTTATCGAGCTCGAGAGTCAGAACCACATCCTCCTCGAAGGTGAGCCGGCCTTCGAGGAGTTCATCGATCACGTCCGCGCCTTCATCGCCGAGACGGCTGGCGGATAATTGGGTGCTCGCGAAGCCCTCAGCCCTTGGCCAAAGGCACGGTGAACACCGTCGCGGTGCCGGTGAGGCACAGCTCGCCGGCTTCGTTGCGCACCGATGTCTCCAGCTTGGTGATCGGCTTGTCGGCGCGCACCTCCTTGACCTCGACCCGGCCGGTGATCAGTTCGCCGACGCCGACCGCCTTGACGAATTTCCACGCCACTTCAAGGAACACCGAGCCGGGGCCGGGAAGGTCCTCCGCCACCACCGCATTCAGGATGCCGGAGGTGACGCCGCCCTGCACGATGAGCTTGCCGAACACCGAAGCCTCGGCCAGCGCTTTGTCGTAGTGCAATKGGTTACGGTCGCCGGTCATCTCGGCGAAAGCATCGATATCCTGAGGCTGCGTGCGCCGCGAGCGCTCGGCGAAAGCACCCACCTTTGGCCGGCCCTTGATGACGCCGACCCAGCCGTCCTTCATCACATGCCMATCCTTTATCGAATGCAAAGTCATGATCTTGCTCCGGTTCGGTTGCGATTGAGGTTCGAGCCGGCCGAAGCCGGCGGCTCGTCCTGATTGGCTGGCGCCCGGTGGGCTGACGGCCGCGATGCAGAGGAAGGGGCGCGGCGGGCCGGCATGGGGTGCCCGGCCAGCGCCTGCACTTCGGCCTTGAGCACGGCGCTGAAGCGGCGGTGCCGCTCGCCGAGATCGTCGAGCGTCCAGTCGAAGCCGGCGACGGCGTCGGTGGTGTCGAGGATCTGATTGGCGATCATGTCGCGCTGCCGCTGCCAGACCGAAAATGCCGCCTCAGAGCCGTCGAGGATCGCCCGCGCGAGGCTCTCGGCGTCGCGCAGCGCGTCCGAAATGCCGTGCGAGGTGATCGGGTCGCGGAAGAACCCGGCATCACCCACCAGCGCCCAACCCGGACCGTGCGCCTGGCGGATATAGCCAGGCACGCCCCGGAACGCCTGCAGGCGAGCATCCTTCGGCGCGTTGGCCGCCTGTGCGGCCAGCGCCGGCGAAAGCGCTTCGAGCACATCCATGCGGGCGCGGGCGTGGCCGAGGCGGAAGCGTTGGTCGAACAGGCTCGTCGGCACCGAGGCGACGATGCAGGCGAGGCCGTCATTGGTCGGGATGAAGGAGCCGGCGATCCCGTCGCGGAAATACCAGTGGTAGCCGGCGCCCGGCTCGATCGGTGCATAGCCATAGACGTGGGCAGCCGACACTGCGCCGCGCCGCAAGGTCTGGGCGTCGACGCATTTTGCCACCAGCGAGCCGACGCCGTCCGCGCCGACCACGATATCGGCGCTGACCCGCACGGCAGCACGGCCGGCGGCGCGGATCTCGATGCCGCGCACGCGGCCACGCGTGTCGGCGAAGAGATCGCCGACCGCCATTTCGTGCAGGATCTCCGCGCCGGCCTTGCGCGCCGCGTCGACCAGGATGCGGTCGAGCACGGTGCGCCGCGGCGCGATCAGGCCAGGAAGATCCGAGCCGGCGGAGGCGAGGGGGATGGCGATCTCCTCGTCGCCATAGTGGAAGGTCGTTGTCTCGATCAGCGGCGTGCCGGCCTTAAGCACCGGCTCGAGCAAACCCCAGCGCCACAATTGCAGCACCGCGGGCCGCATCAGCGCATGCGTCGACAGCGTGTCGGAGCCATAGGGCTTGCGGTCGATCGCCAGCACCTTGAGGCCGGCGCGGGCGAGCAGCATCGCGGTCGCCGCGCCCGCGCAGCGCGCGCCGACGATGATGGCGTCGTAATGGCCACGCTTGGGGGAGGCCATGAGGGAGATGGTTGCCATGGTCGTAGATCCTCAGGCCGCCTTGCGGCCATTGCAGTCGAGATAACGCGAGATTTCGGCGGCGATCGCCTCGGCATCCGCGCCGACGCCGCCGATGAAGTTGGAATCGCGCTTGCGCAGGAAGCGGAAGCCGAGCGCATAGAGGCCAGGCACGCTGGTGACGCCGCCCTGATGCGCCAGCTCGCCATCGGCGCCAAGCGCCAGCGGCTCCAGCCAGTCGAACGAGCGCGCATAGCCGGTCGCCCAGACGATGCTGCGGATCGATCCGTCCGTCAGCGACACCCGCTCTACGCAGGTCGATGGCAGCGCCACCGGCTCGGGCCGGTACGGTGTCGCCACACCCGCGAAGCGGTCGATCTGGTCGAGCAGGCGCGCCTGCTTCGCTTCGGCCGCTGCGACGTGCTGGCCGAGATCGCCGGCGAAGCCGATCACGCGATCGCCGACGCGCCGCACCCGCCCGGTGAGTTCCACGCCGAGCGCCTGCAGCGTGGCGAGATCGACATCGGCCTTGTCCGGCCGGCCGGCGAGCTGCAGCGATGGCTGGCGCCGGGCGGCTTCCGGATTGGCGAGGTCTTCCGGTCGCTGCGCCATCAGGCCCATTGCGCGGAGCCAGAAGAAGATATCCTGGCCGCGCCATGTTCTGGGCAGCCGCGTATGCTTGCCGACCGAAAGCACCACGCGCCGCCCGGCGCGGGCGAGCTCGTCGGCGATCTGCACGCCGGAGGACGAGGCGCCGACGACCAGCACGCCACCGCTCGGCAGCTCGCCAGGCGAGCGATATTGCGATGCGTGAATGCTGAGCGGTCCGCGAAGGGTCTCGGCCGAAAAAGGGATGACCGGGCGGTCGCAATGTCCCGTCGCCACGACGACCGCGCGCGCCGACCAGTCGCCGGCGCTGGTGCGCAGGGCAAAGCCGTCGCCGGTCCGCTTGGCGGATGTGACCTCGACATTGGTCTCGACTGGCGCATGCCATTGCCAGGCGTAGCGCTCCAGGCTTTCCACGAAAGCCCCTTTGCTCATGAAGCCGTCGGGATCGCCGCCCCCATAGGGCGAGCCGGGGAGCGCATTCAGCCAATTCGGCGTGAGCAGCCGAAGCGAGCGCCAGCTCTGCGAGCGCCAGCGCTCGCCGATGCGGCCGCGCTCAAGCACGGCATGATCGATGCCGGCCTGGCCAAGGCAATGGCTGAGTGCGAGGCCGGCCTGGCCCGCGCCGATGATGACGACGTCCGAGCGTCTCATGGTTCATTCCGTCGATAGGAGGGGAGGCGGCCCGGATCAGGCCCGAGCCGCCTGCGGGCTTACTGGATGGTCTTGATGCCGACGGTGACCGGCACCCCCTTGGTCAGCACGTCGAACACCGCCGAACGGGCGCGCGACTGCTCGACCAGCTGCTGCAGTTTCTCGGCCGGCGCGTCGCCCTCGATCTCGAACGACACATGGATGTTCTGGAAACCGTTGCGGACCTCGTCCGAGATGCCGAGGATGCCGCGCAGGTCGATGTCGCCGTCGACCGAGCACTTCACCTTGGTGAGCTTGATGCCGCGCGCGGCGGCGATGTTGGCGACGCCCGCCATCAGGCAGCCGGCCAGGCCGTGCAGCAGCCACTCGACCGGCGTCGGCGCATTGTCGGCGCCGCACAGGATCGCCGGATGGTCGGCGTCGGCATAGTGCGGCTTCTCGTGCTTCTGCTCGTTGCCGGCGCCGAAGAAGCCGTTCATGACGGTCTTGCTGTGCGTGCCCTCGATCCACTCATTGTGGGCGCGGAACTGGAACTTGGCGAGCTCCGGCTGCCCGGCGACGAAATTGATCGTCGCCATCAGGTGCGGCGTGTCGACGCCATTGAGCGGAAGCCGTGCAGGTTTGGTGTTGGGTTGCATCTTTCATCTCCAAAGGTTCGTTTGCGGCTTGGTTGCCGTGACGGCCTCTGTTTGCCGATGGAGCGTTTGAACGAGAGTGGATGCGACCGTGGAATTTTTCATACGCCTACCGTGGAAATTGCCGTTTGACGTATCGTTTGAAACGGCATGGCCTACGCATGAAGCGAATACGCCGAAGCGCAAAAATCCCGGGAGGTGGGAAGCGCCCGGAGCATGTCGGCGGCACAGCCACGCTCGTCATGGGCGGTCATCTGACGTTGCCGATATCCATCCGGTCGGTGTCGGACGCCGCGTAGCGCATCGAGGTGTAATGGTCGATTTCCGAACGGGCGACACCCATGTCCTTGAGCAGATAATCGGGCATGGCCTGCATGGCGGCGCGGTCGCTGCGCATCCTCATCGCGCGATAGAAATGCCAGAGCGCGCGGCTGGCAAAGTCGACCAGGCCGCGGCCCGATCGGCCGGTTTCACAAGCGGTGTGTTCCAAACTCGTCATCGTCGTCTCCATCCTTTGCGGCGCGACCGTTCGCGTCGTCGATGGCAGGACTTGTGGCTTACGACCGGGGGAGCCAGCGTTGGAACGGACGTCGAATTTGCCGTGGAAATCGAGGTTTTGCGACCGGCGCCCTGCCGGTCGAGTGTCGATTAGAACCGGACCTGAATCGAGGGTTGCCGCCGAGGCTTGCGCAGCGTGGCCCGACCTCAGGAAATCCGCCGTCCGTTCTCGTCCAGCAAGACGCAATCGTCCGGGTCGAAGCTGAGCTCGACCGCTTCGCCTTCGCGCAGAACGCGGCCGTTGATCGCGGCGTTGGCGCGGATGCTCGTCTTGCCGCCGATGTCGACCTCGTAGATGGCGCTGCCGCCGAGATAGGAAGTCGAGGCGACGCGGCCGGGGAGGCGGTTGGCGTTCGCTCCGCCGACCGCCAGTTTCTGCGGCCGCACCACCACCGTGACGGCGCTGCCGGTCGCCAGCGGCTTGGGCGACAGCACATTAACCGACTGGCCGCTGGCCAGGGTGACAATTGTCGGCCCGTCGGATCGGCTCACGGTGCCCGAAAGCATGTTGGCCTTGCCGAGGAAGTCGGCGACGAAGGCGGTGGCCGGGCGCTCATAGACTTCTTCCGGCGTGCCGATCTGCTCGGCCGAGCCGGAATTCATCACCACGATGCGGTCCGACATGGACAGCGCTTCTTCCTGGTCGTGCGTGACGAAGATGGCGGTGATGCCGGTTTCCTTCTGGATCTTCTTGATCTCGACGCGCATTTCCTCGCGCATGTTGGCGTCGAGCGCCGAGAGCGGTTCGTCGAGCAAAAGCACCTGCGGTTCGAAAACGATGGCGCGCGCCAGCGCGATGCGCTGCTGCTGGCCGCCCGACAATTGCGAGGGCAGTTTCTTCTCGCTGCCCGGCAGCTGCACCATGTCGAGCGCCTGGCCGACCTTGCGCTTGATCTCGGGCTTCGCCACGTTGCGGTATTTCAGGCCGAAGGCGACATTGTCGAACACGCTCTTGTGGGGAAAGAGCGCATAGCTCTGGAACACCAGGCCGATATTGCGCTTGTAGATCGGCACGTCGTCGACCCGCCGGCCGCCGATCATGATCTGGCCGGCCGAAATGTCGACCAGCCCGGCGATCGAGCGCAGGATCGTCGTCTTGCCGCAGCCTGATGGCCCGAGCAGCGTGACGAAGCTGCCCTTGCGGATCGACAAAGAGAAATCGCGCACCGCGACGAACTTGCCGTAGGCGATGTCGATGTTGCGGAACTCGACTGCCGGGCTGTTCGCCCCGGCGGCCGCGCCCGCGCCTTGTGCCCCGGCCGAGGCCGGCCGGGGATGGATTTTCGTGTCCTGGCTGTCAGGCACCTTTCGAGATCCTGTTCCACTGCTTGGTCCAGGCGTCCTCATTGGTCGCCCAGTAGACCGGATCGGCGAAGGTCAGCGCCTTCATCGTGCCCGTCGGGTCGAAGGCCGGCAGCTTCGCGATCTTGTCGGTGAGCTTGACCTTGGTCGGGTCGAGCGACGGCGGGTAGCTCTGCCCTTCGGCCACCGCGATCGAGGTCGCCGGGTCGAGCATGAAGTTGATCAGCTCCTCGCACTCGGTCATCGGCGAGCCCTTCAGGATGAGCATGTCCTCCATCCAGGCATAGGAGCCGGCCGGATCGAGATAGCCGATCGGATGACCCTGATCCTGCAGCGCCGCGACGCGGCCCGACCAGGCGTCGGTCACCACGATCTCGCCCTTGGAAAGCAGGTCCATCAACTCCGCGCCGGAGCTCCAGAACTTCTTGGCGAGGTCGCGCGTCTCGCGCACCTTGGCCCAGATCGTGTCCATGTCCTTGAGGTTGTTGGGATCCTGTCCGGTGGCCAAGGCCGCGTACCAGACGCGCGTCGTCATGTCGGAATAGCCGCCGACCTTGCCGGCATATTTCTTGTCGAGCAGGAGTGCCGCGCCCTTTTCCTTGGCTTCTTCGGGCGAGATCACCTTGGTGTTGTAGGCAATGCCGGTCGTGCCGTAGTCGTAAGGAACGGCCGACAGCTTCGGCGTCAGCTTGCGGAACGGCTCGATCATCGGCTGCAGCACATTCGCCATGTTGGGAATGTTGGCCTCGTTGATCTCCGAGGTCAGGCCGCCATTGACGTATTTGATGTAGTAGTTGACGCCCGAGGAATGGATGACCTGGTAATCGCCGGGCTTAGCGGTCTTGATCTTGGTGATGATCTCGTCCTCGTCGCCGAACGTGCCTTGCACCACCTTGATCTTGGTCTYGGCCGTGTAGGGCTGGAAGGCGAACTTGTCGATCGCGTCCTGCACCGTGCCGCCCCAGCCGTCGAAGCGGACTTCCTCGACCGCGGCGAGCGCCCGGCCCATCCACGGCATGGAAAGCCCCGCCGACGCGGCGGCCGCCGCCGTCAGCGTCAGGAAAGTGCGGCGGCTCAGATCGCCGTTGGCATACCGGTCGTGCAGCCGTTCCAGCCGCTTGGTCGTCGTCAGTTTCATCGTACTTCCTCCTTTGGTTCGCCGCGTCTTTTCAGTCTGGTCAAGCTCTGCAGGATCAGGCCGCCGATCAACGGGATGCCCACGGTCACCAGGATCATCACGGTGCCGAGCGCGTTGATCTCTGGGCTGATCGAAATCTTGAGCATGGAAAGGATCTGGGTGGGCATGGTCTCGACGCCGGCCGGCCGCCAGAACAGGCTGGCCGAGGTGTTGTCGAACGAAATGGTGAAGGCGAGCAGCGCGCCGCCGACCACCGCCGGGATGAGCAGCGGCAGCGTGATCTCGCGGAAGGACGAAAAGCGCGAGGCGCCGAGCGAGAGCGCCGCCTCCTCATAGACGCGCCGGATCCCCATCATCCGTGCCTGCGCGATCAGCACCACATAGGGCACCGCTAAGAGGATATGGCCAAGCACGAGAAGCAGCATCGTGCGCGGCTGGTCGACCGCCTTGATCAGCACCAGCAGGCCGACGCCGAGGATGGTTTCCGGCACCAGCGCCGGCAGGATCACCAGCGTGCTCAGCGCCTGCTTGCCGCGGAACTCGAAACGCACCAGCGCGAAAGCCGTGACGACGCCGATGGCCGTGGTGACGGCAGCAGTGACCAGCGCGATCCACAGCGAGGTGCGGAAGGCCGTCAGCACCGCGTCATTGTTCATCAGCTTGGCGTACCACTGCAGCGAAAAGCCGGTCATCGGGAAGCCGCCGAACATCGAGGCGTTGAAAGACAGGATGACGGTCGCCACGATCGGCGCGAACATGAAGATGTAGACGCAGAGCGTGACGAAGCCGGTCAGCCGCCAGGCCCATCTGCCTTCCTCCTTGCGCCGCGCAGCCTTCGTCATCCGCCAAGCCCCTTGACGATCTGCGACATGCCCATGTAGCGGGTGTAGATGGCGGCGAAGAAGCCGAGCACTAGGAACAGCACGATCGACAGCGTGGCGCCCATCGGCCAGTTCAATTCGCCCATGATGGTGTCGTAGATCAGATTGCCGAACAGCGCGTCTCGGCCCGAGCCCAGCAATTGCGGCGTCACATAGCTGCCGGCCGCCAGCACGAAGCAGAGCAGCAGCCCGGCCGCGAGACCCGGCAGCGACAGCGGCAAGGTCACCTCGCGGAACGCCTGCGCGCTGGTGCAGCCCATCGAGCGGGCCGCCGCAATCAGCGTGCGGTCGATGCCCTCGAGGCTGACATAGACGTTGAGGATCATGTAKGGCAGGAGGAAGTGCAGCAGCCCCAGGATCACCGCCCCCTCGTTGTAGAGCATCGGCAGCGGCTCGCTGATGATGCCCATCCTGAGCAGCGCGACATTGATGACGCCCTGTTCGCCCAGGATGTTGATCCAGGAAAAGGTGCGGATGGTGAAGCTGATCCAGAACGGCACGATGAGCAGGAGCAAGAGCAGCCATTTGTGCCTGAAGCTCGTCGCCCAGATGAAATAGGCCGGGAAATAGCCGAGCACGCCGCACAGCAGCGCGGTGATCGCGCCGACGCGCAGCGTCTTCAGAAGGAAGCCGGAATAGTAGCTGTCGGTGAAGAATTCCTGCCAGTTGGCGGCGGTCAACGCGCTGGTTTCGACGCCGGCGGTGACGAAGGTGAAGAACGTATAGGCCGCCATCACCGCGATCGGCAGCACCAGGAAGAAGATCAGCAGCAGAAGCACCGGTGCAACCAGCATCCAGGCCAGGCGTGGATCGTACAAGGTCCAGCGATTGTTCATGCGCACCCGAAGGTAAGGCGCCTTCTTCGAGGCGCTTATGTTCCCGCAGTGAAGATTGTTTCATTGCCGCCGCGATGTCTACAGGCGGTGGCCCAAATTCGATTCAGCCAGGGGAGGGGGCGACGGTCTCGTGAGACCGGGGCGGCTTCTCGCGCCCCTCAATACCTTCGGGCCAACCGACGTTCGAAGAAACCGAAGCCAGCCGTCACCAACGATGCCAGCAGGAAATATCCGAGCGCTGCGGCAAACAGCGGCTCATAGACCCGGAAGGTTTGCGCGCGGACGAGGTTCGCCGCGCCCATGAGCTCGAACACCGTGATCGTCGAAGCGAGCGCCGTGCCCTTCAGCAGCAGGATATTCTGCCCGCCGATCGCCGGCAGCGCCAACCGGAAGGCCTGGGGCAAAAGCACGGAAATCATGATGCGCGTCTTCGACAGGCCAAGCGACTGTCCGGCCTCGCGCTGCCCGTCCGGTATCGCCTGGATCGCGCCCCGCCATATTTCGCCGCAATAGGCCGCGGTGTTGAGCGACAGGGTGAGGAATGCATAGCAGTAAGCGCCCCGCAACATCGGCCACAACGGGCTGTACCTTATCGAAGGCACGCCGGCGAGGAGCTGGCCGACGCCGAAGTAGCAAAGATAGAGCTGGACGAGCAGTGGCGTGCCCCGGAAGGCCAGGATGAAGGCGACCGCCGGATAGCGCAGCCATGGCCTTGCCGACAGCTTGGCAAGCGCGACCGGGATGGCCAGCAGATTGCCGACGAGCGCGCAGCCGACGAAGAGGATGACGGTGGTCTGGATGCCAGCCAGGAGCTGACTGGCGAGATAGTGCCCGAACTCAGTCACGCTATCTGCGCCTCCCGGGATTGGCGGTAGATGTTTCCAAGGCGTGGAAGAGCATCGCCGACAGGCCGGACATCACCAGGAACACGAATGCGATCGCGCAGTAGAACAGGAAATAATCGCGTGTCGCGCCGGCAGCCATCTTGCCGGCGAGAACCAGCTCGGTGAAACCGATGAGGCTGACCAGCGAGCTTTCCTTCAGGACGACCAGCCACAAATTGCCGAGCCCCGGCAGCGCCAGCGGGATCATCTGCGGCAGGGTCACCAGGAAGAAGGTCTGGCGGCGGGTCAGGCCTAGCGCATGCGCCGCCTCGGCCTGGCCGCGCGGGATGGCCGCGATCGCGCCGCGAAGCACTTCCGTGCTGTAGCCGCCCTGCACGATCCCGAGCGACAGCGTCGCCGCGACGAAGCCGTTGATCTGAAATTCGGAAGCGAGCCCCGTGAAAGTCACGGCCGAGCGCAATGCGTCCGTCGCGGTGTAGTAGATGAGGAAGATGATGAGGATGTCCGGGATGGAGCGGATGATCGTCGTGTAGGCGACGGCGACGAAGACGGCCGTGCGACGCTTCGAAAGCTTGGCCAATGCGCCGGCGAGGCCGAGCGCCAGGCCGACGACATAGGCGCTGATCGACATTTCGAGGCTCAGCCAGGCGCCGCGAAGCAATTCGTCGCCCCAGCCCTTGTCGCCGAAGCCGAGCAGGGTCAGCCAAGACACCATCGAATCCATGCGGCAAGTTCCAATGACGATGG
Organism: Mesorhizobium sp. LCM 4577; assembly: GCF_001854795.2. Classification (NCBI taxonomy): domain Bacteria; kingdom Pseudomonadati; phylum Pseudomonadota; class Alphaproteobacteria; order Hyphomicrobiales; family Phyllobacteriaceae; genus Mesorhizobium; species Mesorhizobium sp. LCM 4577. The sequence continues at coordinate 204,782 of NZ_MDDU01000004.1, read as the reverse complement.
TGCCGGCCGATCGGCCGGCACCGGAGCATGATGCCGAAAAGCGGCAGGTCAATCGCCGTAGATGTCGAAATCGAAATAGCGCTTCGTGATCGTATCGTACTCGCCGCTGGCCTTCACGGCCTTAAGCGCCGCGTTGAGACGGTCCCTGAGCGCCGTGTCTTCCTTGCGCACGCCGCCGCCGTCTCCGTAGCCGAACATCTTCTCGTGCGGCAGGGTCACCTTGACCTCATAGGCCTGGCCTTCCGGCTTCTTCAGGAAATCCTGGATCTGGATGCCCGCCGCCGCCATCAGGTCGACGCGGCCGGCCTGCATGTCGGCGATCTCGTCGTCGAGCGTCGGGTAGATCTTCACGTCGGCGATGCCGTTGAACTTGTCCTGCATGTAGGTCGCCTGCAGGCTCGCATTCTGCGCCGCCACGGCCACGCCCTTGAACGTTTCGGGCTTGGTGACGTCGAATTTGCGCGTGTCGGCCTTGGCGCCGACGAGCACGTTGGGCGAGTAATAGTACTTGTCGGTGAAGTCAATGACCTCCTTGCGCTTGTCGGTGATCGACATCGAGCTCCAGATCACGTCGAACTTCTTGTCGAGCAGCGCGGGGATGATGCCGTCCCAGGCGATATCGACGATCTCGCATTTCGCCTTCATCTCGGTGCACACGGCATTCATCAGGTCGATCTCCCAACCCTGCCACTTGCCGCTGGCGTCCTTGACCGAGAAGGGCGCGTATGGCTCGGCCGCGACGCCGAAGCGGATGACGTCGTCGGCGGCTGCCGAGGGAGCGCTGGCGGCGCCAAGGGCCGCCGCGATCAGCGATGCGATGAGTGCAAGCTTCTTCATGGTTATTCCCCTTTTTGTTTGTGCTGAATTATCTTTTCGCGCTGATGATTTTCAGCCGATGTCCGAAAACGCTAACAGGTCAAATCAAGCCGATCTAATGCCCTCCGCGGCGCGGTTCATCACCAATAGTTATGACAGCCGCAAGGCTTTGGATGGTGCAGTCGGGCTCGTGCTGCGGTGGGCAAAATGCATCGTCCGTCGGGCCAGGTCGCTGTGCCTGAACCGCCATGCCGACCCGGGCTATGAGTTTTCCCCGTTAGCCTCAACCCGAAGGCAATAGGCTCGGCACTGTCCGCCAAATCCCGCTTGTGCCATCGTCGATCCAGTCCTTGGATGCTGATAGCGAGGTCTCGTGCGACTTGAGTTTGCCGAATGAAAACCGATCCCTGCGGGTCCATCGAGGCGCTGGATGAAGAAATCGCTTCCGGCCTCTCGCCGGTAAGGATCGTGGAGACCTGTCTCGAGCGGATCCACGCGCTGAACGGAGAGATCAGGGCGATGATCTTCGTGAGCGAAGCCGAAGCCCTTGATGCCGCGCTTCAGGCAGAGCGCGAAATCCGATCGGGCCGCAGGCGCGGTTCGCTGCACGGTGTGCCCATCGCGATCAAAGACATTATCGATGTGAAGAACTGGCCGACGACCGGCGGGTCCCGATTGTTCGGCAACCAGGTCGCGCAAGATACGGCAGCCTGTATCGCCAACCTTCAGCGGGCGGGCGCGATCATCATCGGCAAGACCAACCTGCACGAGCTCTGTGCCGGCGGGCATGACAACCCGTGGTTCGGCAAGGTCGCCAATCCGCTGGATGGAAGCCGTGGAACGGGCGGCACCAGCAGCGGATCGGCGGCTGCGGTTGCAGCAGGTTTCTGCGCAGCGGCGATCGGCACTGACACCGGCGGCTCAAACCGTTCCCCGGCCGCCGCAACGGGATTGTTTGGCTTCAAGCCCAGCAACGGCCTGATCGATACGAAGGGCGTGATGGGCATCGCGCCTTCGCTGGATTGCGTCGGYGTGCTGGCGCGCTCGACACGGGATGTTCGCCTGGTGACCGAGGCTATGGCCGGAAAACCGCTCGGCGCGCAGGGCGGGGCAAGCGCATCGAGAACCGGGTTGACCATAGGCATCTGCCCGGAGCTGACCGGCGCTCCTGTCGACGGCGCTGTCGAAACCGCATTGGCCGCGCTGCTCGATCAGCCGATGGTTCGCACGGTGGAAATCGCCTTCGACGGCAGGGAGGAGTTCGTCTCTGCGGGTCTGACGATCCTGCAATACGAATTTGCGCAGATCTACCGGGAGTCGATCGAGAAGAACCCGGATCTGGTCGGCGACGCGGTTCGCACCTTCCTGCGGGACGGCACCGGCATCGGCGCGGACGCCTACGACAGGGCCATCGCGATCCGAGCGGAAGCGCGCGCACGGTTCATGGCAAGGATGGCAGACCTGGATGCGCTGGCCGTCCCGACTGCTCCGGGTGCGGCGCCCCGGCTGTCGGACGAGCTCACGCTGGTGAACGGGGAAATGGTGTCGTGGGGGATGGCCGGCGGCCGATTCCGCCGTTGGGCGAATATGCTCGGCATGCCTGCCTTGGCCGTCCCCCTGGGCGTGCCGGACGGCCTGCCGGTATCGGTGCAGCTTGCCGCTCTTCCAGGCCGCGATGCAGCCTTGCTCGACCTTGCCGAAACCCTTGTTGGCGGCTGACGAGCATCCCAGCCTTTGCGRCGCTTCATAACCTATAGGAATAAACTTCATTCGTTTGGCTATTGGAACACCCGGCGTGGCCCGTTAACATCGCCCGGCCGCGACTTGCTTCGACGGCGCAGCGATTTGTCGGCGGGCAGGGTCTATGAAGTTCAGTGAAAAGGACACGATCGCGAAAGACGCGGAGTTCACGCCCCGCGAGATCGAGATCTTCGCGTCCGTGATGCTGCACGGGACGACGACGAAGGCGGCCGACGCGCTGGACATCACGCAGCCCGCCGTCAGCAAGATGCTGCAGCAGCTCACCGAGAAAGCGGAATTCCAGCTGTTCAGGAAAAGCCGGCAGCGGCTGATCCCGACTCCCGAAGCGCACATGCTCTATGCCGAGGTGCAGCGGGTCTTCGAATCCGCGCGCGGCATCTCGCGCGCCGCACGGGAAATCCGCGAGCTGCGCAGCGGCAGGCTGAACATCTGCGCGCTGCCGGCTTTCGGCTCCACGCTGCTGCCGTCCATCATAACCAGCTTCTCGAGCCAGCATCCGTCCGTGTCCATCTCGCTCGACATCCGCAGCTCCGCGACGGTGGTGCAGCGGGCAAGCCGCAACCAACTCGACATTGGCATCGGGGTGACCGCGTCGGACGAGAATCCTTCTATCGTCAGGCGCGCGCTGACCGCGACACCGCCCGTATGCGTCATGCCGGTGGATCATCGTCTGTCTGAGCTCGATGTCATCCAGGCCGACGATCTCGACGGCCTCGATTTCATCTCGATGGGCTCGGCCGATCCGATGCGGCGCCAGCTCGACGCGCTTTGCGAGGAACGCGGTGTCAAGCGTGTGCTGAAGGTGGAGGCGAGCCTCTCCAGCGCCTGCATCGCGCTGGTGGCGGCGGGGGCGGGCGTGACGGTCGTGGACCGACTTTCCGCGTGGCTCGCGCGCGATTTGCCGATCGAGATCAGGGACTTCCGACCGCATCTCGATCTCAATCTCAGCGTCTACCGTCCATGGGGCGTTATCGCCTCGACCGCGGCGGACGCCTTCACCGAGCACCTCATCCAGACCACGCGCAGCTTCATGAACAGCGTGGACGCCGGGATAAGCGCCTTGAGGGCGAAGCAGGGTTAGGCGCTAGCGGAGCGGCAGGCTTAGGAACAGGCGGTCGATATCGGCTTCGTCATTGTAGACGTGCGGCGACACGCGCATCTTGGTGCCGCGGAGCGTGACGTGCACATTGGCGCGCTTCAATTCCTGCGCCGCATTCGGTGACAGGCGATCGCCGGTATCGAGGATCGAGATATGCGGCGTCGGGAAGCGCGGCCGCACGGCCGGCAGGCCGCGATTTTCCGCCTCGGCCCAGACAAGCTCGTTGAGGTGGCGAAGGCGCTCGAACACCCGGTCGACGGTCCAATCGCGGATGAGCGTCATGGCGGCGATCGCCATCGGCAGCACCGCGAAGTCGGAGCGCTCGCCCATGTCGAACCGGCGCGCGCCCGGCAGGAACTCCGCCACCGTAACGTTGTAGAAGTCGGACCGGTCGCCCCCCAGGCGGTTCCATGAATGATGCTCCAGCGTGCGGCCCTCCTCGTGCCAGCGCGGATCGGCGTAGAGGAAGGCCAGGCGATAGGGGCCGAGCAGGAATTTATAGGTGGCAAAGGCCAGGAAATCCGGCCGCACGCGACGCACGTCGAAGGGCACCGCGCCCACCCACTGGGTGCCGTCGACGACAAGCGCCGCGCCTGCCGCACGTGCAGCTTCCGCCACGGCCTCGAGGTCGATGGCCATTCCTTCGAACCAGTGGACGAGAGTGCCGGCAACGACCGCGACGGGACGGATGGAGCTGCGGATTGCCGATACGATCGCGCCGGTCCAGTCGCCGTCGGCCGGTTGCGCAACGATGTCGACATGGGCGCCCGAGCGCTGCGCCAGATCGTACCAGACATACCGGTGCGAGGTGTGCTCGTTCTCCATGAGAAGGATCGCCGAACCCGCCGGAACCGCCACGTTGGCGGCCGCGATCGCCATGCCGTAGCTGGTGGCRGCGACGATGGCGATGTCGTCGGTGGCGGCGCCGATCATCGAGGCGGCGAGCTGCCGCGCCTGCTCCACCTCGTCGTAATAGGATGCGATGGTCATCTTCCAGGGCTCGGCCTTCACCCTCACGCCGGCCTCTCCGGCCGCGGCCGCGGCATTCGGGATCGGGGACATGTAGGCGGCGTCGAGATAGGCCGTCTCGCGGGGTATGGAAAAGAGATCGCGCTGGCAGCTCAACATGGCGTCACAACCTGAAATCGATCGAAGTGCCCAGTCCCGCGTCGCGGGCGCGGGCATAGACAAGATTGGCGAGCTCGATGTCTTGGGCGGGAACGCCGAGGGACCGATAGAGGGTGATGTCGACATCGCCGGCGCGGCCGGGCTTCGCGCCCGCCAGCACCTCGCCGATCTCGCCGCGAACATGGTCGCGGCCGATCTCGCCTCTCTCGATCGCCTCGATCAGCTCGCCCGCGGCCGCAAGTGCCATGGGCAGGTAATCGACCCAAATCTTCGATCTGCGCACGCATTCGAGGTCAATCTCGCGACATGAGGCGACGCTCGCGCCGACCGCGTTGACATGGACCCCGGGCGGTAGCCATTTGCCGAACAGCACCGGCTGCTCGGACGATGTCGTCGTGCAGATGATGTCGGCCCCGCGAACGGCTTCGGCGGCGTCGGGATGCGCACCAGCTCCGAAGCCGGCGGTCGACAGGCTCTCCGCGAAGCGCTGCGCCTTGGCGGGGTCGCGGCCCCAGACATGGACCGCCCGGATCGGCCGCACCTGTGAAATGGCCTCGACGTGCCGGCGGGCCTGCTCGCCATAGCCGAAGACGGTCAGCGTGGAGCTGTCCGGGCGCGATAGCGCTTTTGTCGCGACCGCGCTGGCCGCCGCAGTCCGCCACGCCGTCAGCTCTCCGCCGTCGATCAGGGCCACGGGCCGCCCGTGATCCTTGTCGAACAGGAAGACACCGCCGCGATGGGAGCCAAGCCCATGCGCGAAATTGCCGGGAAACACCGACAGCACCTTCGCGCCGAACAGCGGCCGGTCGTCCAGTGCCGCATACATCAGCGATAGGCAGCTGCCGACCGCCCCCGGCAGGTCCAGCGTGCGCCTGATCTGCTGGCGTGCCGTGCCGTTTGAGGTCTTGAGCAGCGCCGCCTCGGTCGCTTCAAGCGCCAGGGGAAGCGTCAAGGCCTGCCGGATCGCGTTCTTGTCGATCAATAGGAATTCGCTTTCGGCATTCACCTTGCGGTCTCTTCCATTGCAAAACCTTTGGGCGCCTGGGCGTGCGCCCGGCTCGCCAAGCCTAACACTGCCATCCCGAGCTCCTGCTTACGACTTTCATAACTTCGCGCGGGAAGTTGCCCATGCCGGATCATGCGCGACGGATCGCGGCACGCGCCGGTTCATAACTTTTGGCCATCAACGGCAGCGGCCAGTTCAATTGACCGTGATTGCCCGCCCGTTGCACTGTTTTTCAGCAAACTCGAATGCTCTTCCGGAATATCTGTGGCAAATCATCTGGCGATGTAGAAAATATAGTCTATTTAGTCGACAGTATCTTAATGAAATACGTGCCATATTTCGATTGATTGGCTGTCGGGATGAAATGAAATTTCTGGCCAATATTAAAACAAAGGATTGGCGAGAAGAGTAACGGATTGTTGGAGGTTATTCTTATGCGCGTCGTGGTTATCGGTTCCGGCATCGTCGGCAGCTCCGCCGCTTATGAATGCGCCAAGGCGGGAGCAAGTGTCGTCGTGCTCGAGGCCGGCAGGATAGCGGGAGGCACATCAGCGGTAAGCTTCGCCTGGACGAATGCGACGACCAAGCGGCCGCGGCCCTATTTCGATCTCAACGTTGCGGGCATGCGCGCTCATCTAGAGCTGAAGCGCGACTTCGGCGCCGCGCCCTGGTTCACGCAAACCGGCAGTTTCGATTGGCGGACCGTGCCGGAGTCGATGGACGACTATTTCGAGAATTTTCGGCAGATGAAGGAATGGGGCTACGGCGTCGAGTGGATCGACAGGAAACTGGTTGCCGAGATGGAGCCCGATATCGACATCCGGGCCATTGGCGATTGTCCGGTCTCCTATTATCCGGAGGAGGGCTGGATCGATCCGGTCCTCTATTCTGCTTGGCTTTTGCGGGCGGCGAGAGAGCGCTGGGGCGCGCAGGTGAAGGTCAGTGCGCGCGTGACCGAGATCGAAACCGAAGGCGGCCGCGTCCGTGCGGCGCGCACCGCGGATGGCGAGCGCTACGCTGCCGATGCCGTCATCAACTGCACCGGCGGCTGGTCGAGCCAAAGGCTAGGCGATGCCCAAGGCATCCCGCTGTCCTCGACGATCGGCGTTCTCGCCTTCACCCCGCCGGTGGCGCTGACGCTGCGCAGCCAGTTACATGCCGACGATCTGGATATACGGCCCGACGGCGCCGGCCGCATCATGATCCATAAGGTTTCGGTGGACTTGACCTTCAAGAAACCGGAGACACTGAGCCCCGCCGGTGACGAGGCGGCGACGCTGCTTGAGGCGGCGAGCAAGGTCCTGCCTGCGCTCCGCTCCGCAGGCGTGGAAGCCATCCGCACCACGGTTCGGCCTTTTCCGGAGGACGGCTACACCTGCGCCGGCGCGATGCCGGACATCGTCGGTCACTATATGGCGGTGACGCATAGCGGGGTCACCATCGCGCCGCAATTGGGCAGGGTGGTCGCCGACGAGGTCGTGCGCGGCAAGGTCCATGAAGAGATGGAGACGTTCCGTCCCCAGCGCTTTTTCCAGGCGAGCGCGAAACGCGCCGGCGCGCACGCATGATCTCTCTTCGGACACAGGTTCACGATGGCGAAAATTGAACGGCACCAGAAGGACGAGAAGCTCAGCCGGATCGTCGTCCACAAGGGCACGATCTATCTTTCGGGCCTGACGGCAGACGACAGAAAAGCCGACACGGCCGGCCAGACCAGGCAGATATTGCAGAAGGCCGACGCGCTTCTAAAGAGCGTTGGCGCCGATCGGTCGCGGCTGCTGTGCGCGCAAATCTGGCTGAAGGACGTCGCGGATTTCGACGCGATGAACAAGGCTTGGGTCGTCTGGCTCGACGGCGCGGAGCCGCCGGCGCGCGCTACGGTCGGAGCAAGCTTCGCGTTGCCCGATATCCGTGTCGAAATCCAGCTTACCGCCGCAGGCTCCTAATCTCGGGCGTGCGCTGAGCCGTTCCGCAGTTGCGTCAATGTTCTGTTCTCGCTCGCCAGGTTCTAATATCAAGAATCGTCGTCCGACGAACTGCTTGGCGAGCAACGCTGTTTTGTCCGCGTTGTGGTGGTCGACCCGTCATCGCTCGTGGTCGTGGTGGTTTGCGTGTCACAATTCATAGGCTGTTGAGGTTGCGCAGGACCATTCGCATTTTTCGGCAGTTCCCTGCCCGACGTGCTGGCTTGGCGGTTCATGCAATTGTCGAAATCTGACGTTCCGGGACTGAAGCCCGCGCCCGAGCAGGCCCGTTGATAAGAGGCGCGGTTGCCCGCGGCGATCTCGTCAATGGTCTGAGACTGGCAGGCGGAAAGAACAACTGAAGCAAGTACTGCCGCTGAAAAAGCGGTTATGCGACTGTCCATATTTCATCCCTCTCCAATGTTGTCGGGGCTGGCAAGCTATCGCTCTTGAATTACTAAAAAACGTCTTGATCTCGTCGGAATATACCTTCGCGATCCGCAGCGTTCCAGCCATCCGAATCGATCCGTTGCACGCATCCCGTATCTCGATTAGCGGCACCGGGAGTCCTGTTCCCGCGAATTGCCTCGAGGTCGCGGCGACCGAAATGATCGGGAGGGCCCCGCTTCCGCCCGCCTACCGCTCCCTGAACGCCCGCGCGAAAGAATCCACCATCGGACGGACCAGATACTCGAAGAAAGTCCGGTCGCCGGTGCTGATGAAAGCGTCGACCGGGGTGCCGGGGTAGAGCTGCTCGGCCTTCACGCCGGCGGGCAGGGCTTCGGTGATCTTCAGCCTAGCGCGGAAATAGGGTTCGTGCGTGGCCTGGTCGATCAGCCTGTCAGCGGAAATTTCGCTTACCGTGGCCGGAACTTCCGGCGTGAGCCGCGTGTTGAGCGCGGAGAGCCTGAGCTTTGCCGGCTGGCCCACATGCACCTGGTCGATGTCCTTCGGCCGCAGCCTCGCGTCGACCACCAGGCCCGAGGCCGTGGGCAGGATCTCCATGATCTTTTCGCCGGGCGCCACCACGCTGCCTTGCGAATTATAGGTCGAGGACACGACGATGCCTGCCGCCGGCGCGGTGATCGTCGTGCGCTTGAGCACCGCTCGCGCCGCGCGCATCCGCTCCTCGATGTCGGCGAGGTTGGTGCGCACATCGTCGAGCTTGGTCAGTGCTTCCTCGACGCGCTGCGTGGTGGCGCGCTCTGTCTGCGCCTGCGCCTCCACGATCTGCGTGTTGGCAGAGGCAAGATCGGCCTCCAGCGCGCCTGCCTGGCCGACAAGGTCGGCCTCGGAGCGCAAGAGCTGCGAATATTCGGTGCGATTGGTGAGGCCCTTGTCGAGCAGGTCGGTCTTGATGCCGAGCTCCTTCTTCACCACTTCAGCCTGCTGTTCGATGGCCGTTTTCTGCGCGTTCAGCCCTTTGACCGACTCGCGGTGCATGGCGACGCGCTGCGCCAGGATCGATTGCTCCGAGCGGAACCGCGCCAGCCTGGCGTCGAACTCCTTCTGCTGTTCGCGGATCAGATTTTCGAAGTCCTGCTGGAACGGCGCCGGGGCGGGCTCGGCGATCGGCGCCAGCGTGGCGAGCCCGTCGCGCTCGGCCTCCAGCCGCGCCGCACTTGCCTTGAGCGCGATCCATTGTCTTGTCAGCCGGTTGAGATCGGCCTCTGCAGCGGTCCGGTCGAGCAGGATGAGATCCTTGCCTTCGCGCACGCGGTCGCCTTCATGCACCAGCAATTGCTTGATGATGCCGCCCTCGCGATGCTGGATGAGGATGTTGCCGCCGGTCGCCGCGATCGTACCTTGCGTGATCACCGCGCCTGCCAACGGCGCGCTCGCTGCCCAATAGCCGAAGCCGCCGATAAGAAGCGCGATTGCCGCGTAGCCGGCCAAGGCGGTGCGGCGGAAATCCGTGCGCGGGCGGCCATCGAAGGCGAGGCTCTGCGTCATCGTTCAGGACCCGTGGCGGACGGTCGGCGCGGCGCGGATGGTCGGCGTGAACGATCCGGTCACCACCGTGCTCCGCTGCGCGGCTTTAGYCGGCTGGCGCAGCACCTCGGCGCTTGGCCCGAACGCCTCGATGACACCACCGCGCAAGACCATCACGCGATCGCAAGCCGTGGCGATCGARGGGCGATGCGTGATGACGATCGTGGTGACGCCAGCGGCGCGGGCGGCGGCAAGCACCGCTTCCAGCGCGGTCTCTCCGGCGCCGTCGAGATGCGTGCTCGGCTCATCCAGCACCAGGATGCGGGGGTTGCCGTAGAAGGCGCGCGCCAGCCCGATCCGCTGCCGCTCGCCGCCCGACAGCGTCCCGGCCACTCTCGTCTGATAGCCGTCGCGCATGGTCAGGATCAGCTCATGCGCCTCGGCGCGCTTTGCCGCCTCGACGATTGCCGCGTCGTCGGCCTTCGCGTCGAAGCGCGCGATGTTGTCGGCGATCGAGCCGGGGAAAAGCTCCACCTCCTGCGCCAGATAGCCGATGTGCCGGCCGAGTTGGTTTTCGTCCCAGGTCCTGAGCTCGGCGCCGTCGATCCTGACCGAGCCGCCGGTCGGCGGCGCGGCGCCGACGAGCAGTCGCGCCAGCGTCGATTTGCCGGCGCCGCTCGGGCCGACGATCGCCACCGCTTCGCCGGCGGCTATCGCGAAGCTCAACCGCTTCAGGACCGGCTCGGCGCCGAAGGTGGCATTCGGCGCGATGAAGAAAAGATCCTGCGCCAAGATGGCGCCGGTCGGCTCGGGCAGGATGAGCTTGCTCGCCTCTACCGGCTGCGCCGAAAGCGCGCTCTCAAGCCGCGTCCAGGCGCGCCTGGCCTCGCCCAGTTGCCGCCAGGAACCGATCAACTGGTCGAGCGGCTGCAGCGCGCGCGACGACACCAGTGACGAGGCGAAGATCATGCCGGCCGTCATTTCGCTCTTGAGCACCAGCCAGGCGCCGGTGCCGAGGATCGCCAGCTGCAGCATCATGCGCAGCGCCCTGGAAGCGCCGCTGAAGACGGCGTTGGCGCCGGCCGAGCGGTCATGCAGGACAAGCGCCTCGGCAACATGCCGCCCCCATGCGCGCGCGGCGTTTTCCACCATGCCCATGGCGCGCAGCGTGTCGGCGTTGCGGGCAAAGGCCTGCTCGGCCCGGCTGGCCAGAGCCGAACGCTCCGCCGAAAGCGCATCGTTCCTGCCGATGGCAAGCTGGTTGGCGAAGACCAGCACGACCAGCAGCGCCGCGCCGCCGAGCGTGACCCAGAATAGCAGCGGATGGATCAGGTAGAGCAATGCGAGGAAGACCGGCGCGAAGGGCAGGTCGAACAGCACCGAAACACCGCGCGAGCGGATGAAGGCGCAGACCGAGGCAAGGTCGGTGAGYGGCGACGGCGCATTGCCGGAGCCGAGCGAAGCGGCGAATGTTCTGGCGCCCAGACTGTCATTGACCGTTGCGGCGACGCGCTGCGTGTAGACGGCGCGGATGGCGTCGAGGAAGCCGAGGAAACCAAGCGCCGCGACCGCGATGACCGACAGATAGACAAGCGTCTCGACGCTGGAGGAGGGCAGCACCCGGTCATAGACCTGGAGTAGGTAAAGCGGGATCACCAGCAGCAGAAGGTTGATGAGCAGCGAGAACAGGCCGACATCGGTTACGGCGCGCAGGAAGATCGGCCGCAGGCCGGCCTGCCTGATCGCACCCGGAGCGCTCTCCCGTGACATTGGCTTGACCGCCTAGGCTGTGTGCTCGCCTGTGACGTTCAAATGGCTCTGCTGCACTTCGTCCAACGTATAGGCGCGGATATAGTCGATCTTCATCTCGGCCGGCGTGGCCAGATGATCCGGCGGCGCCCCGGCCTGGCCGCCGATCGCAAGGTCCACCAGCATGTACATCGGCTTGTTCATGTCGGATGGCGTCGCCGCTTCGGCGACCTGCACGCCGTCATAGGTCCACACCAGCTTGTCCGGCGTCCACAGCAGGCCATAGGTATGGAAGCCGGCGGTATCCATGACGTTCACCGTCGATCCCACCGTCGTGTGCTGGCCGGTTTCGTTGGTATGGGCGGTCATCAGCAGCGAATTCGGCTTCTGGCCATACATTTCCATCACGTCGAGTTCCGGCGGCCAGGAGCCATCTTCCGGCAGCAGCCAGAAGGCCGGCCAGGCGCCGGCGTTTTCCGGCAGGTCTGCCTTCATTTCGAAATAACCGTAGGTCTGCGAGAAGGTGTCGTGAGTGGTCAGGATGCCGGAGGTGTATTCGTAATTGTTGATCAGCGGCTTGATGTCGGCAGGCGCCTGCGCCGCGGTGATGGTGAGGACCCCATCCTGCACGCTGAACGGATGCACCGAACTGGTCGGGCCGTAATTGGCGTCTATGTACCACTGCAGCTCGCCGTTGCGGGTGAGCGTGCTGCCGTTCGGCGCGCCCCACCAGAAATTGGTGTCCCAGGTGCCGCCCTGGGCGTTGTGAAGATTGAGCGAGTTGAATTCGTCGCTGAAGGACAGCGTCATGCCGGACTTGTCGATCGGCAGCTGAAAATTGTTGGGCTGCAGTTTGTCGATCGTGGTGTTCTTGAATTCGAGGATCTCGCCCGATCCGAGGTTCAGCACCACATTGGGTCCCGCCTGGATCATGCTGTCGTGGATGGCGGCAAACGACGTGAATCCGTAGCCATCGAGCCGCACGGCATCGTTCGAGGCGAAATTGACGATCGAGTCGCTGCCGTTGCCCTTGGCGATGATGAAAATATCGGCGCCGCCGCCGCCGTCGATCAGCACGTCGTTGCCCGCGCCGCCGTCGATCGTCTGGCCGCCCGCGGTGGCGGTGATGATGTTGTCCAGCGCATTGCCGAAGGCGTAGTTGTGGGCATTGGTGACGACGAGGTTTTCGACATTGTCCGGCAGCGTATAGCTCATCCATGTGTTGATGGTGTCGACGCCCTGGCCAGCGTTTTCGACCACCTTGTTGCCCGCCGAATAAAGGTAATAGATATCGTCACCGGCGCCGCCATACATGGTGACGTTGACGCCGCTGGAGGCCCAGATTGAGTCATTGCCGCTGCTGCCGTTGAACGTCGGTCCGGACGTCGCCGAAAACCAATGATTGGAAGCGCCGCTATAGTAAAGAGGAACGCCTACCGCGTTGACGACGAAGCTCATCGGACACTCCTTCCGCGCTGCCCCGCCCGGATGGCTCATTGCAGGTTCGAGCGCCTGCATCGAACCAATTTGCAACACGGATTATCGTTCCCGAAAATAAGCAAATAGTACAGAGAAAATCGGCAGTATTTTTATCGATATTTTTGCAAAGATAGAATAAGTGATACCTAATACAATTATGGCGAGAGTTGTTCTCAATTTTACTTAATTTTGCAAGGTTTTCTGCCAAAAGATCGTGCAGATAGCCGCGAATGGATGCATTCGTCGCAGCGGGCGGTCGATTGAGTTTTGACCTTCTGGATTGGATCCTCGGCTCATGCCTCGCCCATCGCGATCGACTTCTCGAACGCCGCCGTCAGTCCCTCGGCGACAGCCTCATCGAACCCGGTTTTGCGCATCGTCTCAATCGCCGCGGCGGTGGTGCCGCGATAGCCCAGGAAGGCTTTTACCGTGTCGGCCGGGGAAGCGTCCTTCAAGTCGAGCATGCGGCCACTGCCGATGAGCACCGTGTTGACGGCGCGCTGAGCCACGGCGGGCTCGAGGCCGAAGGCAATGGCGTGGCGCATCATGGCGTCTGCCAGCAGGGCGGGGAAGGCAGGGCCGGAGCCGGTCAGGCCGGTGAGATAATCGATGTCGCGCTCGCTGCCGACCTCGTCTTGGCAGCCGCAGGCGGAAAAGATCGCGCGCACGATGGCGCGGTCTTCTCCGGTCGCGTCGCTGCTCGCGATCCATGGCGTGTAGGATTTGGCGACCTCGGCGGCGGCGTTGGGCAGCGTGCGCACCACGCGGCGCGTGCCGTGCTTCTCGCCGATTTCGGCAAGGCGGATGCCGGCCATCACCGAGATCACCAGCTTGCCCTTCGCGTCGATGGCGAGCGCGGACCAGTCCTGCGGCCGCACCGAAAGCACGACCACGTCCGAGCGGTCGGCGAGCGCCTGGTTGTCGTCGGTCCAGAATGCACCGGCGAAACGATCCGGCCTCGCGCTCCGGTAGGAGAGGGCGAGGTCCTGCGCGCTGACGACGCTGGCCTGGAGCGCGGCGCTCGCGATGGCGCCGCCCAGCCAGCCCGCGCCGCCGACGATGCCCAGCCTGATTGCGGTGCCCATGTCCATTGCCTCCGTTGCAGGCCGATACGGTAGCCGCGGGTCAAAAAATTTGACAGCCTCTGTCGGATCGGCTGGGGCGCGCCCGTCCTTGGGGCATCGATCAACAAAGGAAGGATATCGAGATATGCCGAGCACCATCCAACTGCACCGCGTTCTGGCGACCAAGCCGGAGAAGGTCTACCGCGCATTCATCGAGGCGGATGCGTTGGCGAAGTGGCTGCCCCCGAACGGCTTCACCTGCACGGTGCACGAGTTCGAGGGCAAGGTCGGCGGAACCTACAAGATGTCTTTCCGCAACTTCACCACCGGCGACAGCCATTCCTTCGGCGGCGAATTTGTCGAGCTCGTCCCGGGCGAGCGCCTGCGCTACACCGACCGCTTCGACGATCCCAATTTGCCAGGCCAGATCGAGGTGACCGTGATCCTGAAGAAAGTGTCGGTCGGCACCGAGATCAACATCACCCAGGCCGGCATCCCGGACGCCATCCCCGCCGAGGCCTGCTATCTCGGCTGGCAGGAATCGTTGCGCAACCTGGCCAAGCTCGTCGAGCCGGAGATCAACCAGTAGGTCCGCGAAGCGCACGGCGGCCGTTGCAACGGCCGCCGCCTCACCCAAGGTAAGCAATATTTCACCAAGCGCTGATAAAAGCCGCTGCCATGGATCGCAACAAGAACAACGACCTTTTTGTCCTGATGGCGGCGCTCGCCGCCATCGCGATCTACAACATTGCCTGCGGCATCAGGACAGGCGAGGTCCGGGGCAAGTTGCATTGGGTCGCCCTGGCGGACGATCCGACACGGTTCTGGAACATCGTGATCGGCAATTCGATTGTCCTGGTGGCTTCGATAGCCTTTCTGTGGGTCCTCAATTCACGCAGGCCCGGATGATCCGAAGCGACGCCTCTTTGTCTCGCGCCGCCCCTGATCTCACAGAGCTCTTGTGATGCCGCCGTCGACCCGGATGTTCTGTCCGGTGATGTAGGCAGCCCCGTCCGAAGCCAGGAACGAGATCGTCGCGGCGATCTCTTCCGACGTGCCGTAGCGCTTCAGCGGCACGCTGTCGCGACGCTCGTTCGTGGCCGGCAGGCTGTCGATCCAGCCGGGCAGCACATTGTTCATGCGGATGTTGTCGGCCGCGTAGGTGTCGGCGAAGATCTTGGTGAAGGCGGCAAGTCCGGCGCGCGCCACGGCCGAGGTCGGGAACATCGCGCTTGGCTCGAACGCCCAGGCGGTCGAGATGTTGATGATGACGCCGCCCTTCTGTTTCTGCATCACCGGCGTCACCAGCCTGGTCGGGCGCACGGCATTGAGGAAATAGGTGTCGATGCCCTTGTGCCAGTCCTCGTCGCTGATCTCGACGATCTGCGCGCGCGGTCCGTGGCCGGCGCTGTTGACAAGCACGTCGATGCGCCCCCAACGCTCCAGCGCGCCATCGGTGAGGCGCTTCAGGTCCTCGTTCGACTGGTTGGAGCCGGTGACGCCGAAGCCGCCAAGTTCCTTGCCCAGAGCCTCGCCCTTGCCGGAGGAGGAGAGCACGCCGACCTTGAAGCCATCCGCCGCCAGGCGCTTGGCCGCCGCGGCCCCCATGCCGCTGCCGCCCGCCGTCACCAGAGCTACTTTTTCGCCTGCCATGTCGCTGTCCATTCGTTGGAATTGTTGAAAGCGCTTTTGTTAGCATGGACCGGGCGGGGCACGAACCGGAATGGATTGCACCAAGGCGATTGGCGAAGCCGCGGAGCGCCTAATTTCCCACACAAGGGGGCGGCGGCTTCGGCGCCGGCATCAAGCTATTTCGCGCCCGGATTGCCTACCCACGCATGCCTTCTCTCCTCCCATGCAATGCGCGTCGGCGAGGGAAAGTCCGGATCGGCAAAGCATCCGACCGCCACCGCGATCGCGTCCGGCTTGCGCTCCGGCTCCCAGAAGACACTGGAGCCGCAATGCGGGCAGAAATGGAAGGTGACCGCATGGCCGCCGTCGGACAACCGCCTGTAGGTGCTGGCAGTCCCTTCGGCCCTGACCGCGGTGCGCGCAAAGAAAGCGGCAATGCCGTAAGTGCTGCCGGTCCGCCTCTGGCAGTCGAGGCAGTGGCACAGCGCCACCAGTCTCGGCTCGCCGTCACAAGAGATCTTCAGTTGCCCGCAGGCACAGGATGCGGCTCGCATGGGTTGCCTCATGTTGATATGAATGCTTCGCGCGCCTCGCCGCGCCCGGCAATCAATATTTCGAGGCGCCTTGGCGCGGCGGCTATTTCGCATTGCCTGGAGATTGGCGGTTCGCGCGCCTCGCTCAGACCTTGAATGCACTCATCGGCGCCCTTCGGTGGGGGATCATCCGAAGCGGTTGGCGGGCGTGCCGCGCACCCCGGGCTTGAGCGCGAACAGGCCGCCCTCGAAGGGGTTGGCGGCAAGATGCTCCGCGCTCATCGTGAAGCGCGCGGAGGTCACGAACAGCATGTCGAGGTCCGCGCCGCCGAAAGCGCAGCTCGTCGGCCAACTGCAAGGCAGCTCGACGATCCGGTCGAGCCTGCCGTCGGGCGCGATACGGGCGAGGCAGCTTCCGCCAACCACCCTGCAGTTCCAGACATAGCCCTCGGCGTCGAGGCATGAGCCGTCCGGCAGGCCGCGCTCGAAGCCGGTGAAGAAGGGGAGCGCTTCGCCGAGCCGTCCAGCCTTCCGGTCCCAATCATAGCTGTAAAGCGCGTTCTTCATCGTGTCCGCGGTGATGAAGCGTCCGTCGGGCAGCCATACCATCGTGTTGGTGATGCCGAACCGGTCTTCGCTGAGGCGCCTCACGTCGCCGCTTGAGCCGACCCGGTAGAGCCGGCCCTCATCGCTTGTGATCGCCATCGGCGCGTCGTCCGGCCCGATATTGTTGGCCATGGTGCCGACCCAGAAAGAGCCGTCCGGCGCGACCACGCCTTCATTGAGCCGCGAGTCCGGCAGGCTGGCCTCGATCGCCGCGAATGCCCGGAACGGTCCGCCGAAATCCCAGAGCGCGATGTTCTTGCGCAACCCGACTATGGCGCCGCCATCGGCGCGCAGGCCGACCGAGGTAACGAGGTCGGCTGTCGGCCAGCTTTCATGCGCTCCTGTCGAAGGGTCCAGCCGATGGATCCGGCGGCCGATGATGTCGACCCAGACCAGCCTGYCGCGGCGGTCGTCCCACACCAGGCTCTCGCCGACCACGTCGCGCGCGTCGAAGATCAGGGTGGCATCGGTTTCGGGCATGTGGCTCCTCCGTCTCTCGGAAATGCACTTGACATATATCTTTCGTTTGAATTATGAGCAATTTAATAACAACCTGTCATACAGGTTTTTGAGGGAACGGAATGCAGGAGCAGACAGATCCACCGGGCGAACCGAATCCCGGACTGGTCAGCACGGCGATCCAGGCCATCACCCAGCACATCCGCTCGGAAGGCCTTGCGCCGGGCGATCCGCTGCCTAGCGAAGCTGCCATGACGCGCCAGCTCAACGTCTCGCGTACCGTCGTGCGCGAGGCCTTCCGCTCACTGTCGGCGATGCGCCTCATCGACATGAGCGCGGGGCGCCGCGCCACTGTCGCCAAGCTCGATACCGGCGCCATGTCGATGGTGATCGAGCACGGCATCACCACCCAGCAGATCAGCGTGCAGCAGGTCTATGACGTCAGGCGCACCATCGAGATGCGCACGGTTGCGCTTGCCGCATTGCGCCGCACCGACCAGGAGGCCGCGGCGATTGCCCAGTCGGCCCGGCAGATGCGCGAGAATTTCAGGAACCCCGAGGCGGTCATGGAGCACGACATCGCCTTCCACGAGGCGATCGCGGCGGCTTCGCACAATCCTGTTTTTTCGCTGATCGTCACCGCCTTCAGCGGGGTCACGCGGCGCACCTGGGTGATTGGCTGGCGGACCCGCTCGTCCGACGAGGCCCAACTCAAGATGATCAAGGGCCACGAGGACATCGCCGACGCCATCCTGAAGGGCGATCCACGGCTGGCGGCCGAGCACATGGCCGAGCATTTCGACAAGAGCGTCAAGGCGCTCATCGACGCGGGGATCGCCTAGCATGGGGGCAGCCCGATGAAGATCACCGCCATCGAAACCATCCGCATCGAGGAGCGGCCGAACCTGCTCTGGGTCGAAGTCCATACCGACGAGGGCATCACCGGGCTCGGCGAGACCTTCTTCCTGTCGCGCACTGTCGAGGAGTATCTGCACGAATATGTCGCGCCCAGGGTGATTGGCCGCGATCCGCTGCAGATCGACCTGCTCGCCGCCGATCTCGTCGGTTATCTCGGCTTCCGCTCCAGCGGCGCCGAAGTGCGCGGCAACTCGGCCTTCGACATCGCGCTGTGGGACATCTTCGGCAAGGCTACCGGCCAGCCGGTCGCGCAATTGCTCGGCGGCTTCAGTCGCCGTTCCATCCGCACCTACAACACCTGCGCCGGCACCGAATACATCAAGGACGACAAGGGCCAGACGACGGCCAATTACGGCATCGGCGCCGGCCGCGACTATGACGACCTCAACAGCTTCCTCACCCGCGCCGGCGAGCTGGCCGAGGAATTGCTGGACGACGGCATCACGGCCATGAAGATCTGGCCGTTCGACCACGCGGCGGAAAAGACGCGCGGCAACGACATTTCAGCCGCCGACCTGAAGGCGGCGCTCGAACCGTTTGAAAAGATTCGCAAAGCCGTCGGCGACAAGATGGACGTCATGGTCGAGTTCCACTCCATGTGGCAGCTCTTGCCGGCCATGAAGATCGCGCGCGCTCTGCAACCTTACGCCACCTACTGGCACGAGGACCCGATCCGCATGGACAGCCTCGGCGACCTGAAGCGCTACGCAGCGGCCAGCCCGGCGCCGATCTCAGCCTCGGAGACGCTGGGCAGCCGCTGGGCTTTCCGCGACCTCTTGGAGACGGGAGCGGCCGGCATCGTCATGCTCGACATCTCCTGGTGCGGCGGCCTGTCGGAAGCGCGCAAGATCGCCTCGATGGCCGAGGCGTGGCGGCTGCCGGTGGCGCCGCATGACTGCACCGGTCCGGTCGTGCTCGCCGCCTCGACGCATCTTTCGCTCAATGCGCCCAACGCGTTGGTCCAGGAAAGCGTGCGCGCCTTCTACCGCACCTGGTACCGCGATCTGGTCACCGCGCTGCCGGAAGTGAAGGACGGCATGATCACCGTGCCGCCCGGGCCGGGGTTAGGCTTGGCGCTCAACCCGGAACTCGGCCGCGCCTACACCGTCCGCCGTCGCGTCAGCGACGGGACAGGCATCTGAAAAATCCAAAGGGAGGAACAGACATGAAGAAACTCACCGCAATGTTATTGCTCGGCGTCGCCCTGATCGGCGGCCAGTCCGTTGCCCGCGCCGACGGGCTCAACATCGTCTTCACCCATCACTCGTCGGCCTCGAACACCTTCTGGCAGGCGGTGAAGAAGGGGTTCGACGACGCGTGCGCCAAGGTCGAGGCGAACTGCAACATGGTCTTCACCCAGACCGAGGGCTCGGTCGAGCAGCAGGTCGCGAACATGCGCGCAGCCCTTGCCGCCAAGCCCGACGCGCTGTTGACCTCCATCGTCGACGATCACGCCTTGGACGACGTCATCAAGGAGGCGCGCGACGCCGGCGTGCTGGTGATCGCCGTCAATGTCGACGACACCGAGGGCGCCAAGGGCAATGCGCGGCAGGCTTTCGTCGGCCAGGGCTTCAAGCCGGCCGGCTATTCGCTCGCCAAGGCGATTTCCGAGAGCTTCCCGAAGGACGGCCCGATCAAGGTGCTGGTCGGCATTTCGGCTCCCGGCCAGAACTGGTCGGAAAGCCGCGGCGCCGGCATCATGCAGTTCCTCGAAGAGTACAAGGCCGCGCATAAGGACCGCGACGTGTCGTGGGAGCGCATCGACAGCGGCACCGATCTCGCCATCACCTCCGACCGCGTCGGCGCCTATCTGAACGCCCATCCCGAGACCACGGCCTATTTCGACACCGGCTTCTGGTGCGCCGGCGTGGCGCGCGTGCTGGCCGATCGCGGCGTGGCGCCGGGCAAGGTGCTGCTGGGTGGCTTCGACCTCGTTCCCGAGGTGCTGCAGCAGATGCAAAAGGGCTACGTCCAGGCCCTGGTCGACCAGCAGCCCTACATGCAGGGCTTCATGCCGGTGATGGAGGCCTATCTCAACAAGAAGATCGGCCTTGCCCCGTCCGACATCGACACCGGCCAGGGCATCGTGAGGCCGAAGGAAGCCGACAGTATCATGGCGCTGTCCGCGCAGGGACTGAGGTAAGCTCCTCAAATAGCGAGACCCGCATCGGCGACGCCTACCGTCGCCGATGCGCCTGAATCCCGAACCTCCGGAGCCTTGCGTTGAAGCGCCTGTTCAAGACCTATCTCGAAAAACCGGAGCTGGCCGGGTTGATCCTTCTGGTGCTGCTCATCGTCCTGTTCCAGGTGCGCTCGCATGGCGTGTTCCTGAACGCCGACAACCTGCGCGGCATTCTCGGCATCCTGCCCGAGGCTGGCCTCGTCGCCATCGGTGTCACCATCCTGATGATCAGCGGCGAGTTCGACCTCTCGGTCGGCTCGGTCTTCGCGCTGATGCCGATGTCGATGGCGGTGCTGATGGTGCATGGCTGGCCGTTCCCCCTGGCGCTGCTCGCCGGACTGCTGGTCGCGGCGGCGATCGGCTTCATCAACGGCTACGTCACCATCCGCTTCGCGATTCCGAGCTTCATCACCACGCTCGGCATGCTGTTCATGGCGCGCTCGCTCACGGTCGTGGTCTCGGGCGGCTTCCCGCCGCTGTTGCCCGCCGACCTGCCCAACTGGCTGTTCACCTCCTTCGTCGGCCCCGGCAACATGTTCCGCATGTCTTTCCTGTGGTTCGTGGCGGTCGCGGTGCTGACCTCACTGATGCTGTCGCGCACCAATTTCGGCAATTGGATCAAGGCCACCGGCGGCTTCCTGCCGGCCGCCGCCTCGATGGGCATCCCGACCGCCAGGGTCAAGATCGTCTGCTTCATGCTGTGCTCGGTCCTGTCCGGCTTTGCCGGCATGCTGCAAGTGCTGCGGCTGGGCTCGCCCCTGCCTTCGATCGGCGAAGGGCTGGAACTGCAGGCGGTTGCCGCCGCGGTCATCGGCGGCGCCTCGCTCACCGGCGGCATCGGCACGGTGATGGGCGGCATCATCGGCACGACGCTGATCCGCGTCATCGACAACGGGCTTGTGCTCAGCCATGTCGACGCCAACTGGTTCAAGTTCGCCATCGGCTTCCTCACCATCTTCGCCGTCGTCGCCAATGCCTGGATGCGCAAGCGCGCCAAGGCCATCAAGATGGAGGGCTGAAGCGGTGAGCGACGCGATCATCTCGGTGCGTGACCTGCACAAATGGTATTCCGGCGTGCATGCGCTGAAAGGCGTCTCGCTCGACTTCCGGCGCGGCGAGGCGCTCGGCCTGGTCGGCGACAACGGCGCCGGCAAGTCCACGCTGATCAACATCCTGTCGGGCGTCCACCGCGCCGACCAGGGCGAGATCCAGGTCGAGGGCAGGGCGGTCAGCATCGCCACGCCGCGCGACGCCATGGATCTCGGCATCGAGACCATCTACCAGTACAACTCCATGGTCCCCACCATGTCGATCGCCCGAAACCTGTTCATCGGCCGCGAGCCGACCCGGTTCTCGATCCTCGGCGTCGGCATCCTCGACCAGAAGAAGATGGCCGAGGAGAGCATCCGCGCCATCGCCAATGTCGACCTGCATCTGCGCTCGCCCGACGCGCTCGTCGGCGAGCTGTCCGGCGGCCAGCGCCAGGGCGTCGCCATCGCGCGCGCCATGCATTTCAAGTCCAAGGTGATGATCCTCGACGAGCCGACCAATCATCTGTCGGTCAAGGAGACCAACAAGGTGATCGGCTTCGTGCGCGGGCTCAAGGAGCAGGGGGTGACCGGCGTCTTCATCAGCCACAACATGCACCACGTCTTCGACTGCTGCGACCGCATCGTGGCGATGGCGCGCGGCGAGGTGGTGCTGGACAAGCGTGTCGCGGACACCTCGATCGACGAAGTCCATTCTGTGCTGTGAGGAATAGGCAATGAAGGTGCTCGCTKGTCGTAACGTGCTGCTGACAGGCGGCCTCGGCTCGCTCGGCCGCGCCCAGGCGGTGACGCTGGCGCGGGCCGGCGCGCGCGTAATGGTGCTCGACCGTCCTGATGCCGCGAACGCGGTGGAGATCGTCGCCGGGTTGGCCGGCCAGGCTTCGGGCGATATCGCCTTCGTCGGCTGCGATCTCAACCGGCTGGCCGAGGCCGAAGCGGCGGTTGCGGCGCTGGCGGCGAGGGAAGGCGGCATCGACATATTGATCAACAACGCGGCGCTGATCATCAATCGGCCGTTCGAGGAATTCTCGCTCGCCGAGTATGAGGACCAGATCCGCGTCAATTCCTCGGCCGCCTTCGCGCTCGCGCGGGCCTGCGCTCCAGGCATGAAGGCCAAGGGCTATGGCAAGATCGTCAACTTCTGCTCGATCACCCTGAACGGCCGCTGGGACGGCTATGTGCCCTATGTCGCGTCGAAAGGCGCCATGCTTGGCCTCACCAAGTCGCTGGCGCGCGAGCTCGGGCCGCATGGCATCAGGGTGAATGCCGTGTCGCCGGGCGCGGTGGTCTCGGAGGCGGAAGAGCGCGTCTTCGGCGATCGGTTGAAGGAGTACAATGACTGGATCCTCGCGAACCAGAGCCTGAAGAAGCGCATCGAGCCGGACAACGTCGCCGATCTCGTGYTGTTCCTGGTCTCGCCCGCCTCCGACATGATCAGCGGCCAGAACATCGCCGTCGACGGCGGCTGGTGAGGGCATGGCCGGCGCGATCGAGCTGAACGACGGGCAGTCGAGATTGGTCTTGGCGCCTGAGAAGGGCGCTGCGATCGCCCGCTATGACGCTCTGGTCGTCGGCACCGCGCCAGTTCCCGTGCTGAAGCCTGGCGATGGCACCGGCGCGTCTGGTTGCCAGCTCCTCGTGCCGTGGTCGAACCGCATCTCCGGCGGGGGCTTCACCTTCGACGGCCGCTTTCATGCCGTCGAGCCGAATGTGCCTGGCGAAGCTTTCCCGATCCATGGCGACGGTTTCCAGAAGCCGTGGCGGCTTGTCCGCCATACCGACAGGGAAGCCGAACTCGCCCTCGATGACGGCGCGATCGGCCCTTATCGCTACAGGGCCTCGGTGGCCTACGCGCTGCGGAACGGAGCGCTGGAGGCGCGCCTCACGGTGGAGAACCGCGCCGGTATGCGCCTGCCTTACGGCCTCGGTTTCCATCCCTGGTTCCCGCGCGGCGACACAACCCTGCTGAAGGCGAAGGCGAAACGAGTCTGGCTTGAGGACGAGCGCCATTTGCCTGCCGGCGTCGTGCCGGTGAGCCAGCATCCGGGCTGGGATTTCGCGCAGGCCACGCCGCTGCCGCCGGAGTGGGTGAACAACGCCTTCGACGGATGGGACCGTCGCGCCTCGATCTCGCAGATCGAGGACGGGATCAAGGTCACGCTCATCGCTTCGCCGGAACTCGACGTCTACATCCTCTATTCGCCGTCGCGCGATGCCGACTTCTTCTGCTTCGAGCCGGTCTCGCACCCGGTCGACGCGCATCATGGCGAGGGGCTGACTGTGCTCGAAGATGGGGAGGCGATGAGCGCGACCATGCGGCTGGATTGGGCGGTCGTGGAGACGGATTGAGCACCCGCCCTCTACAACTCCTTCTCCGCCAGCTCCCTGAACCCGTCCGGCACCGAGCGCGTGCCTTCCAGCGCCACCGTGCCATAGCCCACTGCCTCCTTGCCGAAGCGCTGGCGAATCTTGTCGACGGCGCGGTCGGCGCCGAAGCGGGCAAGGCCCTTGCGGCTGCCGGGCCTGAGCTTCTCGTCGGCGAGGCCGAGCGGCAGTTCGAGCTGCAGCTCGGCATGCTCCTCCAGATGCGAGACGGAGATAGCGAGCAGCGAGATATCCCGCTCGCCCGGATGGGCGGCGAGCACGCCGCGAACCAGCTCCTCGGCGATCTCGGCGAGCATGGTGGTGGCCTGGATCGGCTGCTCCAGCGTGACGGAGCGGGTGACGGCGCGCATATCGGCGAAGCGTACACGCACGGTGACCGTGCGCCCGGGCCGGTCCTTGGTGCGCAACCGGCTCGCGACGCGGTCGGCCAGATGCAGCAGCGTCGGCACGAAGACGCGCGGCAGCGCGGGCTTGCGGCCCAGCGCCGACTGCGCACCGGCGGAATGTGCGCGCCGATGCGTCTCGAGCTTGCGCGGGTCGCGGTTCCAGGCGAGCGCGGCGAGCTTCTGGCCGGCGGCGTGGCCGATCAGCCGCTCCAGCGCGCCGCTATGCGTGCGCGCCAGCTGCCCGATCGTCTCGACGCCGATCTCGGCGAGTCTCGCCTTGGTCGCCGGGCCGACACCCCACATCAGCGTTACGGGCAGGTCGTGCAGGAAAGCGAGCTCGCTACCGGGCTCGACCACCACCAGCCCGTCGGGCTTGGCCACCTGCGAGGCGATCTTGGCGAGATGCTTCGTCCGCGCCACGCCGATCGAAATCGGCAGGCCGAGCTCGGCCTTCACCCGCTCGCGGATCTTTCGCGCGATCTCCTGCGGCGACCCGAACAGATGCGTGCAGCCGGCGACGTCGGCAAAGGCCTCGTCGATCGAGATGCGTTCGACCAGAGGCGTGAAATCGTCGAGTACCTTGATCGCCGCGTCGCCGAGGCGCTGATACTCGCTGAAGCGCCCGCCCACGAAGATGAGCTGCGGGCACAGCTCGCGCGCCTTGCGGCCGGGCATGCCGCCGCGGACGCCAAACACCTTGGCCTCGTAGGAGGCGGCCAGCACAACGCCGCCGCCGACGGCGATCGGCTTGCCGCGCAATGATGGATCGAGCAGCTGTTCGACGGAAGCGTAGAAGGCGTCGAGATCGGCATGCAGGATGGTGGCGGCCGCAGCGGTGGTCGTGGTGGCGGCCATCAAACGCTCCCATGGCCATTTGTGTGGCATTGCAGCATTAGCTGCATCTTTTGTAAGGGGAATTAGCGGAACATAAAGAGAACAAAAGAAGTTCTCTGTCAAGCCGCCACGTTTGAACGTGCAAGGTTCCACAACCTGTGGCTACAGCCGCAGATAGAGCGCAGGTTGCGTCCTGAGGAAATGTTGCCGCAAGCGAAAGAGGGGCGCCTCAGGGCCACCCGCTCTTCGCTTCTGTGCCGAGGTCTGGGACGACCCCAGCTTCTGCCGTCTCACCTTCGAAGGCGATCGACTGCGCTATGCCGGCTTGGCGTATTGCTCGGCACTCAGGACCTCAATGCATTGGAACGGCTGATTGCCTTCCACCCAGGCGTCGTGGCCGGGCGGGATGGTATAGGAAGAGCCGGCCTCGAAGGTCTTTTGCGTGCCGTCGGTCAGCCGCACCGTGATCGAGCCGGACACGACATAGCCGACATGCGAGACTTGGCAACTGTCGGTCTTGACCACCGGTTTCACGCATTCCGACCACTTCCAGCCCGGCTGCATGTTCATCCGCCCGAGCGTATAGCCCGGCAGCCGGACGATCTCGACACGCGTCTTGGCCGGCGCGCGGACCTCGTCGGGATTGTTGTGTGATTTGGATTCGAGCTTCGTCACATTCACAGCAGTTTCAGCCACGGCATCCTCCCATATGTGAAGCGGCGCCTGACATTGCGATCGTCGGCGACCGCTGTCTCATACATACGCCTTATTATGAGAGTTCGCTAATGTAATTGGAGGCATTCCTCGACCGGGAGATTTTGGCGCTTCTCGTCGAAAGTTATTGCGGACCTGATCGCCGGGTGCTTTCCTGTTTTCGCACTGGCACGGCGGTGGTTGAGGGACCCATCCGTTCTCGCTCGACAGGAGAATTCGATGCGACCCTCGGCAAAGATCAAAGCGATACCGTCGCGCCTTTTCGCAATCCCTATAAGCATGACGCCCACCTGCTTCAGCGCTGGCCGAACGCCGCGCCGGCGCAACATGTCCGGGCGAGGGGACAAACTTTTGGGCGGGATAATCAACAACCACCAGGAGGAAACCGATGCTTGATCCAGCCGTGAAAGGCTATTCGCGCCCGCCGGTCATTGCCGCCCGTCGCGGCCCGCCGGCGCTTCGCCAGTGCTGCGACAGCTATGTCTGTCCGGTCTGCGCCCAGGTCGTCGAACTGACGGATTATCGCCAGGTGCTGTGGCACCAGCAGCCCGGCCATCAGCCGATGGACGTCGAGGACTGAGTATCGCGAGCTCAATCGCTCGGACATATGGAGCGGACTCGATGCTCGATGTGGGGTCCACCGCGTCAAGGAATGGCCCGCGGTTTCCAAGAACACGCGGGCCGAGAGTGGATTGGCAAAAAACAACGTTCCGCCAGGCATCCGGCTAGATGCGTATCAACTGTCTGGACCATCTTCAGACTGAAGTCTCACCCATGGAACGCAGAGGCCCGAGACATCGATTTGTAAGAAACAAGAGGACATCAATTTCATTTGGTAGCAAGCCGCCGGACAAAGTCCCTTCATCGGCGGTTGATCACGGAGTGCCTGCCATTCCTGCGATATGGCAGGCACTCCTTCCCTGTTGAAGCCCCTTGGAGTTGCTGACCATGCAACTCGGCAACATGATCGCGAACCTGTTTGCAGCGCTGTTTCTGGCGGTGTTGATTGGCGGCGTCTTCCTCCTCTTCGGCAGGCCGCTCTTGCCGCAACGCCAGGCCCAGATGGTGATCCTTCTTCCGATCGACACGATCGCGACAGGATCGGTGCGCAAGGCCTGTGTCGAGCCGTGCCTGCCGGTCCGCTTCGATCTCAAGCTCGCGCCCGTTAGGCCGCCCGATGAAGGCAGGCGGGGGAACCAGCCCGTGGCTCATGCCGTTGAATGAGCGAAGGGATGGCGCTGGCGGAGGCCGCCATGGATAATTTCGAACTCATCGATCTTCTGTGCGTCATCGACGCATGCGCGAGCGACCGTTTGGCCGGGCGTGTCGTGGCGATGTCGAAGGCGGTCGAGGAATTGCGCGTGTTGACTGGCGATTTCGTCTCGTCGGACGAGGACGCGACCAACGCCTTGACGCAGGTCGCGCTCGAGCGCGGCTGCGCGGTGCTCTTCGACGAGCAGCCGGGCGCGGATATCATGGGCTAGCGCAATCTCTTCCAGACCGGAAGATTGGTGCTCATTTCGCCAGGGTGATCATCCGGCCCGCATATGCCGCCCGGCCCCCGAGTTCGGCCGTGCATTCCGACTTTACGGCTGAGTTTCCTATCATCGCGATAGTGTCGCCGACCAGCCGCAGGCAACTGCCCTGTGCGTTCATGTCCGAGTTTCCGGTGTAGGTGATGGCGGCATCCGGAGCGTAGATGAAGCCACTCACCACCGAGCCGGATCCGCCGTTGAGCAACAGCGGCTGAGTGTTGTCATGAGCCTGGAAGATGGTGATGCCGGCGTAAGGACCGCTCGTCGGCGGCGAGAGGTTCACCTGCTCGTTGGCGTTGATGGTGAGCTGCGAGTTTTCCATCAGGAAGATCGTCACGCCCTGGCCRCTCAGGCTGCCGTTGCCTCCCGGCTTTATGGTGACGTTGCGCATGATGTAGGTGCCCGGTTTGAGGGCGATCTTTCCAGACAAGGTCTTGTCGCAATAGGTGCCCGGCGAGAGCGTCACTGTCTTGCCATTGGGCACCGGCAGGCAGAGCGTGTAGGCAGGCGGAACGACGTCGGCCAGCGGATCGAACGAAGCATACTGGTTCTCGTGCGGCGCGCCGCAGGAAAGCGTGGCATTGGGCGGCGTCAGCCCTTGCGTGCCGCCCACCGTCGAGACGCAGCCGGCGCTGACGATCGCCGAGCCTCCGCGGCTGATGGCGTCGGGCGCGTCCGAATTGGCTGCGATCACGCAGCCGTTCATCGCCACATCGGTCGAGCCTTGCAGGCTGACCGCGCTGTCGGCGTGCTGATCGAGCGCGAGCACGCAGGCTTGCGCGCCGGGTTTGAGCTTGACCGAGGCGTTGCGCGTCGCCTGCCAGGCCGGCATGCCGCTGATGAAGGCCGGCCGGCTGACGCTCGACGACAGCGAAATGAAGTAGGCGCCCGGACCGCCGCTTGCGCTGGCCTGGAAGGCGGCGAGGCTGCCGCCCGATAGCTCCTGCGCGTCGGCTGCGCTCATATTGGCTGCGAAGAAGGTCTGGCCGAGTTGCTGCACCTCGCTCGCCGACATGCTCGCCTGGTATTTCGTGCCGATCGCCAGACCGGCCGCGTCCAGTGAGTTCTGCAACTGCGCGGCGTCGTCGCTCGTGCCTATCAGATCGACGGATGCCGCCACGCCAAGCATGAGCGGCACCATGACGACCGCGGCCGCGATCGCGAAGTTGCCGCGCCTCGATGCCAAAAACCGTCCCAACATGGAGCCCAATCCTCGCCGATATGCGGTATGTGATATGCGCGCCGTCTCAACGAGCGATTTGCAAAAAAGTTAAAATGCAGAAAGCGCTAAAACATTAGCTTTTACAGACGCTTATGTCTTAAGTCCGATATATTGTGGGCCTTAGGTCTTAGTCCGCGCGGCGCAAGGTCGGGACAGTGGAGCGCTGGGGTCCCACCGGCGCAAATCGAGCGAAATAATTAGGCATTCGTTCACATCGCAATGATGTCGTGACGGCTGGGATAGCTTGGGCGCGCTCGACCATGGCCTTTTTGGGTGGTTCTTTCAGACATCTTTTTTCTCAAATTTTTTTTCGACGCCTTTGCGAGAGCAGGGGCGGCAATGTCGCCACCATTTTCGCGCTCACCCTGCCGGTCGTCGTCGGCGGCGCGGGGCTCGGCGTCGAGACCTCCTACTGGTACTATTCGAGCCTGAAGCTTCAGGCGATCGCCGACGCGGCCGCCTATGCTGGGGCGTTGGAAAAGATCCAGGGATCCAACACCGCGGCTATTACGGTGGCCGCCACGTCATCGGCCACCTCGAATGGCCTGGGTTCGGGTACGATCGTCGTCAACACCCCGCCGACGTCGGGACCGAATACGGCCAAGAAGGCGGTGGAGGTCATCCTCAACCAGAATCTCGACCGGATGTTCACCTCCATTTTCACGCAGACGAAGGTGCCGGAACGGGCGAGGGCGGTGGCGTTGGTCACCAATGCTTCGAAGGCCTGCGTGCTGGCGCTCAATCCTTCGGCCTCGCAGGCGGCGCTTTTCTCCGGCAGCACCAATGTCAAGCTCAAAGGCTGCTCGGTCATGTCGGATTCGACTGCCAGCGACGCCATCAAGGTGCAGGGATCGGCCAGCCTCACCACCGACTGCCTGATTACGGTCGGCGGCGTTTCACTAAACAATCCGGTGACTACGACCTGCAATGCTCCGATCACCCAAGCCTTGCCCGTATCCGACCCCTTTGCCAGCCTGCCGGTGCCTGCGGCCACCAACCCCTGCAGGAATGTCAACGGCAACAAGACGGCCCAAACGATCCAGCCCGGGACCTACTGCAGCGGCATGAACCTCAACGGYAACGTCACACTTGATCCTGGCGTTTACGTCCTGCAGGGCAATCTGAAGATCAACGCGGGAGCGATCATTACGTGCACCGCACCTTGCACCGACGGCGTAACCATCTACATGGCCGGCAGCTCGACGGTGAGCATGAACGGCAACGCCACTGTGACGCTGAGCGCGCCGACCTCCGGCACGTATTCCGGCGTGTTGTTTTATGGCGACAGGACCGGGGCCGCGGCGCAGAGCACCTTCAACGGCACTGCGACCTCCTTGCTTACCGGCGCGATCTATTTCCCCAGGCAGCAGGTCAATTACCTCGGCAATTTCTCGGGCCTTGACGGCTGCACGCAGGTCGTTGCCGACACCATCCAGTGGTCGGGCAATGCGACCATCAATCAGGACTGCTCGAAACACGGGGGCGCGGATATCCCGGCCGCGCCGTCGGTTGCGATCGTCGAGTGAAACCTGTGGCCAGGCAATTTCTTACGGCCGTTCGCGACAAGACGGGCATAGCCGCGGTGGAGTTGGCGCTGGTCCTGCCGGTTCTATGCGCAGCGTTGCTCGGCATCATGGACGGCTGGTCCTACGTCTCCAACTCGCTGGCGATGCGCTCCGGCGTGAAGACAGCGGCAAACTTGCTGTTGGCCGGTGGGGCTAACGACAGCGCCACCCAGGCCGCCGCGCTCGCAAGCTGGCAAAACAAGCCAGCCGATGCGGCGGTCACGGTGAGCCGCACATACAAATGCGGAACGACTGTGGTCGCATCGTCGTCGACCATGTGTGCGGGATCCAAGTGGCCCTCGATCTACGTTCAGATCCAGGCGTCGGGCACCTGGATCCCGCCCTTTACCTTCGGCCCCTTCCCGGACAACACCGCGATGAGACATCAGCAGGTGGTCCGTGTGCGCTGAACGAAGACTCCGGCTTTCGGCATTTGCGGCCAATGAAGCGGGCGGCGCCGGTCTCGAATTCGCGCTRGTCGCGCCTTTTCTCATCATGCTCCTGTTCGGCATCTTCGCCTTCGGCTGGTCGATGAACAGCATATCCAGCGTGCGCTACGCGCTCGAAGCTTCCGCGCGCTCCCTGCAGCTCAACAACACGCTGACCCAGACCGATATCCAGGCGATCGCGACGCAGAAGCTGCAAGCGCTCGGGCTGCGGAATGTGAGTGTCACCATCACCACCGACCCCGCGAGCGGCGGCTTCCGCATGGCGCATGTCAACGCCAGCTACGCCTTCGTCATCAGCTTCCCCTATTTCAGCGATTTTCCGATCCGCTACACGACCTCGGTGACCGTGCCGTTGGTCGGCGGTTAGGGCGACCCCAGTAAAGCGGTCCCGCCCGGCGACTTTGCTACAGACTTCCATCCGCAATTGCAGGGCACGTACAACCAACCGGGAACTCGGCACGCGGCATCCATGCGCTATTTTAGCAATCTCTAAAGTCGCAAGCCTGGCGCCAGCCCGGAATGCTAGAGGTTTGCTGTTATCCATCTCAGGAGCGCAGCCATGACCTCTGTTGTAGGAAGCCAGCACGCGACCAGCTTAGTGCATCGTCCGAGCAAGACCCATACGTCGTCGGAAACCTTCCCCGGCAACAGCGCCGAAAGCGTCGGCCATCTCGCAAAGGCTTCGGTTTCCGAGACGGATGCCAGCGATCCGAACGCGCAAGGAAAGGCGGCGTCCCGGATCGCTCGGATGGATCTGACGGTGCTGTCCCCGACCGATTCAGGTGATCAGGAGCCGGACGCCGCGTCCGACGCCGCGACGGACGGCGAGGGCACGAAGCTTAACTCTTCGGTTTAACGGAGCGAAACAACCTAGCTGGTGCGGCTCGGCATTCCGCAGGATCGCCGAACCGCAAGACTTTGTTTTCGCGCAATTCCGGGCGCAAACAACGCTGCCCACTTGCTTTAGCTATGCCAACCTAGGCTAGCAGCCTTCCGTGGTCGTCTTCATCTGGCCGGGAGCGTTCGATTTGGCGCTTGTGTCCTGCTGGCCAGGCGCGGCCTGCTTCGCGCTGCCGGTCTGCTGCCCAGGCGCGCAATCCTTGGCCGAATTCGGGTTGGTCGAATTCGTCGTGGTCTGGTCCGTGCCCTGGCTGTTCGGCATCGTGGTCGTGGTGGACGATGACGACGAGGTGCCCGATGACGTACCCGACTGTGCCGTGGCCAGGCCACAGGACAAAGCAACAAAGGCGGCGGTGAGAAGAATTCGGCTCATGATGACTATCCTTTTACGCAATGTCCCTTCGCTTGTTTAACCCTGACCTTCGGGCAGAGTTCCGACGGATGCATTTGTTCCCGATCGCGGGGATTTCTCGGTTGGAAATACCTCTTCGGACCATGGTCCGGCGGGACAAGGGCCCTCATTGTTCCAAACGGCCCAAGGACGATCGGCCCTTTTATTTTCTTTAAGTTTCAATAAGTTAAGGGTAATTTTCCCGAAAATTGCCGGGCGGCTGCCGCCATGCTCTCATTTCGCGACCGCAATTGCTTAAAGTTTATCCGACGCCATTAGGAAATTCTCATAAGAGGCTGCCTAGCGGTTGGGCCATGCGACGATTCATCTGCGGAGAAGCACAATGACATTGCGAAAGACACTCCTGGCATCCCTTGCCATTCTTGCGCTCACGGCCGCGCCGGCGCTTGCCGGCGCCGGCGGTAATGGTGGCGGCCATGGCAATGGCGGCAGCCATGGTGGCGGCAACGGCAACGGCGGCAACGGAAACGGCGGCGGCAACGCCGGCGGTAAAGGCAACGGCAACAGCGGTGCTTCGCACGGCAAGTCGGCCACGGCCCCGGGCCACAACAAGGGCACCGACAGCGCTTCCGACGACGACAGCTCGACCGACGACACGACGACGGCTGCCACGCCGAAGGAGAAGAACCTTCACGCCAAGCTCGGCCGGCTGAACTCGCTGCAGCGCAACATCAACGCCTACATGAATTCCAAGAGCAAGAAGTTCGCCGGCATCCAGGCTTACGTGGCGCAGGCCGCGGCGGCCCAGAACGCGCAGGCCGCGGTTGATGCTGCCCAGACGGCTGTGGATGCCGCCCAGGCCAAGCTCGACGCGCTGAACGCCCTTGCGAACGATCCCACGACCCCGGCCGACAAAGTCCCGACCGCTCAGCAACTCGCCGATGCGCAAACCGCGCTGACCGAAGCGCAGGATGCGCTCACTGCCGCACAGGACACGGCGACAAATACGCCGCCTCCGACCGACGCGTCCCTCGATACGGCTCTCGCCGACATGGCCAACAAGCCGGTCGACGCCGACGTCACCGCTTGGGCGAAGGATACGCTGGCAGGCAAGATCGACGCCGTTGCCGCTGCCACGGCGACGACGACCACATCGACCACAACGACCCCATAAGGCCGGTCGAACCGACCAGAGGGCGAACGAAGACGCCGCCGGGCCTCGCCCGGCGGCTTTTCTGTGTCGGCGGCCGCACATTTGGGGTCTCAGAAAGGAAAATGGCTCGCCTCGATCGAGGCGAGCCAAAGCGGGAGCCGCATGGTCGGGTGTCGGTTCCCGCCACAGGTTGCCACCTGTTTTGACGAAAGGCCGGCGCTTTCTTGGAGATGAAATGTTCGGGCGTTGCCGACGTTCTTTTCGCAAAAGTATCGTACCGCGATACACTTATCGCTGGCCCCATAGGCGGGCAACAACTTTTAACGTTCGAGCCGCCGGCCACGCGGGATTGCATGAAGCCCCTGGCGGAGCCTCCTGACCGTCAATGGGTCAGCGCCGGCCTAATGCGATTGGCGCGTCGGACCTCAGTCGCCTTGTATTCGGTGGGCCACAACGCCAATGTATCCTGCACTCCCTGTTCTTGCCCGCCACGGTGCATGGCTTAGACACCGCCGCCCCCGGCGAACCGAGCCCAGCTACAGGGAAGTAAGGAGACGACAGTCGATTCCTCGGGGATGTAGCTGTCCCTTCATCGAGCCCGCCACTGGTTCAGGCACCAGTAGGCGGGCTTTTGATGATCGGCCTAGAGCAATTCCAGGAACAGTATGTGAGCGGCTTTCCGTCCGGAATTGCCTAAAACAACGAGATAAGGCCTTCCGTTTCCGTGAAACGGTGAAACGCCCTAATCGGCGTGATCGAGGAGGCGGGTAGGATCGGTTCGACCCGTGCTGTGCTTGGCCCCGGCGTGATCGATGCCTTCGACGGTGATGGCGAATGTTCCGTTCTCGGTTCTGCCGATGAAGCCCTTCGCCTTGAGGTACCACAGATGGAATTCCAGGTGCTCGCGGGGGCAGCCCGACAGACGCTCGAGCTCTTCGTCACCGATGCCCGGATTGTTGACGTCCCGCCGGCGCCTCACATAGAGAAGCGACAGCAGATTGGCCTGGATGACGCTATCCCTCTCCATGCCGCCGCCGTCGCGCGCGCCTTCCGTGAGCTCGTGACGAAGGCCCAGATGCTCGCGATAAAGGATGTCGTACTGTGCCCGTTTGACCGGATCGCGAAGCGTATTGTGGGCTTCGACGATCTCGCTGAAACGCGATTCATTGCCGGTTTCCCGATTGTCGGGATGGTAGCGCATGGCAAAGTAGCGGAAGATCCGCTCGATGGTCTCAGAATTGGCGTTCGGGCTTATTTCCAGAAGTTCGTAATAGTCGATGAACATGTAATCGTGCTTCCGAAATTACGGAAACCACCCCCAAATCCAAGCATCGCCCAAATGCCGCGCGCTTGCAAGGCGCAGCCGGGCCGGTCCCGAACCGCTGCGGCCGGCGCAAATGCCCCGCCGCAATTTGCACGAACTTCGAGCCGGATTTGGGACGTTGAAGCACACGCTTTCGCCCGCCTGCCAGCAGGGAAGGGACGTCTTGGTAGGCGCGCTGGTTCGCGGGCGCCTGATCGGCGAAAAGGCTTGCTCTGGTGTACGGAATGGAAGCTTACGGACCGATCCGCGACCGCGGTGGAATAAATTCCGCACTCTGCTACGCTAGCTATGTTTGAAATTCAGGTGGCAACCTGGATGGGAGCCGACCTCAAGCCCGGCTCCCTTTTTGGCTCGCCTCGAAAGAGGCGAGCCATTTTTTTGGCGAACCCGCCGGCCCGCCTCGCAGCTTTCGCCCGAAAGCGGCACCGACTTAAGTGCGCCATGGCTAATATGGCTTGCAAGATGTAGACTTCGTGGAGTCGGCTTTAGAGGCATTGGGAGGACAACAAAATGCCACGGGTTTCGGAGCTTTTCTTCAAGACAGCCATAGTCTTTCTCATCCTGGGCATCGCCGCCGGGCTGCAGATGGCGATTTCGGGCGATCACGGCGCCTTCCCGGCGCATGCCCACATCAACCTTCTTGGCTGGGTCACCAGCGCCATCTTCGGCGGCTACTATGCGCTCAACCCGGCCAAGGCCGAACGCCGCGTCGCCATGATCCATTACGGCCTCTACACGGTCGGCATCGTCATCATGTTGCCCGCGCTCTACTGGATGCTGGCTGCAGGCCATCCGGAGATAGAGCCGGTCGTGGCGATAGGCTCGCTGATCGTTGCTGCTGCGGTGCTGGTCTTTGGCTTCGTCGTCTTCTCGTCGCCGGAGACGGTGCGCTCGGCCTCGCCGGCCACCGCACGCTAGTCTAGCTCAGCAAACTCGGCAGGATTGCAGCCAGCCCGGGCTATAGTTCCGACGGCTGCAAGCCTGCCGTTTGCGTTGCTCCGCGCGGCAATTCGTTAAGGGCGGTCGCCGACGGCGATGCAAATTTACGGTGCTTCGGAGCCCTGATACCGAGAACGTAGCCCGGCTCCTGCATTCGAGCAAAGTATGTAGCGTGCCGGGCTTATGCAGCGCGGCCGCCTCCCAGGCCGCTGCCAACCGCGAAATCCCACGCAAAGCGATCAGGGAAGCAGTGTCGGGAACAGCCGCAAGATGAGAGCGTGGATGATGCCGTCGCGCTCGAACGGACCGGGTATCTTCGCGGGCGCCGAGCTTGCGTCCGCCTTGCCTTCGTCGGTCACGCGGGTTTCGCCGTGCACGAGCCAGAGCACGGCCACGAAATAGCCGGCCTGCAGAACCACGGCCGCCAGGAACGTCCAGCCGATCGCCATCCAGCCGGATCCCGTGGACATGAAGGTCCAGCCGAGGATGACCAGAAGCGTTGCCGCCATTCCCACAAGAAACTGCGGAAAATACATTTGCCCAACCGAGCGCCGCGACCACATTCGGCCATCGGCGATCTCGCCCATATCTCTACCCATCTTGACCCATGCACCTTTTCCGGGTGGACCGCAAGCTTGAACGACCTGCCGGCTGGTCCATCGCCCTTTCGTCCGGTCCCGATAGGGACGACGGACGCAGGACTTCCGTGTGACAACTGGGAATTGCGCCGGATCGTTCCCTCGGCGGTGGGATTAACACACCTCTGATGGACCGCAACGCATGTGCAGTCGGATGCCGAGCGTGTTCGCATGTCTATGGACGAAAAAAGGCCCGCACCTAGGCGGGCCTTTATCCGCTATGCTGACCTGGTCAGCTCAGGATCACAACGATCTTGTAGGTATCCGGGTCAACGATGACGATCCGCCCGTCGGCCAGCACGAAATACTCATAGGACTCGTAGGCAGGCACGATCTTCACGATGCGGGCCGGCAGACGGTGCAGACGCACCTTGTGACGCGGCACCTCGACGCCGACCGAGACGTCGAAGCTGACATCGCGAACCGGCTCGACATGGGTCTCATGAATGACCTGGGTGATCTGCGTCTTTTGCTCCACCGTCACGTTGTTGATCGAGGCCGTCTTGTTCTGGTCGGTCTCGACGTTGGTGTTGCCCTGGGCATTCTGCTCGGTCTGCATCTTGGTATTGCCCTGAGCGTTCTGTTCGGTGGTGGTCCCGGTCTTACCCTGGGCATTCTGCTCGGTCTGCATCTTGGTATTGCCCTGAGCGTTCTGCTCGGTGGTCGTGCCGGTCTTACCCTGAGCCTGCTGGTCAGTCTGGGTCCTGGTCTTGTTCTGGGCATTCTGTTCGGTGGTCGTACCGGTCTTGCTCTGGGCATTCTGCTCAGTCTGCATCTTAGTGTTGCCCTGAGCGTTCTGCTCGGTGGTGCCGGCCTTGCCCTGCGCCTGCTTCTTCTTCAACTGTGTGTTGTCCTGGGCGTTCTGATCGGTACCGGTGCCGGCCTGACCCTGGGCCTGTTCATCGGTCTTCATCTTGGCCTTGCCCTGGGCCTGCTCTTCGGTGTTGGCGCCGGCCTTGCCCTGGGCGTTCATTTCAGTCTTCGATTTCATCTCGCCCTGAGCCTGCCCGCCAGCCTTGCCACCCTTCTGACAATCGGCCGTGCCGGCCGCGCAATTATCGCCGCCGCTCGGCTGTGCGGACTCGGTCTGGGCCATCGCGGCGCCGCAGCCGACGCCGAGCGCAATCATGCTCGTGATAAGCAGGTGTTTCATGGGATTTCTCCTCGGAAAGTTCGGTCCCTTCGTTGAGAAAACCCCGCCCGAAAAGCATTGTTCCGAAATTGCTGCGCCGGGGCGCAGATGATGGTTTCGCGGAACACGGCGGCGGTATTTTTGCGAGTCCGAGTCTGAATTTTGCAGGAACAAGGGTAGGCGAATGGCGTTACGGCAATGCCGACCCGCTGTGGGAAATCGCAGGCGCAGCATCGAGGCGATTTGATACAGTCCACATAGGAGAGACAACCAATGAAAATGCACTTCACCTCCGCCGCCGCTGGCTTCCTACTTCTGGCAGGCATTGGCGCCGCTGCCGCGCAGGATGTCGTCATCGCGCCTGAGCAGGAAACCGTCATCAAGGAATATGTGCACAAGCAGCCGCTGGCCTCAGTGAAGGTGCCGGGCGTCGAGTTGAATATCGGCAGCACGCTTCCCGATACGGTCGAATTGCACGAGGTGCCGAACGTCAAATACCGTTATGTTGTCGTCGACAACCGGACGGTGATCGTCGACCCGGGCACGCGCAAGATCGTAAAGGTCCTCGACTGATTGATACTGCGTCAAATCGGACGGCCCGCCGCCGGTCCAGGCGGCGGGCCGTTAACCGGTTATTATTTTGTTACCATGTGCTAACGGAACCTTCCCCCTGCGCTTGAGTTAGCGGCTCTGGGTCCGCGCTGTCTCAGAGACAACACAAATCAATGGCAGCGTGGGGACTCGGGCGGCGGCGAACAGGTATGGGCGGGCGAGGAGGAGACTAACCGACATGTCGAAACGTGAAATCGGAACATCCCGTTCGCTCGGGATGCGGGTGGCCGATCTTAAGGCCAGAATGCAGGACGCCCGGATCACGGAGCATGAAATGAAGACCTTTCAGAAGGTCGCCGCCATTATGGGGGGCGGTGAAGGCTCCCTACGCATCGACGCGGACGACTTGATCGCCGCGTCCTTTGTCACCGAGGCGCTCGGCGAATCGGCGTCGAACTGATAGCGCTGTCAGCCAAAATCTTTGAGAAATGAAGTCGACCGTCAGCCGGCGAGGCGGCGGTCTGCAGGCGTGCGGGGCGGTGCTGCAATGTCTGCCGGCTTTGTATGCGCAGACCGAAGATCCAAAGCCGTATGACGGAGTGCGAGCGTTCGATCGCCTCAAAGGAAAATGGCCTTTGTCAGGTTGAGCCAAGGTCTATCCAGGCACGTGCCGGTTCTGGGCTCGGCTTTCGCGCGCCCGGCTGCGCCTGATCTTTGCTTCGCGCAGCACCACGACCGGATCGGCACCGGTCCACTCGATCCCCGCCTTCTTCGCAAAGATCAGGAATGCCTGCCGCGCCTCGTCCAGATCGATCTCTGCGGCACGCGCCGCCTCGCAGGAGCGCAGCGCCGTGAGGTAGCTCTCGTCCCGCGCAGCCGGCGGCCACTCCTTGAGAAAGTTCTGCATCGCGGTCAGCGAGGCGATTTCGCGCTTGAAACCGGCACCGACTGCGATCGCCACCGGGGACCGAAATTCGATGTCGCTTCTGATGGAATCTTTTCGCATGACGCCGCCGCCTACGGTTTCAAAGTCTTGAGAAGTTTCAGTACCTTCCAATGCTGGGCCGATGCGAAGGTTCCGCCCAATCAATTAGTCGCTGCTGACGGAACAACACTTCGCTCGCCGCGTTTGCCCCCGGAGCTCAAATGTTCGACGTGCCTATGTTTCCGCCCGCGGAAGCAAGGCGGAGCTCGCCAACGCAACAGGAGAGAAACGATGAAAACCACCCTCATTCCAGCTGTAGCTGGCCTGGCACTGATGGCCGGTATCGGCATCGCGGCCG
The DNA here is from genome assembly GCF_001854795.2 of Mesorhizobium sp. LCM 4577. Classification (NCBI taxonomy): domain Bacteria; kingdom Pseudomonadati; phylum Pseudomonadota; class Alphaproteobacteria; order Hyphomicrobiales; family Phyllobacteriaceae; genus Mesorhizobium; species Mesorhizobium sp. LCM 4577. Next base: position 166,042 of record NZ_MDDU01000004.1, on the reverse strand, counting down.
CGGACGAGGTGATCGTCACCCCCGAGCAGCAGACCGTGGTCAAGGAGTATGTCCACAAGCACCCGATCGCCTCGGTGAACGTGCTTGGCCTTGAGCTCGGCGTCGGTTCGACCGTGCCRGATACGGTCGAACTGCAGGAGGTTCCGGATGTGAAGTACCGTTACGCCGTCGTCAATGACCACACGGTGCTGATCGACCCCGGCACGCGCCGTGTCGTCCAGGTGATCCAGTAACGTGTGATCCCCCGAGGAGCCCGGTCCATCTGCAGGATCGGGCTCTTCTCCTAAGTGGACATAGGGCGTAGGATCAACAGCGGGTTTGGGAGGCAACGAGGAGGAGTCGTTGCCATGCATCATCCACACGTCGAATCGCCGAGTGTCGCCGCCATGGTCGACAAGCTGCTGGCCGAGCACAGAACCGGCCTGCTGTCGATGCAAGAGGCAATTTCCCTGCTGCGCCAGCGTACAGGAACCGACCGCTCTGACGCGGATTTGGCCGGATTGATTACAAAGAAGGCAGCGCATCTGGGCGTCGCGGTCGTCATCGACGGACACTGAGCGAAATTGCCGTCAAAGTCGATCGCTTGCATGCGATAGCGAAGACGCCGCGTGAAAATTCGGCTAATGTTCGCGCCGGGGACCGTCCCAACATCAGGAGGCGACAGTGACGGACGACAGGCACGAACGCATTCGCCAGCGGGCACACGAGATCTGGGAGCAGGCCGGCCGGCCCGAGGGCGCCCACATGGAGCATTGGGATCAGGCGACCGCCGAGATCGATGCCGCAGGCAAGCCGAAGGCGAAGAGTTCGAAGAAGGCCGCCGCCAAGGCCGAGAAGCCCAAACCCAAGGCCCCCGCCAAGGCAAAGGCGGTCAAACCGAAAGCCAAGGCCTGATCTCCGGCGACCGCCGCTGCCAAGCCTCATTCGATCCACGGAAGGTGAAGGCGCGGCCGTGTCTCGCGCTTCGATTCCCGGCACGTCGATTTGTGGCGCCCTGTATCGGCAGCACCGAGCCTTCCCCTCACTGCCCATGGCGGCCGGCTGACCGGCACGCTCGGCATTGCCTTCGCCGGCAGTCAGGTCGGCGGCAGCGCGGGGCTGCAGTTCAGCTGGTAGGCGGGGCTACCGCCGTCCTTGCTTTCCGGCGTATCGCGCGACCGCGCACAGGAAAGCCAGCGCGGCCGTGTCGCAGGCGGCCCGCGACGGCGACGGACCCTTGGCGAAAAGGACCGCGTCCGCGACGGGGATAGTCAGGCCGTGCTTCCGGGCGAATGAGGTGACTTCGTAGGGTTGGTCGTCGGGCTGTATGCCGATGTCGATGCGCTGGTCCATCAAAACGAATTCCTCCCTGGTATGCGGCTTACCCTCCTTCGCCTGAGAGGAATTAACCACCGGCCGCTCGTGCGCGTCCACCAATTGGCAATTGTGTGAAACGATGCATTTTGCGACGGGTGGCCTAAGGGTTGCAGCGCTGCGATTGTCCGGACTCACCACGCATCGCTCGACCGGGCAAACCTTATCCCCGCCGCCGTCATCGCGCTTTCGCATTCGCTGATCAGCCTCAGATTGCGCGAATATCGCGCCACAGTCTCCGGCAGCCAGGCCGCGCAGGCCTCGACATAGGCGCGGCCATGCACCAGCGTGCCGGTCGAAAGCCGCTCGTCCTTCTCGGCGATCACTTTCAGATATTGCCGGATGAAGCGGATGTCGTCGGCGATGTCCTGGCTGGCCATGCGCCATGCGCCGGCAAGACGTTCGCGCTCGGCGAGCGGCAGTGGCGACAGCAAGGGGCGGGAGAGGTCGGCGAAAGCGGCATGGTTCGCGGTGTCCAAGCAAGTCCCCTCAAAAGAAGGGAAGTATCGTACTTTATGTACGAAAAGTAAGCAAGCGCGATTCGTACAATTTGAACGATAAAGCGGCTATAAAGAATCCGCGAAAATCTCATAACCGGCCATCTCCCCTTCGGGGGAGATGAGGCTCCCCGCCCAATTGGCTCTGCAAAAAAACGCTTCCCCTTTCGCTCGAACAGTGCTTTAACCGGCCATCCACAGGGGTGCTCCGTACGGTCGGGGCTGAGATGGTGGCGGCAAGCCTCCGGACCCTAAAGCTGATCTGGATAATACCAGCGGAGCGAGGCGGGCCATGTTTTCCGGCGCACAGATTTCCCTTTATCCCATGGCCGACGATTTCGTCGGCGTCATCCTTGGCGCGCTCGGTGCGCTCGACCCTTACCGCGACAGGCTGYGGATCGAGACCGACGACATTTCAACGCTGCTGGTCGGGCCGCCCGAAGTGCTGTTTCCCGCAATGCGTGACCTGTTCGTGGCGGCCGCCAAAAGCGGTAATCATTGCGTGCTGTCGGCCGCGGTCTCGCGCGGCTGCCCCGGCGAGCCGGACGACCCGATCTGCCGCTCCGACGAGATCGGCGGCCCGGCGATCCCGCTCGAGGAACGCAAGGCGGCCGCGCTCAGTGCCGTGCATGCGACACCCTCGACCAGCCAGGCGGTGGCGGCGCAGTTCTCGCTCTATGTGATGGGCACCGGTGACCACATGGACGAGATCTATGGCTGCATCGACTTCCTGAAACAGTCCGGCGTCTTCGAGCGCTCGAAGCATTTCTGCACCAAGCTGCGCGGCGACGCCGGCGCGGTGTTCGCCACGCTGAACGAGGCGTTCTGCCGCTTCGGCCCTGGCGCCGGGCATGTGACGCTCGACATAACGATTTCGGCGAACAGCCCGACCGCGGTTTGAGCCCGCGCAAGCTCGAGCTGTCGAGGTAGATGTCGTGGCTGTTTGGTACGATCCRTTGCGCGGGGGAGAGGGCGCTTCGTCGAGAGAACTTTCGACGATTGGCGAAAGCGGTCGCGACGGCCAATCTCCCGCGCAAGGGGAGAGATTAACCTTCACGCGAACCTTCGCTAATTTCTTCCCCGCCGCACTGGCTTTCGCCCTTTTCCTCACCGCCTGGGAGCTCTACGCCCGCTTCGGCGGCATAGCCCCTACTGTGCTCCCCGCGCCGTCCCGCGTGCTGGCGCAAGCCTGGGAGAATCGCGCGGCACTGGCCGACAACACGCTGCCCACCATCCGCGCCACGCTGGCCGGCTTCGCCTTCTCTCTCGTCGCAGCCTTCATCCTCTCGGCGCTGGTCGATTTTTTGGCCCCCCTGCGCCGGGCGCTGTTCCCGCTGCTGATCGCCAGTCAGACCTTGCCGCTGGTGGCGATCGCGCCGCTGGTGGTGTTGTGGTTCGGCTTCGGGCTGTTGCCGAAGATACTGCTCGTGGCTTTGGTCACCTTCTTCCCGATGATGGTGGCGCTGGTCGAGGGCTACGCCGCCACGAGCACCGAAATCAGCCAGCTGCTCGCCGCCATGGGGGCAGGGCGCTGGCGCATCTTTTGGCTCGCGCGGCTGCCGTCGGCGCTGCCCTATTTCTTCGCGGGCCTGAGGATCTCCATCACCTATGCGGTGGTGGGCGCGATCTTCGCCGAATATGCGGGCGCGGCGAAGGGGCTGGGTATCTACATGCTCAGCGCCAAGAACAATTTCCGGCCCGACCTTGTGCTCGCGGCGGTCGCCGTCAGCTCGGCGCTGACGCTGGTGTTGTTCGGCCTTGCCGTGCTGGTGCAGCGCCTGGCCATGCCGTGGGAAAATGCAAAGGGCGAAAGGGCGGGGCATGGCGGCAACAGGCCTTCCGGGGAGGGCCGGCGATGAAGCGCCTCGAGCTCCGCGACCTGCGCAAAAGCTTTGGCGCGCTCGAGGTGCTGGCCGGCATTTCGCTTCATGTCGCGGCGGGTGAATTCGTCTCGATCCTCGGCCCTTCCGGTGCCGGCAAGTCGACATTGTTCCAACTGCTCACCGGCGCGATCCGGGGCGAGGGCGAGATGCGCTTCGACGGCGCGCCGCTCGACGGCGCCCGCTTCGCCTTCATGCCGCAGCGCGACGCGCTGATGCCGTGGCGGCGCATCATCGACAATGCGACGCTGGGGCTGGAAGTGCAGGGCATGAAGCGCAGCACGGCGCGCGAGCGCGTGGCGCCGTTGTTCGCCGAGTTCGGTCTTGCCGGCTTCGAGCGCGCCTGGCCGGCCGAGCTGTCCGGCGGCATGCGCCAGCGCGCGGCGCTCTTGCGCACCGTGGTGCAGCAGCGCGACATGCTGTTGCTCGACGAGCCTTTCGGCGCGCTCGACGCGCTGACCCGCGCGGCTATGCAGCGCTGGCTGGAGACGATCTGGCGGAGCCACCGCTGGACGGCGCTGCTTATCACCCATGACGTGCGCGAGGCCGTGCTTCTGTCCGACCGCATCTATGTGCTGTCCGAGCGCCCCGCACGGATTGTGCGTGAAGTGGCGGTGCCGCTGCCGCGCCCGCGCACCGAAAGTGCCGAGCTCGCCCGCGAGGCGGCGGCGATCGAGGCCGACATCCTCGACACGCTGCTTGGCCGGCCGGTCCCAATCAACGAACACCCGATGGAGAACCGAAATGATTGATATTACCCGCCGCCAGGCGCTGCTTCTGGCCGCCAGCCTGCCATTTGCCGGAGCCGCCACGCGTGCCCGGGCCGCATCGCAAAAGATCACCGTCGCGCTCGACTGGACGGTCAACACCAACCACGTTGGCCTGTTCGTGGCGCGCGACAAAGGCTTTTACCGCGACGCAGGCTTGGAGGTGGAGATCCTGCCCTATGGCGACACGGGTTCGGGCACGCTGGTCGCCAGTGGCAATGCCGATTTCGGCATTTCCGGCTCGCTCGGCCTGTTCACGCAAAAGAGCGCCGGAGCCGACCTGAAGGCCGTCTATGCCGTCGTCCAATCGGAGACCGGCCGCGTCGTCTTCAACGCCGACCGCACCGCTATTCAAAGTCCGAAAAATCTCGACGGCCTGACCTATGGCGGCTTCGGCAGCGCCTGGGAGAATGCGCTGCTGCAGACCATCATCCGCCATGACGGCGGCAAGGGCGATTTTTCGACCGTGACGCTGGGCACCTCCGCCTACGACGCACTGGCCAACGGCGCGGTAGATTTCACGCTGGAAGTCTCGACCTGGGAAGGCGTCGAGGCCGAGCTGAAGGGCCTCAAGCAGCGCAGCTTCCGCTACGCCGATTACGGCGTGCCGGACGAGCACACCACGCTGATCGTCTCCAGCAACGCCTACCTCGTCGCCAACCCGAAGGCCGCCGCGGCCTTCGTCCAGGCGACGCGGCGCGGCTACGAATTCGCCGTGGATCATGCCCAGGAGGCAGGCGAGCTGCTGATCGCCGCCAACAAGGACACGCTCACCAACCCGGCGCTGATCGATGCATCGCTGAAGGCGCTGAACGACGGCCATTTCCTGAAGAGCGCAAACGGCGCCATCGGTACGATGGACAAGGCCAAGATGGAAGCGATGGGCGGGTATTTGTTTGCCTCGGGGATATTGCTTGACGGCAACGGCAAGGCGTTGAAGGACAAGCCGGCTTTGGGCGCGTATTTCACGAACGAGTTTCTGGGGTAGCGGCCAAGCGCCGAAGGAACGCGGCTTTGCGCCGGGACCTTGCCGGGAAATCCGGTGCGGAGCCTAATTCTTGACGATGGTGCGAAGCAGCGAGGTTTTGATGTGCCACCCCGGTTCGCCTTGCAGCGACAGGGCGGCTTCATAGAATTTCGCCATGGCCGGACACAGGCCCGGAAAGTCCGGGTTGGCGTTTGAGACGGCCTCCATCTCGGCCGGCGTGCCCCCGATCTTTTTGAAAATGTCAGCGACCAGCGACCAATCCTGATCGCTGGGCGCGACCGTCGGCAGGCCGCTTCTTTTGGCGGCGCCGTAGGCGCGGAACAGCGCGGCGCCGATCCTGTCCATGTCGGCCAGGAAATCGTGGCCGGGCGCGCTGATCGCGTCCGGCCCGTTGCGCAGGTAATTGTTGCAGGTGGCCGGCGTTTCGCGCGCCATGACATGATTGAGCATGTCGAGTTGCGCCGAAAGCACTTCCCAAGCATTGCTGTCGGGGGCCGTGGGCAGCAGCGGTGCATATCTGTGCCGGAGATCGGCGACCGCCTGCCTGCTGATATTGCGCACTTCTGTTTGGTTTCCAGCCTGGGCCGCGGCAGTGATCTTGCGCAGCATCGCATCGTAGTCGTCCGGAAATTCCCGGGCGATGGCCTCGAAGATTCCGAGATTCTGCTTCCGGATCTCGGCATCGATGTCGGCGGTGGTCAGCGTCCGGGGCGGCATCGCCATTGGCTGATGGTGGCGATGTCCGCCGCCGAACATCGTTGGCATCACGTTAGACCCAATGATGCTCACGGGGACGACCGCCACCACTTGCAGCCATTTCCAAGGTGACATCCGCCTGCGCTCCGACACCCTTCTCACTCCGCCCCGAGGCTCAGCGCCTTCTTGCGGTCGGCTTCCGCACGCTGATGGTTGCCCTTAGCCCCCCAGGCTCGGCTTCGCGCGTTGTAAAGGGCAGCAAACTTGGGATCGAGCTTGATAGCCTTGCTAAGATCGGCAATGGCTCCGTCATAATCCGCCGTGGTTGTTCTAATCACTCCTCTGCCAAAGTAGCCATAGACGTTATTGGGATCGAGGCTTAACGCCTTCTCGAAATCGCTATACGCGCCGGCGCCGTCGTGCTGGCCCATCCGTACGAGACCCCGATCGGCGTAGACCTTCGCTTCGGCGGGGGCCAGGCTGATCGCTTTGTCGTAATCAGCAAGAGCTCGGTCGTAGTCCCCCTTCAGGGTGAAGCTCTGAGCGCGGCCGTAATAGCTCGGCGCAAAGCCCGGATCGAGCGCGATCGCCTGTTCGAATTGCGCAATCGCACCGTCATAGTTGCCTTTGTCGTATAGGGCGTTGCCCCTCGTGAAGAATGACTGGGCGCTTTCTGAGCCGCGAGTTTGCGGCGCCTCGTCTGAGGCGGCCGTCTGCYGGTCGCTATGCCTCGCCATCCCGCCCGACGTCTTCGAGGCAAGAGCCTTTTTCTTGGCAGCCATCGCCAATTTACGACCTTGCCGGGCCATGTCGGATTTAGGATCGAGCCTGAGAGCCCGGTCGAGATCGGCGGCGGCGCGATCGAAGTCCCCGATAGAGTACCAGGTGCTGCCACGCCCGAAATAAAGCGGGGCAAAGTCCGGCTTCATTTCGATCGCACGGGTGTAATCGGCGATGGCTTTTTCCGGCTCGCGCTTCTTTGTCAGTATAAGAGCGCGGGCATAATAGGCTGTGATATAGGATGGATCGATCTCAAGCGCTCTGTTGACGTCCGCCAAGGCCCCGTCATAGTCGCCCTGTTGCATGCGCGCCCTGGCGCGCGCCGAATAGGTCGACGGTTCGTTTGGCGCGAGCGCCAGGGCGCGGCTGTACTCAGCTTCAGCGCGGTCGTATTTGCGCTTTGCGTAGAACGCGTCGCCGCGCTTCAACAGCGGCATAGCGGCCCGCAGGTCCGTGCCCTCCGCAGCGCCGGCCTCACCGCTTTCGCCTTTCGCCGCCACCGCCGCCTTGCGGGCGACGGCGTAGTCCCCATTGCCTGGATCGAGCTTGAGCGCCTGGTCGAAATCGGCGATCGCGCCGGAATAGTCCTTGCGGTCGGCGCGAGCCATACCGCGCGCGTAATAGCTGGCGTCGGCCTTGGGATCGATGCCGATCGCCACCGTATAGGCGGCGACCGCGCGTCCCGCGTCGCCCTTGGCGTGCCAGGCCATGCCTTTGCAGTAATGGGCGTCGCGCGCCTTCGGGTCGAGCGTGGCGGCCCGGTCGCAGTCGGCGAGGGCGCCATCGACATCGCCGGATGTCACCTTGGCGAGGCCGCGGCGAGAATAGGCAGGAGCGAAATTGGGGGCGAGTTGAATGACCCTGTCGAAATCGGCGATCGCCTGGCCGTAGTCGCGTGTGGCTGCTCTGGCCCTGCCGCGGCCGAAATAGCCGAAGCGGTTGTCGGGTTCGAGCGCGATCACCACGTCATAGGAGCCGACCGCCTTGTCGTATTTGCCCATGTCCAGCCAGGCATCGCCGCCGAGGATCGCTTGCAGCGCGCGCTGGTCTTTTGTCTCCATCGACTTTGCAGCCAGAGTGTCGTCCGTGGCCGACAAATTCGGATGTGTGGTTTGCGAAGCGGCGCCGGCCTGCTTCGACTGCTCCAGGTCTGGCGCCGGCGCAGCTTTGCCCTCATCGCCGGCAGGCTGCTCCTCACAGCTTCCCGACCGTGCGCGATCCAGTTCGACGGCCCGCCGGCAGTCCGCCGCCGCGCCGGCCTGGTCACCCTTGAGCGTCCTGGCGCGGCTGCGTCCCAGATAGGCGTCGGCATTCTTGGGATCGAGGCTGATCGCCTTGTCGAAATCGAGCAGCGCGCCGTCGACCCCGTATTTCACCAGACGCGCGCCTGCGCGTTCGACCAGTATCTTCGCGGCGGCCTGATCCTGGGCAGACTGGTCCGAAGTTCCCGTTGCCGGAACGGCTTTCTGGCCGGCCATGAGCGCGGCGCAGGCGCCGGCGCGTTTCGGGTCGAGTTCCACGGCGCGCCGGCAGTCGCTCGCGGCAAGGGCATTGTCGCCTTGCGAGGCCGCGGCGACCGCCCGGTCGTAATAGGCCTCGGCATTGTCGGGATCGAGTGAGATGGCATAGCCGAAGGAAGCGATCGCGCCGGGCACGTCGCCGGAGACCTGCTGCTTCAATGCATCCCGGATTTGCGCGGCAGCTTCTTTGGAACGGATCTGCCTGCCGGTGGCCTCCAACTGCTTGGCCAACGAGGCAAGATCCGTGTTGGACGCGGTCTCCGCGGCCACCGCTTCGCCGACATCCAGCCCCGCGTCGCAACTGCCAGTCTTCTTCGGATCGAGCGCGATGGCCTTGCGGCAGTCGGCCGCCGCGCCGGCAGCGTCGCCGCGCCGGGCTCGTATCAGCGAACGGGCGAACCAGGCTCCGGCATCGTTCGGATCAAGTGCGATCACCTGGCCGAAATCGGCAATGGCGCGTTCGTCGTTGCCTTTGCCCGCCCAGGCGACGGCTCGGTAGTAATAGCCGTCGACGTTTCCAGCATCGAGCTCGATCGCCTTGTTGGCGTCGGCGATCGCGCGAACCCACTCCTTCTTGTTGGCCCAGGCGGCGCCGCGTTTGGCATAGGCGTCGGCGCTCCTGGGGTCGATGCCCAGCGCAGTGTCGTAATCGGCAATAGCACGGTCGAATCCGCCCTTGGCGGCGTGGGCGATGCCGCGGTTGACCAAGGCGGTCACGTCCGTCGGATCGATCCGGATCGCCTCGTCATATGCGGCGATCGCCTTTTCCTGCTCGCCCGTCACGGCCAAGGCGGAGCCGAGTTCGGCATGCGCCCTGCCGTTTCCCGGATCAGCCTCGATCGCCTGCTGGAAGTCGAGGATGGCCGCGTCAACCTTACCCTTGCGCAGGAAGGCCGAGCCACGGCTGGAATATGCGTCGCTCGCGGACGGCTCGAGGCTGATCACGATGTTGAAGTCCGCGATCGCGCGGTCGTCGTCGCCCTTGTTGAACCAGTCGGTGCCGCGATTGAAGTAGGCCGAAGTCTGCTTGGGATCGAGCGCGATCACCTCGCCATAATCGGCGATCGCGCCATCCCAGTCTTGCTTGTCGTCCAAGGCCATGGCCCTGAAGAAATAAGCCTTGGCGCGCAAAGAGGATGCCCCCGTGACGTCCTCGGCAATCACGCTGCAAGCTGCAATGCGGCGGTCGGCTGCGGCTTTGGCATCACCGGCGCTTTTTTCATCSCCGAAACAGAGGGCAGGGTCCTTGACAGCAGCGAGCGCCGGTTCGCTCAGCCCGACAAGCACCAGCATCCCCGCCAGGACCATCAGCGGCCCACGCGAAACCTCACCAGCAAGCGCGCGCAAAAACGCGCCGATGCGGCATGACATTGTTGATCCTCCCCCCGGAGTTACCGCGGCTGCTGCCGCGGTCGCTTATATAGTTCTCTTTTTGTTCCTTAATGCAAGCAAAAATTGCAAGGGCTGAATTTATGCGCTTGGCTTGGTTGGACGGAAGGACAGAAAGGGCGGAGGATTGCAGCCTTTGCCGGACGACACCGGACCTGTCCCCTCACATATCGATGATCGACCGTCTCACCCGTCCGATGATGGTGATCGCGCCTTCGAGCTCCGGCGGCGGGATGTCGAGATAGGACGCCGGCTGGAAGGGCGGATTGTCATTGGGGCGGTAGCGCTTGTAGGTGGCGCGGCCGGTTTCGTCGGCGATCACGTAGCAGCCATTGGTCACCAGCCGCTTGTCGCGCAGATTGACGAAGATGATCGAATCCGGCGGCGAGATCTTGTTCATCGACGGACCGTCGACGCGCAGCGCGATCCATTCGCCTTCCTCGAGGTCGGCGGTGGGAATGGTCGGATAGTCGGAGAGGTTGACGACGCTGTCCTGGCTGCCGAGCTCGCCGGCGCTGATCCACGACACGATCGGCACGTCGACGGTGACGGGCGCTGAGGTGAGGCTGACCGGCGCCGCCTCCGCGCCGTCGGCATTGAACAGCAGCCAGCCGGGGTCGACGCCGAACAGCCGGCCGTATTTCTCGGCCGCTTTCCGCGACAGCGGCCGGTTGCCGTTCTCGTGGCTGATCAGCGTATTCTTGTTGATGTCGCGCAAGGCCCGCGCCGCATCGCTGGGCGAGGCATAGCCGGCCTGGGCGCGCGCCTGCTGCAATCTGTGCCGGGAATCCGTCATCGTACAAAATGCCTGAAAATAATCGTCCAAAGTGTACGATTTCGCTTGCGCGCCTTTCGTACATAACGTACGCTTAGCGCATGAATGAGCATCCCGCAAGCATTTCCGCACTGCCCGTGATTCCTGCGCCGCCCACGAGCCTCCCAGAGCTGACAGGCGGCATGAACGCGCGTCCCTCGACGCATCAATTCCAATCGTCCGGACTGTCCTCCTCCCCGGTCCGGGCGCATTCCGGGGCGCTCGCCCCGGATCCGGTCGAACCGCCCGCACCCCGGTTCACCGGAACGGCCGGAGCCGTTCCTCCCCCGGCTCCGGCCGCCAATTCGGGCATAAGCTGCATCCGCACCGAGGACGGCACCGTCATCCTGTTCGACAGGGTGACGGGCCGGGCGGTGTCCGGGCTCACCCGCACCGCCGCCGAGGCAGCGCTCCTTCGCTTGAACGCTCCAGGCGCCGCCTGACGTCAACACTTTTGCCGGCCTGATCACCAAACGGCCTCGCGGCCGAACCCTGGCGCTTGGCCTGAAGCCGGGCGCTTCGCCCCAAGCGCTTCGCAATCATTGGAATGAGACGATGGCAGCCGCCTACACCGAGAAGGAAATCGACGAGATCGCCGCCCTGCTGAAGGAGGGGCTGTCGGCCTCGCGCATCGCCGGCCGCTTCAGCGCGCTGCGCGGCGCTCCGGTCTCGCGCAACGCCATCATCGGCATCGTCCACCGCAACGCCGGCTTGAGCGCCATCGGCTTCGCCAACCCCAAAGGCGGCCGCGCCGGCGGCAGGCCGACGAAAGCCGCGCGGCCGAACCGACCAGGTCGGCGGGGTAGGGCGACGGCTGGAGGGATGACGCTTTCGGAGCCGGCGGCGCTCTCCAGATATGCCGAATTGGTGGAAGGCGCCAGCGCAGAAGCTGCCAATTTCCCCCCTTGCGGGGGAGATGTCCGGCAGGACAGAGGGGGGTGCTGTCCCGCCGACCTATCCGCTTATGACACCCTTACGCAAAAGGACACCGCCAAAGCCCGCACTACCACCACGCCCAAGAAACCCAAAGCCCGCAAACCCGCGCGCACCTTGCCTCCGGCCTGGCTCGCCCCAGGCGAGCGTCAGAAATCCGAAGCGCATCTCTACAAGCTCCCGGCGCCGCCGCCCGCGAAAAACCCCGGCCGCCAGCCGCATGTCGCGGCGATGCGCTTCCTCGACTGTCTGTTCGGCCGCTGTCGCGCGCCGCTCGATCTCGCGCTGCGCGAAGGTGTGGAAGACGATCCCGTCGGCGCGCACCTGGGGCCGGACATGCTCTGCTGCGGCCTGCCGACATCGGCCACGCGCTCCTACTGCGCGCATCACCATGCAAGATTCCACGGCCATCGTAGAGGGTGATCGCGAATAGGGGCAAACGACACCGCTAATCTCCCCAACCGGGAGATCATTCTCTTCCTCGCCTCCTGCCAACCGCCAACGTTGAAAGGGAGAGCCGGCGCCGAAACCGCCAATCTCCCTCGCTCGGGGGAGATGCCCGGCAGGGCAGAAGGGCGCTGTCCCGCCGACCTCTCCAATTACCCACTCGCAAAGGATCACCCATGCCCCGCAAAGCCGCCAAGAGACCGCAGCCGCCAAAGCTTCCCAAGGGCGAGGCCGAGCAGGTGCGCATCCGCCGCGAGGTCGGCCATGACTTTGCGCTGAAGCAGGACGCCTTCGGCCGCCAGCGCCTCACCACTGGTACGGCCGAGGCGCGCCGCGTCTACGAGGTGTCGAACGGCGGCTACACCTCCACCGGCGGCATCGTGCGCCTGCGCAATGTCGACCCGCTCACCGGCATCACCTCGCTCAGCCGCCAGCAGCGCGAGGCCGGAGGACGCTTTCGCGACGATTTCGAGCGCAGCCAGCGCGAAGGCCTGCAGCCGCAATCCTGGAGCGAGCGGGTCGACAGTGGCCGGGTGGGCGGCGGCGTCCCCGACCGCGTGCTCTCAGCCGGCCGAGCGCATGCCCACGCGGTGGCCGCGCTCGCCCATTGGGAGGTGGCGGAGATGGTACGCAAGATTTGCCTCGAAGGCCAGTCGGTGAAGGCGGTCGCCGAGCGCAGCGGCGAGGGGAGGGATGTGGTGGTTAAGCTGCTGAAGGTCGGGCTGGATCTGCTGGCGGTACATTATGGTATGATGGGGAGGCGGACGGGGTGAATATTTAGATTGCTCGTTGATTGCAGGATAACCGTAAGCCGAGACGGTAGAGGGCGAATTGACACAGCATGTGTATTTGGCTGTGGTCTGGAATTTCTCAGCGAAACGCAATGAGCATCCAATGAAATACCCCGATGGAACCCTTGCTCGACTTGGCGACAAAATCCTTGTCTGGGAAGGGAACGAAGGCGTTGTGGTCTGCTCCATGGATACCGACGAATATTCCGAGGAGTACCCCAGGGAAGTCCTTGGCTATCTGGAACAGGGATTATGGTCACGTCCGAAAAGGCGGGGCTGATCCATTATGTGGAGCCTGAGGAGGAGATGCGGTTGTTGGAGAGAGGGGCCGGCGAACATCAGGCCGTTTGGCATCTGGAATGGTACGATCGCCAAACCGAACGTCTTGCAGGCGACGAGGAGCTTCAGGGCCTCGCTGACGCGAATGTCAGGCGCGTTCTTGACAGGCCGGCTTCGGACGATCTGGACGGAATGTTTGAATTGAACGCCGGCCTTTCGGAAAGACTCATCGGCGTCGTTGAAATCAAAACTAGCTTTGACTTCGATCGCTATGATTATTTCCTCGGAAAGGTGTCGAAGGCGTTGCCATGATCAGGCAGTCCTTGGCCTATCTCACGGTTGTCCTTGTATCGTTCGTGATCGTGCTGCTCGCCTTCGGACAGGCGATCATGCTTGCTTGGCTGTCTCAGCGCCCGGAGCCAGCCGGAACTAGCATCGCCGCAATTCCGCTTTTGGCTGTTCTTTTCGGTGGGCTGATCGCACCAGTGGTTGAGATCGCGGCTGTCGTGCGTTGGGTTCGTCAGCAGAGTCATGAGCATCGCTGAGCCGCGCAAAGTATCAAATCGCAGAGGTCCGGCGCCGCCCCTCATCCRCCTGCCGGCACCTTCTCCCCGTATAGTGACGTGCGTGCTTTGCGTGACACCGTTTCAGGGGCCTCAAGCGCCTTTCTTTAGCGGCTTCGGTTCGCCGTCAGGCGCGTTCTCCCACCCGAACACGCTCCGCCCGCCCAGCAGATGCGACTGGTCCATCTCGCCCGCCACGATCTCCTTCAAGCTCGGCCCCGTCACATAGCGCTCCATGCGCCGTGACTCGCCGTCCAGCCGCCTCAATGCCTCCAACTCTTCACCTCGCCCGAGCTTTGCCTTCCCCACCGCCGATTTCAGCACTGAGATCGTCTCGTCATAGACCTTCAGCGGCACGGGGAAGGGGTGGCGGTCCTTGCCGCCGTGGGCTAGCGAGAAGCGAGCCGGGTCGGAGAAGCGGTAGGGCGCGCCGTGCACCACTTCCGAGAGCATGGCCAGCGCCCGCACCGTGCGCGGGCCGACGCCGGGGACCAACAGCAACTCGGGAAAATCCTTCGGGCCGCTTTCGATGGCCGAGGCGATGTTGCCGTGCAGTCGGCGCATGACGATGTCTGACTCGCGCACGTCGTGATGTGCGGGCATGACGAGGTTGGGCAGCAGCGGCTGCGCGGCAGGTTCGGGTTCGGGTTGCGGCTCCAGCAGGGCAAGCTCGGTGAGGATCTTTTCCGGGCTCATCGTCTTCAGAAGCTCGACCTGGCCGCCGCGGGCCTTTTCGGCGCGCCGGTCGGTGAGGTTGACGATCTCGCCTTGCGTCTCGCCCTCGATCGCCGCATGCGGCTGGTCGACGAAGCTCGTCAGCCCCTCCGACAGCCAATGGTAGCGGCGCGCCTGGCGGGCGTCGCCGTTCATGCCTTGCTGCACCACCACCCAGCGCCCGTCATCGGCGACGATGGAGCCGTGCAGGTAGAGATCGTAGCCGTCCTGCAGGGCTGCGCTGTCGACCTTGGCGACGAGCCGGCTGGCGGTGGCCAAAGCATCGCCGTCGAGGCCGACGCGGTCGCCGATAGCCAGCAATTCGCCCGGCGTCTTGCGCGAATGCGCGCCTCGTCCGCCGCAGACATGGATGCCGAGCTCGTTGCTGAGCGGGTTCAGCCCGCGCTTCAGCGCGCCGATGACCGAGGTGGTGATGCCGGACGAATGCCAGTCCATGCCCATCACGGCGCCGAAGGACTGGAACCAGAAGGGATGCGCAAGGCGCCGCAAAAGCTCGTCGCGGCCGTAATGGTGGATGATGGCTTCGCAGAGCACCGCGCCGAGCTTCGTCATGCGCTCGCCCAGCCATTTCGGGACCCGCCCGCCATGCAGCGGCAGGTCGGCGCTGCCGCTTCGCTGCGTCACCTTTTTGTTCTCCTCAGGATTGGCGACTTAGATGGCATTTCGGGTGGGATTTGCAAGGCACACGAACCGCTGATCTCCCCCTCGTGGGGAAGATGCCCGGCAGGCAGAGGGGCGCTGTTCTGCCAGCGCCTCAGCCGCCCCTGCTGCTACCTGCGCCCGTAGAGCCGGTGATGATGCCGGTGGTGGTAGTAATGCCTGTGGTGGTACCGGTGGTGATAGTAATAATATCTGTGGTACCGGTGCGGGTAGCCGACGACATAGCCGGGATAATAGTCGTCGTAGTAATCGTCGTAATACGGGCCGCCRCCATAGTATGGACCGCCGTAGTACGGCAAATAGCCGCCGAAGGGCGCGAAGCCGAAGCCGAAGAACACATGCGAATGCGCGTCAGCCGGCGCGACCGTGGCCGCCGCCGTCGTGATGGCGATTGCAGATGCAAGCAGAAGCTTTTTCATGGCAACCTCCTCCTGAAGGTTCACATTGACAACGCTTTACAAGCCGAAAAGCTGCCAAGTGGCTGTTGGCCTCGCGCGAAAATTACCGGGATGTGAAGTCGCGCCGGCCTCTCGCCGGCGGATGCCGCTAGTTGCAGACGCGCACCTCGCGCGTGAACCTGCGGTCATGGCTGCCGGTTCTCACCGCTTCGATCCGACAATGGCGGCGGGCGTGCACGACGTTCGGCGGGGCGACATAGCTGCTGCCATCGTTGCCGTAGGCCGGGCCGTAACCGGGCCCCTCATCAAGATATGAGCCGCCCCAATAGGAGCCGTAGACCGGGGCTTGGTTGTAGCTGTCGTAAAAATCGCCGAAGGGGCCGTAGTCGAAGTAACTGCCGCCAAGGAATACGTTGCCAGCATTCGCTGGCGCGGCAATGGCAACTGCCGAGGCGAGGGCGATTACCGAGGCAAACAGCAACTTTTTCATGGTAACCTCCTGAAGGTTCATCCATGATAACGTGCGGCGCGCCGAAAAAATTGCGCCGCCACGCACAATCAGCAACATTTGAAGGCTTCGTGAGCGCTCGAAGCGGTCCGCGCACATGCCGCACGATAGCGCGGAGCGAGCGAAAGCCGTTCCGCGCTATTCAACCTGGACGACTTAGTAGCCGCCGTAGCCGTTACCGCACACGCGCACTTCTTCCACCACGCGGTGGTGGTGGCGCCAGTGGGTCACCAGTTCGGTGCGGCAATGATGGCGGCGGTGATGATAGCGCACCACGTAGTCGCCATTGTCGTAGTCGTCATTGTAGACATGGCGATAATAGCGGTGACGATAGTATCCGCCATAGTCGTTGTAATAGCCGTCATCATAGCCCGGACCGACGCCGATGCCGAGTTGCACGCTGGCCGCGCTGGCCGGCGCGATCGCGAACGCCGAGGCGATGGCGATCATCGAAGCAAGCAGAAGCTTTTTCATCGCTGCCTCCTTGAGGTTCAAGAACGCCCCTTCGACAAAACAACGGTTTCGGGCAATTCGTGTTCCGAAAACCGTCAACTTGCCACCCTTGGACAAGGCACATGCCAGGGCGCCAGACATCTGATCTGGCGCTGCTCGTTCCCCGTAAGGCGATGGCCCCGAATATTATTAGTGCATCTGCAACCGACCAGCCCTCTGCGCGTTGCACGCCGGCGAAATATCTCTGATCATTGCCAGGCAGCAGGGAGGCTCGATGGTGGCGGCCAGTCATCGGAATGGGGTAACGGAGCCGCGGCTGGCGAGCTTGCTCGCCGCTTCCAGGGGGCATCCGCGCACGGCGCTGCCGACCGTCGCGAGCGTCGTTACCGCGGTCGCCGCGCTCTATTTCGGGCGCGAGGTGTTCCTGCCGATCGCCGTTGCGCTGCTCCTGACCTTCGCCATCGCCCCTGTCGTGTCCTGGCTGAAGCGCCTCGGCATCCCGCGCATCGCGGCGGTCATCGCCAGCGTCGCCGGCGCATTTGCCGCGCTGTCGCTGTTCTCCTTCGTCATCGCCACTCAGGTCAGTGATCTCGCGCAGAACATCCCCGTCTATCAGATAAACATCCTGACCAAGGTTCGCGCGCTCAAGGAAAACGGCCTCGGCGGCGGCATCATCTCGCGCCTGAGTGGCGTCATCGAGCGGGTGGGCCAGGAGATCGATCGCCAGGAGCCGCAATTGCCTTCGGCCGCCGAGGCGCCGAAGCGCGATCCGATCCCGGTCGAGGTCGTTTCGCATGAAAAGCCGCTCGAAGTGCTGCAGAACCTTGTCGGCCCGCTGATCAGCCCGCTCAGTTCCGCCGGCCTCGTCGTCATCGTCGTCATCTTCATGCTGATGGAGCGCGAGGACCTGCGCGACCGCTTCATCCGGCTGGTCGGCTATGGCGATCTCCACCGCACCACGCAGGCACTCCAGGATGCCGGCAAACGCGTCGGCCAGTATCTGCTGATGCAGTTGGTGGTGAACGCTATCTATGCCGTGCCCATCACCATAGGGCTCTGGGTGCTGGGCATCCCCAACGCGCTGCTCTGGGGCCTCCTGGCGCTGGCGCTGCGCTTTGTTCCCTATATCGGGCCGATCGTCGGCGCGCTGCTGCCGCTGTTCCTCGCTTTGGCGGTGGCGCCGGGCTGGTCGCTGCTCTTGTGGACAGTCGCACTGTTCGTCGTCGTGGAGCTCATCACCGGCAATGTCATCGAACCTTGGCTCTATGGCTCGCATACCGGGCTCTCGCCTTTGGCCATCATCGTGGCGGCGATCTTCTGGACCTGGCTGTGGGGGCCGATTGGCCTGGTGCTTTCGACGCCGCTCACAGTCTGCCTGGTGGTGCTCGGTCGACACGTGCCGCAATTCGAATTCCTCGATGTGCTGTTCGGCAATGAGCCTGTGCTGGAGCCACATGCAAGGCTCTACCAGCGGCTGCTGGCCGGCGATCCGGAAGAGGCCACCGACCACGCCGAGGAGATGCTGGAAGACAAGTATCTGTTCGAATTCTACAGCAAGGTGGBGATCCCGGCTCTGCTGCTTGGCGAGCAGGACCGCGAGCGCGGCGTCATGGATGCGGAGCAGCGCAGGCAGGTCGCCGACAGTGCTATGACGCTCGTCGCCAACCTTGACGATAGCGCCCAGCAGGAAGCCGAGGAGGAAGAGGATCAGGAGGCCGCCAAGGCGGAGGAAGGCAAAGCTTCCGAAAAGACCGCTGTCGAAAAGACGCCGGACGACAAGTCCGGCGAAGCCGACGAGGAGGAAGTCGATCTGCCGGACGGTTCAGGCATTGCCGTGCTTTGCGCCGGCGGCCGCGGCGAGCTCGACGATGCCGCCGCCGCCATGCTGGCGCAGGTGCTCGAGGTGCAGGGCGCTGAAGCGAGCCGCGCAAGCTTCGCCGACCTCGAAGCCTCGGCGATCCGCCATCTTGATCTCGCGGCCGTCGACTGCGTCGTCATCGGCTTCCTCAACCGTCAGTCCACCAAGCACGGCCGCTTCATGGTGCG
The DNA here is from genome assembly GCF_001854795.2 of Mesorhizobium sp. LCM 4577. NCBI lineage: Bacteria > Pseudomonadati > Pseudomonadota > Alphaproteobacteria > Hyphomicrobiales > Phyllobacteriaceae > Mesorhizobium > Mesorhizobium sp. LCM 4577. Next base: position 147,545 of record NZ_MDDU01000004.1, on the reverse strand, counting down.
CAGGTTGAAGCGCATCAAGCCGAAGCTGCGCGTCGGCATCGTGCTCTGGTCGGAGGTCGGCAATGACGACGCCGAGCGGGCGGCAGAGCTCGCCGCCACCATGAACGCGGACTTCGCCGCCTTCGGCATGGTCGAGGCGGTGACTGGGGCGCTGTCCAAAAGGGCCGCCGTCACGCTGAAACCAGCCCACCGCCGCCGTCAGCCGGCGCGCCGAAAGCAGTTGCAAGCCGCGGAGTGAAGGCGGGGGCGCCAGCCAGTCGGCAGACGGTGCAGAAGAAAATTCGCCAGGCCTACCCCGATCCCGAAAGCCACAGGCCCGCGGGATTAAGACCTGATCCCCGACCGGGGCCAGCGGGAAGATACCGACAATCTGTTCGGAGCAAGACAGATGCCCGTCCCGAAGCGGGACCGGATATTCAACTGCCCGGCGAACGCCTCGGTCATCGCAACCCGTCGCCGCTTTGCATGCCATTGTCGCATCGTCACGTGCAGCCGCTGCCGTCATCGGCTATGCGTCGTCAGCCAATTCCAGCGAACCCAGGAGCATGCGATGACCAGWCCCACCATTCTCAAATTCGGCCCCGTCGAACATGCCGATGCCGGCGACCTGCCTGGTTGGGTCGTGGTCGAGGGGTCCCCCACCATGCAGACTGCCGTCCAGCACACCACCGAGGACGGCAAGGTGATGTCCGGCACCTGGCGCGCCTCGCCCGGCACCTACCACGCCACCTACACCGACTATGAATTCGTCCACATGATCGCCGGCCGCATCATCATCACGCCCGACGGCGGCGAGCCGGTCGAGGTCGGCCCCGGCGATGCTTTCGTGGTCGAGGCTGACTTCAAGGGCACCTGGAAAATCCTCGAGCCGGTGACCAAGCATTTCGTCGTTGTGGTGGGGTGAGGGCGCGGCGCCCTTATCTCCCCCACAAGGGAGGAGACAGGAGGCACCCTACCGTCCCACCTTCGAAATCACCCTCTCCTCCATCTCCGGCTCCAGCGATTCCGCGAAGGGCGTCGCCATATGGTGCTGGTCGCGGAAGGCGAGCTTGCCGTCGATGAAGACGTGGCAAATGGTGGCGCTGCAGAAGCGGTCGGTGAGGTCGACGTAAGCTGCGTTGGGGATGCTGTCGACGATGTCGCGCTCCGCCGCCGCCATGGTATCGTTGGCGGCATAGGCCCGCGTCTGGTCGCAGCGCGAGGGCGTTTCATTCCGCCAAAGCGCCCGCGCCACGCAGGTGTCGACATTGGCGTTGTTGAACGGCACGTCGCGGATGAAGGCGACCTTGAGGCCGGCCTGGCTCAGGCTGGTGAGCGTCGAGCGCAGGCCGGCCCGCCAGTCGGCGTCCTGGCTGTCCGTGTCGCCTGCGCGGCCCGCCATCTTGCGCCCGCTGGTCAGCGCCAACTCCGAGATGACCACCAGCGCAGGTTTCGCCTGGATGATCCCGGCGATCGCCTGTTCGCGCCAGCGGTCGCATTCCGCATAGGGGCGCTTGAGCTCGGACGACCAGACGCTGATGCGCGAGGCGCGGCAGGAATTCTTCAGCCAGGTCACCACCCGGTAGCCGTTTTTGCGGCCCGCTTCGATTAGCGGCGTCGACCAATGGTCTGCGTGGGAGTCGCCGAAGAGCGCGATGACACGATGGCCATCGCCGAATACGCAAGGCCTCGGCGTCACCGTCTCGTAGTCCTGCACGCAGCCGGCTTTGGCGCGGGCCGTGGAAGGTTCGGCGGCGCTCGCGGCGATGACGCGCTGTTCCGCATCGAGGTTGTGCACGGCGAGCCTCGCATTGCCATAGGCGGCTGCGACGCCGGTGCCGGTCAGGAGGAGGGCCGGCACCAGCGCCCGCGCCGCATTGGCCATCAGCCAGCCGTTGCGACGGATAGGATTCTCGATGAGGTGGTAGCTGATGGCAGCTAGCGCCAGCGTCAGCGCAAGGCAGGAGAGCCGCTCGGCGGGCGTCAGTTCCGGCGCCAGCATGCCGGCATAGACGATGACCGGCCAATGCCAGAGATAGAGCGAATAGGAGAGCCTGCCGATCCACTGCAAAGGTGGCAGCGCCAGGGCGGCTTTCACCCAATTCCGTCCGGAATTGTGTGAATGAGGAGTGCCGTCCCTGGCGCCGGCCGCTCCCGCCTTGAGCAGAAGAACTGTGCCGGCCACCGGCAGAAGCGCCAGAAAGCCGGGGAAGGGAGCGTCCTCGCTGAAGGTGAGATAAGCGACCCCGATCATCGTCAGGCCGGCCAGGCTTAACGCCCGCCCCAGCAGCAGGCGCTCCTGCAATAGCCGCGCCGGCACCATCGATGCGAGGCCGCCGGCGGCAAATTCCCATGCGCGCAGCGGCGAAAAGTAGAAGGCCCAGGGCTGCGAGACGCTCGTCAGCCAGGCGCAGAGGATGAAGGAAACGAGGCCAACAATGCCGATGGCAACAATGATGGCGCGCTTGCCTGGTTTCATCCACGCGGCCAGCATCAGCAGCGCCGGCCAGGCAAGATAGAATTGCTCCTCGACCGACAGCGACCAGTAGTGGATGAACGGGTTGCTCGTGGCGTCATTGGCGAAATAGTCGAACGACCAGCGGATCAGCCACAGATTGATCATATAGGCCGAGGCGAACATCGCGCCCTTGGAATAGAGCGCCTGCTCCTCCGGCGACAGGATGATCGCGCCCGCGGCAAGCGTTGCGGCGATGACGAAAAGTGCCGCCGGCAACAGGCGCCGCGCGCGCCGGGCATAGAAACGCAACAGATCAAGTCGGCCGGTGTCGGAGATCTCGGCGACCAGATGGCGGGTGATCAGATAACCCGAGATGACGAAGAAGATGTCGACCCCCGCAAAGCCGCCGGGCAGCGCGGTCAGGCCGAAGTGGAAAGCGATGACGCCCGCCACGGCCAGCGCCCGCAACCCTTCGATATCGGGCCGGAAATCCTGCGCTGATGCTGACACGAATACGAACCTCGCAATAGTCGTTCGTATCCCGCCTGCGGTAAAGCCTCGGCCCTTTGGGACGATATCGCAATGCAACAAATCTAACGCGGTGCAACATAAGGGGAGGTAGCGCCATATCTCCCCTTTGTGGGCGAGAAAGCGATTTCAACACCTTAGCGAAGCTTGAGTGTCAGAAATGCAAAAGAGGGGAAAAGCGTCGACGAGGAAAGTTAGCGCTTTACAAGAAAGCAGCGGCGGCGCCTTACGAAATCCCCTCTCTTGCATTTTCCAAGCACTTGCTCGGGGACAAGCCGCTCGCAAATGCAATGCTAGATAGCCCATCGCAGAGCCTCGGCCCGCTATCAGGCCTTCTTCAGGAACTCCGTCTTCAGCACCAGACCCTTGACCTGCTTGGTGTTGCATTCGATCTCGCCGGGATTGCCGTTTAGCCGGATGTTCTTCACCAGCGTGCCGCGCTTGATCGTTTCCGATGTGCCCTTGACCTTGAGGTCCTTGATGAGGGTCACGGAGTCGCCATCCTTCAGCGGCGTGCCGTTGCTGTCTTTTACGATAGGGTCGGTCATGGCGGGTCTTTTATTGGTTGGATGGCCTGCCCGCGTATCGCGCCGACCACGGCCTGGTCAAGCGGGCTGGAAATCTTGGGGGAGGCTCACTGCCCAAGCATCACCTCGGCCTCGATCTCGACCGGGAAATTCAAAGGGAGGGCGGCGACGCCGATGGCCGTGCGGGCATGGCGGCCGATTTCCGGTCCGAAGACTTCGAGGATGAGGTCCGAAAAGCCGTTCATCACCGCCGGCGTTTCGGTGAAGCGCAAAGCCGAATTGACCATGCCGTGCACGCGGCACCAGCCGGTGATCCGGTCAAGGCTGCCGAGCTCGCGTTTCAGGCTGCCGAGCATCGACAGTCCTACCTTGCGGGCCGATGCCCGCGCTTCTTCCAGCGACACGCTCTCGCCGACGGCGCCGAACGGCCCGGCGAGCGAGCCATCCGGTTCCTGCGGTCCGTGGCCGGAGATATAGGCGCGGTCGCCGCGCACGTTCACCCAGGGAAAGGGAAGCTCCATGCGCGGCGGCAGTTTCAGCGGCGGCGGCAGCACGATGCCGAGCGCGGCAAGCTTCTCGTCGGCACCCGGCATGGCATGGTCCTTCTCGCACAGCGCCATTGCGGCACCGAGGCCGAGCTTTCCGGTTCGCGGGGCGTTCGTCAAGAATGGCTTTTGCTCTGAAGAAGAATGATCGGGGGAGTGGTTGGCTGGAAGCCTAAAGCAGGTCGCGTGAAAAAGGATCACGCGACCTGCTTTAAGTTTTTGATTTTAAGCATGTCTCTGTCCCGAAACCGGGCCCGCTTTCGGGAGACATGCTTTAGCCCGCGCGGACCGTGGTCCTGCGATCCGCGCGGGCGGGCGCCGCCCCGCCGGCGGCGCCAACCCCCAGCCCTCAGGCTGGCCGGGGCGGCTGTTGGTCCGGCCGTCCGGCCGCTGCTTCTCCCTCGCCGATCCGGGATGGTGAACCGGCTATGGGTCCCCCAGAATGGCTACCTTTTGTCTTACGCGGCTCCGGACCAAAACCGCCGCGCACGGCTTCCGGGATTGGTTTAGAAATGAAGGTCCAGCGGCTGCGGATAGGCTTGGCCTGGTTCGGCGTCCTTCGACTGCAGGCCCGCCGAAGGCACGATGCCGCCAGTGGCCGTCTGATCGAGCAGCGGCCGGCTCTTCTCAGTGCCGGTCTTTGCCTCGGTCGGGGGAATTTTCGTTTTGGCTTCGGCGGTTTGCGACAACGCAAGCGCCATAACAAGCGCKGATAAAATGAGTTTCATGACAGCTCCCCTGTATTCATCCCGAAACGACCGTAGCGCTGCCTGTCCGCCCGCAAAGATCGCGTGCGCGGAACATCGTGGAATTCTCTGGAATTCCAGGAACATTAGCATATGGAAGTAGGATAAATGGAATGGAGGCCATTTGCCGGCATGCTAACCGGGATCATTGGAGAAGCTCGGTGATTCCAGCCGGAACGCCGAAGACTTAGGCGGCGAAAACATCGGGGCTAAGTGCATGGCGCAGCACATCGCGCAAAAACTGAGGCTGACGTCGGCCTTGCTGGGAACGGTGACCCGCAAGGATCTGGCGGCGGCGTTCCGCGCCGTCAATCCGAACACCGCGTTCGATCTCGGCCGCGCCGACAAATGGCTGCAGGGCCGGGCGCGCCCGCGCCAGATCAGCGTCTACGACGACTGGGCGAGGTTGCTTGAGCTGGAACAGCCCGGCGCCTGGATCGCCGAGAGCGAGCTGCCGGCCTTCATCGCCGCGATCGTGGCCCGCCACGGCATCGACAGTGCCGAACTGGAGCGCCGCGCCGGCATGCAGTTCGATGCATCCGGGCATGATGAGCGTAGCCTCGGCTCCGGGCTTGCCGGGGCCTATGCCTGTTATTCGCGCGCCTGGTCGCCCTATTACCGCGGCCGGATGATCAAGGGCCGCCTGTCGATCGAAGCGGGGCCGGGCGCGCATGGGCTGACGGCCACCTATGGCGAGACCTTGCCGACCGGACATTTGCAACTCGTCGGCCCGGTGATGCCAGCGAAGCGCGGCCTCTATCTGCATCTCAAGGATGTCGGCGGCGACACGCAGTTCTTCCTATGCCTGTTCCCGCAGACACAGCCGGTCAGTGTGCTCGGCGGCTATATGTGCGGCTCCGCCGTCATCGGCCCCGAAGCGCAGCCCTCGCTGACCCGGATCCTGCTGGTGCGGCTGCGCGATGCGGCATCAGGTGCCGGAACATGGGGCGGGTACCTGCCGCCCGGCGGTTCGATCGCTGCAGACCTGGCGAGCCTCGGGATCGACCTGGAACATCCGGAAGCGGTCGATCGCCAGCTTGACAAATTCCTCGACGCCTACAGCGACGACGGCGCCATCCAGATCCCGCCGGCCGAATTCCGCGCCGTCCTCGAGCTGTTCGACCGCCACTGGCTGCAGCACGCCGGTTAACCACCGCACTGACCGGGGCCGTGCCGGATGTTGCTTGCCAGCTACGATCCGAATGCTTTCGGGTTGCAGTCAGCCTTCATCGCACGCCAAACGCAAATATTCTTTGACGGGATTGAGCTCGCGCTGCGTGTTGCGGGCGCGAAACTGGGGCAAGAGGGGTTATCCAGAGGAAGACTTACCGGAAGCCGGTGCTGTCGAAGCGCGAGAAGCTGTCGGGCGTCGTGGCAATCCGGGTCTCAGGCCCGGTCTGACGCTCTAAGCGCGTCGCAATCTTTCAGATTCGCTTCATGCGCTTCAGGTTTTTGATTTTACGCATGTCTTCATCCCGGTTCCCACTTTCGGGAGACATGCTTTAGCCTCCCAATTGGCTGGCGCGCCGTTCGGCTGGCCGGCCAAATTTCTTCTCGCCTCGTTTCTCGTTGCCTGATTTCTGATCGCTTGACGCGGAGAGCGCGGGGCATAGTTGCTGTCCTGATCTCATCGTAGACGGGCCGAGACAACTGATGAAGAAGCCATATCGAAAACCGACACTTGCCAGACGCGACAGGCTTTCTGCGGTGACCGCAGCGGCGCCATCCTCTGGCTTCTCGTTCTGAGATCCTAAGCTGATATTCGACGAACGCGCCGCCGGTCGAAGCGGTCCCAGGCAAGCAGGCTTAACCGCTGGAAACTGAGTCTGGCCAGGAGCGGGCGGTACACTGCGCAGGTGCCCGCCCGTCCGGCGCCGCCGCCAAGCTGCTGAAACCCCGTCCGTCCCCAACAGCAACGGTCATGGCGTGACCAGTGGTTGCGCAGTGCCATTGGGGCGGTGTCCTGTCAACGCTGCCGGCATGTGGCCTGGAAGCACTTTTTTAGCCGCCTTTTCGCGCCCGAAGCACGGTTTAAAGCCATGGCGGAGCGACGCCCAAGGGCCGCGAAATGGCGGAATTCCGGGCTTTTCCAGCGGCCGGCGGGCCGCACTGCACATATATGCTTATCCGCTTGAATAAGCAGATTTTTCGCTGGCCGGCTTGTTCCTTCGACCCCGACTTTTTTTGGGCGCAATTCGGCAGCGCAGCATCGGCGCCCGGCGACGACGGGTTTCGCTCGAAAGCGACATCCGGCGCATCTGTGAGCCGTTTCATGATCCGCTCATGAAAGACGTGATAGAATGTCGCCAGCGAATGGGGGAAGTTGCGATGACCAATCGGTTGTTCGAGGTTCTTGCCAGACGGCGGTCATGGCTGGATCGGGTCGCATTGGGGCTGCTTGTCTTCCTGGCAACCTTGGTCGCAGCGCTGATGGGCGGCGCCGGCGCCTAAGGCATGTCGCCCAAAAGTGCGCAGCGGTTTTTGGGGGAAACGACATGCATCAAAACAAAGGCTAAAGCGCGTCGACGGAATCCGTTCAGCGCGACGCGCCTAAAGTGCCGGGGAGCAAAAGCGGCCGGCCTATTTCCTTTGTCCAATTGCTCTGAACTCGAAGATCGCGGGCCTGAGCCTCGCGGGCCGCGGCCGCTCGGTGAGGTCGACGACACGGACCCACCTGTCGGTGCCGGCACGCAAGGTGACTTTCTGGCCAAGCGCCTTCTCAGCCGCTTCGAAAGGTGTCTTGGCCTCGGCCGAATGGATCGCGACGACGGCTTCGCCGTCTATCTCAGCGCAAGATCTGATCGTCGTGCCGGGCGAGCCAATTGGGGTTCAGCCGTGGCAGAGGGTGCACCGTAGCCCCGCAGGCCGGTTCCGTTGCAGGCCTGACAGGAAGCCCGTTGACCCGGGCAATTGTCGCGCAATGCGCCAGAGGAACAGCACATGCCGTTCGACGCGACCTGCTTCTCGCACTCGAACACCTTGCCGGCGCCCAGGCACCGGGGGCAGGCGAACTTCCTGAATTCGCTCAAAGAGAGCCTCCGGCCGTTTCACAGGCGCCCGGCAACGCGCTGACCGTGCCGCGGGTTCCACGACAGACACGGTTTTTCTGCGTACATCAATATACATTGGTGATTGCTAATATTATACCGATATCGCGCTGAAGCGCGGTTGGTTCGGTGGTGTTGCGGCGCGTATCAGGGCATGGGCTTCTCGCCCCCGTGGAATGGGGGAGAGGAATGGCGACACACCTCCTTCACCAGCCCGCGCAGCCAGCGATGAGCCGGGTCGGCCTCGAGCCTCGGATGCCATAAGAGCGAGATCGTCAGCGCGGCGAGCTTCACCGGCAGCGTGAAGGTGAACAGCCCGCCGCGCAGGGTGCCGGTATAGCGCTCCGGCACGGTGGCGATGAGGTCGGAGCCGCGCGCCAATGCCAGCGCCTCTGCAAAGCCGCCGACCACGGTGGTGACCTTCCGAGTCAGCCCGACGAGTTCCAAGGCGTCGTCCACCGGGCCGCGGTCGAGGCCCCGACGCGAGATCAATACGTGCCGGCCGGCGGCGAAGCGGGCGGCGGTAATGCGGCCTTCGCTTAACGGATGRCCGGCGCGCACGACGCCGACGAAGCGGTCGCGGAACAGCGCCTGCGCGCGCACTTCCGGACCGGTCGAACGGCCGACCACGCCGGTCTCCAGATCGACCGCGCCTTCGCGCATCGGGCCGCTGTCCTTGTCGGGCTTGGGCACGAAGCGCAATTGCACGCCCGGCGCTTCCTCAGCCACGCGGGCCAGCAGCGCCGGGCCGAAATTCTCGACGAAACCGTCGCTGTTGCGGAGCGTGAAGCTGCGGTCGAGCCTCGCGAGGTCGAGCCGCTCGGCGGGCCGCAGCACCGCTTCCGCCTCCTTCACCAGCCGGCCGACCTCAGCGCCGAGTTCGACGGCGCGCGGCGTCGGCACCAGGCCGCGCCCGGCGCGCACCAGAAGCGGATCGCCGGTCGCCGCGCGCAGCCTCGCCAGAGCACGGCTCATCGCCGAAGGGCTGAGCTTCAGGCGCCGCGCGGCTTGGGCGACGCTGCCTTCGGCAAGCAGCACATCCAGCGTGACGAGCAGGTTGAGATCGGGTCGCAACATGGCGCGACCATAGCACGGATCTGTCAAGAAGGCATGGCGTTTGGTGCACTGATCAAGTGCAAATGTTGCGCGTTCCGCCATGATATCTGCGCGCTTATCTTCCCCGGCAAGTCTCAACCGACGGAGAAGAATCATGGCCGACATTGCCGAAACCCGCGCCGCGCCCGCACACCATTCGACGGCGGGCGCGCTGGCCAGCCTGTCGCTTGCCATGCTCGTCTCCTCGCTCGCCACCAGCATCGCCAATGTCGCGCTGCCGACGCTGAGCGTGGCCTTCGCCGCCTCCTTTGCGGCGGTGCAATGGGTGGTGCTCGCCTATCTGCTCGCCATTACCGCGTTGATTGTCAGCGTTGGGCGTCTCGGCGACCTCGTCGGCCGCCGGTTGCTGCTGATTGTAGGCTTGGCGCTGTTCGGCGTCGCCTCGTTTGCCGCGGCGCTCGCGCCATCGCTGGCGCTGCTGATTGCCGCCCGCGCCGCGCAAGGGTTGGGCGCGGCGGTGATGATGGCGCTGACGATCGCTTTCGTCGGCGAGACGGTGCCGAAGGAACGCACCGGCAGCGCCATGGGTCTGCTCGGCACCATGTCGGCGATCGGCACGGCGCTCGGGCCTTCGCTCGGCGGCGTGCTGATCGCCGCTTTCGGCTGGCGCTCGATCTTCCTCGTCAACGCCGCGCTCGGCACCCTTGCGATGCTTGCCGCCTGGCGCTTTCTGCCAGCCGGCGAAGCCACGGGCATGGTCACCGTCCGTGGCAAGGCGAGGGGACGCTTCGATATGCTTGGCACGCTGTTGCTCGCCGCCACGCTTGCGTCTTACGCGTTGTCCATGACCGTGGGGCGCGGTCATTTCGGCGGCCTGAACATGACGCTGCTCGGCGGGGCAATTGCTGGCGCGGCGCTGTTTGTTGTCGCCGAGGCCAAGGTGGAGTCGCCCCTGGTCAAGCTCGCGCTGCTGCGCGACCCGGTGCTGGCGCCCAGCCTCGCCATGAACGCGCTGGTCTCGACGGTGATGATGGCGACGCTGGTCGTCGGCCCGTTCTTCCTGTCGCGGGCGCTGGGCCTCGGCGAGGCGGCCGCGGGCGCTGTCCTGTCGATCGGCCCGGCCGTCTCGGCGCTATGCGGCGTTATTGCCGGGCGCGTCGTTGACCGTCTTGGCGCGGCGGCAATGGTGCTCGCCGGCCTGGCGATGATGGCCGCTGGCTGTGTTGCGTTGGCTTGGCTGCCAGGCCTCTTCGGCGTCGCCGGCTACTTGGCGGCGATCATCCTGCTCACGCCCGGCTACCAGCTCTTCCAGGCGGCCAACAACACGGCCGTCATGGCCGATGTCGACAAGAACGAGCGCGGCGTGGTGTCGGGCATGCTGAGCCTCTCGCGCAATCTCGGCCTCGTCACCGGCACGGCGGTGATGGGCGCGGTATTCGTCTTCGCCGTCGGCACRAAGGATGTCACAAGCGCGGCGCCAGAAGCTGTCGCGCATGGGATGGGACTGACCTTTGCCGTCGCAGCGGGGTTGGTGGCGGCGGTGATGACGATTGCATTTGCTGGCCGTTGGAGAGAGCACCGGCGCGCCTGATCTCCGCTGGTCGCCTGCGACTCTGGAACAGGATGCGGACTGGGGCGGGTGGGGGACATCGCTAACGTGTCAGAACCGGGAAGTGTGGGCAGTGTCACTGAGGTCAGTGCATGGCGGGGCTATACAACGTCTCGACAGGCGGGACGATTGGCGGGTTCTGCCAGACTGTCGAGTTGGCGTGGCAGGAAGGTCAAAGCGATGTATGGAACATGGCGGCGGCGGGAAGCTCAGCCTTCGATTCCGGAATGTGAGCTTCGCTTCATGATGAAGCTCGGGCGTCTGGAACGGGACGAGGCAATGAGATTGCTGGGGCGATATCGTGGGGACCGCGAGGCGGTCTACGCCGCGTTGAGGACCCGCGATCTGGCCAGGGAACGCAACGCGCGGCCCCACTGACCAATTCATGCTATCTCACAGCCCGAGCGTCCAGCCAGCCTCCGTTTGCGGCTTCCCGTCTGGCCGGAATGGCGCAATGAAGATGGTCGGTCGATGGGTGGCTTCGACGAAAGCGACCGCGGCCACCTCGACGGCATCGGCGGAATGGTCGACCTTGTCGAAGCGTTTCACCACGCGGTCATGAAGCATCGACAGCCTTGCCGCCCGGTGGAGATCGGCCCGCTTCTCGCCGTGCATGTCGAGGGGTGCGAACATAACCATCCCCGCAAACGGCGACGTCGAGCGTTTGTTCCAATCGACCCGGGTGGTAGCAATGCGTCGGGATGGTTTTCGAAGTTTAATGCTTCCGTGATCGCGTAATTTCGCCGTCGCTGGTGAGGTCTATCTTTGCCTGGCGGCGGTGCCCATTCCGCCTTCAGCCGGAGCCTCGGCTACCCCAACGAACCCCACCCACCGCGGCTCCGGCTTCACTCATCGCGTCGCTCAGGCTTTCATGTGCCGCAAGGCGATGGGCCTCCATTTCCAGCTCCGTCAGTTTGGATTTGATCTCATGCGGCTCCGCATGCTCGAGCCCGATCACGTCGTTGCGCGTCTGGCGAAGTGCGATGACGATCTCGTCGAGCTTGGCATGGATGGCTGCCGTGTCGCGGTAGCCCTGGATAAGGACAACGCCAGTGATGATGATGGCCGCCACCGATAACGCATAAGTCACGACATTGGTCAGGCCGAACGGCACCAGGAGCGTGCAGGCCACCATGGCAACGACCATAGCGTAGAAGCCGGGCGGGCGTGACAGGAAATCGGCGGCGCGAAAAAGAAGACGGTTAATCGCCGCCTACCCAAGCAATAACCCGGCAATCAGCACGGTGAGCAGCATCGAGGCCGGCACGGCCAGAAGCCAGCGCGCCTCCAGAACACTGTTGCGGTCGTCATTCATGTCCGTTGCTCCGGTCGGCAGCCGTGAAGCTGCGGATTCGATGCCGGCAAACGAGCGTCGAACCCCCTTCGTTCCGCCGATCGGGCGACGGTCTGAAAACCCAATCCGACTGAAGTCGGACCGTTCTGCGAAGAGGCCCGAGCGCGGCAACCAAAGCCAGGACTCCGCATTGGCAAGCGCGCCAATTTTATCGCGCCGCCGACAAGGAGCACTCATGAACCTCGAAAGACCGACGGACGATGCCGAAGACCAGCCATACGAGCCGGCCTTCTTCGCCAGCAAATACGGCCTGCCGCCACAGCTGGCCAAGACAATGATCGAGGCGAATGGCGGCGGGCGCCGCGCCTGCGACGCCGCGGCCGCAACCTATCTGAGATATGTCGCCCTTCGGCGCCGGCGGGGCGGCTGAGCCCGCTTGCCGGCCGCACCGGCTCGCTCGCATAAGAGCGGGGGTCGGGGCGCACAACCGCCCGGAACCAAAGCGGCGAACAGCGGTTTAATCCGGCGAAGGGACAATTCAGGATTGAGGAATAGAGCAATGAAAACAGTGCTTCTTGCTGCTTTGGCACTCTGTGTCGCCGCGCCCGCCGTCGCCTCGGCGGCGGAGGCCGATGTCGTGATCAGGACACATCACCGGCATTACTATCACCACCGGCCGACAGTCGTCATCAATGACGAGGGCCACCGCCTGCATCATCGCCGTCACGGCACCGTCGCCTTCTATGACAATGGCGAGCGCGCCTGGCGTCACCGCCATCACCGCCGTGACGATACGGTCGTCGTCACAAGTTCCATTCACCGGCATCATCATCGTCCGGTAGTCGTCGAGAGCGGCTCCGACTATTAAGATACCGCGTATCGTAAAAATCCGGTCCTGCACGTGGGCAATGATGCTCAAGCCGGACCGGATTTTTCATGCCGAATGGAGGTCCCGTAGTTTCTTTACGCAGCGCTTTTGAGCACGCCGGTCTGAACCAGGGCGGCCGCCGGGTTGAGGCTGTCCACCAGGCCGGTCGGAATCAGGATGGTGGCGCCGCGTTCCTTGGTCGTCTCATAGATGATGTTCATGGCGCGCAGCTGAAGCGCGGCCGGATGGTCGGCATAGGTGGTGGCGGCCTCGACGAATTTGGCTGCGACTTCCGCCTCCGCCGAACCGAGGATGACGCGAGCTTCCTTCTCGCGCTCGGCCTGCGCCTGGCGCGACATGGCGTCCTGCAGCGCGACGGGAATCGCGACGTCACGGATCTCGACCGACATCACCGTGATGCCCCATTGTGCCGTCTTGGCGCCGATGACGTCGCGCAGATGCTCATCCGCCGCCTTGCGGTTAGACAGCATCGAGGACAGCATCGAGGAGCCGATCATCTCGCGCAGCGAGGTCTGCGCCACGCGGTCGATCGCTTCGCGGTAGTTGGTGATTTCAAGCGCCGCCTGGCGCGCATCATGCACATGCCAGAAGATGACCGCATCGACATTGACCGGCACCGTATCCTTGGTCAACGCCTCCTCTGCGTTGAAGGCGGTGGTCTGGATGCGCTGGTCGATGACGGCCACGACGTTATCGAGGACGGGGACGATCATGAACAGGCCGGGGCCGCGCACGCCGAGCAGGTTGCCGGCGCGCAGCACGACGAATCTCTGCCAGGTGTTGGCCATCTTCAGCGAGGCGGCGATCAGTACCGCGATGACGAAGAAAGGCGCGCCCGCCCACGGCCCGGCCAGCGCGCCGATGCCGACGCCGACGAGCGCGAAGACGGCGGTGAGGAAAAGGGTGATCGGATTCATCAAAATGGCTCCTTGTCGCGGCCGGTTGCAGGTCGCGCGATGCCGCAACGGGCCTCGCGAGGAGCGTCGGCGGCCCGGGATGGACTGCCTGGCCGGCATCTGTGGGATCGATCACGCTTGTCGCGAGGACAATCATCGCCGGCACGGAGTTATATGGTGCGGAGCGAGAGGTTCRCCATGGGCTCAATCTCCCCCATTTTCCTGCATTTGCGAGCGGGCTTGTCGCTTCGCTAAGATGCTGAAATCGTTTTCTCCCCCTCAAGGGGAGATCGGYGCCACGCCTCAATCCGCTTCGCCCCCAGAACCCTTGCCACATTCGGCCAGCACCTTGCCGATCGCAGCACCTGAGCCTTTCAGGGGGAAGCTCGCCACGCCGTATTTATCGGCCGAGACCATCACCTCGCCCTTGCCGCGCAGGAGCGCCAGCAGCGGGTCGGCGGGGCCGGAGAGCTCGGTCGTGAAGTAGTTATACATCGCCTCGAGCTCGAGTTTTTTGGTCAGGCTCTTGCCGCCGGCCTTGAAGGTGAAATCCGCGCTAATGCCGGGCTCGAGCTGCCCGCCGGCGGCGCCCGGATCGTAGCTCAGCACCGGCTTGCCGAAACAGGCGAGCATCAGATGCGCGTCGCCCTGCCGTCCGCTGCAGACCGAAGCCATCATCACGCTGCCGCCTTCGTCCTCCTCCATCTTGGCGGACCAGGCGCAAGACGCGGCATAAGCAGGGAAGGCGACCGGCAATGCGGCGGGGAGGAAAAATGCAAGGACGAGTTCTGCCGGGATGCGTCGCATGATCCTTCTCCGCGTGGTGTTGCCGGATCATACAAAACAAAAAGCCTGGCGATAGCCTTTATGGCGGCGACACCTATAGGCTCGTTTCGCCAATCAAAGCGGAATCTGGTGCGGGCGGAGTGATCTGTCGCTCGCCCCACGCCAAATTGCGCTCACTTGGCCGGCTGGAACAGTTCCACCAGATTGCCGGAAGGATCGACAAGCAGGATCTGCGAGCCGCCCGGTCCCGTCACGATTTCATTGCGGAAGCTGAGGCCCGCTGCCCGCAGCCGGGCAACCTCCGCCGCAATATCCTCGACGATCAGGTGAATGCGGTTCCAGCCGCCGGGGCTTGGCCGCTCGCCATCGGGCATCGGCCGGCCCGCCGAACTGGTCGGACCGCTGAGGAGTAGCCGAAGCGCTCCCCTCGTGACATCTGCGAATGCTGGCGCATGGTTGGAAAGCTGCGTGAAGCCCAGATGCTTCGTGTACCAGGCTAAGGCTTCATCGACATCGTTGACCATGTAGCGGACATTTACAGTCGTGGACATAGCTTGCCTTTTGCGTGAACGGACGGGCCAGTCTAGTGGGCTTACCGCCAGGCTGCCTCGTTTTTTTGCTCATAGTCCCTGAATGCCTTGATCAGGCCGCCCAGGACCTCCGCCGACGTTTCGAACATCGCCTTCAACTGGGGTTCATCGACCTTCGTGATGTCTTCCCGCAGGTGATCCTGAATCTCCTGGAAGGCTTTCTGCATTTTCTGCGTGTGGTGCCGCGGATCGCGGTCGGCTGCGCTTGCCATCGTCCGTCTCCATGCGTGCAGTGATCCGTTGCAAACGCGGGCGAGGGACGGCGGGTTCCGTCCCCAGGCATTGTCGGCGGCGGCAGCCGCGCCACCTGTTGAGCGAACCAACCGCCGTAGAACTGCAAGGAGCCAGGCAATGACCGACGACGAGGCCGCGATCCGACAGGTGGTCGAGACATGGATGGTTGCGAGCCGCAAGGGCGATCTGGAGACCGTGCTCGCGCTGATGACGGACGACGTCGTCTTCATGGTTCCCGGAAAGGAGCCGTTCGGCAAGCAAGCCTTCGCCGCCGCCTTCGAAGGCATGGGCAAGACAAAGGTCGACGGCGTGAGCGAGATCGTCGAGCTGAAGCTTCTCGGCGACTGGGCCTATATCCGCAACCGCATCGACATGACGGCGACGCCGCCGGGCGGTGAGCCGGTGCAGCGCTCCGGCTACACGCTGACGCTGCTGCGCAAGGAGCGGGACGGGCGCTGGCGGCTGGCGCGGGATGCAAACTTGCTGGCCGGGTAGCGCGGGTTTGCCGCGATCCTCACCGCCGCCAGGGCGGCTCGGGCGACAATCGCTTGCCGATCCAGTCGGCGAAGGCGCGGGTCTTGGCGGCCTGGCCCTTGGCCGAGGGCGTGACGACATAGACCGCGCCCTCGTCGGCCAGCGTCCAGTCTTCCAGGATCGGCACCAGTCGGCCGCTGGCGAGCTCGCGTCCGACCAGCCAGTCGGTGCTCATCATTAGGCCGACGCCCTGCACGGCGGCCTCGACCAGCACCTCGGCGTCGTCGCTGACCAGCGGTCCCGAAACCTCGACGCGCACGCGCCGGCCCTGGCGGTCGGTCATCTCCCAGGCAGGAAAGGTCTGAAAGCCGGTGAAGCCGAGGCAGGAATGCTCGAGCAGCGCCTGCGGTGTCTCCGGCCTGCCCCTTCGGGCGAGGTAGGACGGGGCGGCGCAGAGAAGCCGGCGCCGCGTCGCTACCTTGCGCGCCACCAGGCGTGAATCCTCCAGGCTGCCCAGCCGGACGGCAACGTCGAAATTCTCCGCGACAAGATCGGCGAAGCGGTTGGAGAACTCTGCTTCGATGCGCAGATCCGGGAACTCGGCGAGGAACTGCGGCAGGAACGGTGCTATCCACATGCGCCCAAACGTGCCGGGCAGCGCCAGCCTGAGCAGCCCGCGCGGCCGGCCGCCGGCATGGGCGGAGGCGGCGGCTTCAGCCTCGTTGACGGAGGCCAGGATGGCGCGCACGCGGACCAGGAATTCCGCGCCCGCCTCGGTCAGCGACACGCTGCGCGTCGTGCGGTGCAACAGCCGCACCCCTAGCCGCTCCTCCAGCGATTGCAGGCGGCGCGACAGGATGGTCGCGTCGCGCCCGACTCTTGCCGCCGCCCGGGTGAAGGAACGCGCCTCGGCTACGGCCGCGAAGGCGGCCATTTCGGCAAGGGCGGCGGGTTCATGGGATTGCTGCATGATTTGCAACACTAAAATGCAAAAGCCGATAATTATCGAGCTGTAGCGCAGCAGATAGATTCACTCAACCGTCAATCGACCACATCCGGAGTGAACCCCATGAAAGCCATTGAACTCAGCCAGCCCAGGCTCGACGCCTTCCGCGCCGCAAGTGTCGCCACCCCCGAACCGCAGCGCGGCGAGGTGCTGATCCGCCAACGCGCAGCGAGCCTGAATTTCGTCGATATCGCTGTGGCGAGCGGCAACTATCCCGGACCGGTTTTCCCGCTCATACCCGTGGCCGACGGCGCCGGCGAGATCGTCGCGCTCGGCGAGGGCGTCACTCGGTTCGCTGTCGGCGACCGCGTTCTCGCCCATGCCAAGCCGCGCTGGATCGGCGGGCGGCCGCGCCCCTTTGAGATGACGCAGATGCGCGGCATCTCGCTGCCCGGATCGCTCGCCGAATATGTCGCGCTGCCGGCCAATTCGGTCGTGCCGGTGCCGGCCCATCTTTCCTTCGAGGCGGCCTCGACGCTGCCCATCGCCGGCACCACCGCCTGGAACGCGATCCGCGCCGCCGATGTCGGGCCGGGATCGGTCGTCGTGCTGCTCGGCACCGGCGGGGTTTCGATCTTCACGCTGCAACTCGCCAAGGCGGCCGGCGCCACCGTGATCATCACCTCGTCTTCGGACGAGAAGCTGGAGCGGGCCAAGGCGCTCGGCGCCGATCACCTGATCAACTACCGCTCGACGCCGGACTGGGACGGCAAGGTGCTGGAATTGACCGATGGCCTCGGCGCCGACCTTATCGTCGAGACCGGCGGCACCGCCACCTTTGCCCGAGCGGTCAACGCCACCGCCCCCGGCGGCACGCTGTTCACCATCGGCTTCRTCACCGGCCCCGAGGCAACGGTCAACCTGCTGCCGATTATCATCAAGGCGCTGAAGGTGGTGGGCAACAACACCGGATCGGTGTCCGACCTGCGCGACGCCGCCCGCGCCATTGGCGCCGCCCAGATCGAGCCGGTAGTCGACAAGGTGTTTTCGCAAGAAGAGGCGACGGAAGCGTATACCCACATGGCCGCCGGCGGCCTGCATTTCGGCAAGCTGGTGTTCGGGCTGGATTGGTAGGAAGGGCAGACGTCGCAAGACGTAGTTTCCTCGCCCCCACGAAGTGGGGGAGAGGTGGCTCGGCGAAGCCGAGACGGAGAGGGGGAGCGCCCTACGAAGGCCCCCTCTCCGCCGCTTCGCTGACATCTCTCCCCGCCTTCGGCGGAGGCGAGGAACCCAAGCCTTAGGACGCCGGCGGGACAGCGCCCCCCTCTGGCCTGCCGGCCATCTCCCCCACAAGGGGGGAGATTACGCGCTCAGCCGACAGTGCTCCCTAAATCAGCTTCTCCAAGGTAATCGGCAGATCCCGCACCCGCTTCCCCGTCGCGTGGAACACCGCGTTGGCGATCGCCGGCGCAACCCCGACGATGCCGAGTTCGCCAACGCCCTTGCCGCCGAGGGCGGAGGAGTGCGGGTCGGGGATGCCGACCGAGATCGTCTGGATGTCGGGAATGTCGGCATTGGTCGGCAGCATATAATCGGCGAAATTGCCGTTGACGATGCGGCCATGGCGGCGGTCGACGATGCCTTCCTCGAGCAGCGCCTGGCCGATGYCCATGATGATGCCGCCCTTCCACTGGCTCTCCGCCAGCTTGGGGTTGTAGAGCCGGCCCGAATCCAGCGYCGAGATGACGCGCGACACGCGCACCGTGCCGAAGTCCTCGTCGACGCGCACCTCGACGAAATGCGCGCACCAGGAATGGCGTGAATAGTCGCCCTCGGTGTGTGGGATCGACTTGGCGATGGTCGTATAGTTCGCGTAGCGCTCCTCCGGGGTCGTGCTGGCCGGCAGCGTGTCGCCCTTGGCCTCGATCCGCTCGCGGCCGACGACGCTCATGAGTTCGGCGATCGACAGCTCTGGCCCTTCGCCGCGCGGCGATGCGATGCGGCCGTCCTTCACGACAAGCGTGTTCGCCTGCAGCCGATGGAACGGCGAGCGCGGGTCGGAAAGCGCCAGCCCGATCAGCTCGTCCAGCGCCTGGCCCGCCGCCTTGTGGACGGCGCCTGTCATGACGCCGGCCAGCCGCGAGCCGCCGGTGACGCCGGCACGGGCGAAGTGGGAATCCCCCAGCTTCACCGACACTTGGCTAACCGGCACGCCGAGCGTCTCGGCGGCGGTCTGCGCCAGGATCGTGTAGGTGCCCTGGCCCATGTCGATGGAGGAGCTTTCGACCTCGACCGAACCGTCGGCGAGGATATTCACCACCGCCTCGCCATGCGCGCGCCGCACCGGATAAGTGCCTGCGGCGACGCCCCAGCCGATGAGCTGGCGGTCCTCGCGCATCGAACGCGGCGCATTGCTGCGCTTCGCCCAGCCGAAGGCCTCTGCGCCGGCGGCAAAGGCCTCGCGCAACTGGCGCGTCGACCACGCCTTCTTCGCGTGCGGGTCCTGTTCGGCATAGTTGATCAGCCGCATCTCCAGCGGATCCAGCCCAAGCTCATAAGCGAGCTCGTCGATGGCGCATTCGATACCGAAGGCGCTCGGGTTCTCGCCCGGCGCGCGCTTGGCGCCCGGCACCACCGTGTTGACCCGCACCACATTCTGCTTCGAGGAGAAGTTGGGCGTGGCGTACATGATCGAGGTGACGGAGCCGAGCGGCTCGACCCACATGCCGTCGACGGCCGTCTCATTGACGCCGCGATGCACGATCGACTGGATCTTGCCGTCCCTGTCGGCACCGATCGCCACTGTTTGTCTCGTCGCCGCGCGGCCGCCATAGGACGTGAAATTCTGCGGGCGGTTGAGCACCAGCTTCACCGGCCGTCCGAGCATCCTGGCTGCCGCCGCCGCCACCGCGCTGTGGGCGAGGGCGAGCGCCTTGGAGCCAAAACCGCCGCCGATATAGGGCGAGACCAGCCGCACATTCTCGAACGGCACACTGAACCATTCGGCATAGGTGCGCGCCATGCCATCGAGCCATTGGCTGGGCTCCCAGATGGTCAGTTCGTCGCCTTCCCAGCGCGCGATCAGCCCATGCGGCTCCATCGCCGCCTGGAACTCACGCGGCGTGTTGTAGGCCGCGCAGATGCGCACGGGTGCCGCGGCGAAGGCGGCTTGCGCGTCGCCCCATTCCTTGGTCATGGCGTCTATCGGGATGCCGTCGCCGGCCTTGCCGTCGCTCAAGTCGACGATGGCAGGCGTCTCGTCGTACCAGACCTTGACGAGTGCGGCAGCCGCCACCGCCTGCTCGAAGGTCTCGGCCACCACCGCCGCGACATGCTGGCCGGAAAAAGTGACCTCGCGGGCGAGAGGGCAGTAGGTCGACAGCGCCGGCGGGTTGCCGAACCAGTCCGACGCCCCCTTCAGCGCCATGATGGTGTCGGGCGTCAGCACGGCAAGCACGCCCGGCGCGGTCTCTGCCGCGCGCGTGTCGATCGCCGTCACCTTGCCTGCGGCGATGGTTGCGCCGACCAGCACCGCATGCGTCAACCCTTCGAGCTGCTGCTCGAAGGCGTAATGCGCCGCGCCGGTGATCTTGGCGGGGCCGTCGACGCGCGACAGGCGTCCGCCGACCGCTTCGAGGCGCGCGCTGTCCGACGCTGCGTGTTTCATGTCATGAACGGTCATGCCGTCTCTCCCAATTTGAGGATGGCGCGCGCGATCACGCGCGGCGCCAATGCGATCTTGTAGTGGTTGGCGCCATGGTCGACGGCGCCTTCCATGGCGAGCTCGCTCGCCTCGCGGATCGTCGCTTCGTCAAGCGCTTTACCCTTCAGCGCGTCCTCGACGGCGCGCGCCCGCCACGGCTTCGTCGCGACGCCGCCGAGCGCGACGCGGATGTCGCGGACGGTGCGGCCGTCGCCTTCGAGCTCCAGCCCGACCGCTGCGCTTGCCGCCGCGAATTCGTAGGATTGACGGTCGCGGGCTTTCAGATAGGTCGAGCGCCTGGCCGCGGCCGAGCCGGGGATTTCGATGGCCGTGATCACCTCGCCGGGGCGGATATCGTGCTCCTGTTCGGCCGTCGCGCCGGGCGCGAGGAAGAAGTCCTCGACCTTGAGCTTGCGCTCGCCGAGATCGACCTCGGCGTCGAAGGCGACGAGCGCGACGGCGAGATCGCCCGGATAGGTGGCGATGCAGGCCTCGCTGGTGCCAAGCACCGCATGGCCGCGCGTCACGCCGCCGATCGCCGAGCAGCCGCTGCCGGGCGAGCGCTTGTTGCAGGCCGGGAAATTGGTGGGATCGCGGAAATAGGGGCAGCGCGTGCGCTGCATCAGGTTGCCGCCGATGGTCGCCATGTTGCGCAATTGCGCCGACGCAGCCTGCCAAAGCGCTTCCGAGACCGCCGGAAACAAGCTCTTCACTTCGGCATGGTCGGCGACATGGCTCATCTTCGCGAGCGCGCCGATCAGGGCGCGGTCGGCGGTAACATCGACGGCGTTCAGCCCTTCGATGTGGCTGATGTCGATGACGGTGGCGGGTTCGGCGACGCCGCATTTGGCGAGGTCGATCAGCGTCGTGCCGCCGGCAAGAAGCATGGCGCCGGGAAGGGCGGCGGCGTTGCGCGCGGCCTCGATGCTATCGGCGCGAAGGTAGGAAAAATCTCTCATGGGCGTAGCTCCTGGGCGGCCTGGCGGACGGCGGCGACGATGTGCGGATAGGCGCCGCAGCGGCACAGGTTCCCGGCCATGTATTCGCGGATTTCCTCGTCGGAGCCGGCATGGCCTTCGCGGATGCAGGCCACCGCCGACATGATCTGTCCCGGCGTGCAGTAGCCGCACTGGAAGGCATCCTGCTCGAGGAAGGCGGCTTGCACGGCGTGCAGCGTGCCGTCCTCGTCGGCGAGCCCCTCGATGGTCGTGATCGAGCGGCCCTCGACCTGGGCGGCCAGCGTCAGGCAGGCGAGYACGCGCTCGCCGTCGACATGGACGGTGCAGGCGCCGCACTGGCCCTGGTCGCAGCCCTTCTTGGTGCCGGTCAGCGCAAGCCGCTCGCGCAGCGCGTCGAGCAGAGTCACGCGCGGCTCGATCTCGAGCGCATGGTCGCGGCCGTTGATGGTGAGATGGAGGGAAAGGGTGGTGGGGCTGGGGGTTAAGCCGTTGGTGGCAACGCCATTCCTGAAATGGCCGTCTTCGGGAGGATCGATGATGGTCTGGCCTGTGTGGATTTCACTTGTCATGGGGCGTCGGGCTCCGATTGCTGGACGCTAGGATGGAAATGGAACTTGCGAGGAGAGGGGCAAGGCGTGGGGACAGCTAATCGCCCGCGCTTGGGGGGAGATCACGTTCTCATCAGCACGTGACATACCGCTTTCCTTGGTTATATGATAAAGCACTCCACTAAAGCGGAGGTGCCTCCGTTTGTTTAGTTGGGGTCTGGCCAGCCATGGTTCAACCCCCCATATCGTGTTGGTGGAGAAAAAAGTGCCCGAGCCCGAAATGACCACTGAAGCGACGCGTGACGCGCCGGCCCAAAGGCCGTTGCGCGCGGACGCGCAGCGCAACCGCGACAGGCTGGTCGAAGTGGCGGCGCAAATGTTTGCGAGCGACGGCGTCGATGCCTCCCTGGAGGAGATCGCCAGGCGGGCAGGGGTCGGCATCGGCACGCTCTACCGCCATTTTCCGACGCGCGAGCATCTGGTCGAAGTGGTCTACCGTCGCGAGGTGGAAGGGCTCTGCCATGCGGCCGAGGAGCTCGCCAACGAGCACCCGGCCGATGTCGCGCTGGAACTCTGGATGCAGCGCTTCGTCGACTACATCGCCACCAAGCGAGGCCTTGCCACCAGCCTGCGGGTCCTGCTCACCACCAACTCGACGCTGTTCTCCGACACCTCCGGCCGCGTCTCGGGCGCCATGCGCGGCCTTATCGAGGCGGCCGCCGCCTCAGGGAAGATCCGCGCCGATGTCGATGCCTCCGATGTGATGCACGCGCTGGGCGGCATCTACTCCGCGCCCAACACGCCCGACTGGCGCGAGCGTTCGGGACGGCTGGTGAAGCTCTTGATGGACGGGCTGCGGTTCGGGGCGAGAGGCTGAGGCGCCGAAGCTGCCGATCTCCGCCTTGCAGGGAGATGGCCGGCAGGCCAGAGGGGGTGCTGTTCCGCCAACATCTCCCGACTGGCATTCCTCGCCCTGCGGCCTACATAGTCGGCACCACCTCCCTCCCAAAAGGAACCTTCCATGCCCGAACAGCTCAAACTCAACGACGGCTCGACCGTCCCGCAGATCGGGCTCGGCGTGTGGCAGGTCGATCCGGATATCACGTTAGAAGTCGTGGGCTGGGGGATCGAGGCCGGCTACCGCCTGATCGATACCGCCGAGGGTTATCGCAACGAGGAAGGCGTTGGCGAGGCGATCCGCGCCGCCGGCGTGCCGCGATCCGAACTCTTCATCACCTCCAAGCTGCGCAACGGCGCGCACCAGCGTGATGCAGCGCTGCGCGCCTTCGACGACACGATGCGGAAGCTCGGTATCGATCAGGTCGACCTCTTCCTCATCCACTGGCCCGTGCCCAGCCAGAATAAATATGTCGAGGCCTGGAAGACGCTGGTCGAGCTGCAGAAGGCCGGGCGCATCAAGTCGGTCGGCGTCTCGAACTTCAACCAGGACCATCTGGAGCGCATCATCGGCGAGACCGGCGTGACGCCCGTCGTCAACCAGATCGAACTGCACCCGCGCTTCCAGCAGCGCGACAAGCGCGACTTCCACAAGAAGCACAACATCCACATCGAAAGCTGGAGCCCGCTGGGCAGCGGCCGGCTGCTTTCCGACCCGACGCTGGAGACGCTGGCGAAGAAGCACGGCAAGTCGGTGGCGCAGGTGATCATCCGCTGGCATTTGCAGGAAGGGCTGATCGTCATCCCGAAGTCGATCCACCAGGAGCGCATCGCCGGCAATTTCAATGTCTTCGACTTCGAGCTCGACGCGAACGACATGCAGACCATCCGTGGCCTGGATTCCGCCGACGGCCGCACCGGACCTGATCCGGCGACGGCGGCGTTTTTGTTTTAGCGCTCTGATAGGGGGAGCCGGCATCGAAGCTGCCAATCTCCCCCTAGGGGGAGATGTCCGGCAGGACAGAGGGGGGCGCTGTCCCGCCAGCCTCTCAGGTCGGATCAGCCAACTCCAGAGACGATAACAATGTGCTGGCAGACATTGTCGATGTCGCGGATCACATCGTCGTTCCAGAACCGCAAGACGGCCCAGCCATCCTCTTCGAGACGTCTCGTCCGCAGCGCATCARCTTCGGCAACACGGCCATCGCCATGCTGCGAGCCGTCGATCTCGATAAGAAGCCTTTTCTCCGGGCAAACGAAGTCGACGATATAGCCCGCTATCGGATACTGCCTACGGAAACAAAGTCCCATCAATCGGTGTGCGCGAAGCTCGTTCCGGAGCTTCAGTTCGGCATCG
Organism: Mesorhizobium sp. LCM 4577; assembly: GCF_001854795.2. NCBI lineage: Bacteria > Pseudomonadati > Pseudomonadota > Alphaproteobacteria > Hyphomicrobiales > Phyllobacteriaceae > Mesorhizobium > Mesorhizobium sp. LCM 4577. The sequence continues at coordinate 123,477 of NZ_MDDU01000004.1, read as the reverse complement.
GTCATGACGACGCATCGACTTTGCATTGGCCCGGTGTCGTGGCGGCAGAGGCGTCTGGGTCATCGCTGGAGCCGTTTGAACCTGACGGTGTTCGCCGAGGTCTTTACTCTACGGCGCCCCCCTCTGTCCTGCCGGACATCTCCCCACTTGGGCCCACTTGGGGGGAGATTAGACGTCGTGTCGGCTTTCGCCAACCGCCGGGAGGCCGCCTAAATCCCCTCGCCATCCACCAGCGGCACGTCATCGCCTTCCCACGGCGTCGGCATTGACCCGCGTCCGGCGGTGGGCAGCGGCATCCAGCATCGCAACTCCGGCTCGGCATATTCGACGATGCGGCCAGGCGAGGAGTCCGACGCCCGCCAGCCCTCCTCTCCGAACTGGTCGGCGCGCGACCAATAGGCCATGTCGACCTCGGCCGGTCCCTGTTCGGACGAGCGCACCGTCACCAGGATGCGGCTGCCGTCCCGCGGCGCGCTCGCCATGTTGCGCCACTGCTCGGTTTCGTCCATGCGATCTCCTCCTGCTGAACCAAGTCCAGAAAAACCGGCCGTCGCAATAGTCGCCGCCCGCTGGGAAGGGGTCAACCCGAACTTGGAGCGCGACAGTTGTTTCATTAACAGCTAATATGCCCTTGGCCRCAATCGGACAGACGACGATGGATGAAGGATTGCTGTCTCCATTGACCCGTCTCGGGCCGGTCCATCTCAGGGTGACCGATGTGCCGGCGGCCCTGAATGTCTGGCGCGACGTCCTTGGGTTGGCGCTGCTTGGCGAGGACGCCGTCATGGCGGGACTTGGCGCCGGCGGACGGACGCTGATCGTGCTCCATGCCGGCGCGGAGACGCCGCTGCCGCAGAAGGCGCGCGGTCTCTTTCATGTCGCCATCCACGTCACCAGCCGCCGCGATCTGGCGCATACGGCCGCCCGTCTCAAGGCATCTGGCTTGCGGTACAGCGCCCAGGACCACCTTGTTTCGGAATCGCTCTACGTCTCCGACCCATCCGGCAACGGCATCGAGATCTGCTTCGACACGCCGGAACRCTTGCTGCGCCAAGAAGTATCGCCCAGCGGCCGCGTGGCGTTGATCGCCGCCGACGGCGGCGCGCATTCGGGGCTCGAGCCGCTGGACGTGTCGGGCCTGTTGCGCGACCTCGGCAATTCCGGCCATGTCGAGCCGAAGATGGCGCGGGATGCCTTTATCGGCCATATCCATTTGCGTGCCCGCGCGCCGGAGATGCTGATGAAATTCTATCTCGGCGTGCTCGGCTTCCGGCCGCATATCCAGTCCCGGACCTTCGGCATGTTCGACTGCGGCACCGAGCGCCGAGCCCATATGGTGGCCTTCAACATCTGGGCGCGCGACGAGCTGCGCGAGCCGCCGCCGAATGCCGCCGGTCTTGACCATTTCACCATCGAACTTGGCTCGGCGCAGGAACTCGCCGCCGTCGAGCGGAGGCTCGAGGCGGCCGACATACCAGCGAAAAGGGACGGTCGTGTCATCTCGAGCGGCGATCCGGAAGGCAACCGCTTGCGTTTCGTGGTCCACGGAGATTGACCGCAGCGTTTGAAGATGAGGAGAAGCAGAGGAGGGGGAAATGTCGCTGATGGTGATTGGAACCGGCTTCGGCCGGACGGGCACGGATTCGATGCGCGAGGCACTGACCATGCTCGGCTTCGGTCCTTGCCATCATATGTCTGAGGTGATGGCGCATGCGGAGCAGAAGCGGCTTTGGCGGGCGCTGGCCAGGGGCGGGGCGCCCGACTGGGCCCAACTCTTCGCCGGATACAAATCCTGCGTCGACTGGCCCTCGGCGTTCTACTGGCGTGAGCTGATCGAAGTCTATCCGCAGGCGCGCGTCATTCTCACCTGGCGCTCGCCCGAAAGCTGGTGGGAGAGTTTCGAAAGGACCATTCTGCCCGCGATCATCGGCAGCACGGACCAGGAGTCGCTGGGCATCGCGCTCGTCGCCAACCAAGTCTTCGGGGGATGCCCACAGGATCGCACGCGCGCGATCGCGGTCTATGAGGCCAATGTCGAGGCCGTGCTGAATACGGTGCCGGCGGAGCGCCTTCTGGTCCACAAGCTCGGCGACGGCTGGGCGCCGCTTTGCGCCCATCTCGGGGTTCCCGTGCCGGACGAACCCTATCCCGCCCGCAACACCACGCAGGAGTTCCGGTCGGCGCTGTCGTTGAATGAGGCAAGCTCGAATCGATGAACGGAGGCATCCGAACTTTCCGCTCTTTCACCGCATCCTGTCCTTTGCGATGCGATCAGGGCAGGGGACAACTTATGGGACAAGCTGGTTTTAATCTCTCCGAGAGCCAACTCGATGCGGCTCTGGTGACAGCGGCGCGCTTTGGCGAAGCACATGGTTTCGGCCTTTTGTTCGAGCGCTATCGCCCGCAACTCCATGCCATCGCCTTGTCTATGCTAGGCTACACCGGCGATGCCGAGGACGCCGTCCACGATACGTTTCTTACCGCGCTTGCCCGTTTGCACAGCCTGCGTGATCCCGCCGCCGTCGGCGGTTGGCTGCATTCGATCTTGAGGAACCACTGCCTGATGGCGCTGCGCCGTCGCCGTCCCCGTGCCGGGCCGGCCGAAACCGAGCGTGCCTTTCGCGAACTTGCCGACGAGGAGCGCATCGAGAGCCGGATTGAAAGCCGCGACCTGCGCGATTGGGTATGGGCGGCGCTTGCGCATTTGCCGGAAATGCAGCGCGCCACGGTGATGCTGCGCTATTTCGGCAGCTCGCCAGGCTATGAGCAGATTGCCGCCATTCTGGGCGTGCCGGTTGGCACCGTGCGCAGCCGGCTGTCCGAAGCCAAGATCAGGCTTTCGGAGCTGCTGCTGGCATCGGCCGGTCTGCCCGACAGAGCACATCAGAAGCTCGTGGCGGAGCGGCTGGCCTTCTACACCGAAGAATACCGCTCGCTGCAGCATGGCGGCAAGGAGCGTGTGCTTGAGCACTATGCCAAGGACCTCGACATTGCCTTTGCCGGCGGGCCGCGTGGCATCGGGCGTCACCTCTTCGGCGAGGCCATCGACGAGGATGTCGGCGCCGGTGTTCGCCATGAGCCGGTGCGGGCATTGGCCAGCGCCAACGTCACCGTACTCGAGGGCGACTTCGTCAATCCGCCCGAGAATCCGTTCCATTGCCCGCCGAGCTTCGCCGTCGTCCTGGTCCACGGCGAGCGCCAGGTACGTCTGATGCGCATCCACACCTCCGAACGGCCACAACGGATCGAGGAATGACATTTTCGTGAGGTTCGCCCACCCGGCGAACTTTTCGATGCGCCACATCATCCTTGTTGGGTCACGCGGCCGGTTACCGGCGCGTCAACCAAAGCAAGGAGGAATTCCGATGTTCGCTTTTTCCGCATTCAGATTGAGCCTCGCCGTCGTTCTCGGCTCGCTTGCCATGCTCGCTACTCCATTGCTCGCTCACGCCGATGACTTTGATGCGACGCTGAAGGACATCCAGTCGACGATGGGCGGCGTGCCGAGCTTCGTGAAACAGTTCCCGAAAGCCGGTCTGCCCGGCGCCTGGGCCGAGGTCAAGGCCATCGAGCTCAGCGACAAGACGGCACTGCCGCCGAAGGTGAAGTCGCTGATCTCGCTCGCGGTCGCGGCGCAGATTCCCTGCAGCTACTGCATCTGGTCCGACACTCAGGACGCCAAGCGCGCCGGCGCCACAGACGAGGAAATCCAGGAAGCCGTAACCATGGCGGCGCTGACACGTCACTGGAGCACCATCTTCAACGGCATGCAGGTCGATTTCGACCAGTTCAAGAAGGAGATGGGCGGGCAGTAGCGCAGGACGGGAGCGGGGCAGTAGGGAAAGTCCGCGGACGGCCGATCCCTGCGGCCTCACTGCCCCATTGTCTTACCTCACCAGGGTGGAACCGCAGATGACCGCTACCCTTGCCACCGACACCACCTTCTTCACCGCTAGCCAGCTGGCGGCAGCGATCCGTGAGCGGCGCGTCAGTGCGGCCGAGGCCATGGAGACGCAACTGGAGCGGATCGCCGCCGTCAATCCGCTCCTCAACGCCATCATCACCCTCGACGAAAGGGCGGCACGCGACGGCGCGAAGGCGGCCGATGAAGCCATTGCGCGCGGCGAAGCGGTCGGACCGCTGCACGGCGTGCCGGTCACACTGAAGGACGGTCACGCCACGGCCGGCATGCGCACCACTGTCGGGCTGGCGGCCTGGGCCGGTTACATTCCCACCGCCGACAGCACCGTCGCGGCTCGGCTGCGCAAGGCCGGCGCGATCATCATAGGCAAGACCAACGTGCCGCCGCGGCTGCGCGATCTTCAGACCTTCAACCCGATCTTCGGCCGCACCAGCAATCCCTGGGACGTCACCCGCACGCCGGGCGGTTCCAGTGGCGGCGCAGCCGCGGCGGTTGCCGCTGGACTCGCGCCGCTGGATATCGGCAGTGACGCCGGTGGCTCGATCCGCGTGCCGGCGCATCTATGCGGCATCTGCGGTTTCAAGCCGACGCAATCGTCGGTGCCGATCACCGGCAGCTATGCCGATCCGCCCGACATGCCGCGCAGCTTCCGATTGCTGTTCGACATCGGGCCATTGGCGCGCGGCGTCGACGACCTCATCCTCGCCCACCGCATCATCGCCGGCGCTGACGGTCTCGATACCGAAGTGCCGCCCGTGGCGACGGACGAGGAGCCGGAGCCGCGGCTGGACCAGCTGCGCGTCGCCTTCGCGCCGGAATTCCCCGGCGTACCGACCGCTCGCGATATTGCCGAGGCGATTGCCGGCTTTGCAGGCGCGATCGAGATCGGTGGCGCGCGGGTCGGTCAGGTTCTGCCGCCGCATGACTTCGCCGCCGAGCGGGCGCTGTTTTCGGATTTTATCACCTGGTATTCGCAGGTCTTCCAGCCACCAAAAGAAAATTCTCCTACGCTATCGGCCTTTCTCGAGGCGCTCAATCAGCGCGACGAATTCATCTACGCGTGGGAGCGCTTCTTTGACGACTGGGACGTGCTGGTCTGTCCGGCGATGATGTGCACCGCTTTCCAGCACCAGGAAATGGGGATGCCGATTCCGGTCGATGGTGTCGAGACGTCCTACTGGAGCGCGCTCAGCCACACCTGCCGCTTCAATCTCACAGGTCACCCGRCCGCTGTCATTCCGATCGGGTTCGACCGCGAAGGTTTGCCGATCGGCGCGCAATTCGTCGGCCGCCGCCATTCGGACATGAAGCTGCTCGCCACCGCGAAGGCGCTGGTGCGGCTCACCGAGGGTTTCGTCAGGCCGCCGGGTTTGTGATCGCGCAGCCGTGGACGCTTTGGTTCATACATGCACATCGCCGAAGGACAGCTCGCCGTCATCGGCGCGGATCAGGAAAGCGGCGGCAAGCAGCGCGAGATAGCAGGCGGCCACACCGCACACGACGACGACGCCCGGGATAGGCCCGAGCGTCGCCACCCTGAAGGTGTCGACGAGCGATGCCCCGAAGCCGATGGGCGAGCCTTCGCGCGAGAGGCTCGGCGTGGTGATCTTCAGGATCCAGGCAAGCAGCAGGATCGTGTACATGAAAATATAGTTGCGGCGCAGCCGGCGGATCAGCGCCGCGCGTTGCGAGATCAGGAAGCGCGGCGAGCGCAGACCTTCGCCGAGGATGGCGAGCCAGTTGGAAGCGTAATCCGGCTGCGGCGAAAAAATCTGCGCGAAATAGTAGCGCTCGAACTGCCGCACGCGAGCGCGGTAGACATCGAAGAAGCGGTAGCGCCGCGCCTCGATCCACAAAAGCAAAGTGATGAGCAGCATCGCGAACAAAAGCACGCCGTGATGCGCGCTGGGCGTCGACAGCGATACCGACAGCATCGCTGCCACCACGGTGATCGCCCAGTTGCTGGTGCGGTCGAGCCGGTCGCGCCACCCAGCCATGCGTGCGATCTCGGCGCGGTGGAAATGCGACAGCGTCGTGGTGAATTCGGCGGAACTAAGCTTCAGCGCCAGCGTGTCGGACGCTCTTGGCGGTGCGGCCTTCTCGGTGGATTTTGCCGGTGCAGCCGCCTCGGTGGATTTCGGGGCCGCGGCCGAGCCAGTGAATTTTGCGACCTTCGTCTGGGACATTCTGCCATGCGCCTCCCGCCCGCCATGGCCGGCCGTCCTCGCCGTGACATCGACCGGCCACACCCCTGCTGCTTCAACGTGCGGCCGGCCAGAATGTTCCCGCCTTTTCAGGTGGATAGGTCAGGATGCAAGCGGGGGAAGACCGCCATTCGCGCGTCGCGGAAAGGGCAGCACGTCGGCCATCGGCTTGGCGTGCTGGGCCGCCGCCACCGCCTCGATCACAAGGTCAAGCGCCGCAAGCGCCGCGCGGCTCGTTTCGTCGTCGCCACGCAGATAATGGCATGCCCGGTCGAGGTGGAGGTGGGCGGCGGCAAAGTCGCTTTTCATTAGCTTCTCCTTATTGCCCCGCCTTGGCGGCCAACATCGTCGAGTCGCTTTACCGGGAAGCAAAGATCGGCGGTGGCATTTGATTAGAATTGTAGGGGCGCGAGCATCTTCCCCCTCGATGGGAGATGTCGCCGAAGGCGACAGAGGGGCCGTCTCACGTCGAGCACCGGCCTTCTCTTTGCAGAGTTGGTGAAATGCGTAAGATGTCGGCGCTTCACGCGCAACGACCCCCTCTGGCCGTTTCGCGGCCATCTCCCCCTCAAGGGGGAAGATTGGCCCTCGTGCAACCGATCCTCTGGCCAAACCGTTTGTGCCGATGCGAGGAATGAGGGGTGCATAATTTGTCGAACATGCTCAATCGGCGGCGGTCGCTGTGGATCTGGGTCGCGCTTGGTGGTGCGGCGCTTGCCTTGATGCCCGCCGTCGCCTTCGCCGCCGAGAAGACCGGCATGTCTTCGGAGGGCATTTTCGTCGCTGAGCTGGTCCTGCTTCTGGTCATCGGCCGCGGCATCGGCGAGGTGCTGGAGACGCTCGGCCAGCCGGCGGTGATGGGGCAATTGATCGGCGGCATCCTGCTCGGACCTTCGCTGCTCGGCTGGGTCTGGCCGACGGCCGAGCGGCTGATCTTTGCCGACGACCCTTCGCAGAAATCGATGATCAACGCCATCGCCCAGCTCGGCGTCTTGATGCTGCTGTTGCTCACCGGCATGGAGACGGATCTGCGGCTCGTGCGCCGCGTCGGCCGCGCCTGCTTTTCCATCTCGGCCGCCGGCGTGGCCGTGCCCTTCGCGCTCGGCTTCGTCGCCGCCCAGTTCATGCCGGCCACGCTGCTTGCCGCCGGCAGCGAGCRCATCGTCGCCGGGCTGTTCCTCGGCACCGCGCTCTCCATCTCCTCGGTCAAGATCGTCGCCATGGTGGTGCGCGACATGAACTTCATGCGTCGCGATCTCGGTCAGGTCATCGTCTCCTCGGCCATCATCGAGGACACGATCGGCTGGGTGATCATCRCCATCACCATCGGCATCGCCACCAGGGGGCAGATCGAGCTCGGCAGCCTGGCCTTCACCATTGCCGGCGTCGCCCTCTTCATGGCGTTTTCCTTCACGCTCGGACGCCGCATCGTCTTTGACGCCATCCGCTGGACCAACGACACCTTCCGCTCCGAATATGCGGTGGTCACCGTCATCCTCGCCATCATGGGCGTGATGGCCTTGATCACCGACCTGATCGGCGTCCACACCGTGCTCGGCGCCTTCGTCGCCGGCATATTGGTGGGTGAATCGCCGATCCTGTCGCGCCACATCGAGGGGCAGTTGCGCGGCATCATCACCGCGCTTTTCATGCCGGTGTTCTTCGGCGTCGCCGGCCTGTCGGCCGACCTCACCGTGCTGGCCGACCCGCAGCTTGCACTGCTTACGGTTGCGCTGGTGGTGATCGCCTCGATCGGCAAGTTCGGCGGCGCCTTCATCGGCGCCGAGGTCGCCGGCATGAGCCGTGCCGAAGGCATTGCGGTGGGCTGCGGCATGAACGCGCGGGGTTCGACAGAGGTGATCGTCGCCTCGATCGGCCTGTCGATGGGCGTGCTGTCGCACAACCTCTTCACCATGATCGTCACCATGGCGGTCATCACCACCTTGGCCATGCCGCCGACACTGCGCTGGGCGCTGCGGCGGCTGCCGATCGGCGAGCGGGAAAAGAAGCGGCTGGAGCGTGAGGAGATCGACCAGCGCGGCTTCGTCGCCAATCTRGAGCGGCTGCTGGTGGTGGTCGACGAGGGTGTGGTCGGCCGCTTCGCCGCCTATCTCGCCGGCGTCATCGGCGCCGGCAAGCCGACGACGGTGCTGCATTCCAGTGGCGAGATCGATGCCGAGCCGACGGAAGGCCTGCATCTGGAAGAAATGGAGAAAGGCGCGGAGGACAGTCGCGAGGCGGCCAAGAAATCCGACGAAACGCCGGTGCGCGAAGCGCCGGTCACGCGCCGCCAGCACGAAGTGCTTTCGGCCGAGGCTGTCGCCAAGGAGGCGCGCAAGGGCTACGGCATGYTGCTCGTCGGCCTCGGCCGCGCGGTCACCTCCAAGGGCGCTTTCTCGCATCGGCTGAACGAGGTGACGGGCTCCTTCGACGGTCCGCTTTGTCTTGTCCTGAAGCCGGCGACGGCAGGCCGCCAGATTCCTCGGCTCGGCCCGGATTCAGGCAAGATACTGGTGCCGGTCAACGGCACGGGGATTGCCCGCCGCGGCGCCGAGCTGGCGCTCGCAATAGCCGCCGTCACCGGCGCGCCGGTCAAGATGCTCTATGTCGCGCGCACAGGCCGCGAGGAGCCGCGCGACACCGTCTCGCACCGTCGCCGGGAAGCGGTGCTGAAGGATATCGTTGCACTCGCCGACCGCTATGGCGTCGAGATCGAGACGGCGATCCGCTCGAGGGCCGCCGCCGCCGATGCCATTGCCCGCCAGGCCGGCCGCAACGTGGCGTTGATCGTCATGGGCGTGGCGCGGCGCCAGGGCGAGGAGCTGATCTTCGGCGAGACGACGACGGGCGTCCTGCGGCGCAGCCCATGCCCGGTGGTGCTGATTTCCGACGAGCGAGTGAAGCGCGACGAGAGCGACCGTGAGGCCGTGCGCACGGGGGCAGGGACTGGGTGAGGCGGTCGCTCAATCTCCCGCAAGCCTTGGTCCCTCGCCCGCTTCATAAGGGCGAGGAACCGATCTCACCTCACGCCATCTGCAGCTTCTGCCGGCTTGGCTGCGGCGGGAAGGCGATGGCGATGCCGGCAGCACCCAGCCCGATCAGCGCCGAGCCGATGAACAGCCAGTGATAGCTGGCGGTGGCGTCGTAGATCATGCCGCCGGCAAGCGGGCCGAGCGACATGCCGAGGCTGGAAAGCATCGTGGCCGCGCCAAGCACCGTGCCGATGATGCGCAAACCAAAATATTCGCGCGCCAGCACGGCATAGAGCGGCATCACGCCGCCATAGGTGGCGCCGAAGATGACGGCCAGAAGATAGAACTGCTCGAGCTGGCCGACGGTGAGGTAAGCGGCGATCACCAACCCTTGGATGGCGAGCCCGGCGACGAGCACCGGCTTGACGCCCAGCCGGTCGCCGAGCACGCCGTAGAGCACGCGACCGCCGAGGCCGGCCAGTCCCTCGACGCTGTAGATCGACACGGCCGCCATCGGCGCGACGCCGCAGGACATGGCATAGCTCACCATGTGGAAGATCGGGCCCGAATGCGCCGCGCAGCAGGCGAAGAAGGTGAGGCCCAGCACGATGAATTGCGGCGAGCGCAGCGCCTGGCCGACGCTCATGCCGGGATCGTTTGCGGCAGGCAAGGGCGTGCCGTCGCTTGCCGCGACCGCCGCCGGAGGCTGGCGCACCAGCAACACGGCGGGCAGCAAGAGCACCCATGCCATGACGCCGATGTCGAACATGGCGGTGCGCCAGTCATAGGCCGTGATCAGCCAGCGGGCGAAGGGCGAGATGGTCATCGGCGCCACACCCATGCCGGCCGAGACCAGCGAGACGGCAAGGCTTCGGTTGGTGTCGAACCAGGCGGTGGTGAGCGCGATCATCGGCGCGAAGAAGGCGCTGGCCGCAAGGCCTACGATCACGCCGTAGCTGAGCTGGAAGACGATAAGCGAGGTTGCGCGGCTCGCCACCACCAGCGACAGGCCGAGCAGCACCGCGCCCGCAAGCACGACCGGCCGGGCGCCGACCCGGTCATAGATCGCGCCCCAGGCGAAGCCGCCGAGGCCCATGACGAGGAAGTTCAAGGTCATGGCGCTGGAAATGCCGGTGCGCGACCAGTTCGTGTCGAGCGACATCGGCTCCAGGAAGATCGCCAGCGAAAACATGGCGCCGAGCGCCACGCAGGTCATCAGCGCGCCGGCCGCGACGATGACCCAACGATAAGAATGGTTCATGGTTCTGCTCCCATGCCGTAAGGCATCCTGTTTGATGCGGCACGGTTTTTCCAGTCCACCGGGCCGCTTGCGTCCGAAGGACGCCGGGGCGGAAGCCGATCCTACAAATCCGGTTGCATTTTTTATCTAGTTTTTCGAAAGAGCGGATAGTTCGCTATCGCCCGCAAGGCCGAGCTCCTTCGCGCCCCCCTCTATCCCGCCGGCGTGTCAGCAGCCTATAGCACCCGCATTGACGCTGATCCCCTCCCATCTAAATTGAACCGCTGCAACGAGGAGAACGCTCTTATGGAACTCTATCGCGGCCGGCTCATCGACCACATCCAGCTTGTGGTTCGCGACCTTCAGGCCAGCCGGCGTTTCTACGGAGCGCTGTTCGAGGTGCTGGGCATCCCGATCGGCGGCGAGGCGCAGGATTATTTCTGGGCCGACGAATTGTTCGTCTCCAGCGTCGACAGCCGCGCCGCGCTCGGCGTGCTCACCGGCCGCCACCATCTCGCCTTCCAGGCGAAGGACCGCGCCATGGTCGATGCTTTCTACAAGGCCGGGCTTGCCGCCGGCGGCAAGGACAATGGCGCGCCGGGCGAGCGCCGCTACCATCCCGGCTACTACGCCTGCTTCCTGCTCGACCCCGACGGCAACAACATCGAGGCGGTGTTCCACGGCGAGGCCAAGCGAAGTGCCGCGGCGGTGGAGATCAGCTTCTAGCGAGCGGGCGGGCCGTTGATGTTCCAGCCCGCCAGCTCGAGGCCCTCGCGTATTCTCTCGCGGTCCTCGGATCGCTCCATGCGCGTTTCCTCGATGATTTGCGCGATGGTGAGGCCGGGCTCCAGGGCGCGTCCTTCACGCACGCACGCCAGCGCCTTCTCGGCGTCGCCGGCCAGGGCGTAGCACGTGGCCAGTCTCGCCCATTGCCACGCGCTCTTGCGGGGCAGGCATGAGAAGGACGCGGCCGCCTCGCGGTAGCGGCCGAGGATCAGCAGGGCTTCGCCCCGGTCGTGATAGTACCAGGTCGGATGCATCGGATTGAGCTGGATGGCCTTGTCGAGCAGGGCCAGCCCGGCCTCGCCGTCGCCACGCAGCGCCCGGAAGAAGCCGGTTTGGGCGAGCGTGTCCGCGTCGTAGGGATTGAGATCCAGCGCGCGGGCGAAGTGCTTCTCGGCGGCATCGTATTCGTCGCGGCCGCGATAGAGAAGCGTCAGCGCCAGCATGCGGTGGCAGCGCGCCTCGTCCGGGCTGAGCGCGATCGCATGCAGCGCCCGATCGCGCGCCTGGTCGAGCACGGCGCGCGGAGCATCGGCGTAGCCGCCGATAATCACCTCGGCGAGCGCCAGGTAAGCGTGCGCCAGCCCTGATTGCGGATCGAGCTCGATGGCCTTGAGGAAATGCGCGCGGGCCTCCTGGTTGACGCCGTCGCCAAAGCTGCGGAGCAGCTCCTTGCCGCGCAGGAAATGCAGATAGGCTTCGACATTGGCGGCGGGCGCCGGCACACCGCGCCGCATCACCGCGCTTTCGATGTTGGCGACCAGCGCCGTCACGATCCGCTGCGCCACCATCGTCTGGAAAGCGAAGATATCGCCCGTGGCGAAAGTGAAACTCTGCGACCAGACGCGCCGGCCGGATGCCGTCTCGGTCAGAACGACGCGCGCGCCGTATTCCGTCCCGGCGGTTTCGACGCAGCCTTCGGCGATATAGTCCGCGCCGAGCCGCTCCGCGGTTGCCCGGATGTCCTCGCGCGAATGCTCGGCCAGGGCGAAGGCCGAATGGCGCGCCAGCACTGCGACGGTCTTGAAGTATGAAAGCGCGTTGGTGATTTCCTCGACGGCGCCGTCGAACAATGCCCTGGCGGCGGCATCGGCGGGGTCCACATCAAACGGCAGCACCGCCACCGTCGGCTCTGCCCGCGCCGCGGCCGCCGCCGGTGGCTGTGCTGCCTCGGCCTCGGGAAGCTGGAAGAGATAGCCCCGGCGCGGCACCGTGCGGATCAGCGCCTGCGCCTCGTCGCCAATCGATTTGCGCGCGTCGCGGATCGATTGGGTGAGCGAATCCTCGGTGACGATGATTCCTGGCCAGACCGCCTGCAGCAATTCATCCTTGCTCAGCACCCGACCGGGATTGCGCACCAGGTAGGCCAGCAGCTCCAGGGTTTTCGGCCGGACCGGCACGATCTCGCCGTCACGCCGGAGCGTACCCCGGTCGAGATCGAGCACCGCGCCGCCGATCCGTAGCGCCAAGCTCTTGCCCCATTACCGCGCTTCATCGCGCACCGTCCATGGGAATGGCAAATGCCGGCAAGGTCAAGCTGGAAACAAGTTCAAACCTGAAAAGAGGCCGCGCAGGCGAAACCTTGGTCCGGGCGATTCGGTGGCGGCTTTCTCGCTGGACGCCACCCCTTCGAGGTAGGCCAGCATCTCGTTGCTCTCGCCGCAACAAGGGCCGGCAAAGCCGGTCGAAAGGAAACGAAGCATTTCCTCTCGTGCCAACTGGGCGGGCGGGAACGGTGCGTCAATCCTCTGATGCATGATTGCCCTCCATGCTTGGCGGCGGCAGCGGTGTGTCTCCTGCTCGTCGCCATTCCGCAAGCATCGCTGCGAAAGGTCCCTGCCGTCCTGAACGACTGCTGATTTTTTGCTGAATTGTTCCGGCTACCGCCGCCAGAATGGCTTGGCGAGTTCCTCACGCGCGGCGTCCATCGTCAGGCCCATGTCACCGATCAGATACGGCGTGTCGCGTGCCTTGAGCGCAAGGTCCCYGCGAAAAAAGGCGCGCTCGCGCCACACTGCGAAAAGACCAAACAGGCCGGGCCGGCGTGGCAGGAGGCTTTCTCCGGTCGGCGGTTCGCGGACATCGAGCCGCACGGCGCTGTAAAAATCGGAAATCGTGTTCAACGTCGGATTCATCATCGGCTCCTCGGGAACGAATGGCCCTCATCGAGGGCATGCGGGGAGCCTGAACCTCCGGTCTCGGCCGCACCATCGGCCGCATGCAGTGTCTTGGATCCTGCATTTGTAGTATTTTTGCTGCTGCGGGCGTTTGGTAATGTTCCCGTCCGCGGGCAGGGGATCGGGATGAACCACAACGCCATGTCCACACCGGCCATGCCTTCGCCTGGCCAGTCTTTGCCGGCCTTGTCCGAGCGCGAGCGCGCGGTGGCGGAAAAGTTCGCGGCGGGCCTGACTTATCGCGAGATCGGCGAGGCGCTGTTCATCGCCCCGTCGACCGTGCGCACGCATCTCGCCGCGATCTACGAAAAGCTTGGCGTGCGCAGCAAGATCGCACTCGCCATGCACATCAATGCCATCGCGGCCGCGCCGTCTGCGCCCGAAGCTTCGCCGGTGCTTGCGATATTTCCAATCGAGTGCCTGAACGCCGACGAACGCTGGCACCGCTTTGCCGACGGCCTGTCGTCGGATATCACCGTCGATCTTGCGCGCTACGCCGACATGCCGGTGATCGCCTTCCACACCATGAAATCGCTGGGCAGCAGGCCCGCCGATTTCGCCGCGGACGGCAAGGCATTGGGCGCCACCTATATCGTCTCGGGTCAGTTGCGGGCCGACGACCGCCGGATCCGGTTGACGATCGAACTTGCAGATGCAGGGACCGGTGTCAGCCTGTGGAGCGAGCGCTTCGACCGTCCGGCGGAGGACATCTTCGCTCTGCAGGACAGCCTGACCGAAAGCGTCATCAATGTGCTTGCGGGCTGTTTCGGCGCGATCGCCACGGTCGGCCGCAATGCGATCCGTCGCAAGCCGCCGGCCAGTCTGCGCGCCTATGACTTTTATTTGCTGGGCGTCGAGCAGCACAACACCTTCAGCCGCAGCGGCAACAGGGAAGCCATCGAGCTGTTTTCACGCGCGCTCGAGCATGACCCGACCCTGGTCAGGGCCTGGACCGAACTCGCCTACGCCTATTCGATCGAAGCGTGCAACGGCTACGGCGACGATCTGAACGCCTCGATCGCCAAATGGCGTTGGGCGGTCGAGAACGCTCTGCGGTTCGACCCGAGCGACAGCAGCGCGCACTCCTGCTTCGGCGATCTCATGGGCTGCCTCGGCGATCTGGAAGCGGCCGAAAGCGCCCACCGGCGAGCCTTCGAATGCGGCTCCAACCATGCCGACACGCTGGCGCTGCTTGCCGGCAGCAAGGCACTGGTCGCCGGCGATCCGGCTGAGGCGATCCCGCTCATCGAGCGGGCCATGCGCCTCAATCCGCTTGCTCCGCCCTGGTATTTCGGCATGCAGGGCCGCGTCCTGTTCGCGGCCGGCAGGCACCGGGAAGCCATTGCGGCGCTGCGGCGAAGCACACCGGATTCTCCTCACGTGCTGGTCTTTTTGATGCTCGCCCATGCGGTACTGGGCGAAGGGCCCGAGGCCGCGGCCATCGCGGCCAGATTGCGGGCCGAATTTCCCGGCTTCTCGATCGAGGGTTTTATCTCGGGCTATCCGGTCAGCAATCCCTGCGCCGCGCAGGCCATGCGCGAGGCGGCGAAACTGGTGCCGATCCGCTAACCGTCGGCGCTAATCCCCGTCCAGAAACGCCGCGATCAGCTTCAGCATATTGCCGTCATGCCCGAACTCTTTCGTGTCGAAGTCGCGGCTGCCCTGGCGCTGCGCCCTGGAGAGCTGGTCCAGATAGGCCGTCAGTTCCGCCCTGACCTTCTTGCAGCCGGGATCGTTTTCGACGGTGAGGCCGGTGCTGAAGGCGACGATCTTGTCCACCATGTCGACGATGCCGGCGCCATGCACCTTCTCATGCGCGATCAGCCCGGCGGCGAACCTGTCCCAGCGCGCCTGCAGGGCGGGCTCCAGCTTTCCGGCCGGCTTGGGCAGCGTGTAGGTGATGATCAGCTTCGGCCGCGCCGTCTTCAGCACGCAGGCGTTGCCTTGCGGCTGGTAGTCGCGCTGCCAGGTCAGCTTGAAGAAAGTATGCGCGATGACGCGCCGAGCGTTGCCGGCCGTGCCGATCAGCGGGCCTTTCTCGCCGATCGAGAGGTAGAGCTGCTCTGCCGTCTGGCCCGAGACGGCATAGGTGTCGATTTTTTCGACGGGCTTCCAGTCTGCGAGGGCTGGCGTGGACAGGAGCAGGGCGGCAAGGAGGAGGGCTGGCTTCATGGACGAGCCATAGCATTGGGCCTCGTTCGGAAGAAGCCGGCCCGCGGTTTATCGGAACCCGCTCCGCCCGCCGGTCGTTTCCCTGGGCAATCATCCCGACCCATGGGGAGGCCAAGATGACCCGCAACGAGATCATTTCCGTGCTTGGACCGGTCGACGAGGCTGTCATCGCCGACATCGCGCTCACCGGCGCCAGTATCGAGGAGCTGCGTGAGGCCTTCGCCTGGATTGGCGCCGACGAGGCGCTGGTCAATGAAGGTCAYGCCATGCCCGGCGCCCGCGTGGCGAAACTGATCGAGATCCTCGAATCGCCCGAGGACGAGCCCGAGACACCCGGCGCGATGGAGTAGGGCAGCGACGCCCCCTAGGTGCTTCTCCCTACTTGTCGCCCGCACGCCTCCCGTCATAGCTTTTGCCGCTTGGGCGGGAGGAGAGGTCTTTGGACACCAATGTCGTCATCGTCGGTGCCGGCCCTGCCGGGCTCGCGGTCGCCGCTTGCCTGAAACAGGCGGGGCAGGATTTCGTCATCCTTGAAAAGGCCGATGAGGTTGCGCCGTCCTGGCGCCGGCATTACCGGCGGCTGCACCTGCACACGGTGAAGTCCTTCTCATCGCTGCCTTTCGTGCCGTTTCCGAAGAGTCACCCGCGCTATGTGCCACGCGAAAAAGTGATCGATTATCTCGACGCCTATGCCGGGCGTTTCGGGCTGAGGCCGCGCTTCGGCGTCACCGTGAAATCCGTCCACCGCGAGGACGGAAAGCTCGTGGTCGAGACCGATGCCGGCCCTTTCAATGCCCGCAAGGTGGTCGTCGCCACGGGCAACAATGCCGAGCCCATCACACCGGCCTTTCCGGGCATCGAGGTCTTCAGGGGCAAGGTGCTGCACAGCGCTGCCTACACCGAGGCCGCGCCCTATGTCGGCAAGGACGTGCTGGTTGTTGGCATGGGCAACACGGGCGCGGAGATCGCGCTCGATCTGGCCGAAAGCGGCGCCCATCCGACCATCTCGGTGCGCAAGGGCGTCCACATCGTGCCGCGCCAGTTGTTCGGCGTGCCGATCCAGATGGTGGGTATCGCCAGCCGGCCGATGCCGCAGGCGCTGAACGACTGGATGTTTCCCAAGATCCTCGACCTGGCGCTGGGCCGGCTGGAGAAATACGGCATTGTGCGGCCGAAGCAGGGCATCCTCCAAGGGATCGATGCCGGCCGCATCCCGGTGATCGATGTCGGCACGGTGGCGGCGATCAAGCAGGGTCGGATCGGCATAGCCCCGGATATTGCAAGCTTCACCCGAGACGGCGTGACATTCGTCGATGGCGTGGAGAAGAAGTTCGACGCGGCGATTTTCGCCACCGGCTATCGTCCGGGCTACGGCGCCTTCCTGCCGGCGGAGCTTAGCCCGGGCAAGAGCGGCGTGAACGCGCGAGCCTCGGAGCTCGGCATCTATCTCGTCGGCTTCTACAACCCGGTCACCGGCCTGTTGCGCGAGATCGGCATCGAGGCGCAGGCGGTGGCGAAGGATATTTCGGGGCGATGAGGACGAGACGTTGAAGCTGCTGATCTCCCCCCCTTGCGGGGGAGATGGCCGGCAGGCCAGAGGGAGGTGCCTCGCGCCGACTTTGGGTGGTGCCCCGCCACGACCTTCGCTCGTTTTGAGCTGCGAATGCGTGAATCGGGTGGCGCATTGCACCACCTCATGCGAAGCCATTGCTGCCAATGAGGGATCGGCCATGCTCACGCTCTACGATTATCTCCCGTCGCAAAACGCCTGGAAGATTCGCGTCCTGCTCGGCCTGCTCGGCATCGCCTACGAAACCCGTATCGTCTCGATCTTCGAGGGCGAGAGCCGAACTGAAGCCTTCCTCAAGCTGAACCCGGCAGGCGCCGTTCCGGTGCTCGCCGTGGAGAACGGGCAGGCGATCGCCGAATCCAACGCGATCCTCGTGCTCGTTGCGGAGGGCACGTCCTATCTGCCGGCAGACCGGCTTGCCCGGGCCAAGGTCATGCAGTGGCTGTTCTTCGAGCAGTATTATGTCGAGCCGGTCATCGGCTCGCTGCGCTTCTGGACCCTGACCGGCCGGCTGGAGCGCAACCAGGCGCTGGTTGCCGGCAAGCGCGAGGCGGGTGTGCGGGCGCTTAGCGCGCTGGAGCGCAGCCTGGCTGACATGCCGTTCCTGGTCGGCGATGTGCTCACCATCGCCGACATAGCTGTCTATGCCTACGCTCACCGCGCAGAAGATTGCGGTTTTGAGCTTGCCGATTATCCGGCGGTCAGTGCCTGGATGGAGCGCGTCAGCGAGGCGATCGGGCCGGGCTATCCGGTGCATCCTTACAGCATCGACCCCCATTCGCACGCATGAGCCGCCGGAACACAGCGGCGGACAGGGCGTTTTCCAGACGGCAGCGTGTCAGGCGCCGCCGATCGGCGCCCGCTTGTTTTCGCGTTGCGTTCCAATCAGAGCCATGGAGATCCGCAATGGTTCGCACCGTCACCGTCGCAATCCTCGCCACTGGCATGATGAGCATGCCCGCCGTGGCGGCCGAGCAATACTGGGTCGCCCGGGACGCGGTATCGAAGCAGTGCGAGATCGTGCCCAAGAAGCCCGACGGCACGCTTGTCGTCGACCTTGGGAAGAAGAAATACGCCAGCGAGGGAGAGGCCAGGAAAGCGATGGAGGCGATGGCGGATTGCAAGAAGAAGTAGGCGCTGGATAACGCCTACCGGTCCACCAACGACATCGTCCGTTCGTTATACCTTGGCCCCGATACCTTGTCGGGCGTCAGCGCCATGTCGAGCCCCAGCATCTCGGTGGCGTCGAGCGTGATGTCGGCCGCCGAGACATTCTCTTCCAGATAGGTTCGGCGTTTGGTGCCGGGGATCGGCACGATGTCAATGCCGAAATCCAGGCCCTTTGCGAGCAGCCAGGCGATCGCAATCTGGCCGGGCTTGACGCCCTTGGCGTCTGCGATGTCGCGCACCGTGGCCGCCGCCGCGACATTCAGGTCGAAATTCTCGCCTTGGTAGCGCGGGTCGCCGCGCCGGAAATCGCCCTCCGGATAGTCTTCCGCGCGCTTGACGTCGCCGGCAAGGAAGCCGCGGCCGAGCGGCGCGAACGGCACCAGACCGATGCCAAGCTCCTTCAGCGCCGGGATGATCTCGGGCTCGAGATTGCGCTCCCACAGCGAGTATTCGCTCTGCAGCGCCGAAACCGGATGCACGGCATGCGCGCGGCGGATGTTGGCAATGCCCGCTTCCGATAGGCCGAAGAAGCGCACCTTGCCCTTAGCCACCAGTTCGCCGACCGTGCCCGCGACGTCTTCCATCGGCACGGCGGGATCGACGCGGTGCTGATAGAGGAGATCGATGCGGTCGGTGTCGAGCCGCAAGAGCGAAGCGTCGACCACCTCGCGTATATGCTCGGGGCGGCTGTCGGTGCCGGACTGCTTGCCGTCGACGATGCGGAAGCCGAATTTCGTCGCGATCGTCACCTGGTCGCGCCGGCCCTTCAGCGCGCGCCCAAGCAGCTCCTCGTTGTGGAAAGGCCCGTAGACCTCGGCCGTGTCCAGAAAAGTGCAGCCGAGTTCGATCGACCGGTGCAGGGTCGCGATCGACTCCGCTTCATCGGCCGGCCCATAGGCCTGGCTCATGCCCATGCAGCCGAGACCGATAGTCGAGACTTCGAGCCCCTGGCTGCCGAGTTTGTGTCTGCCGAGGCTCATCAATTCTCTCCAGCCGAATTTTCAATCCGGCTAAATTATAGGGCCGGGAGAGGAGGCGTCCAGCGCTGGCCCTATTGACGGCGCAATCGTCGTCATCCTTGCGCGGCGATCCACGTGGTGATGGACCAATGCGGCACGACGGGCTTGTCCTGATATTGCTCTGGCGCGAGTTGGTTGCCGGCCTGCGCGCGATGCGGCGCCGCGATCTTGCCTGGATTGCGCTCGGCGGCGGTGGGCTTCTGGCCTATGCGATCGCCGATATCGTCATCGCCTTGCATGCCGCGGCGCCGAAACTGCGGGACGACCAGCTTCTGTGGATGCTTGGACTGCCAATCACTTTCGCCGCGCTGGGATGCCTGGCCGGCAATGCAATGTCGCGGCTTTGCCTTTCTCGCGCCTTCGCTCCCTTCCTCAAGGCGCTGCCGCTCGCTTCCGCGGAGCGCCGTCGCATGGCCGGGGTGGGAACCTTCGCGCTCGGCCTCCCGTTCACGCTGATGATCGCCATGTCGGCCGGCTTTGCCTGCGCCGTCGTTGGAAAGCCGTTGGCGCAGGCCTGGGGCTTGGGCGCGGCGATCCTGTTTGCCTTGGGCTTCGGCACGGCAGCTCTTTGGCGCCTGCGGCGGCCACGCCTTGTTTTTGATGAGGCGGCAAGCCAGGTGACACCGGTCGGACGGTCCTGGCTGCGCCGCCTCGACCGCGCACGTCCAAGCTGGCTTTCCAGCTGGGCCTGGAAACTGCCAGCCGGCCATATGCGGCCGTCTTGGAAGCTGGCTGCCGCCGGCCTGCTGCTCGCGCTCGCGGCCATCGTCGGCGCATGGGCCAGCTTGGCCGGCCGCTCGGCCGGGCCGGCGGCGGTTGCTGGCCTGGCGGGGGGCATTCTTGTTTTCATGCTCAGCCTGCGCTGCCAGCCGCTCGGCTCGCCGGTGCTGCGCACGGCGCCCATCGGCTTTACCCATGTGTGGCTGCGGCTGGTGCGGCTGCCGCTGCAACTGTCGCTCGCCTTTTTCCTGCTGCCGGCCGGCGCGGCGCTCGCGGCCGAGCCGTCGGCGTGGTCCGTGCCGGTCGCCAGCGGCCTTTGGCTGCTGGTGCTGAACGGCGCCTATGCGGTGTTCGGCGCCTATTTCCTCAACGCGCCCTTCGTCGCCATGCTGAGCTTCGCCGGCGCGCTCGCTTATGCCAGCTACGAGACGCTCGAATATGGCCGCACCGTGCTGATCGGTCTGGCGGCGCTGGTGTTCTTCCTGTGGCATCGAACCCGACAGAGGTATCGCAATGGCTGAAGTCCTCACCGTCGAAGAGCTCAGCGCCGGCTATCGCGGGCACATTGTGGTTCGCGGCATCGATCTTTCGCTCCGCCGGGGCGACATCCTCGGCCTGCTCGGCGCCAACGGCTCGGGCAAGTCGACGCTCATCAGGGCGGTCACCGGCCAGATTCCGTTGATCGGCGGCAGCGTGGCGATAGACGGCATCGAGCTTGCCGCCGCGCCGGAACGCGCCAAGGCCGGCTTCGGCCTCGCCATCGAGCCGCATGAGCTGCCGGCGACGCTTTCGGGACGCCAGTATATCGAGCTCGTCGCCTCGATCCGCGGCTGCGCGCCAAACGATTTGCCGAGCGGCGACCTCCTGGAGCGACTCGAACTCGGCCRCTGGATGGATCGCCCGATCGCCGAACATTCGCTTGGCACGCGGGCCAAGATCGCCATCGTCGCGGCGCTTCTCGGCCGGCCGCCGCTTCTGATCTTCGACGAGACGCTGAACGGCCTCGACCCGGTCGCCGCCTGGGAGGTGAAGCGCGTCATCGCCGCGCTCTGCGCGAGCGGCCGTCACGCCGCGATCGTCTCGACCCATGTCGTGGAGGCTGTGCCGGCGCTCTGCAACCGCGCGGTGCTGATGGCCGATGGCAGCCTGAGCCAAAGCTGGGATGCGGTCCAACTGGCCGAAGCGGGCAGGGTGCCAGGCGCTTTCGAGGACAGCGTCATGCAGGCGCTGCGCATGCGGGCCGCCGCCTGATGTCGGCCTAAGCCCTTGGCAGCATGTGGCGCATGATCAGCGAAGCGTGACCGCCAACGCCATGCGCGGCTTCCCGGCGTTCAACCACCTCGAAGCCATGCTTGCGGTAGAAGGCGATCGCGCGGTCGTTACCCTCGATCACCTCCAGCGCAATGCTGGGAATACCCGCATGCGCGGCAAGCACCGCATGCAGAAGATCGACCGCGAGGCCGCTGCCGAAGGCCTGCGGCTCGATGTGGAGCCTCTCCAGCATGACGTCGCCCTTTGCGTCCATCGCCGCCATGGCGTAGCCGGCGATCGAGCCGTCGGCGCGTTCCGCGACGAAGGACATCTTGTCCTCGTCGTCGAGCTCGCCCGCGAGCCTTTCCGGCGCGTGCCTTTCGTCGGAGAGCCTGGCCACGGTCTCGTCGCCCATGATCGGCGCATAGGTTCGCCGCCAGGATTGGCCGAGCAGCCGCGATACGTCGGCCAGGTCGTTCCTCGTCATCGCCCGGACGCGGGTCATGGTCGTGGTCCTTGTTCCAATCCGAAGATAGGGCGAAGCGCGGGGCGGGGCCAACCCCCATGCGCGGGGAGGCGCGGATCTCCGTCGGCGTCCGTGCCGTGCGTTCGAGCGGATATCACGAGCGGCTGAAACGATCCGAACCAACCCGGGCGCGAGGCGGGGCGGCGGCGAAGTACAGGCCCTGCGAGCCGCCGCTCGATAGCCCGCTGCCGATAGAGACGGCAGCGGGCCATTGGTGCGACGGGAGTGTGCTGTCCCGCCGAGCAGGAGACACTGCTCAAGGCGATCTAAACCAGCCTCACCGGGAATCGCGACTTACGGATTCGTAAGCTCACTTACGATTATGGTCCCAGGCGCGGCCCGGCGGGCAATTCCTGACCTGCCTTGTCGATGTGGTCGAAAGCAACTCCTGCTACGCCAGGCGCGGCGTCACTCGGTTTTCCAGCTGCCCGGAACCGGCGGGCGAAAATCATCAGCCGCCGCGCGGTGTTGTTGCGCAGGCGGCGCAGTCGCCATTCCAACCCGGTTTCGACGTTGATCCGCCGGGCATAGATGCTGGCGCGCAAGGCTTTTTCGTCGGCCGCGACCTTGGCCGGATCGTCGTAGAACGCGCCGATCTTGTCGGCTGCCATGCCGGGTGTTGCGAACCAGGCCGGGATGTGTGCCGTGAGGCGATCGACATCGGTAAGCACCCGGTGAATGCCGTCGCCTTGCGCCGGGCAGGTCGTGGCGAACGCATCGCCGATGAAGACGACGCCGTCGCGACGATGCCCCCGCGTCGTCGTCAGGCTGACCTGCCTGACTTCCACCTCGCTGGCGATCGCGAAGTTGCCGCATCGCGCGGCAATCTCCGGCATCAGCTCAAGCAGGATCTTTTGCGGGTTTTCGCGGAACGCCTGCACCCAAGGATCGGCAACGGTCCGATAGACGAACATGTTGGCCCGCATCCGCTCGCCGATCCGGAAGATGGTAAGAAAGGCAATGCGGTCGGCGACCCGCCTCGCGTAGAAGGTGAGCGACTGCAGGCCGAATTCCTTCGGTGTGATCGCGAAATCGAACCCCATCGACAGCGAATGCGCCTTCGATTCCTCGATGCGCTCGACGCCGATGGCACGCCGCACCGCCTCGCTGTAACCGGTGGCCACGACCAGGAGCCTGGCTTCGATGACGGAGCCATCGGTGAGCACCAGGCGCTGCCGGTCCGGTCCGGTCGAGACCTCGGCGACCTTGCCCACCGTCAGCGGCACTTGCGGCGGCAGCGCCGCGCGCAGGCCGTTGACCAGCGGCGCATAGGAAAAGGCGTATTCCCAGGTCTGCTTGCGCTCGAACAGCTGGCCGAAGCGGAAGACATGGAGATCGGTCATCGGCGTGACCAGCGACCTGAAAACCGGGCCGAGCCCGAGCTTCTCGAATAGCCCCATCTGCTCCGAGCGAGTTTTCTCGGCCCGGAATTCGTCGTGATGGATCCGATGCGGGTCAACCAGCGCTACCTTGCGGCCCGTCTTGGCGAGCGTTGTCGCCAGAATGGTTCCGGSGAGTCCCGCGCCGACGATCGCTACATCGACCTCGGCCCGGCCGGTCGGCGCGGCAGGTGTTTCGCGCCCCTGTTCGGTGCTCATTCTATTCTCCAAAGTCACGGGGCAAATATCCGTGGCGGTCAAGACAATCTCAAGCAACCCAAGAGCGAGACGGGTAGCAATGAAAAGTTAGGTTAATTCCCATCGCCCTGGGTGGTGCCGTTCTTGGCCTGCTTCCATCGCGGCGCCATTGCCGAGCCATCGATGAATTCCAGTCCGCCCGCTTCGTTGAGCGTATGCAGCTTGCGTCCGGCCCAGCCGGCGCCGGGATTGAGGATCGTTTCGACGACCTGCTCGAAGCCACTGTCGTCAAGCTGCGTGACGCGCGCGATGCCGAGCGCGGCGCCATAGCTCCTGCGGCAATCCTGCACCGGGCGCAAAAGCTGCCCGCCGCGGCTGACCATGCGGCCTGCCGGGCGCGCGGAGGCAATGTCGATCAGCAGCGGGTTCTTCGGATGCGGCGTCCACGGCCCGCGGAAATCCGGCGCCGACCACAGATGCAGTTGATCCGAGAAGGCGCCGCCGCCGTCGCGCACGGTGGCGAACATCCACCAGCGCCCGCCATGCTCGATGAGCGTGGCGTCGCTGGCGACGATGTCCGACAGCAGCGTCGCTTCCTTGACCCAGCCGCCCGGGAACGCGGTGGCGCGGTAGAGGTCGACCGTCCGGTTGGCGGAGCTTTCTGGCACCATCCACATCTCGCCGCCGCGTTCGAACACGAAGGGGTAGGAAAGGTGATATGGCAGTTCCAGCACCGGCTTCGGCTGGCCTGCCGGTCCGTTCGGCCCGAAAGCCACCGCCGACAGGATCGCCTTGCCTGTGCGATGGATATAATCCTCGACGAACAGCGTCACCTGGCCGCGATGGAGCACGGGAAACGGGTCGGCATAGAAGCGGCTGCCGTCGTCGGGCAAGTCGCGCCAGCCCGATTGCGGATGGGCGCGCAGCTCGTAGAGGTCCTTGCCTCCGGTCTCGCGCCAGCCGACCCGCCAATGCGGGGCGTTGTAGCATAGGTGATAGATCTGCTGGACGATGCGGCGCGCCGTTGCCTTGGCCGCACGCACACCAAGCTTCGTGGCCGACGGCAAGGCCGGGGCCGAGGCTTCGGATGACGGTTCGGGCAGCACCGGAAGCGGCGAGCGCGCGGCGCCGTTGACCGCCGCGACGATCAGGCTGGCGGTGCGCGCCAGCATGTCCTGGAAGGAAGCCAGCGCAATGCCGTGATATTCGGTGCCGAGCCGTCCCTCGGCGACCGCCGCTCCGTTCTGTTCCAGGCGGACGAGCGGCGTGCGGCCGGCAAGGATCAGCGCCAGCAGGGCCTCCTCGCCGCAGACGCCGTCATAGGCCAGCCGCCAGACCCGTCGGCCTTGCGGCTCGACATCGCCGACGAGATCGATCGTGAGATCGGCGGACGCCGATGGTCTCGCATGGCTGGCCAGCGTCGAAAGTGGAATACGCTTTGCCGTCCCATTGGCGGGCAGGCGATGGATCAGCGTTTCAAGCTGGAACAGCGCTTCGGCGCTGCGCGGCACACCGCCGGCCGCCGGACKGGCATCTACGCCAAGCTCCACGCCGGGCAGCCGCGACAGCTGTTCGGCCAGCGCCACATGGAAAGCGCGCACGCGATCGCCGTTGAGGCGCAGCGTCAGGCGCATGGCCAATCCCCGCGCGACTCATATCCGGTGCCGGCGGCCCGGCAGGCCAGGTCAAGCTTCCGCCGCATGCGCACGATGTCTCCAACTTTGGGCTGCAGTTAAATTCTACTGCGTAGGTGCAAACTTCGTGCCAGCGCGGCACCAATTTATGAACATAATTAACAGTGTTTTAATCGTTGCCGGGAATAGCTAGGCCAACGCCGCATTTCTCGTCTGTGCCGGCCGATGGAGCGTTGTCGGAGCGACCTTTGCAACCATCCCTGCTCATGGTGCCTCAGCAGAACGCTTCGGAGGCTGTCGCGCCGGCGCCGGCCTATTACGCGCCCGCGCCCGTGCACGCCACCGTCGAGCTCGGCGATCTCGGCCGCATCCTGCTGCGGCGCCGCTTCCTGATCCTTGCCGTCACCGCGCTGCTCACCGCGCTGACGCTTGTCTACGCCATGCTGACACCGGCGCTCTACTCCTCGACGGCGCAGATCATCATCGACCCGCAGGACCTCCAGGTCGTCACCAACGACGTCAATCCAAGCCGCATTTCTCCCGATGGCGGCATCACCCAGGTCGAAAGCCAGGTGAGCGTGGCCCAGTCGAACGGCGTGCTGCTGCGTGCCATCAAGGCGACCAACCTGACCGAGAACCCGGACTTCAACGGGCAGGGCGGACTCGGCGGGTGGCTCGGCATGTTGTTCGGCTCCGACGACGGCGACAGGACGGCTGAGACGCTCGATTCGCTGCGCCGCCGCCTTGCGGTGAAACGTGACGACAAGGTGCTGGTCCTCAACATCATCATCACCGCCAAGAGCGCCGATCTGGCGGCTGAGCTCGCCAATGCCATTGCGCAGGCCTATCTCGACGACCAGGCGGAAGCGCGCTCGAAGGCCGCCGCCGACGCCTCCGATGCGATCAGCGCCCGGCTGGAAGACCAGCGCAAGCGCGTCGAGCAGGCCGCCAACGCCGTCGAGACCTACAAGGCCGAGCACAATATGGTGATGGCGGCCGGCAATCTGGTGAGCGACCAGGAGTTGACCGACCTCAACACGCAATTGACCGCCGCCCAGACACGCACCGCGCAGCTCAAGGCGCAGGTCGACCAGCTGCGCCGGCAGGGCAGCGCGCCGGACGCCACGTCGGAGGCGATGCGCTCGCCGGTGATTGCCAGCCTCAGGGCGCAGGAGGCGACGCTCGTCGATCAGATCTCCCAGTTCGGCACCGCRCTCGGGCCGCGCCACCCCTCGATGATTTCCGCGCAGCAGCAGCTGAGCGATCTGCGCAAGCTGATTTCCCGTGAGCTCGGCCGCCTCGTCGCCGCCGCCGAGACGGACTACCAGCGCGCTCTGGCCAACCAGAAGGAACTGGAGGCCAAGGTGGCGTCGCTGAAAGGCAAATCGCTCGACACCGACCAGGCGTCGGTCAGGCTGCGCGAGCTGCAGCGCGACCTCGATGCCGTGCGCACCGTTTACGCCAATTACCTGCAGCGCGCCCAGGAAACGCGCGAGCAGACCAACGTCAACAGCACCAATGCCCGCATCATCTCGCAGGCCATGCCGGCGCTGAAGAAGAGCTGGCCGCCGAAGGGACTGCTTGTCTTCGGCGCCATCTTCGGAGGGCTGGCGCTGGGCATCGGCATGGCGCTGATCGCCGAATATCTGTCGCCGACCGTGCTGTCCGCCAACCAGATGCAGTCGCTCATCGAGGCGCCGGTGCTGGGCGTGCTGCCGGGCAGGGGGCGGCGCCGCTCCGGCACTGCCGCCCAGAAGACCGACGCCGTGGCCGGGCTCGCGCTGCAGCGCATCGCCGCCGCCACAAGGCGCCCGGCCGACTGGCCGCTGGTGCCTTCGATCCTGGTGGCGTCGCCGCCCGAGGACAAGGCGCAGCGGTCGAGGGTTGCGTGGCAGCTCGCCAACGCCGCGGCGGCCAGGGGCCGGCGTGTGCTGTTCATCGACATCAATGCCGGCAAGGGCCAGAAGGACCCGCAGCCCGGGGTGCTCGACGTGTTGCGTGGCGAATATCCGCTCGAAGCGGTCAGCCGTTATGCGCCCGGCTCTTCGGTGGCGCTGATTGGCAGGGGCCGGCCRACCGCGGTGTTCCAGGAAGCCCAGGCGCTCTATTTCGCCCACCGCATGCTGGCCGAGGCCAACCACAGTTTCGAGCTCGTCGTCGTCGACGGCGGCGCCCTGGCAGACGATCTCAACGTCCTGCCGCTGGTCGCCATGGCCGACGAGATCCTGCTCGTGGCCAGGCTGAACGCAACGCCGATGCGCGACGTCGCCTCGACCTCCGAAGCGGTCTCTGTCATGGGGCGGCTGCCGACCGGCGCCATGCTGGTCGACGAGGCGGCCTGACATGGCCTCGATCCTGGCGGGTCCCGCGCGGCCTGTCCTGGCTCCGGGCTATGGCATGGCGCGCCCGCGCACTGTCCCGGTCGACACGTTGACCCGTCTCGGCATCACCGTGGCGGTGCTGCTCCTGTTTTCCATCTCGGGCGGCATGCTGTGGCTGGCCGGCTACAATTACGACGGCCTGCAGGGCAGTCCGCTGAGCAAGATCCACCCGTCCACCTATCTCTTCGTGCTCGTCTTCGTCTGGCGCTCCTGCACCTTCGGCAATCCGGTCGGCTACGTGGTCCATGTCACCAACAAGCGGCCGGCAACGATGCTGATGGCGGTGATTTCGACGGTGCTTCTCTTCGTCGTCATCCTCAGGCAGCGCCCCGGCATGGCCGGCATGATCGACACGTTCGTCGCCCCGGCGCTGGTCGTGCTGCTGCTCAGCGAGGACGACRAGAAGACCTTTGCCCAGCTGCGGATCGTCATCCATGYCGTGATGACGGTGAACGCGCTGATGGCGCTGTTCGAGTTCGGCACCAAGCATCTGGTGTTCCCGTACAGGTTCGACGGCGCCGTGTTCGTCAACGATCTGCGCTCGACGGCGCTGCAGGGGCATCCGCTCTCCAATGCCACGGTCACCTCGATCTATGTGCTGTCGCTGCTGTCGGGGTCGCGCTCCCTGCCGACGCCGCTCAGGCTGGCGCTTGTCGGGCTGYAGTTCTGCGCGCTGGTTGCCTTCGGCGGCCGCTCGGGCATGGTGCTGACGATCCTGCTCGGCGGCGTCTATCTGCTGATCCAGGGACTGGCACAGCTCAGAACCGGACGCGTCAACCTTCTGGGCGCCGCGCTGGTGATCATGCTCGCCGCGCTGCTGCCGCTGGCGATCGCGCTTGCCGGCTATTACGGCTTCTTCGACGCGCTGCTGGAACGTTTCGTCTCCGACAGCGGCAGCGCCAATGCCCGCGTCGAGATGTTCGATCTCTTCAGGCATCTGGAGCTGCGAGACCTGATCGTCGGCCCCGATGTCGACCTGCTCGACAGCATGCGCCGCATCACCGGCCTGGAGCAGGGAATCGAGAACCCAATCCTGCGTTTCACGCTCTATCAGGGCGCCTTCTTTACCCTCCTGATCTTCTTTGGCTTCGCGCTGTTCATGCACGAGGTCGCGCGCCGTTGCCATCCGGGCATCTGGCTGCCGATGCTGGGCTGGCTCATCCTGCTCAACACCTCCGAAAGCATCGCCTCCAAGACGACGCTGATGACCAAATTCGTGGTGATCGCGCTGGCGCTTTATCGGCCGGTGAGGCCTGTTGCGCGTCACCCTTAGCGCGATTTGGTGATTCAACCAGTCAAGCGCGCGGCATCGTCAGCCCCAGCGCCTCGACCATCGCCGGATCGAGCGCGCGCGTGGTGTCGTCCATCATGCCCATGCCGTCGAACAGGTCCCAGAACGCCCAGGGGAAGCCGGCCGCTTCGGCGCTCTGCCGCACATCGGCGATGTAGCGGGCGCGGTCGGGATTGGGTGCTGCGGTGTAGCGGGCATCGGTGCGCAGTGCGCCGAACTCGCCCATGATGATGCGCTCGCGCGCTATGCCACGGGTCTCAGCCCAGTCGCTCACCTGCTTGAGATAGCCGTCGATGAAGCGGCGGTCGGGCTGCGCATCGAAATAGACCTTGAGCACCTTTTCGGTCTCCTCGTAGGCGGCTTTCTTGGCCTCCTCGGACCTTTCGGAATCCTGTGCCATCCTTGCCCTGACCGAGGCCAGCGTCCTTTCCAGCGTCCCGGCGGAGGCCGGCCATGGCACATTGTTCAGCGCGCGGTAGACCGGCTCGCGCATCCATGGCGCGCCCTGATGGGTGAACAGATAGGGCTCGTAGAAATGGAAGGTGAACAGGATCGGCTCGAAATCCGCCAGCGGCGCTGGATCGAGCGCTGTCAGTCCGCGCACCATCGAGCCGCATCCGCCGGTGACGACGAGCGGCACGCTCGGTCCCAAAACCCTGGCGGCCGTCAGCAGCGAGGCCTGCACGGCCGGCCATGCCTCGGAGGAGCAGTCCTGCGGCGGCTCGTTGACAGGCTCCAGCGCCACCATGCCGGACGTCTTGCCCTGCAGTCTCTCGGCGATTTCGCTCACCAGCGCCCGATAGGATTCGAATTCAGGCGCCGCGGTGCTGGAATACAGTCGCTCGGGATTCCAGTAGCGCGTGGCGCCATTGGCCTGCACATTGACGATGACGCCGAGACCGGCAGCTCGAGCCGCATCGACCGCTGCGTCGAGCATGTCCATCAGTTCGGCGCGCCGGCCCGCATCGGCGGCAAGGAACGGGCCGGGATCGACCGGCAGGCGGATGAAATCGAGCCCGCTGGCGCGCAGCCGGGCAAGGTCTGCCTGCGTCGGCACGGGCCTCTGCGACTGGAAGGGCGGCCAGTCATAGTCGGTGCGCGGCGCGGGAAATTCGCGCGTCAGCGCGAACCACGGCCAGGTGTTGACGCCGCGCCTGAAAGGCCATTCGCCGGTCGCGGCGTTTGCCTGGGAGATCGGCGGCGGGACCGCCGCCGTCAGAGGCGATGCCGCAGCGGCCAGCGCCGCGCCGAGGATCCGCCGGCGCGACCAGCCGGTCATGCGTGCCCAGTCATGCATGCTTGGCGCGGTCGGCTTTYGCCGGCACGGC
Source organism: Mesorhizobium sp. LCM 4577 (assembly GCF_001854795.2). Lineage (NCBI taxonomy): Bacteria > Pseudomonadati > Pseudomonadota > Alphaproteobacteria > Hyphomicrobiales > Phyllobacteriaceae > Mesorhizobium > Mesorhizobium sp. LCM 4577. The sequence continues at coordinate 93,540 of NZ_MDDU01000004.1, read as the reverse complement.
CATGGCGACGCCGAGCTGCCGCAGCGCTTCCTTCTCATAGGCGGCGAGCACGTCTTCCCAGCGGAAGGCCTCGCGGGCGCGGGTCCTTGCCGCCTGGCTGCAGCGCGCCACCAGTGCGTCATCGGCCAGCGCCTCGTCGATCCGTTGGCTCAGGCTGTCGGTGTCGCTGAAATAGATCGCCGCATCGCCGGCGACCCAGCGGTTGTAGCGATTGTCATGCGCGATCACCATGTTGCCGGCGGCCAGCGCCTCGACCAGCGAAGGGTTGGTGCCGCCGACCGTGTGGCCGTGCATATAGGCACGCGCATGGTAGCGCAGCGCCTTCACCGCCGCCTGGTCGTAGATCGCGCCCGGCAGCATCACCACCGAACCTGCTGCTTCGCGCACCGCGCGATGATAGGGAATCTCGTCGTTGAGGGTACCCAGCACCACCAGCTTCATGTCGCCGCGGTCGCGGCGGCGGAAGGCTTCGATGATGGGCAGGATGTTGTTGTCGGGTTCGATCCGCGCGATCGAGACCAGATATTTGCCGGGCTCGAGCCCGAGCGCGCGAATGGGTTCCTCCGGCGCCGAAATCACCGGGTCCGCGCCATAAGCGATCGTGGCGATGGCGCTGCGCGGCCGCCTTGTCGCCAGGTGATCGGCGATCGCCGGGTGGTCGGCCACAAGCCGGTGCGAGAGCCAGGCGCCGATCCATTCGTTGAGCCAGAACCAACTGCGCGCCGCCGGACCCCATTTCGGCCGCCGCCATTCGATGCCGTCCATGTTGGTGATGATCTTGCGCCGCATGAGCCTGAGCCAGGTCAGGAAAACCGCGCCGTTATAGCCGAGCACCAGGCACACGCCCGGCCGCCTGGCGGCGTCGAGCACGCATTGCCAGTCGAATTCCAGCGTCGCGCGCGGCCCCTTGGAGGCGACCTCGATGGTGATGAGCTCGATGCCGCGCCAGGTTTCGCTCGTCACCCTTTGGCCGACGCGCTCGACCTCCTTCTGGCAGTAGACGCCGACCTTCCAGCCGCGTCCGACCAGGAAAAGCGCCAGCCGCTCGGCGAAGGTCTCGAAGCCGCCGTGAGAAGCCGGAATGCCGCGTGTCCCCAGGATCAGGATCGAAGGCTTTTCGATCGGGTTGGAAGGTCGTTCCGGTTTCAAAATAAGGGATTCCCCCGGGGTCCGGTCATGGTTGCGTTATGTCAATGACCGCCCAGCAACTTCCGTGCCAGGGGTACCCCCAGGGCGAACACTCGCATGAAGGTGTAAAATTTCTCTTCAGAAGGCATGGCTTGCTTCATTATCGGTCAACTTTCGCGACGTATCTGTACCGATACGGGGCACGGCCGGGTTCCGGGGTCGCAGCAGGGCGTTCAGGAACCCGGCACGATCCTTGCTTCCGGGCTTGCAGTGGCCACCGCTGGGTAGATCGGCGTGCGGATTTGGCATGAAGTTCTTCCGCGCTTGAAGGGTCCGGTGCTGAGCGGACCCGGGGTGCAAGGTGGAAAGAGAGTGATGCGCATTGCCTGCGTTCATCAGGGCTATGAGCTCTATGGTTCGGATCGCAGCTTTGCGGAGAGCGTGGCTGCGTTGCGCGCGGCGTTTCCGGCCGCCGAGATCGAGGTCGTGCTGCCGCGCGAGGGACCGATTGTCGAGATCCTCAAGCCGCATGCCAGCCGTATCGTGTTCGAACCGCTGTGGGTGCTGAGGCGCCAGGCGATGCTCAGGCTCGCCACCGTCGAGATGGCGCGGCTGCCGGCGGCGCTCTGGCGCGCCTGGCGGCGCATGCGGGGCAGTGAACTGACCTATATCAACACTTCGATCATTGCCGATTATGCGCTGGCAGCGCGGCTTTTGCCTCGCAAGGCGCTGCTGCATATCCACGAGATTCCCGAGGGCATCCTGCGCAAGGTGCTTGTCGCCTTGATGCGCTGGAGCAAGGCCGACCTGATCTTCAACTCCCGCGCCACGCGCGCCACCTTCGGCGACCCGCCCGCCATCGACGCCAAGGGAAGGCGCACGCACGTCGTCTATAACGGTGTCGCCGGCCCGGCCGCCGCCCTGCCGATGACCTATGACGGCAACCGGCCCCTCAAGATACTGCTGCTTGGGCGTGTCAACCGCATCAAGGGGCAGGAGGTGCTGCTCGAAGCCGTAGCCTCGCTCCCCACGGAGTTGCGCGACCGCGTCGAGGTCCGCCTCGTCGGCGGCGCCTTCGAAAGCGTCGAGCGCGAAAAGGCCTTGGCCGAGCTGGTCGGGCGCATGGGATTGACCGGGCATGTCGAGGTGCTGCCTTTCGTCTCCGACCCCGCCGACCACTATCGCTGGGCGGATATCGTGGCGGTGCCGTCGCGCCGCCCGGAATCGCTTGGCCGCGTCGCCATCGAGGCGATGGGCTGGGGACGGCCGCCGCTGGTGTCGGCGATCGGCGGGCTGGTTGAAGTGGTGGCGGACGGCGAGACCGGCTGGCACGTGCCGCCCGGCAATGCCGCGGCCCTTGCCGGCAAGCTCACGGAGATCATCCTGCGGCCGGACCTCTGGCGCGGCTTCGCCGCCGCCGGCCGGGCGCGCTACGAGGCGGTGTTCAGCGAACATATCGCCGCCGCCGCGATCGTGGCGATCGTCGCCGACAAGCTGAAGGCGGCAACGCCGCGGCAGGGGCGGGCACACATCGCCCGCGAGGCGGAGACGAGCCCGTGAAGTTCACCTTCCCGGCCCATCTGGTGCGGCGCCTCATGCTGATGGTCGGCGGCGAAGCGATGCAGAGCGGCTTCCATTTTGCCCTTAACATCGCGCTGCTGCATCTTCTGTCGGCCGAAGGCTACGGCCTCTTCGCGCTGGCCATGGTGATGGGCGGCGTCGGCTTGTCCTACATCCGCTCGCTTACCGCCGTTCCCGCCGCCATATGGATGAGCAAGAGCACCAACAGCGCCGGCGTCGACGCCTATGACGTGACCTTCGGATCGGCGGCGCTGGTGGTGGCGCTGCTGATGGGGCTGGGCACGGGATTGCTGATGCGCGTCCTGGGCGATCCGAGCGGCATCGGCGCCGCCTGCTTCGTCTGCGCCTGGTCGCTGCGCAGCCATATGCGCACGGCCTTCTTCGCTCGTCGCATGCAACTCGTCGTCTCCATCAGCGACGCCGTGTTCACCATCGCGGGCACAGTCCTCGCGGGGGCGGCGATCTGGTTCTTCGCGGATGCGCTTCAGGCCACCTTCTATGCGCTTGCCGCGGCCAATGTCGTCGGCATCGCCGTGCTGGTGAGACTGGCGCGCCGCAGGCTGCGCGTCTCCTTCCGCGCGCCGACCTGGCGGCGCTATGCAAAGCTCTGGCCGCAGCTCTGCTGGTCGGGGTTCAGCGCCACCACCACCAACATCCAGGGGCAATCCCTGGCGCTTCTGGTCGCGGGCATCGCCGGGCCCGCCGCTTACGCGCCGCTGGCGGCGGTGCTGGTGCTGTTTGCGCCGCTGCGCATTTCCAGCCTTGCCTTCTCGAACATGGTGCAGCCGGAACTTGCAAAGCTGGTGCGCAACAAAGAGTTCGACCGTGTATGGATGCAGGCCAAGATCTGGGCGCTCGTCATGGGCGTCGGCGGCCTGGCCTATGGCTGCGGCGTCCTGTTCGTCCTGCCGATGATCAGATCCCAAGCCCTACAGCACGCCTCGATCGGGCTGATCGGGATTTTCGCCATCGCCAACTTCGCGCCGATCATGGCCTATGTGATGCCGCGCGTGGTCCTCGAGATCGTCGGCGATTTCCGCATCGTCGCCTTCATCACCATGGCCGGCGCGATTGTCGGGCTCGCGACGATCGGCGCCCTGTTGGCCGTCGCGCCGTCGACATGGTCGCTGGCCGGCGCCGCGGTGTCCGAGACCTTCGTGCTCGTGGCCTCATGGTATTTCGCGGCCAATCGCATGTGGAACCTCAAGCACCCGAGCGAGCAGCGCCCCACGATGGTCGGCGCCTGGCGCCGCGCGGCGACGCTCGCCGTGCAGAGACGATAGGAGAATGATGTGGCAAGCCAGGCAATGCCGATGGCCGCGATGACGACCGGCCTGGCCGACGGCGAGACCGCGCCGCATGCCGCCGGCGCGGCCAGCGGCGCTTACGTGGCGCAGTTGCACACCAGCCTCGAGGCGATCAAACCGCTCTGGCAGCGTCTCGAGGCTACGGGCTTGTGCACGGGCCACCAGCATTTCGCCTGGGCCGAGGGGATCGTTGAGGGGCTCCTGCCGCAAAAAGCCGACCTTGCGATCGTCGAGGTGAGGGATGCAGGCACGGGCGAGCCGAGGATGCTTGTGCCGCTGATGCGGCGCCGCGCATTCCACCATTGGGTGATCGAATGGCTGAGCTGTGGGGTGTGCGACTATGCGGCACCCCTGCTCGCCGACGCGACGCCCTGGACCAGGCAATCCGCCGAGGCTGCGTGGGCGGCGGTGTTTGCCGTGTTGCCGCCGGCCGACCGCGTCCACATCGCCGGCATCCCGAAAGAGGTCGGCGGCGTCGACAATCCCTTGGCGCTGCTTTCGCCGGCGCGCGACTCCATCCACTCGCACTACGGCATCTCCATGGATGGCGACGCCGAAACCGTCGTCAAGCGCATCTGCCGCCCGTCCTTCGTCAAGGCGCTCAACAAGGACCTGCGCCGGCTCGATCGCAATGGTGGCCTGGCCCTGGTGGAAGCCGACACGCCGGCCCTGGTGGACTCGATTTTCGGCAAGCTGGTCCAAATGCGGCTCAGCCGTTTTCGCGAACTAGGCCGGTTCGATCTGCTGGCGCGGCCGCCGGTCATCGATTTCTACCGCAAGGCTGCGCATCGCGGCCTGACGGATGGCTCGGTGCGGATCTTCGGCCTGCGCGCAGGCAACGTGATGGTCGCGGTCCAGTACCTGGCGGTCCATCTGGGCACCTTGCACGCGCTGCTGATTGCGATCGACCAGGCCGCGGTGCCCAACGTTTCGCCCGGGCTTTGCATCATGGGCGAGCTGATCAGATGGGGGCGAGGCGCCGGTTTTGACTATTTCGACCTGTCCGTCGGCAACCAGAGCTACAAGGAACATATGGGCGCGGTGAAGTCGGTTCTGTCCGAGCTTTGCTACGGCATCACGTTGAAGGGCGTGGCGGTGAGCCAGGCCATCAAATATCGCGGCCGGGGCGTCGCCTTCGTGCGTGACAACCCGCGCCTGTTCAAACTCGCGCAGGAATTCATGCAGCGCTGGCGGCGGCTGCGCTCGGGTGGCTGAGCGGCGGCTTTGGCCGACAAATTGACTCACATTCCGCTCTCCGCCATGCTTACGGCTAGCAGCATCTTTAGCGGCAGCGTGTTCGAGTGAGGTCATGGCCAGTCCCGTCGCCAGAGAAAAATCCCGCCGCGCCGCGGTGAAGACCGCGCTCGAACGCCACAAGGTCTATGTCACCGCGCAGCGCTTTTCCGGCGGCTCCTACAGCGCCCGCGTTTTGGTTGACGGCGAGGCTTACTGGGTCGACGAGTTCCGGCTGAGCCAGCTGCGGCAAGGGTTGTCGCCCGCCGAGCTCGAATTGACGCCGGCGATCGACGATTGAGCATTCGGAGATGATGACTGAGAGGTTGGCGGGACAGCGCCCCCCTCTGGCCTGCCGGCCATCTCCCCCACAAGGGGGGAGATTGGCAGTTCCGCCGACGGCGCTTCTCCTGCATAGTCGAAAATTAGCGAAAGCCGTCGTGACATCTGATCTCCCCCCTTGTGGGGGAGATGTCCGGCAGGACAGAGGGGGGCGCGAAGGAACGAGGCGTTTGTCTTTGGCCACCATGCGCTGACCCATGCCCGCCAACCTCAAACCTTATCGCGCCAAGCGCGAATTCTCCCGCACCCCCGAACCCGCGGGCAGCATGGCCGGCGAGGCCTCCAACCGCTTCGTCGTGCACAAGCACCACGCTACCGCCGACCACTACGATCTTCGCCTCGAAGTCGGYGGCGTTCTCAAAAGTTGGGCTGTCCCGCGCGGGCCCTCGCTCAACCCGGCCGACAAGCGGCTTGCCGTCGAGACCGAGGACCATCCGATCGAATATATCGACTTCGAAGGCGTCATCCCCGAAGGCGAATATGGCGGCGGGCCCATGATCGTCTGGGATACCGGCACATGGGCGCCGATGGAGGATGTCGAGAAAAGCCTCAGGACCGGCGCCTTCAAGTTCCGGCTGGCCGGGCAAAAACTCAATGGCGGCTGGATGCTGACCCGGCTGAAGCCGAAGCCCGGCGAGGACGAGAACAAGAAGAACTGGCTCTTGTTCAAGGAGCGCGACCTCGCTTCCGACACCAAGCTCGATATCCTCGAGGCACGGCCGGAGAGCGTGAAGTCCGGCCGCCGCATCGAGGAGCTGGTCGCGCCGCCGAAGAGGGCGGAGCGCCTGCCGCCAAAGCGTGGCTCGCTGAAGCCCGGCGCGCTGCCCGGCGCGGTGAAAGGCGATCCGCCCGCCCGCATCGAGCCGCAACTGGCCACCCAGGTGATGGAGCCGCCGGGCGGTGAACACCCCTCGCGGAAGACGCCGGAGCTCTGGCTGCACGAGATAAAATTCGATGGCTACCGCACCATGGCGCATGTGGTGGGCGGCGAGGTGCGGCTGATCACGCGCGGCGGCATCGACTGGACGAAACGCTATGGCGATCTCCCTCAGGCCTTTTCGCGGCTGCCGGTCGGCCAGGCGATCATCGACGGCGAGATCATGGTTCTCGACGATAAAGGCATCTCCCGTTTCGCGCTGCTGCAGGATGCTCTAGCCGAAGGCGCCGGCTCGAAGCTGCATTTCTACGCCTTCGACCTGCTCCATCTCGACGGCTGGGACCTGCGCAAGGCGCCGCTGCAAAGGCGAAAGAGTCTGCTCGCAGAGCTACTCGCCGGTCAGGCCGCCAATTCCGCCATCCAGTACAGCGATCATGTCGAGGGCGATGGCCAGGGCCTGTACGATCAGGCCTCGGAGCTTGGACTGGAAGGTGTCGTCTCCAAGCGCGCCGACGCCATCTACCAGAGCGGCCGCACCAAGAGCTGGACCAAGGTGAAGGCGCAAAAGACGGACGATTTCGTCATCGCCGGCTATACCGTGTCCGACCAGGCGGAAGGGCTTGCGGCGCTCGGCATGGCCGAGTTCGAGAATGGCGAACTGCACTATCGCGGCAAGGTCGGCACTGGCTTCGATAGCGACATGGCGCGGGATCTGCTCGCCCGGCTGGAGCGGCTGACGGCCGGCGCCAGCCCGCCCGAAGGCGTGCCGCGCGAGATCATGCGCGAGATGCATTGGGTGAAGCCGCTGCTGTCGGCCCGCGTCCGCTATTCGAACCGCACCGGCGACAACGCGATCCGCCACGGCGTCTTTCGCGGCCTGCGCGATGTTGGCGGGCTGACCACGCCGGTGGCGGTCAAGCGCAAGCGGCTGATCGCCGAATCCGACCTTGCCACCATCTGGGTGACCAATCCGGAGCGGCGGCTGTTCGGCAAGACCGGGCCGACCAAGCTCGACATCGCCGTATACTACGCGCTGGTCGGCGATTTCATGCTGCCGCATATCATCGGCCGACCGGTATCGCTGGTGCGCTGCCCGACCGGCAAGCCGCAGGATTGCTTCTTCCAGCGCCACGCCTTCACGGGCATGCCGCCTTCGGTGGCGGTGTTCGAGTCTACCAATTCGGAAGGCGAGACGAAAACCTATCTCTCGGTCGAGGACGCCAAGGGCTATCTGGCACTGGCGCAATTCGGCGTCGTCGAGTTCCACACCTGGGGCACGCACCGGACAAAACTCGACAAGCCGGACCAGATCGTCTTCGACCTCGACCCGGGCGAGGGGATTTCGTGGCGCGAGGTGGTGGAGGCGGCCGTACACATCAAGGCCGGACTGGAAGGTTTGGGGCTGGTGCCCTTCGCCAAGACCTCAGGCGGCAAGGGCATCCACATCACGGTGCCGGTGACGCGCAAGCAGAACTGGAAGAAATTACACCAAGTCTCGAGCGCGATTTCGACTTTGCTGGCGGCAAGCGCGCCCGACACCTTCACCACCACGATGGGCAAGGAAAACCGCAAGAAGCGCATCTTCATCGACTTCCACCGCAACGCCCGCGGCCACACCTCCGCCGCCCCCTATTCGCTGCGCGCCCGCACCAATTTGCCGGMCTCGACCCCGGTGAGCTGGACCGACCTCGAAGCAATCGACGCTCCGGAGGATTTGAACTACGCCTCGCTGCCGGGATTGCTCGAGACGTCGGGTGATCCATGGGCGGAGATTGATGAGGCGGCGAGAGATCTGCCGGTGTTTGAGCGCTAGTTCCTCGCCCCACGAAGTGGCCGCGCAGCGGCCGGAGAGGGGCTGCGCCAGTGCTAGATTTCGTCATCCTAGGGCGGAGCAAGGAGCGAAGCGACGCGCGCAGACCCTAGGATCCATGCCGTGACATTGGCCTTAGGATGCGGCGGTCCAGAAGAATAGCTGCCAGAACCAGCGCCAATTAGGATCGCTCGATGACAGGTTACGTGTATATGACCGCGAGCCAGAAAGGCGGCACGATCTACATCGGTGTCACCAACGACCTCGCGCGTCGGATGCCCGAGCACAAGAACGGCCAAGGCTCGCGTTTCACCAGCCGCTACGGCGTGCAACGTCTAGTCTGGTACGAGGAATACTTCGATATCGGCCGATGCCATACAGCGCGAAAAATCGTTAAAGCGCTGGCCGTGCCAATGGAAGATCGAACTGATCGAGAAGACCAATCCAGAATGGTCCGAGCTCTTTCGCGGGACGGGCTGGTAAGCGATCCGCACCGTCGCGGCGCTCGCATGTCACGGCATGGATCCTAGGGTCTGCGCGCGTCGCTTCGCTCCTTGCTTCGCCCTAGGATGACGAAGCTTCGGGGCTTCGGCTAATCTCCAGCGCCTCAATCCACTCCATCGACGCTTCCTACAATTTGAATTATCCTCCGCGCCAACCCGCCCCGAAAACATTTCGCTAGGAATTCGGCAGTACCATCAGGGGTCGGTGTAGGATTTCCAGAGCGCCAATCGTCCTGCGGACGAAGCGCTGCAAAGAGCATGGTTCCAAAAAATGGGAACCGGTTTTTGGACAAGACCATGCTCCAACATAGTGTCAGTGCATGGCCGCGTAGGAGTTCATCATGGCGCCCAGGGCAAGTTGGAAAGGTTACCTCAAGCTCAGCCTCGTCAGCTGTCCGGTCCGGCTCTATCCGGCCACCAGCGCGAGCGAGCGCATCTCGTTCAATCAGCTGCACAAGAAGACGCACAACCGCATCAACATGAAGCCGGTCGATCCCGAGCTCGGCCTGGTCGAGCGCTCGGACCTGGTGCGCGGTTACGAATATGAAGACAAGCAGTACATCATCATCGACGACGCCGACCTCGATGCGGTCCGGATCGAATCCAACCATACGATGAACATCGAGGCCTTCGTCGACGAGGGCGAGGTCGACGTCATCTACCAGGACTCGCCCTATTATCTGGCGCCCGACGGCGCCATGGCGGAAGAAACCTTCGCGGTGCTGCGCGAAGCCATGCGCAAGTCCGGCAAGCTGGCGATCGCCCGCCTGGTGCTCTCCAGCCGCGAACGCGTGGTGACGATCGGCGCGCGCGAGAAAGGGATGTTCGTCTGCACCTTGAGGAACCCCAACGAAGTGCGCGGCACCACTGAATATTTCGGCAACATCCCGGATGCCAAGCCCGACCCCGAGATGTTGCAGCTGGCCGAAGCGCTGATCAAGCAGAAGCAGACCCATTTCGATCCGAAGAACTACGAGGATCGCTACGAGGTGGCGCTGATGGCGATGATCCGCGAGAAGCTGAAGGGCCACAAGCCGATCATCGCGGCAGCGCCCGAGCGGGGCAACGTCATCAACCTGATGGACGCGTTGAAGGCGAGCTTGTCGCAGCAGGCGAAGCCCCCGGCCAAGTCGAAGAGCAAAGCCGAGGAAGCGCCGGCAAAACCCGCCAGGAAGGCGGCCGCGGGCGGCGCGGCCGAAAACCCACTGAAGGCGAACCTGTTGAAGGCCGTCGGCAAGAGCAAGAAGTGACGGCAGGGCCAGTCATCGTTCCCGGCGCCGTCTTCGGCGTCGTCGGCGCGCTGGCCGCCTTTCCGCTGCGCCTCGCTGTCCGTGAGGTCGAGCGCCGCCACGCCGAGCTGAGGCGCGGCGTCACCCGCCGCACCACCCATGTCGTGTTCGGCCGCGCGCTTCTCGCCAAGGCGGCGAAATCMGGCGACGTCGAGATCGAGCGCCGCGTGAAGGCGGAGCGCGAAGCAGGCCGCCAACTCCTCAGCGAGAACGGTTTCCTGCGCCTGCTCGGTCTGATGAAGGCGCCCGACGCCTCGTCGCTCTCCAGGCAGTCGCTCGTCGACCAGTCGCGGCTTGYGGGCGACGATCTCGACATGCTCTCGCTGTTCGACGCCTTCGAGCATGACGGCGAACCCTATTCTTTCCGCGACCTGATCCTGGCGCGCAAATATGCCGGGCTGATCGCCAGCGGCGCCAGCTGGGGCGCGATCGCGCGCTCCGTGCACCGCTCCGGCCCGGTAGCCTCGCTCACGGCAAAATCGCTCAATCTCGGCTCCCAGCATGGCCGACCGGACGCGATCTATCTCGACGATGGGACGAGCGAGCTCGACGGCCAATTGCTGTTCGACCTGGGCTCGCCGGAAGACGACACGCTGGAGGAACTGTTCGCCGAGGCCGAGATGGCGGAAGAGCAGGGGCATCACGACGATGCGGCGGCGCTCTACCAGCGCTGCCTGGCGATCGACCCCAAGGATGCGATCGCCGCCTTCAACCGCGCCAACTGCCTGCGCGCAGGAGGCCGGATTGCCGAAGCCGCGCATGATTATGCCCGCGCGATAAAACTCGATCCTGGCTTCGTCGAAGCCTGGTTCAACCTCGCTGGGTTGATGAGCGACGAGGGCAAGGTGGCTTCGGCAAGGCGCCATCTGCAAAAGGCGATCGCGCTCGACAAGGCCTATGCCGACCCGGTGTTCAACCTGGCTCGGCTGGAATTCGATGCGGGTAATCTGATGGAGGCCCGCCGTTTGTGGGTCCGCTATCTGGAATTGGATGCCGAGTCCGAATGGGCGCGGACCGCGCAAAAGGGGATACAGTTCGTGGATTTGCACATGGCGCGTACGGCGGGGTGAAGATGGTTGGCGAAGGCCTTCGCGACAGCCAATCTCCCCCCTTGTGGGGGAGATGTCCGGCAGGACAGAGGGGGGCGCTGTCCCGCCGGCCTCTAACCGGCTCGCTGCCACGACCTCTAGAATTGTCATCTTACAAAGGCAGAAGTCGGCATTCCTTCGCGCCCCCCTCTGGCCTGCCGGCCATCTCCCCCACAAGGGGGGAGATCAGCAGTTTCGCCGCCGCGCCGAGAACGGTCCTATGACGACCCACTTCCTCTTCGATGGCTTCGACACCGCCCCCGTCACCATCCTGCTCGCCCATGGCGCCGGCGCGTCGATGGACTCGCCATCGATGACCGCCACCGCCAAGGCGCTTGCCGCCACCGGTTTCCAGGTCGCGCGGTTCGAATTCCACTACATGGCCGCGCGCCGCTACGGTCACCGCAAGCCGCCGCCGCGCGCCGAGACGGTGAACCCCGAATACATCAAGGCGATTGCCGATCTGCGCGCCAGGGGCGTGACCGGCAAGCTGATCATCGGCGGCAAGTCGATGGGCGGCCGCGTCGCCTCGATGGTCGCCGACGAGATGTTTGCCAAGGGCGAGATCGCCGGCCTGGTCTGTCTGGGTTATCCCTTCCATCCGCCGGGCAAGCCGGAGCAGTTGCGCACGAAGCATCTCGCCGACCTCAAGACGCCGACGCTGATCTTCCAAGGCACGCGCGATGAGTTCGGCACAAAGGACGAGGTCGCAACCTACGGCCTTTCCAATGCGATCGAGATGGTGTGGTTGGAGGACGGTGACCACGATCTGAAGCCGCGAAAGGCGATCTCGGGTTTTTCGACGGGCGATCATCTGAAGACGGTGTCGGAGACGATCAAGGCCAAGCTGGCGCACCACTCGGCGTCGTCATCCTAGGGCGGAGCAAGGAGCGAAGCGACGCGCGCAGATCCTAGGATCCATTCCGTGACGTTAAGGGGTTGCAACGGTTCAGAATTTTGCCCCGCCCCGTTCGATGGCGGGCGTCACGGCATGGATCCTCGGGTCAAGCCCGAGGATGACGAAGCGAGGGGCGCCTTCGGCATCCGAGCATGAAACTCGCCACCTTCAACATAAACAACATCAACAGCCGGCTCGAAAACCTGCTGGCCTGGCTCGCCCGCGCCGAACCCGATGTCGTCTGCCTGCAGGAGCTGAAATCCCGCGACACGCAATTCCCGCTGACGAGGCTCGCCAAGGCCGGCTATGGCGCGGTGTGGAAGGGCGAGCCGACCTGGAACGGCGTCGCCATCCTGGCTCGCGGCGCCGAGCCTGTCCTGACGCGCGACGCGCTGCCCGGCGACGATGCCGACCGCCAAGCGCRCTATATCGAGGCCGCGGTCGACGGCGTCGTCATCGCCTGCCTCTATGCTCCCAACGGCAACCCGCAACCGGGGCCGAAATTCGACTACAAGCTCGCCTGGCACAAGCGCTTCGCGGCGCACGCCGGCGATCTCATCGGCACCGGCCTGCCGGTGGTGTTGGCCGGCGACTTCAACATCGTGCCCGAACCGCGCGACATCTATGAAACCCGCTCCTATGACGCCAACGCGCTGGTGCAGCCCGAAAGCCGGGCCGCCTTCGCCGCGCTGATCGACCAGGGCTGGACGGACGCGTTGCGCAAAGTCTTTCCCAGGGAGGAGCGGCTCTACACGTTCTGGGATTACCGCCGGAACCGCTGGCCGCGCGACGCCGGCTTGCGGCTCGACCACATCCTGTTGTCGAAGAAGCTGGCGCGGAAGCTGAAGGGCGCGGGCATTGACCGCGAGGTGCGGGGAGGGGAAAACCCCAGCGATCACGCGCCGGTCTGGGTGGAGTTGGGGTGAGAAAACAGAAATCCCCGCCGTGGCGGGGATTATTGAGAATCAGGTTCTGGTGCCCCGCTTATATGGGCGTAGGCGGCTGCGAACCCGCCACCACCGCAGAAAGCTTGCCCTTGCGGACGAAAATCGGCTTCTCGTAAGTCTTTCTATTATGCGTCCCTCGTCGGTTTATGCTGCAGAAGCACCGAGGATTTCAGCATCAACCCGGCAAGACGGGCGGCGAACCCGCCACCACCGTCGAAAGCTTGCCCTTGCGGACCAAAATCGGCTTCTCGTAAGTCTTCTTCATGCGGTTGCTCTCCTTAAAAATCCCGAGTGGATAATCTCACATGAGCAATTTCTGTCAACAACCGGCTGTAGCGAGCTGTTCTGTTCCTGGGGATAGTCTCTACTGATACAACCGCACCCAATAGTGGGCGACCGCGCCGGCTGGGAAATGGATGCCAAAGATATCGACGGCGGGGCTGTGTGATCTCTTGCACTTAGCCTTGGCCGCGAGCTCGGCTAAGATACCGGGGCCGGCCTGCTGCCGCATGTGACAAGGCAGCGGCGGCCGCGAGGTGCGGGGGGAAGACCGATGAAGAGATCGACCGACAGGCTGTTGGCGCTGGCGATGCTTGCCGTCGGCACTGCCTGTTTCGCCAAGCTTTATCCGGCGCTTGGCGGCAAGCCGCCGGCGATGGCGCGCCTGGAAGTCTTCGGTGTGGCCGGCTTGCTGTCGGTCCTTGCCGGGCTGCTGTTTCTCGCCGGCCTGCTGCCGGGCGCCGGCAGGCATGATCCGGCCGCCCCTTTGTTCGGCCGCGACGCCGAGATCGCGCCGGCAGGCCATCCACGACTGCGCCGCGCAGCACTCGCTTTGCCGCTTTTGGCCCTGCTCGTCATCATCGCCGACCAGTTCGGCCCGTGGCGGACACAGGAACCGCGCAGCGAGCCGGCGAAGGAAGTCGCCGCCGCGCCGGCGGAGCCGGCGCCCCGGCCATCCGAGCTAAAAACTACGCCGGAGGCGGGCGCAAAACCGGCCACGCCGGAGGCGAACATCGAGCCAGCCGCACCCGCGCAGCAAGAGGCAGCAAAGTCCGCGGTGCCCGAGCCGGTTGCAGTTCCCATCCAGCCGATGCAGCCGGCCGAGTACGCGCCACCGCAGCCTGCCCAACCGGCAAAGCCCGTCCAGCCGACCGAGCAGACGGCGCTCGCGCCCGTGCCGCCGCAGACGGTGGCGGCGCCTCCGCCGGCGCCTCCGCCTCAGCCGACGGCGCCGGAAGGTCATCGCGATGCCGTCGTCTGGCTGGCGGTGTCCGCCGACGGCCACGAGATCATGAGTGCCAGCACCGACCGCATGATCAAGCTCTGGGACATCAACGGCAAGCGGCTGATCCGCGATCTTGGCCAGCAAAAGGACATGGCGCGCAGCGCGCTTTTCATGCCCGACGGCAAGACGGCGCTGACCGCCGGCGACGACGGCGAGATCGTGCTGCGCCAGCTCTCCGACGGCACGGTGCTGCACGTCTTCTCCTCGGGGGCGAACGGCGGCGTCAGGCAGTTGAAGATCAGCCAGGACGGCAAGCGCGCCGTCAGTGGCCACGACACCGGTTCTGTGGTTGTTTGGGACCTGGAGAAGGGGACGGTGCTGCATGTGCTGCCTGGCCATGACTGGTCGGTGAGCTCCGTCGCCATCTCGCCCGACGGCACCAGGGCGCTCACGGGCAGCATCGACGGCGAGCTGAAGCTGTGGGATATCGTTGCGGGCAAGCAGCTGCGCAGCTGGCACGGCCACGACCGCGGCGCCTATGGCGCGGTCTTCCTGGCCGACGGCCACCACGCGGTGACCGGCAGCGGCGACTACACGATCAAACTCTGGGACCTCGACACTTTCAAGGAGATCCGCCGCTTCGACGGCCATTCAGGCACGGTCTATGCGCTGGCTCTGTCGGCCGACGGCAAACGTCTCGGTTCCGTCTCGCTCGACGGCACGGCGCGTATCTGGAACATGGACACCGGCGCCGAGATCGCCGAATTCGATCCCGGCACCGGACCAATGTACTCGGTGGCGTTCGCCGCCGACGGCACGCTATTGACCGGCGGCATCGACCGCACCATCCGCAACTGGCCGGCCACGGGAGGCGATGGCACGGTGCTGTTTGCCGGGGCACCGGAATAGTTTTTAGTGGAGGGTATATTTCAGTGCAGCCCAGCTTGCGCTATCAACTACTGTTGATTGCAAATGGACGGGCAATCTTGAGCAGTTACGAATGGCCACCTAAATCCCAGACACCAGTCTTTGGTCCGCGGGCGCCTCGTCCCGGATTGATGCTGAGCCTCGCCTTGGTCGTGATGGCGGGCTTCGTGCTGTTTGGACCAGCCTTGAACTACTACCAACAGTGGTCCGCGATAAGGAAGGCCGAAGCCGCCAAACTGAAAAAGGACTACGCGGAAGAGTATCGACAGCTTTCTTTACTGGCAAAAATGGGTAATCCCGGCGCCCAGTATGGTCTCGGGTTCTGTGCTGGGAAGGCCAAGGCGTAGCGCAAAGCCGCGAGCAGGCACTTTACTGGTGGCGGAAGGCTGCAGATGGAGGAAGCGCCCAGGCGGCCTACAGCATAGGTCGCGCCTACTATGTCGGCGAAGGCGTGGAGAGAGACTATAAGATTGCTGCGACCTGGGTAAGAAAAGCCGCCGACAACGAAGAGCCAAACGGCCAGAGTTTGCTCGGCACCCTTTATGCGCGCGGCCACGGTGTCAACCAGGATTTCGAGAGAGCATTCGAATGGTGGATGAAGGCCGCTGCGCGCGGCCAAGTCGATGCACAAACTGCCGTCGGGAATGCTTTCGCGCTGGGCAGCGGGGTCGGAAAGGATGATGCCCAAGCTGTTGTCTGGTACCGTAAAGCAGCCGAGCAAGGTAATATCCCGGCGCAGTCAGCGCTGGCCTTTGCCTATTCGACGGGCAAGGGTGTGGCCAGGAACGACGCGGAAGCCGCGTCTTGGTGGCTAAGAGCAGCGAACCAGGGAGATGCCTATGCGCAGTCCAGCCTGGGCATTGCTTATTTGACCGGTGCGGGCCTCCCCCAGAGCGACGAGAATGCCGTTTCATGGTGGCTCAAGGCGGCGAAGCAGGGAGACGCTTCGGCCGAATTGAATTTGGGCGCGGCGTATGCCACCGGCAGAGGCATATCGAAGGACGAGAAGTCCGGCGAATTCTGGTTGCTGCAGGCGGCCAGAACTGGAAATGTCACTGCCGAACTCAACCTCGGCAAGCTCTACTACAGCGGGATAGGTGGCAAGCCCAACTACCCGGAAGCCGGCAAATGGTTCGTTAAGGCGGCGGGGCATCGTAGCGAAGAAGCCAAGGCTTTTCTCCAACTCATGAAACAAAACGGCCAGTTCGACAGCAAGACGCTGTGAGTGCATCACCGATGATTTGCGAAAGCGATTGCGACGTCCGGTCTCGCCCCTTGCGGTGTTGATGTCCGGCAGGCAAGGGTAGCGCAATGCCACGCCAGCCGAGCAAATCATGCCCACCCTCCACCTCGTCGAAGCCTCGATCGCCGACCTGCGCCGCGCGCTGGAAGACGGCACCATCACCAGCGTCGAGCTGGTCGCGGCCTATCTCAAGCGCATCGCGCATTACGACCGCCACGGCATCGTGCTCAACGCCGTGCCCGTCCTCAACCCGAACATGTTCGAGGAAGCCGAAGCGTCCGACCGCCGCCGCCGCGAGGGCAAGACGCTCGGGCCGCTCGACGGCATCCCCTACACCGCCAAGGACAGCTACAAGGCCAAGGGGCTGACGGTTGCCGCCGGCTCGCCGGCCTTCGAGCATCTCACGGCGAACGAGGACGCCTTCACCATCGCCAGGCTGCGCGCCGCCGGCGCGGTGCTGATCGGCCTCACCAACATGCCGCCGATGGCCAATGGCGGCATGCAGCGCGGCGTCTATGGCCGCGCCGAAAGCCCGTATAATGCCGACTATCTCACCGCCGCTTTCGCCTCCGGCTCGTCCAACGGCTCGGGCACGGCGACCGCGGCCAGCTTCGCGGCCTTCGGCCTGGGCGAAGAAACCTGGTCGTCCGGTCGCGCGCCGGCCTCCAACAATGCGCTGGTGGCCTACACGCCTTCGCGCGGCGTCATCTCGGTGCGCGGCAACTGGCCGCTGGTGCCGACCATGGATGTGGTCGTGCCGCACACGCGAAGCGTCGCCGACATGCTGGAGCTGCTCGATGTGATCGTCGCCGACGATGAAGAGACGCGCGGCGATTTCTGGCGCGTGCAGCCTTGGGTGCAAATCCCGAAAGCCTCGGCGCTGCGGCAGGCGAGCTATGCCGCGCTTGCCGTGCAGGGCGCGCTCAAGGGAAAACGTCTGGGCGTGCCGAAGATGTATATCGGCAAGGATAAGGGCTCGGATCGCCCGATCGAGACGCGCGCCTCGGTGCTGGAGTTGTGGCGGCAGGCTGCGCGCGACCTGCAGGCGCTCGGCGCGCAGGTGGTCGAGGTCGATTTCCCCGTCGTCTCCAATTACGAGCGCGACCGTCCGGGCGCCCGCTCCATGGTCGATCGCGGGCTGGTGCCGAAGGAATTCGCCGAACGCGAGATCTGGGACCTTTCCATCTGGTCGTGGGACGATTTCCTGCGCGCCAATGCCGATCCCGCGATCCCCGATCTCGCTTCGGTCGACGGCGCAAAGATCTTCCCGCAGCCGCCGGGCACGCTGCGCGACCGCTATGGCGAGGCCGATTTCGATCTGGCGCAGTATGTCGAGCGCGCGAAGCAGGGCGTGGCGCGACTGGAAGATATCCCAACCATCGAGGAAGGCCTGAAGGGCCTGGAAGCAACGCGCCGTATCGACTTTGAGGACTGGCTCGATGCCAACCGCCTCGACGCAATGGTGCTGCCGGCGGTCGCCGATGTCGGCCCGGCCGATGCCGACGTCAACGAGGCTTCCGCCCGGCTTGCCTGGCGCAACGGCACCTGGGTCGCCAACGGCAATCTCGTTTGGCGGCATCTGGGCATCCCCACGGTGACCGTGCCGATGGGCACCATGGCCGATATCGGCATGCCCGTCGGCCTGACCTTCGCCGGCAAGGCTCATGACGACGTGGCGTTGCTGAGGATTGCCGGCGATTATGAGTGCGCCACAAGGCGCCGCACCGCTCCGTCGCGCACGCCGCCGCTGGCGGACGATGTGTTTGCGGCGGGCAGCGGTGTGACGAGTGGTGCGGGCGGTGCGCCGTTTGCCCTGATGCTGACCGCCGAAACGGTCCGCGCCGGTGATACGGACGAGATCACGATCGCGCTGGAGATCGAGGCGGGCAGGGCGGAACCGGAGGCGGCCGTGAAAGTCCACGTTAATGGCGAGCCGGTGATCATGCAGGCCGGCGGTAACCGCTATACCGGCCGGATCGTGCTGCCGGCCTCTACGCATCAAGGCTTCCACAGCGTCTGGCGCGGTTCCTATGGCTCTATCGTCACC
Organism: Mesorhizobium sp. LCM 4577; assembly: GCF_001854795.2. Lineage (NCBI taxonomy): Bacteria > Pseudomonadati > Pseudomonadota > Alphaproteobacteria > Hyphomicrobiales > Phyllobacteriaceae > Mesorhizobium > Mesorhizobium sp. LCM 4577. The sequence continues at coordinate 75,095 of NZ_MDDU01000004.1, read as the reverse complement.
GCGATCGTAAGGCTGGCAGACGGGCGCGCTGCCGGGGCGTATGTCGTGACTGGCGGGATTGGCTGAGGCGACGAAGTTGCCGATCTCCCCACAAGAGGGGAGATTAAGCGCTCTGGCGCCGGCGCTTCCCCACAAGGCGCTCCCACTATCCCATCCAATCCACCGCCAGCGCTGTCACCCCGAATATCGCGCCTGCCGCGCACACCGCGTTCCATCCGCCCCACGCCCAAGCCACCCCCGCCAGCAGCGAGCCGATCGCGCCGCCGATGAAGAAGATGCCGACGAACAGCCCGTTGATGCGGCCGCGCGCCTTAGGCTGCAGCAGGTTGACGGCCCGGCGGCCGAGCGTCTGGTCGCCGGTGACGCCGATGTCGAGCAGCACGGCGCTGACACCCATGAGGATGAGCGGCAGCCATGCGTCGCCGGCCTTGGCTGCGCCCGCCCATGCGGCGAGGCCGAGCGCCGCGATCAGCACGAGGTGGCACAGGATCGTGGCGGAACGCGTAAAGCCGCGATCGCCGGCGCGGCCGAAGATCGGCGTCACCGCCGCACCCCCAGCGCCCACCAGCGCGAACAGGGCAATGCCTTTCTGGCCGAGATTGAAGGGCGGAGCGGAGAGGCGAAGCGCCACCGCGGTCCAGAACACGCTGAAGGCGGCCATCACCAGGCTGGCGGTAAAGGCGCGGCGGCGCAGCACCGGCTCCTGACCCAGAAGTCCGATCAGCGAGGCGATGAGCTCCGCATAGGTCGCATGCGCCACCGGTTTCCGCCTCGGCAGCGTCAGGCCGAGCAGGATGGCGAGCAGCGCCAGCGCCGCGGCGCTGATGCCGTAGAATGCGCGCCAGCCGAAGGCGTCGGCGACGAGGCTGGCAATCGGGCGCGACAAGAGGATGCCGATCATCAGCCCGCTCATCACGTCGCCGATGACGCGTCCGTCCTGTCCGGGCGGCGCCATCGAGGCCGCGACCGGCACCAGCACCTGGATGCAGGAACAGGCGGCGCCGAGCACGAACAGCATGGCAAGCAGCGAGGGGGCGGCCGGCGCGAACGAAGYGACCGCCGCCGCGAGCGCCGCCGCGCAAAGCATGCGCAGAACCAGCACGYGGTTCTCGACGAGATCCGACAGCGGCACCAGGAGGAACAGTCCMGCCGCATAACCGAGCAGCGTGGCCATCGAGACGAGCCCACCCTCCGATGCCGCGGCGCCCAACGACGGGCCGATCAGCCCGACCAGCGTCTGCGGCGCGAACAGATTGGTGACGATGATGCCGACAGAGGCGGCGAACAGCAGCGTCTGGGACCGGGTGATGGTGCCGCCTCCGGCATGCGGCGACGGATCGCCGAACTTGGCCGTCGCGATCCGGGCGTTGTCTGTTCCGTTCATGGGTAGCCTCGCTGTCCGCATATTTCGCGAGGACTTTATTCGCATTGATCATAATGCTACAATTCAAATGATCTGATAATGATTATGCGAGATACGCATGAACATCCATGACCTCGAAGCTTTCGTCGCCGTTGTCGAAACCGGCTCGATCGTCGGCGCCTCGGCTAGGCTCAACCTCACCCAGCCCGGCGTGACGCGTCGGGTGCAAAATCTCGAGGAGCAACTGGCGACGTCCTTGCTCGACCGCCAGTCGAAGCCGCTCAAGCCCACCGCGTCCGGCCGCGAGGCCTATGAGCATGGCCGCCGCGTGCTGCGCTCGCTGGAGGATATGAAGGCGGGCGTCTCGCCGGACGGCGAGGTGAGGGGCGAGTTCCGCCTCGGCATCATGCCTTACCTTTCGACCAGCGCGCTGTCCGAGCCGCTCGACAGTCTGCGCGCAGCCTTCCCGCAACTGACGCTCAAGATCACCTCCAGCCTCTCGCCGCGCCTGGTGGAGCAGGTGCTGCACAGCGAGATCGATGCCGTCGCCGTCTGCCTTGCCGAGGGCGTCGCGCCGCCGCCCGAGCTCGTCGGCGACGATCTCGGCGTGCAGGCGGTGCTGCTGGTGGCCTCGCCAAGCCTTGGCGTGCCGAAGCCGGCCGAGCTCAACGATCTCGCACGCTATCCTTGGGTGCTCAACGAAAGCGGCTGCGGCTTCCGCGCTTTCATCCGCCACCGCTTCGAGGCGGCGCGGCTGCCTTTCCATGTCGGCGTCGAGGCGCAGGGCGCGGATCTGAGAATGTCGCTGGTGGCGCGCGGCCACGGCATCGGCGTCGTCACGCCCGGCGCGCTGTCAGGCAGCCAATGGCGCGACGCGGTCGAGGTGGTCGACTGCCCCGGCTTCAAGCCGCAGGTGCGCTGCTGGCTGCTCCACCGCCCCCCGGCCGGCCGGCTGGCGCGCCCGATCGCGGTCTTCCGCGATGCGCTGGCCGAGGCGCTAAAGGGGCCGATGCCGCTGATGTCGTGAGGGCCAGGCTTATGTTCCCCCAGGCAGTCGAAAAAGCGACTTCAACATCTTGCCGAAGCTAAGTGTCAAAGACCGCCGGAGAGAGTGGACTGCGCCGCCCTTTGAATTCGCAATCTCCGCGTCTTGCGACCGGGGCAAGGAGGCGAGCCACGAATCCCAAAACTTCTGCTGCATGGAGACGAACACGGGCATCACATCATAGCCGTCGTCAAATATATTGACTAGGTCGCCCTTTTTGGGACGCTCACCTGTTTTCACTTTGCAGACCACCAATCCTCGACTCATCTCTGTCACGGTGCCTTCAGGGAAAACATTGGCGCTCGCGCCATAACAAAAGGGTAGTAGTCCTTCCACTTCGAGCTGATTGCGGATTTGGCATAGGGCTTCGAAATAGTCGTCCTCTTCAGCAGCGATGACTTTATTGCGATAGCTGCAGGTAAGCCTGCAGCGGCTCCCCACATTGCGCGGCGTGAACACCGCCTGCTCGTCACCTCCCGTGCCTCCTCCGATCAGGAACACCGTGTATTGTTCGTCCATTGTCATCCCCCGCTCTCTCGACCATATTAGTTGTGATTGATCATAAATACAACTAAAAATTGTAGATGGGTCGCGCGAGTTGCTGCTTGCTGACTCCTGCCTCGTCCTTGACCCGACCCCCACCTCCGCTATCTTCGCGCCATGCCGAACACCGCTCCCTCCRCCGCCGCGCCGCTGATCATCATCGACCTGCAGACCGGCATGTTCGACGGCCGTTTCGACCCGCCAATCCATGACGCCGACACGATCGCCGAGCACGCCCGCAGGCTGATCGACTGGGCGCGGCGTTCCGGCCGCAAGGTGGCGTTCGTGCGTCATGACGGGCCGGAAGGCGACCCGCTTGCGCCGGGCGCCTCCGGCTGGCCGGTCTGGCCGCCGCTCGGCCAGGCGACCGACGAGCCGACTTTCGGCAAGAAGGTCGGCAACGCCTTCTCGAACCCCGAACTCGCCGAATGGGTGGCCGGGCAGGGCGCGAAGGACGTCGTGCTCATCGGCGCTCAGACCGATTTCTGCGTCGCCGCCACGGTGAAGGGCGCCTTCGCCGAAGGGCTCGGCGTCACGGTAGTTTCCGACGCGCATTCGACGCAGGACAGCGAAAAGGAAAAGGCGCCCGACATCATCACCCGCCACAACGAGGCGTTCGCCGGGCAGGGCGCACGGATGGCGACGACGGCTGAGCTGACCGAAGGCTGAGCGCACCGTCCCTTCTCCCACAACAAGGGGAGAAGGGACGAACCACAACCCAAGGAGTCCCATCTTGCCCACCCTCACTCTTCCCGCCGAAGGAGGCTGCCGCTGTGGCCGCGTGCGACTGAAGATCTCGGCAAGGCCATTGCTCACCATGGCCTGTCACTGCACCGGTTGCCAGTCGATGTCGTCCAGCGCCTATTCATTGAGCGCGGCGGTCCCCTCGGAAGGGTTCGAGGTAACCAAGGGCGAGCCGGTGGTCGGCGGTCTGCACGGCGCGTCGAAACACTATTTCTGCGGCTACTGCATGACCTGGATGTTCACGCGGCCGGAAGGGATCGACTGGTTCGTCAATCTGCGCCCGACCATGCTCGACGACCACGCCTGGTTCACACCCTTCATCGAAACCTGGACGGCTGAGAAACTGCCCTGGGCGGAGACATCGGCCGTGCACAGCTACGAAGCGCTGCCCGCCTTCGAGGAATATGAGGGACTGGTCGCCGAATACGCCGGCACCCAGGGTTGATCGAGGACTGTGCAGATAAAAAAGCGGCGACCTAGGGCAAGGTCGCCGTTGCCATCTCCGTACATGGTCGACGCGGCCGTTGGGGGCGCATTGTTGGGGATGTGCTTGGGCGTCCGCGTCGACCACGGCGGCCTCATACCGCAGGCTTCACCATGGCACATTTGCCGCCCGCTGAAACTTCCGCGAAAACGGTATATTGCGGCGGTTGCACTTGCCTTCCTGCACACGGACGAGAAAGCAAGGGCGAAACACTTTCTCCCTCGAACCGCATTGACCTCGTCCGCACGACCGGCGACGACTGACGCTTTCCTTTTCAAGGGATTGCATCGTGAACCAGACTCATTTTCTCAACGCCAGGCTTGCCGATGGCTCGCTTTGCGACCTCACCGTCGCCGGCGGCCGCTTCAGCGCTGTCGCGCCTGCCGCTAATGCGCCGCTGACCGGCGCTATCGATCTCGCCGGCCAGTTGGTGCTGCCGGCTTTCGTTGAGGGCCATATCCATCTCGACACTTCATTCTACGGCGATGTCTGGCGCCCGCACATTCCCTGCACCAACGGTTTTGACGTGCGCGAGCGGGTCGCCTTCCAGATGCGCAACCTCGAGCAGGCAGCACCCATGGCGGAGCGGGCGAGAAACCAGCTCGAGCTCTGCGTGGCGCATGGCAGCCTCGCCATGCGCAGCCATGTCATGGTCGATGCCGCGGTCGGGTTGAAGCATGTGGAGACGATCCTTGGGGTGCGGGAGAAATATCGCGACCTGATCGATATCCAGCTTGTCGCCTTCCCGCAGAGCGGCATCCTATCCTCGCCAGGCACTGCGGAATTGCTCGACGAGGCGCTTAAGCTCGGCTGCGACCTGATCGGCGGGCTAGATCCGGCAAGCTTCGACCGCGATGTGAACGGACACCTCGATGTGGTGTTCGGCCTTGCCGAAAAACGCGGCGCCGGTATCGACATCCACTTGCATGACCGCGGCACGCTTGGCCTGTTCGAGATTGAGGAGATCGTCGCCCGGACCATAGCGTCGGGCATGCAAGGAAAGGTCGTTGTCAGCCACGCCTACGGGCTGGGCGATATTTCCGCCGAGGCGCTGGCCGCCGCGGCCGAGCGCATCGCCGTTGCCGGAGTCGCCATCATGACCAACGCGCCCGGCGATCATCCATTCCCGCCGGTGGCGGCGCTGCGCAAGGCGGGCGTTACCGTCTTCGCCGGGTCCGACAACATCCGCGATTCCTGGTGGCCCTATGGCGATGGCGACATGCTCAACCGCGCGAACATGATCGGCTATCGCTCCGGCTTCTACGAGGATTGGGAACTGGAAGCGGCCTATGATGTGGTGAGCCATGCCGGCGCCAAGGTGCTAGGCCTCGAAGGCTACGGCATCGCCGTCGGCGCCAGGGCGGATTTCGTCGCGCTGAGGGCCGAGCATGTCCCGGAAGCGGTGGTGGCGGTGCCGAAGGAGCGCACCGTGTATCGGGCCGGCAGGGAAGTAGCCCGGGGTGGGAAGCTGGCCACCTAGGTCGCCTTACATATCGCTCGCCTAATATTGCCGGAGAAGCTATATTGCACCCGAGTGGCTTGGAGGGATAGCCATGTCGGAATTCAATGTCGGCTTCGTGGTTTTCCCGGGCATCACCCAGCTCGATTTCACCGGTCCTTTCGAGGTTTTGAGCCGGCTCGCAACGCCACCCTCTATGTCCGAGCCGAGCAGGTTTGCTAACGCGCAGACTTACGTCGCGGCAAAAACCATGGCGCCGGTCGAGAGCGATCGGGGCCTCCTGTTGATGCCCAACTGCACCTTTGAAGGCTGTCCGCCGCTCGATCTGATCTGCGTGCCTGGCGGCGCCGGCATCGTCGAAGCGCTCGCTGACGCGGAGACGCTTGGTTTCATCAGCCGTCAGGCCGCGGGTGCGCGTTACGTGACATCGGTCTGTATCGGCGCCTTTCTGCTTGGCGCCGTCGGGCTGCTGCGGGGAAAGCGGGCCACCACCCATTGGGCCCACACCAGCCTGCTGCCGCTTGTCGGCGCGACTTACGAAAAAGCGCGTATCGTGCGCGACGGCAATGTCTTCACCTCGGCTGGCGTTTCCGCCGGCCTCGACTTCGCTTTCGCGATCATCGCTGAACTTGCCGGAGTTGACGTTGCAAAAGCCATCCAGCTCTCGATCGAGTACGACCCTGAGCCGCCTTTCGATGCCGGCCATCCCGACAAGGCATCCAAGGCGGCAACGGCGCTGATGACACAGCGCAACGCCGCAGCCCGCGCAGGGATAGAGCAGGCGCTGGGTGGTAGGCTCGCGTCGTCGGCCAACTGAGCGGCGGCCGGCTTTGCAGCTTGTGCGCCGACGCCGCATGTTTCCACGCGGGCTCGGGATTTGCCATGAAGAGAGAATACTCAAAGCCGACGCTCGTCAGCAAAGGCCGGCTTTCGGCACAGACCGCGAGACCAAGTGGTTCGGATGCGCAGGCGCCGGAGTAAGGCGCAGCCCTTAAGGGACGTGAATCGCTGCACCAGGCGACAAGCCCAAGCGTCTGACATTGCAGGCTACGCCGCCTGGCAGGCCGCATGCCCGATCCCATAAATTAATTTGCATGCATATGTTTCAAGCCGCCTCGGCTTCGTGAAGCATTTCACCGTTCGTGCGCAATCCACCGGTTACAGACGCATCGCAAAAGCGGCGCTGGGTGAAGAGGCGGCACCGGTTTGCGCCGCTGATTTATGGGAGCTTTCCATGTTCAAAAGTCTCAACCGGATCCGCGCCGCCTTCGCGCAGGCAAGCAAGCGCCGCCGCACGACGCGCCAGCTCAACGAACTGCCGACCGAGATCAAGAAGGATATCGGCTGGCCGGAACAGTCGAACCACCTCGACGAAATCCGGTTGCCATTTTAGGACATTTGAGAGCCGGCGGCATGGAGCGCATGAACGCCCAAGCCGCCGGCCAGGCCGTCAGCCGGCCGGCTTGTAAGCGCCGGCTGCCTTGTTGGCGGCCGCGATCACTGCCTTCATGTCGAGCTCTTCAAGGACGACGAGATCGCTTACCGAACCGCTTGCCCGCACCGCGAGCGTCATCCCCATCCCGGCGATCTGGTCCGGCACCTCGCCGTTGACGATGACGTCATAGAGGCCGCGCGTGAACATCAGGCTGTTCATCTTGCCGCCCACGCTTTCAAACAGCGCTGCGATTGCAACCTCACGGTTCGATCCTTGCATCAGCCCTTTGGCGGCGTGGGGTTCATAAGTCGCCAATATGGTAACCTTCATGGGACTCTCCTCCTAATATCACTGCCTCGGCCACCCAATGATGTGGGCAGCACGGACGTGCCTGTTCTCTCCTGGCATTTGACTGGTCTGTCCGTGGACCGCTCGGGCAGTCCTGGCCAACGGGCGGTCCAACCGGAGCGAAGGCTCCGGCTTGGCATAATATGCGCCTTTTCTAATATAACGGCAATCTTGCGATGTTCCGGGACCTGCAAACGCGGGTCGTCAGGCTAGCCACCAGAGTCCGCCGATCACCAACGCGACCGCCAGCACAATACCTGCCAGCATCATATAGGAGCCGATGATCATCTCGCGGATGATCTTCTTGATGCTGGCGCGGTCGTTGAGGTTGGGGAAGGGTTCGTTGGGAAGCGGAACGCCGAGGAAATCGCAGAGCGGACCCCAGCCGTCGGTGACCTTGAATATCAGGAGCCTCTCAGGGGATACCGCCGCTTTCACTTCGTCGATATAGGCGTTGTAGCGCGCCACCGCCTTGTCGCGGTCATTCATCACGCCTTTCAGCGTGCGGCCCCACACCAGCTTGCGCGACATGTCGCCGAACTTGCGGCCGAAAGGCGTCAGCCATTCCAGCACCTTGAACTGCCAGACATTCTCGGTGAAGTAGATCGTGTCGATAGTGCTGTCGTACCAGGCTTCGGCACCGCGCGGATGCAGCGTCAGAAGCACTTTGGCGCGGGGGTACGCGGCCATCAATTCCTTCCACACGCAACAGCCTGGATTATCGACGGTGGCCTTGTAGTGGGCGAACACCCGGTTCCAGTCGTGCTGGCTGCCCGGCGGGCTGTTCGCCACCTTGCGCCAAAAATCCAAATGGCCCTTGTTTGCCTTGTTGATGATGACTTCCTGCATATGATAGCTCGGAAGACCGAGCCGGTTCAGTGCGGCGAAAGTCGACCACGTGCCAGTGCGGCCGAAGCCGGCCCCGATGACCTCGAGCGTCATTGCGCGTCCCCATTGGTCCGGATTGATTTTCTCGCGGTTTCCGGATCCCTGGTTTAATCGTGCGCCTGTCCGCCCAGTCGCGCAACGGTTTTCCATTAGCATTCGGTGAAATTTCTGGGCCAGATGTCGCCTCGACGATGCGCCATGACCGTTTTGTGTATTCACGCGAAGGGCGCGGCCTGATAATAGGTCAACCAGGCTGACCTAAATAAACACGCCCCGCGGGAGGTGCGCCTTGACCCTGTTGAACCTTCTGGCCTCGCGCTCCTCGCGCATGAAGGCTTCGGAAATCCGCGAGCTGTTGAAGCTGCTCGACCAGCCGGACATCATCTCCTTCGCCGGCGGCATTCCCGACCCGTCGCTGTTTCCAGCCGAAGCGATCGGCGATGCCTACCAGGCGGTGCTGGGCGGCACGGACGCGGGGGCAGCGCTGCAGTATCAGGTCAGCGAAGGCTTCCTGCCGCTGCGCAAATGGCTGGCCGCCTATATGGGCAAGCTTGGCGTTCAATGCGACGAAGGCAACATCTTCATCACCTCCGGCTCGCAGCAGGCGCTCGACTATCTCGGCAAGCTCTTTTTGTCCCCCGGCGACACTGCGCTTGTGACATGGCCGACTTATCTCGGCGCGCTGCAAGCCTTCAACGCCTATGAGCCGCGCTATGACCGGTTGAACACCGCCGGTGGCAACATGACGCCGGAGGCCTATCGCGCTGCCGCGGCCGCAAATGGCGGCAAAGTGAAGTTCGCCTATCTGGTGCCGGATTTCGCGAATCCGACCGGCAGCACCCTGGACACCAAGCAGCGCGAGGCGGTGCTCGACTTGGCCGGCGAGCTCGACATCGCCGYCATCGAGGACGCCGCCTATCGCGCGCTGCGTTATGACGGCGAGGGTGTGCCGCCGATCCTGGCGCTCGACTGCGCCCGCTCCGGCGGCATCGATCATGCGCGCACGCTCTATTGCGGCTCCTTCTCGAAAATCCTGTCGCCCGGCATGCGCGTCGGCTGGGTCTGCGCGTCGCGTCATGTGGTGGAAAAGCTGGTGCTGATGAAGCAGGCCTCCGACCTGCACAGCCCCTCGATCAACCAGATGGTCATGCACCGCGTCGCCGAAACCATTTTCGACGCCCAGGTGGACAAGCTGATCGGCGCCTACCGCAAGCGGCGCGACGCGCTGCTTGGCGCGCTCGAAGCCAACATGCCCGACGGCGTTTCCTGGAGCCGCCCGGACGGCGGCATGTTCGTCTGGCTGACGCTGCCGGAAGGCACGGACGCCACCGAGCTGCTGGCGCGCTCGGTCAAGGAGGCGCGCGTCGCCTTCGTGCCGGGCAACGCCTTCTACGCCGACGGCACCGGCCGCAACACGCTGCGCATGTCGTTCACGCTTGCCGACGACCGCGCGGTGAACGAAGGCGTGCCGCGGCTGGCGAAGCTGCTGCGGGGATAAGCCTTCAATCACCGCCGTCTCGCGCAGGCGTGATTGGTAGTGCGCAGGCGTGATTGTTCGCGCGGCCGATTCCTCGGTTAGTGTCGTGATCGATCCAACACCCCCTGGATCGACCGGCCGTGGGGTCCCACCTCCATAGTCCGAACGAAAGAGCCCCGACGGCCTCCACCGGCGGGGCTTTTTCTTTGTCCAGGCAGGCGGTCGCGCCTGCTTGCCCTTTTTCGGGCCGCTTTTCCGCTACGCTGTGTTGTTCAGGGAGGATCAAATGATCTTGCGCGTCAGCTTCACCATGCTTGCCCTGGTCGCCTTGGCCACCCAGGCGCAGGCGTTCGAGATATCCAGCCCCTCGGTCTCCGACGGCAAATGGGATGCGAAATATCTCGGCGACAAGGCCGGCTGCGGTGGGCAGAGCGTCTCGATCGCGCTTGCCTGGAAGGATCCGCCGGCCGGCACGAAGAGCTATGCGCTGACCATGTTCGACACCGACGCCAACGGCGGCAAAGGGTTCTGGCACTGGCTGGCCTGGAACATCCCGGCGAGCGCCAAGGGACTGCGCGAGGGCGCCGGCGCGCAGGGTGGCAAGCGCATGCCCAAGGGCTCGGTACTGGGTAAAGGCGACGTCGGCCGCGTCGGCTATTTCGGCCCGTGCCCGCCGCCCGGCAGCGGCGACCATCACTATGTCTTCACGCTCTATGCGCTGGGCGAAAAGACGCTGCGCACGCCGGACAATCCGCTGCCGGACATGGTCTCGGTCGCCGCCAAGAGTTCCGCGCTCGGCCAGGCGACGGTGACGTATACTTATGGAAGGTAGCTAATCTCCCCCCTTGATGGGGAGATTACCCTCACTCCGCCGCCTCCAGCTTGTCCTGCGTCTTCGTCTCGAAGTCGCTGGCGTCGTGGCGCTCGCGCAGCTGGAAGGCCGGATCGCCGGACATGCGGTTGACCATGCGCCCGCGGCTCACCGCCGGCCGCGCATCGATCGCGTCGGCCCAGCGCTGGACGTTCTTGTACTCGTGCACGGACAGGAACTCCGCGGCGTTGTTGTAGCTGCGGCCCTTGGCGAGCCCGCCATACCAGGGCCAAACCGCAATGTCGGCGATGGTGTAATCGGGGCCTGCGAGATATTCGCTCTCCGCCAGCCTGCGGTCGAGCACGTCCATCTGCCGCTTGGTCTCCATGGCGAAGCGGTCGATCGCATATTCGATCTTGTGCGGCGCATAGGCGTAGAAATGGCCGAAGCCGCCGCCGAGATAGGGTGCGGAACCCATCTGCCAGAACAGCCAGGAAAATGTCTCCGCGCGCGCCGCGCGCTCGGTCGGCAGGAACGCGCCGAATTTTTCGGCGAGATAGGTGAGGATCGAGCCGGACTCGAACACGCGCACCGGCTTCGGCTCGCTGCGGTCCATCAGCGCCGGGATCTTCGAGTTCGGGTTGACCTCGACGAATCCGCTGCCGAACTGGTCGCCGTCGCCGATCTTGATCAGCCAGGCGTCGTATTCCGCGCCCTTGTGGCCGAGCGCCAGAAGCTCCTCCAGCATGATCGTCACTTTCTGACCGTTGGGCGTGGCCAGCGAGTAGAGCTGCAGCGGGTGCTTGCCGACCGGCAATTCCTTCTCATGCGTCGGGCCTGCGATCGGCCGGTTGATCGAAGCGAACTCACCGCCATTCGGCTTGTTCCAGGTCCAGACTTTCGGCGGGATATATTCGTCCATGTGCGGAGGCCCTGTAGGTTCGGAGAACTGCGACGTCTGCTGATGGCGATAGACTTAGGTGCGGTTGCGCGCGCGTCAAAGAAAAAAGTTCAATCTTCGTTGAACTAGCGCTTGTACCAGCATGCAGGGCTTCCCTCCTCCCACTGGGAGAAGGACGAGGGCCCTTGCGCCGCGCGCCTCCGGCCATACTTAATAGGCGAAGACCCGCAATGCAGGATGGATCGATGACCATCGGGAAAATTTCGCGCTCCGTCGTTGCCGTGCGCGCCATGGTGCCGGACGACGCTTTCACCGCCAACGCGCTGGGCACGCGCCGCGAAGGCAGCGGCGTGGTGATCCGCGACAATGGGCTGGTGCTCACCATCGGCTACCTCATCACCGAGGCCGAGGAGGTGTGGCTGACCGACCAGGACGGCCGCGTGGTCGCGGCCCACGCGCTGGCCTACGACCAGGAGACCGGTTTCGGTCTCGTCCAGGCGCTGGCGCCGCTCGGCCTGCCGCCCGTCCAGTTCGGCAACGCCAGGAAGGCCAATATCGGCGATGCCGTGACGCTCGCCGACGGCATCGGCCAGCAGGTCGATGCGCATATCGTCACCAAGCAGGAATTCGCCGGCTACTGGGAATATCTGATCGACGAGGCGATCTTCACGGCGCCCGCGCATCCGTCCTGGGGCGGTGCCGCGCTGTTCGACGGCGACGGCAAGCTGCTCGGTGTCGGTTCGCTGCGCCTGCAGATGAGCCGGGCCGGCGAGGTCGCCGACATCAATATGGTGGTGCCCATCGACCTTTTGACGCCGATCCTCGACGATCTCATCAAGCGCGGCCAGACCGCGACGGCGCCGCGCCCTTGGCTCGGCGCCTTCTCGGCCGAGTCGAACGGCATGGTGGTGGTGATGAGCGTGGCGGAAGGTGGCCCGGCCGCCAAGGCGGGCCTGCGTCAGGGCGACATCATCTCCGACGTGCGCGACGGCGAGGTAGACGGTCTGGCGGATTTCTACAGAAAGCTCTGGCAGAACCCGGCCGGCTCGGAAATACCGCTGCGCGTCGTGCGCGACGGCCGCGAGACCTGGCTGCGCGTCAAATCCGCCGACCGCAATTCCTTTCTGAAAAAGCCGCAACTCCAATAGGTTCGGCGCCCTTATGCATCCCAGGCTGCTGAAAACCTTTCTGGCGGTCGCGCGCACCCGCAACGTCACGCGCGCGGCGCAACAGGTCAATCTCGCGCAGTCGAGCGTCAGCGACCAGATCCAGGCGCTGGAAACCGAGCTGGGCGCCAACCTCTTCACCCGCTCGCGGCAGGGGCTTACCCTGACGCCGGCCGGCGAGGCGCTGAAACCCTATGCCGAGGACCTGCTGACGCTCGCCGACGATGCCCGCGCCGTCATCGATGCCACCAAAGCCGAGGCGGCCGGCAGCCTGTCGATCGGCGCCCTGGAGACGATCGCCTCGGCAAGGCTTGCCGGCTGGCTCGCCGGTTTCCGCGCCGCGCATGCCGGCATCGACATCAAGCTTAAGGTGGCCGGCAGCGGCGAGTTGCTGCGCCGGCTGGAGGACGGCGAGATCGACGTCGCTCTCTGCTTCGAGCGGTCCAATATCGGTGAGCCGGACCTGCGCTTTGCCAGGCGCGTCGTGGCGGCCGAGCCGCTTGCGCTGATCGTGCCGCCCGGCGACAACCGCGCGGATGTCGATCTGGCGGCGCTGGCCGAGAAGCACTTCGTCGCCACCGAGACCGGTTGCGTCTACCGGGCCATGGTCGACAAGGCGTTTGCCGAAGCGGGCCTGGGCAAACCTAGCCTCGCCGCCGAAGCAGGCAGCATCGATGCCATCGCCGGCCTGGTGGCGGCCGGCGCCGGCTTTGGCCTCGTGCCGCGGCTCGCGGTCGCTGCCGCGATCGACCGCGGCGAGGTTGCCGAACTTGCCTGGCCCGGCCCGGTCCGCTCGGCGGACGTCGTGATGATCTGGCGCCGCCGGCGCGTCCAGCCGCCGGCGCTGAAGGCGCTGCTCACCGCTGTGGGGGAGGGCTTCGTCCCGGTCAAATCAGACGGTGCCCGCCCTCGACATGCAGCGTCTCTCCCGTCGTGAAGCCATTGCCGATCAGGAAGCGGATCGCGTCGGCGATGTCCTCGGGCCTTCCGACCCGCCCCGCAGGCAAGCGCTCCGCCATCGCGGCAAGCGTCTCGTTCTTCGCATCGCCAACGACGAACCCCCAGATCGGCGTGTCGACCCAACCCGGCGAGACGGCGTTGACGCGGATCGGCGCCAGCTCGACGGCCAACGCCCGCACCAGCCCTTCCAGCGCCGCGTTGACCGCGGCGACCACCGAGCCGCGCGCTGCGGGTCGGTAGGCGGCGATGCCCGAGACGAAGGTGAGCGAACCGGACGGAGGCAGTATCGGCGCTCCATGCTTGGCAAGCAGCAGCGGTCCGTAGAACTTGCTTTCCACCACACGCTGCGCGGCTGAAAGCTCGACCTCGGGCAGCAGCCGGTAGGCGCCCTCGATTGCAGCGGCGGTGCTGACGATATGGTCGAGCCGGCCGATGCGCTGAAACAGTGCGGCGACCTCATCCTCGCGGCCGATGTCGGCCACCGCCGTTTCAAGCGTGTCCCGACGGCCGAGCGCTTCCCGCGCCGCGCTCAGCTTCGCTTCGCCGCGCCCGGCGATGATGACGTGCGCGCCTTCCGCGAGGCAGCGCTTGGCAAGCGCCAGCCCCATACCCGAGCTGCCGCCGACGACCAGGATTCTTTGCTTGTCCATGTCCATACCTTTCCTTTGCATGGAGAGGGTTTGGCAGGTCGCAGGGCGAAGCGGAAACGGAAGAAACCGATGGCGCCATCGGAAACTCCGATGGCGAGGCCGACGGGCTCGCCGACTGTCAGCTCAGGCTCTGGCATAAACGGTCGCGAGAACCTGGCCGCGCGGGAAACCCGGCTCCTCGCGGTCCTGCGCGAGGAACCGCAATTTCGGCAGCCTTGACTTGGGCGCTGCCCGTTCCAGATGCACAGTACGGGCTCCGAGTTCATGCATTGCGCGCACTCCTGATCGTCGACGTATTTCAGGCTGACGAATGCCCGCCGAAAGGAGATATCTGTGAACAACAAGTCGCTTATCATGCTGGCCACGTCGCTGGTTTCCGGCCTCCTATTCTCGTTCGGCGCAACGCCCATGGCGGCGGCGCAAAGTGCTGCAACCAACATAGTGGTCGGCGCCGACACGACCTTCCCGCCATTCGAGACCGAGACGAATGGCGAGGTCACGGGCTTCGACATCGACATGATCAAGGCGATCGCCAAGGCCGAGGACATGACGGTCAGCCTGAAAACGCTGCCGTTCAACGGCATCATTCCAAGCCTGCAGGCCGGCTCGATCGATGCCGCGGTTGCCGGGATAACCATCAAGACCAGCCGCATGCAGAACGTCGATTTCAGCGACGCCTACTATAAATCCGGCTTGTCGGTGCTGGTGAAGAAGGACTCCGGCATCAAGGGCTTCGACGACCTCAAGGGCCATGTGGTCGCCACCAAGAAGGCAACCTCGTCCGTCGATTATCTGACCAGCCACGGCTTCGCGGCGGATTATGTGAAGCAGTTCCAGAGCATCGATGCCGCCTACCAGGCGCTCGAGACCGGCGGCGCGGACGCGGTCATCTTCGACAATCCCGTCAACGTCAACTTCAAGGCCGGCCACGACAATGTCGAGACCGTCGGCCCGCTGCTGACCGGCGAATATTACGGCATCGCCATCAGCAAGCAGAAGCCGGAGCTGGTCGAGAAGATCAATGCCGGCCTCGCCAAGATCAAGCAGAACGGTGAATACCAGAAGCTTTTCGAGAAATATTTTGGAGGTGACACCAGCGGCGTCGTCAATGAGGTGCAAAAACCGGCCTCCGTTGCGATTTCGGGCTGAGGACCGTTCGGATCGACCGAACGACGGATTCCCTCAGCTTCCCGACCTGTCCGGCCGGAGGGAGCGCATGGCGCGAGCCATGCGCACCGCCGGCGAGGCAGGCGGGAAATAGCATTCCAAGGCACGGTCCATGGGCTCGATCTGGCAAAACCTACCCGTCATCCTTGATGGCCTGCGGCTCACCATCCAGTATTCGATCGTCGCTATCCTCCTGATGGTGGTCATCGGCCTGTTCGCGGCGCTGATGCGCCTGTCGACAATCGCGCCGCTGCGCTGGATCGCCACCGGCTATGTCGAGATTTTTCGATCCACCCCGCTGTTGGTGCAGCTTTTCTTCATCGTGCTCGGCCTGCCGGCGATCCTGCCCGTCAACCAGTGGTTCGGTCAGCTCACCTATCCCATCCTCGCCGCCGCCTTCACGCTCAGCCTCAACGAGGGCGCCTATGTCACCGAGATCATTCGCGCCGGCATTCTCGGCGTCGACCGGGGCCAGAAGGAGGCGGCGCAGTCGATCGCCATGAACGGCTTCCAGACGATGCGCTATATCGTCCTGCCCCAGGCGTTCAAGCGGATGATTCCGCCGCTGGTCAACCAGGCTGCGCAAACGATCAAGGACACCTCGCTGCTGGCGCCGGTCGGCATCGCCGAGCTGGTCTACAAGGGCGAGATCGTGATCGCCGAGACCTTCGCGTCCTTCGCCATCTGGGGGCTGATCGCCGCCCTCTACTTCGTCCTCATCTTCTCGCTGTCGAAGTTCTCGTCCTATCTGGAGAGGAGGCTTCAAGTTGATAAACGTTAAGGACCTTCACAAGTCCTTCGGCCACAACGAGATCCTCAAGGGGATAACCACCCATGTGGAGGAAAGGGAGGTCGTCGTCGTCATCGGCCCGTCGGGAAGCGGCAAAAGCACGTTCCTGCGCTGCCTGAACGGGTTGGAGAAGGCAACCAGCGGCGAGATCGAGATCGCCGGCATGGTGCTGACCGATCCGAAGACGAACATCCACCAGCTGCGCCAGCATGTCGGCATGGTGTTCCAGCAGTTCAACCTGTTCAAGCACCTGACCATTCTGGAGAATGTCACGATCGGCCCGCGCAAGGTCAAGAAGATCTCGGTCGAGGAGGCCAACAGGGTCGCGCGCGAATTGCTGGCCAAGGTCGGCCTCATCGGCAAGGAACAAAGCTACCCCGACGAGCTTTCCGGCGGCCAGCAGCAGCGCGTGGCGATCGCGCGCTCCCTGGCGATGGGACCGGCGGTCATGCTCTTCGACGAGCCGACCTCCGCGCTCGATCCCGAAATGGTGGGCGAGGTGCTTCAGGTCATGAAGACCCTCGCCGTCGAGGGCATGACGATGGTCGTCGTCACCCATGAGATGGGTTTTGCCCGCGAGGTCGGGCACCGGGTGATCTTCATGGATGACGGCATGATCGTCGAGGAGGGGGCGCCGAAGGCGCTTTTCTCGGATCCGCAGAGGGAGCGCACGAAGAGCTTCCTGGCGAAGATCCTGTAGCGCCAGACCGCCGGATTCCCCTCCATCGGCCTTAGTGCCTGCTTCTGCTGACAGAAACTGGCAACAGAGGAGGCTACATGGGCCGCGGAATCGGCGAGACTGTCTCCCGGTCAGCAATGCGGCAGAGGTGGCGATGGCCCCGATCAAGGTCGATCCAGACAAGGTGCGCGAGTTCCGCGATGCCGACAGCTTCTATGCGTGGCTGGCCGACAACCATGCCGGCGAAAGCGAGGTCTGGATCAAGGTTCACAAGGTCGGTTCGGGGCTGGCATCGATCACGCCGAAGGAGGCGATCGACGTCGCGCTCTGCTTCGGCTGGATCGATGCGGTTCGCAAGTCGCTTGACGACAAGAGTTTCCTGCAGCGCCACACGCCGCGCGGCAAAAAGAGCATCTGGAGCAAGATCAACATCGACAATGTCGCGCGCCTGATCGAGGCGGGCCGCATGACCGAGCATGGCCTGCGCGAGGTCGAGGCGGCCAAGGCCGACGGTCGCTGGGATCGCGCCTATGGCGGATCGAGGGAGATGACCATCCCGCCCGACCTGCAGGCAGCAATCGATGCCGAGCCGAAGGCGAAAGCGATGCTGGAGAGGCTCTCGGCGCAGAACCGCTTCGCGCTCGCCTTCCGCACCCACAACATGAAGACCGAAGCGGGACGCAGGAAGAAGATCGCCGATCTCGTCGCCATGCTGGCGCGCGGCGAAGCGATCCACCCGCAGAAGAAGAAGCCGTAAACGCAAACAAAAACGCCGCCCGAAAGGGAGGGCGGCGTTTTCGGAAAGCGATGATCCTGAACCCTTTGCAAGCGGTCGCGGATCATCCGGTCATGAAGTTCGAAACGCGTCGGGCCTTACGCAGCCTTCTTCGCAACATGCTTCTTCGCATGGTGCTTGCGCACGTGATGCTTCTTGGCGTGATGCTTCGAATGCTTCCTCACGTGGTGATGCTTGCGAGCATGATGACGATGATGCTTGCGGTGATGCTTCTTGTGCGGGCCATTGCTGGCCGGCTTGGCGGCATCGGTAGCTGCCGGCTTCGCGGCTTCGGTGGTCGCAGCCGGAGCCGTGGTCGTCGCCGGAGCCGTGGTCGTCGTCGTGGCGGTCTGGGCATTGGCGGCCGGCACCGCGAAAGCGAGCGCGACGGCAAGGCCGAGTGCGGAAAGAAGGGTCTTTTTCATAATCGGCAATCCTTGGGTTTAAGATCGATGTCTTTGTCGCGCGCCGCAAATTCGGCTGCTCCGGTACCGCTTATGACAGCCGCTTTTTTCGCGAGTTTTTCCCGACTGTTGAATCTTGTTTCCAGATTGTGTCTGACGCTTTCCCTTGCGGAAAGAGATGGCCGCCTGCGACGAAGGCGACCGTGCATCCGGCTGGTTTGGAGGCAGGCTTTTCATGAGCCCGATCGCACGATGCGTGCGAATTGCGCGCCCTAATCATTCGATCCGATCGATGCCATCTTGCTGCTGACATACCGAACGGGAGCAGGAGCAATGACCACCAACATAGATCACTCCGGCAAGGTGACGCTCGTCACCGGCGGCAACCGGGGCATCGGCCTGGAAACGGCGCGCCAGCTTGCGGAACTCGGCTTCAGCGTCCTCATCGGCGTGCGTGATCTTGCCAAGGGCGAGGCAGCGGCGAAGACGCTTGGCGGCAAGGTCGAAGCCATCGAGCTGGATGTCGCCGCGCCCGAGGCGGCAGCCCGCGCCGCGGCCGAGGTCGAACGCCGGTTCGGCCGGCTCGACGTTTTGGTCAACAATGCCGCGATCCACTATGACCCTTCGGCGCGGGCGCTCAAGCCCGACTGGACGGTGATCCGCGAGGCCTTCGAGACCAATGTCTTCGGCGCCTGGCGTGTGGCGGTGGCTTTCGCGCCGCTGCTTCGCGCCTCCGGTCGCGGCCGGCTGGTCAACGTCTCGTCGGAAGGCGGCTCGCTCGCTTCGATGGGCGCCGGCGCGCCGGCCTATTCGGCCAGCAAGGCGACGCTCAACGCGCTGACCCGCATCCTGGCGGCCGAGCTGCGCGGCGCGGGCGTGCTGGCCAATTCGATCTGCCCCGGCTGGGTCGCGACCGACATGGGCGGTCCCGGCGGCCGTCCCGTCGCGCAAGGCGCCGCCGGCATCGTCTGGGCCGCGACCTTGCCCGACGACGGCCCGACCGGCGGCTTCTTCCGCGACGGCAAAAAGCTGCCGTGGTGAGCAGGCATCGATGAGGCGGATATTTCCCAAATTGGGTAAATCCTTCTTGTTCCCGCTTTGGGAAATGGCTATATGGGTGCATGCAAATCGTCAGCAGGAAAGCGCTCGTCACCTTCTGGACAACGCACCCGCAATCAAAAATGCCGCTGACGGCCTGGTTCAATGCATCGAGCAAGGCCGAGTGGAAGGGACCGGCTGACATCAAGGAACAGTTCGGCACAAACGTCGATTTCGTAGCTGATAATCGAGTGGTGTTCGACATTGCGGGCAACAAGTACCGGCTGATTGTGCATGTCAGCTATACGTTCAAGAGGGTGCTCATTAAGTTCGTCGGCACCCACGCGGAGTACGACAAGATAGACGCGGAGAAGGTGTGATGGACAACATCCGACCCATCAGGAACGAAGCCGATTACGATTGGGCGATTGCGGAGATCACTCGCTATTTTGACAAGGAGCCGGTTCCCGGCACGCCTGACGCCGATCGTTTCGATGTTCTTGCTGAACTCATCGAAGCATACGAGGCAAAGAACTACCCTATCGCGGAGACCGACCCGGTGGACGCGATCACTGCTCATATGGAGATGGCCAATCTCGGCAGGCACGCGCTGGTAAAGCTGCTCGGGTCAGCGTCGCGCGCATCTGAGATTCTAGCCCGCAAGCGAGCGCTGACGATGGATATGGCTTTCAAGCTCAATCGTGAATGGCATATCCCCGCAGAGGTTCTGATCGCCCCTTATCACTTGGCCGACCAGGGCAACAAAAAGGATAAAAAAGCCGCCGCTCGTGCTTGATTGCCCGGGGTATCTCATCCCCGTGCGACCGCCTCTTGGTCGTTTCCGGCAACTGGTCATCCCATTCATCCGCCATGCTACGAAAATAGCATTCCAGGCCCGCGAAATGTGATGCTAGGCTCGCGCCCGTGCACCCAAGGCACACTGCGGCCCAGTCCGCAAACAGGAGGACCTGCAAGAGGAGGAGCGCAGAGCGGGATCGAGGCTCCAATCCAAAATCCGAAAGAACCATTGAACCATCGCGAGGCCGCCGCGTTTCCTGTGGTTGGCCACCAGGGAGGAACCACCAGTGAAAGCATCCTGTCTCGTCTCGGCCGCGCTCCTTGCGGCATCTGCAATGCCGGCGGCGGCCGGCCAGATTTCCGACGGCAAGGTCAAGATCGGCATCCTGAACGACCAGTCGGGCGTCTATGCCGATTTCGGCGGCAAGTGGTCGGTCGAGGCTGCCAAGATGGCGGTGGAGGATTTCGGCGGCAAGGTGCAGGGCGCGCCGATCGAGATCGTCAGCGCCGACCACCAGAACAAGCCCGACATCGCCTCCAACATCGCGCGCCAGTGGTACGACACCGAGCAGGTCGACGCGATCATGGAGCTCACGACATCCTCCGTGGCCTTGGCCGTCCAGGGGCTTTCCAAGGAAAAGAAGAAGATCGACATCGTCACGGGTGCCGCCGCCACCGACCTGACCGGCAAGCAGTGCTCGCCCTACGGCTTCCACTGGGCCTATGACACCCATTCGCAGGCCGTCGGCACCGGCGGCGAGCTGGTCAAACAGGGCGGCGACAGCTGGTATTTCATCACCGTCGACTATGCTTTCGGCTATTCGCTGAAGGACCAGACCGCCAAGCTCGTCGAGGCGAGCGGCGGCAAGGTGCTGGGGGAGGTGCGCTATCCGCTGGGCTCAACCGACTATTCCTCCTTCCTTTTRCAGGCGCAGTCTTCCGGCGCCAAGATCGTCGGGCTCGCCAATGCCGGCCTCGACACGTCGAACTCGATCAAGCAGGCGGCCGAGTTCGGCATCGTCGCCGGCGGCCAGCGGCTTGCAGCACTTCTCTTCACCCTCGCCGAAGTGCATGGCCTGGGCCTGCAGGCGGSGCAGGGCGTTGTGCTGACCGAGGGCTTCTACTGGGATCGCGACGACAAGAGCCGCGAATTCGCTCAACGCTTCTTCAAGCGCACCAACCGCATGCCGAACATGATCCAGGCCGGCACCTATTCGGCGGTGACGCAGTATCTCAAGGCCATCGACAAGGCCGGCACCGATGAGACAGAGGCGGTGGCCAAGGAACTGCATGAAATGCCGGTCAACGACGTCTTCACCGCCAACGGCAAGGTGCAGGCCGACGGCTCGATGGTGCACGACATGTATCTCTACCAGGTCAAGAAGCCGGAAGAGTCGAAGAAGGACTGGGACTACTACACCTATCTGGCGACCATTCCGGGCGACAAGGCTTTCATGAAGGCCGAGGACAGCGGCTGCCCGCTCGTCACCAAGTGACGCTCGAAACCGCCGCCGCCGTCCGGTCGGACGGCAAGGAACAGACGCCGCGGGTGGTGCTTTCCGCCCGCGGTTTGCGGCGCGACTTCGCCGGCTTCGTCGCGGTCAAGGATGTCGACCTTGACGTTCATCATGCCAGGATCCATGCGCTCATCGGCCCGAACGGCGCCGGCAAGACGACCATCTTCAACCTGCTGACCAAGTTCCTGCAGCCGACCAGCGGCAGGATCGAATTGCTCGGCACCGACATCACCCGCACGCCGCCGGCAAGAGTGGCGCGCATGGGCCTCGTGCGCTCCTTCCAGATCTCCGCGATTTTTCCGCACCTTTCGGTGCTCGACAATGTGCGCGTCGCGCTGCAGCGCCCAAGCAGGCTGGGCTACCAGTTCTGGCGCTCTCTCTCCGCACTCGACCAGCTCACGCCAAGGGCGCGCGAGCTGCTCGCCATCGTCGGGCTGGACGAAGCGGCGCATCGCCTGGCCGGCGATCTCTCCTATGGCAGGAAGCGCGTGCTGGAGATAGCCACCACGCTGGCTCTCGATCCGAAAGTGCTTCTGCTCGACGAGCCGATGGCCGGCATGGGGCATGAGGATGTCGGCATGATCTCCGGCATCATCCGCTCGCTGGCGAAGGATCGCGCCGTGCTGATGGTCGAGCACAACCTCACCGTCGTTGCCGATCTTTGCGACTGGATCACCGTCATGCAGCGCGGCCAGGTGCTTGCCGCCGGCGACTACGCCACCGTGAGCCGGGACGAGCGCGTGCGCGTGGCTTATATGGGGACGGAGCATGAAGAGGGCGGGGCATGAGTGAGCCGCTGCTTGCCGTGCGCGACCTCCACGCCTGGTATGGCGAGGGCCATGCGCTGCATGGCGTTAACCTCGACGTCATGCGCGGCGAGACCGTGACGCTGCTCGGCCGCAACGGCGTCGGCAAGACGACGACGCTGCGCGCCATCATGGGGCTAATCCGCAAGCGGACGGGAAGCGTCACCTTCAACGGCAAGGAACTGATCGGCCTGCCGCTGCACCGCGTCGCCCACCAGGGCATCGGCTTCGTGCCGGAGGAGCGCGGGATCTTCGCCACCCTTACCGTCGACGAGAACCTCATCCTGCCGCCGGTCGTGGCGAAGGGCGGCATGAGCGTGGAAGAGATCTTCGAGCTGTTCCCCAATCTCAAGGAGCGCCGCAACAGTCAGGGAACGAAGCTTTCCGGCGGCGAGCAGCAGATGCTGGCCATCGCCCGCATTCTGAGGACAGGCGTTGAGATGCTTCTGCTCGACGAGCCGACCGAAGGCCTGGCGCCGGTCATCGTGCAACGCATCGGCGAGTTGCTGGCGACGCTGAAGAAGCGCGGCATGACCATCCTCTTGGTCGAGCAGAACTTCCGCTTCGCCGCCCGCATTGCCGACCGCTTCTATCTGATGGACCATGGCAAGGTGGTCGAAGGCTTCCCGGTCGGCCAGCTTTCCGCGCACACCGACAAGCTGCACGAGGTGCTGGGGGTATGATCGCGCCATGTTGACGGTCTTCGGCATCCCCATCCAGGCGCTTCTCGGCCAGCTCCTTGTTGGCCTGATCAACGGCTCCTTCTATGCCATGCTCAGCCTCGGCCTCGCCGTCATCTTCGGCCTGTTGCGCATCATCAACTTCGCCCATGGCGCGCTCTATATGCTGGGCGCTTTCATCGGCTACCTGCTGCTGGTGCATCTCGGCATCGGCTACTGGCCGGCGCTGGTCCTGGTGCCGCTGATCGTCGGTCTGTTCGGCATGGCGGTGGAGCGCGTGGCGCTGTCGCACCTCTACCGTCTCGACCCGCTTTACGGCCTGCTCTTCACCTTTGGCCTCGCCTTGGTCATCGAAGGCGTGTTCCGCTACTATTACGGCGTCTCGGGCAATCCCTACGCCGTGCCGACGCTGCTCGCCGGCGGCACCAATCTCGGCTTCATGTTCCTGCCCAATTATCGCGGCTGGGTGGTGGTCGCCTCGCTCATCGTCTGCATCGGCACCTGGCTTTTGATCGAGAAAACCAGGCTCGGCTCATATCTGCGCGCCGCCACCGAGAACCCGGAACTGGTTCAGGCCTTCGGCGTCAACGTGCCGCTGCTGCTCACGCTCACCTACGGGCTGGGCGCGGCCCTTGCGGGCCTTGCCGGCATTCTCGCCGCGCCCGTCTATCAGGTCAGCCCGCTGATGGGCTCGGACCTGATCATCGTCGTCTTCGCCGTCGTGGTGGTCGGCGGCATGGGCTCGATCCTCGGCGCCATCGTCACCGGCTACATGCTTGGCCTCGCCGAGGGCCTGACCAAGGTGTTCTATCCCGAGGCCTCGAACCTCGTCGTCTTCGTCATCATGGCGATCGTGCTTTTGCTCAGGCCCGCCGGCCTGTTTGGAAGGGACGCCTGAGATGAGCGGGGCGACCCTTCACGCACAGCGCGCCGCCGCCTCCGTCAGGCTGGAACGGGCGCTGGTGGCACTGGGCATCGTGGCGCTGATCGCCGCGCCCTTCGTCATCTATCCGATCTTCGTCATGAAGATGCTGTGCTTCGCGCTCTTCGCCTGCGCCTTCAACCTGCTGCTCGGCTACACGGGCCTGCTCTCCTTCGGCCACGCCGCCTTCTTCGGCGGTGCCGCCTATTTCTGCGCCTATGCGGTGAAAGCCTGGGGCTGGCCGCCGGAAGCCGGCATCCTGCTCGGCACCGCGGGCGCCGCCTTGATGGGCCTCGTGATGGGCTTCCTCGCCATCCGCCGCCAGGGCATCTATTTCGCCATGATCACGCTGGCGCTGGCGCAGATGTTCTATTTCTTCTGCGTGCAGGCGTCCTTCACCGAAGGCGAGGACGGCATCCAGGGCGTGCCGCGGGGCCATCTCTTCGGCATGCTCGACCTCAACGTGCCGATGACCATGTATTTCTTCGTGCTGGCGATCTTCCTGCTCGGCATCTTCGCCATCTGGCGCATCGTCAACTCGCCCTTCGGCATGATCCTGCGCTCGATAAGGGAGAACGAGAACCGCGCCATTTCGCTCGGCTATTCCGTCGGCCGCTACAAGCTCGCCGCCTTCGTCATGTCGGCCGCGCTCGCCGGTCTTGCAGGGGCTACGAAGGCGATCGTCTTCCAGTTCGCCACGCTCACCGACGTTACCTGGCAGATGTCGGGCGAGGTGATCCTGATGACGCTGCTTGGCGGCATCGGCACCATGGTCGGCCCGGTGGTGGGAGCGGGCCTCGTCGTGGGGCTGGAGAACACGCTGGCGACGTCCGGCTTCCCGGTGACCATCGCCACCGGCCTGATCTTCATGGTCTGCGTGTTGATCTTCCGGCGCGGGATCGTCGGCGAGATCTATGTGCGGTGGTTGGGGCGCGGAGGTTGAGTGCGGCGCGCTTCTCCCCCCTTGAGGGGGAGATGGCCGCGAAGCGGCCAGAGGGGGGCCTCGCGCGTGGAGTGCCAACGCCCTTTGCTCGATGTTAGACGGCGTTGCGCTCTATGTGAGACGACCCCCTCTGTCGCCTTCGGCGACATCTCCCCCTCAAGGGGGGAGATTAGCGCCCCACCGGCACTTCCATCCCAACCTTCACGCGGTCCATCGCAACAAAAGTGCGGAACCGCTTCACATTGTTGTTCGCGAAGAACAGCCGCCTGGTCAGTGCCTCGTAGTCGGCCATGGTGGCCACCGTGACGACGAGGATGAAGTCGGCCTCGCCGGTGACGTAGTAGCATTGCTGCACTTCCGGGACCGCCGCGAAGCCGCGCTTGGCGGCATCGATCAACTCGGCGCGCTCGCTCTCCACCTCGACCTCGACGAATATGGTGATCGGGTGGCCGACCTTGGCCGGGTCGACCAACGCGACATTGGCGCGGATGACGCCCGTCTCCTCCATGCGCTTGATGCGTCGCTGTACGGCTGGCGCCGAGAGGTTCACTGCCTCGCCGATGGTACGTTGCGGCGTGGCGTTGTCCTTCTGCAGGATGGCGAGGATGGCACGGTCGAAGGCGTCGAGGTCGGGCGAAATAGACATGGCAGTGTTCCAAACGAAACAAACTTGCATTTCAAGCGCCAAAAGAGAGCGCCTTTTTCGCCTGGCTTGCAATAAATTTCAGCCATCAAGACGGAGAAACCCATGTTCCTGCTCAACCGCCGCCCCGACCATCGCCAGCCGCTGACCGAGGAAGACGCCGCGACGCTTGGGCTTGCCGGCGCCCAGGAGGCCGGGCGCTTCCTTGCCGCGCGCGACAACCATGCCGAGACGCCGCTTCATGCCTTGCCCTCGCTGGCGGCCGAACTCGGCATCGGTGCGCTCCACATCAAGGACGAGGGCAAGCGCCTCGGCCTCGGCAGCTTCAAGGCCCTGGGCGGCGCCTATGCCGTGATGCATCTGGTGCTGGAGGAGGCTGGCAGGCGGCTCGGCCACGCCGTCGCGGTCGAGGACCTGCGCAAGCCTGAGGTGAAGGCGATCGCCGCGCAAATGACCTTCGCCTGCGCGACCGACGGCAACCATGGACGCTCGGTGGCGCAGGGCGCCGGCCTTGTCGGCGCGCGCTCGGTCATCTTCGTCCATTCGGGCGTCAGCAACGAACGCGTGGCGGCCATCGCCCGCTTCGGCGCCGAGATGGTGCGCGTCGCCGGCGATTACGACCAGTCGGTCAGGGAAGCCGCCCGCGTCGCCGCCGAGCGCGGCTGGACCGTCGTCTCCGATACATCCTGGCCGGGCTACGAACGCATCCCGGGACTGGTGATGCAGGGCTACACCGTGATCGTGCGCGAAGCGCTGGAACGCTTGCCTGAGCCGCCCACCCATGTCTTCCTGCAGGCCGGCGTCGGTGGCTTCGCCGCGGCGGTGGCCGGCCATCTCGCCATTGCGCGCGGCGACGCGAGGCCGACTGTGACCGTGGTCGAGCCCGCGCGGGCGGCATGCGTCTATGAGACGGCCAAGGCCGGACGTCCGGTGACGATCGCGCACAGCAAGCCGACGGTGATGGCGATGCTCGAATGCTACGAGCCGTCGCTGGTCGCCTGGCGCGTGCTGTCACGGATCGGCGATGCCTTCATGACGGTGGAGGAGGAAGACGCGGTGTCGGTGATGAACCGCCTGGCGCGGCCTGCGGGCGATGATCCGGCGATCGTCTCCGGCGAGAGCGGCGGGGCAGGGCTCGCCGGACTGATCCGCGCTGCCGGCGATAACAAGATGCGCGCTGCGCTCGGCCTCGACGCCAGTTCGCGCGTGCTCATCATAAACTCCGAAGGCGCGACGGATCCTGGCCGATATGCCGAACTGGTCGGCATGGCGCCGGACGAGGTCGCAAACGCGAGGCAGCCGGCATGAGCAATCTGACCATCAACGCCGACCGGCTTCTGGGCCGCATCCAGGAACTCGGCGGAATCGGCCGCGACGCGCAGGGCAGGCTGGTCCGCGTCGCCGCATCCGACATGGACAAGCTCGGCCGCGACCGCCTCGTCGGCTGGCTGGAAGAGGCTGGGCTTGAGGTCGCCATCGACCGCATCGGCAACATCTTCGGCATCTGGAAGACAGGCGCCACCGAAAGCCAGTCGCCGGTCATGCTCGGCTCGCATATCGACACGGTGATCGACGCCGGCATCTATGACGGCTGCTATGGCGTGCTTGCCGGCCTCGAAGCGATCGAGAGCCTGAAGGAGGCCGGCTTCGCGCCGGCCCGTCCGCTCGTCGTCGCCGCCTTCACCAATGAGGAGGGGGTGCGCTTTTCGCCCGACATGATGGGTTCGCTGGTCTTTGCCGGCGGCCGCGACCTCGAGGAAGCGCTGGCCTCCATCGGCACCGACGGCACGGTGCTGGGCAAGGAACTGGAACGCATCGGCTATGCCGGCGAGCACGAGCCCGGCTTCCTCAAGCCGCACGCCTATGTCGAATTGCATGTCGAGCAGGGGCCGGTGCTTGAGCGCGAAGGCATCGCCGTCGGCGCGGTCGAAAACCTGCAGGGCATTTCCTGGCAGCGCATCACGATCGACGGGGAGGCCAACCATGCCGGCACTACGCCGATGTCGATGCGCCGGGATGCCGGCGTCGCCGCGGCGCAGGTGATCGGCTTCCTCGCCGACCGGGCCAGCGCGTCATCGACGCGCACCGTCGCCACTGTTGGCACCATGGCCTTCGAGCCCAACGCCATCAACGTCATCCCGTCCCGAGCGACCTTCACCATCGACCTTCGCGACCCCGACGAGATGCACCTTCGTGAGATGGAAGCGGCGCTCGTCGCCTTCCTCGACAAGTTGGCCGCAAGCGCCGGCGTCACCGTCCACGCCGAAAGCCTGGCGCGTTTCGAGCCGGTGACGTTCGATGCCCGCATCGTCTCGCTGATCGAGGATGGCGCCAGGGCCGCCGGCCTTTCGTGCCTGCGCATGACCTCGGGCGCCGGCCACGACGCGCAGATGATCGCGCGCATCGCGCCGTCGGCGATGATCTTCGTGCCGAGCCGGGGCGGCATCAGCCACAGCCCCGCCGAATTCACCGCTCCCGACGGGCTGGTTGCCGGCGCCAACATCCTGCTCGGCGTCGCCGCCCGGCTGGCGGCCGACTGATCGCGGGAGGAACGCAGATGGGTGCAGCGGCAGCGAAATACCACCAAAAATAGTCATGTTGGCTGTGTCGGGTGCTTCCGAACCGAACATTCGGCGACATCCAATCGAAACAAACTTCAATCACTTAGCCAATTAAAGCGCGCGCAGAATCGCGCCGGAGTCGCGCCCGCCAAAAGAGTTCAGTGCCTCGCAGGAAGACTAGCATGCTGCTTCTCAACCAACGTCCCGAACACAACCAGCCGTTGGTTGCCGCCGATGCGGAGGCACTCGGCATGGCTGGCGGCGAGCGGGCCGAGCATTACCTCAAGGCGCGCCACGACCATGCCGAGACACCGATGCACGCCTTACCGGCGTTGGCCGACGAGCTCGGCATCGCGTCGCTTCATGTCAAGGATGAAGGCCAGCGTCTGGGCCTTGGCAGCTTCAAGGCGCTGGGCGGCGCCTATGCCGTCATGCGGCTGGTGCTGGAGGAGGCCGGCAAGTGGCTCGGGCGCGATGTCGATATCAGCGAGATAAACGACGCCAGAGTGCGCCAGATCGCGTCCGGCATGATCTTCGTCTGCGCCACCGACGGCAACCATGGCCGCTCCGTGGCGCAGGGCGCCAGCCTCGTCGGCGCGCGTTCGGTGATCTTCGTCCATGCCGGTGTCAGTGCCGAGCGCGTCGCGGCCATCGCCCGCTTCGGCGCGGAGATCGTCGAGGTCGAGGGCGGCTATGACCATGCGGTGCGCGAAGTCGCGCGCGTCGGCGCCGAGCGCGGTTGGAAGATCATCTCCAACACGTCCTGGCTCGGCTATGAGCGCGTCCCTGGGCTCGTCATGCAGGGCTATACCGTGATCGTGCGCGAGACGCTGCGGCGCATGGCCGAGCCACCAACGCATGTCTTCCTGCAGGCCGGCGTCGGTGGCTTCGCGGCGGCGATCGCCGGCCATATGGCCGTCATGCTTGGCTCCAGGCGGCCGAAGGCCGTGGTGGTCGAGCCGCGACGCTCGGCTTGCATCTACGCATCGGCTGAGGCCGGACGTCCGGCGACGGTCGCAAAGCAGGAGCCGACCGTGATGACGATGCTTGAATGCGCCGAGCCCTCTCTCGTCGCCTGGCGCGTGCTGGCGCGCGTCGGCGATGCCTTCATGACGGTGGACGAAGAGGACGCGGTCGCGGTGATGAAGCGGCTGGCGCGGCCCCTGGGCGGCGATCCGGCGATCGTCTCCGGAGAGAGCGGCGGGGCAGGCCTGGCCGGGCTGGTCCGCGCCGCCGGCGACCGACGTATACGTGCCGCACTCGGCCTCGATACGCACTCGCGCGTGCTCGTCATCAACTCCGAGGGCGCGACTGACCATGGCCGCTTTGCCGAGCTGGTCGGGATGGCGCCGGAAGAGGTGTTCCTGCAGAGTGCCTGACAGCAATTCCGGTTCTCCCTGTTAACAAGAGGCTTGGAGCGGCCGATGGCTGAACTCGACCAACAGGCACTGCACAGCGAGATGACGGCGTGGCGGCGCGATCTCCACGCCCATCCCGAGTTCGGCTTCGAGGAAAGACGCACCGCCGCCTTTGTGGCGGAAAAACTCCGCGCGTTCGGACTGGAGGTGGCCGAAGGCGTCGGCGRCACCGGCGTCGTCGGCACGCTGACCCGCGGCAGCGGCAACCGGGCCATCGCGCTGCGCGCCGACATGGATGCGCTGCGCATCGCCGAGCAGGGCAAGCAAGCCTGGCGCTCGCAGACGCCCGGCACCATGCATGCCTGTGGCCATGATGGCCACACCTCGATGCTGCTCGGCGCGGCCAAGCTGCTCGCCAACGAAGGCGGCTTCGACGGTACGGTGCGCTTCATCTTCCAGCCGGCCGAGGAATGGGGCAGGGGCGCGCTGGCCATGCTGGACGACGGCCTGCTCGAGCGCTTTCCCTTCGAGGAGATCTTCGGGCTGCACAACATGCCAGGCCTTCCCATCGGCCATTTCGAGACCCGCAGCGGCCCGGTCATGTCGGCCGAGGACAATTTCGAGATCGTGCTCAAAGGCCTCGGCGGCCACGCGGCGCGGCCRCATGCCGGCCAGGAGACGCTGGTCGCCGCCTGCGCGCTGGTGGTCAACCTGCAGACCATCGTCTCGCGGCGCCTGAGTCCAGCCGATGTCGGTGTCGTCTCGGTGACCGAGCTCATCACCGACGGCACCCGCAATGCGCTGCCGGGGCTGGCGCGCATCCTGGGCGATTGCCGCAGTTTCCGGTCCGAGGTGAGCGCCGCGATCGAAAAGGAGATGCGCCGCATCGCCGAGGGCACCGCCCAGGCCTATAACGTTGCTGCTGAAATCACTTACACGCGCGAGTTCGTGCCGTTGATCAACGACGCGGCGCTTGTCGACGAGGCATTCGCTGCCGCGCGCATGGTGCTGGCGAACAATGTTGTTCACGTTGCGGCGGAGCCTATGACCGCGTCGGAGGATTTCGCCCGCTTCCTCGACCGTGTCCCTGGTTGCTTCGTCTTCATGGGCAATGGCGACACCGCGCCGCTGCACAATCCTGCCTATGATTTCAACGACGAAGGCCTGCTGCACGGTGCGCGGTTCCATGCGGCGGTGGTGAGGCGGCGGTTGGCGCTGGGCAGTTAGCAATCCCGCAAGGGGGAGATTAGCTGCCCCCCACCCGGTAACTCTTTCTTCTCTGCTTTCATGCAGTATTGCCGGGACAGGGCGGCAAGAACAAAGAATGGCGGACGACAATAAACGCAACGGCAAGTTCTGGGCGCTGGCGCTTGACCGGGCTCAACTCGGCCTGTGGGACTGGAATCTGTCGACCGGCGATTGCTATTATTCGCCGACCTGGTCGAAGATGCTGGGCTATGAAGCGGGCGAGCTTGCCAACACGTCCGATCTCTGGCTGAAGCTGACCCATCCCGACGATCGCCAGCGCGCGCAGGAAAGCGGCGACCGGCATATTGCGGGCCTCGTCGATTCCATCGAGACGGAGCTGCGCCTGCGCCACAAGGACGGCCACTGGGTCTGGGTGCTCGACCGCGGYGGCATCGTCGAGCGCGACGCTGACGGCAAGCCGCTCAGGCTGATGGGCGTGCAGACCGACATCACCCGGYAGAAGGAGGCCGAAGCGGCGCTGGAGCAGATCAACGTCCGCTTCCGTCTCGCGCTCGCCGCCAGCGGCACGGGCATCTGGCACTTCGATATCGGCACCCAGAAAAGCTATTGGGACGCCCGCACGCGCGAGATATTCGGCGTCGTCACTGACCACGACGAGGTGGCCGCCGACTTCTGGCACACTTTCCTGCATCCGCAGGACAAGGAAGTCGCCGAGCGTGCCCACGATGTGCCGGTCGGCTCTGAGGGCGTCGCGGCCGTGCAATATCGCATCGTCCGCCGCGACGGTGAAATCCGTCACGTCGAGTCGCTTGTGCGCTTCATCGCTGCGGGCTCAGCCGGCCAGATTTTGGGCACGGTGCGCGACATCACCGAGGAGAAGAGGCGTGCCGAGGAGCTTGCCTTCGCCGCGCGCCACGACGCGTTGACCGGGCTGCTCAACCGCGCGGCCTTCGACCGGCTGCTTGCCGAGAACATCGCCATGGCCGAGCGGCTGCCACTCGCCGTATTCTATGTCGACCTCGACTACTTCAAGGCGCTCAACGACTATGCCGGCCATGCCGCCGGCGACGTGGCGCTGAAGAGCGTCGCGGCGGGCATCCTCGCCAGCCTGCCCGCTTCGGCGCATGCGGCGCGGCTTGGCGGGGACGAATTCGCGCTTTTGGTGCCGAACTGCAATGACGCCTGCGCCGAGCGTCTTGCCCGCGCCGTGCTTGCCGCCGTGCGCGACGCCGATCTCGGCCCGGCCGTCACTTCGCGCAGGCTTGCCGCCAGCATCGGCATCGCCTTCGTGCGCGACCGCAACATGAGCGTGGCCGATGCGCTTGCTTGCGCCGACGATGCCTGCTACGCCGCCAAGGCCGGCGGTCGCAACCGCTTCGCGGTGTTCTCGCCGGAGACTACGTCGGGCGCTGGCGGCCTCAACGCCGCACGGCTGGCGGCTGACCTTGTCGATGCGATGGAGGACGGCCGGCTGAAGCTGTTCGGTCAGGAAATCCACCGGCTCGGCCAGCCATGGGAAGACAGCCGCCATGTCGAAGTGCTGGCCAGGCTCGAGGCTCGCACCGGCAACATGATTCCGCCCGGCGATTTCATGCCGGTCGCCGAACGCTTCGGCCTTGCTGCCCGGCTCGACCGTTGGATCATCCGCACCGCGCTGACGCGCCATGGCGATGCGATGCGAGCGGGGGCCATCGCGCTCGACTTCAATTTGTCGGCGCAGACGCTTTCCGATCCGCAACTTTGGGATTTCGTCGACGAGGCCATCGCCGAGAGCGGCGCGTCACCGTCGGCCGTCGGCTTCGAGATCACCGAGACGGCCGCCGTCACCAATTTCGACGCGGCGGCGGAGTTCGTGCGCCGGGCGCGCGAACGCCATTGCCGCGTCAGTCTCGACGACTTCGGCGCCGGCATGAGCTCCTTCGAATATCTCAGGCGCTTTCCCATAGATGCGATCAAGATCGACGGTTCGTTCGTCGAGCACATCGCCGACAGCCCGTTCGATCGCGAGATCGTCTCGGCGATCACCGGCATCGCCCGATCGATGGGCGCCGCTGTGGTGGCCGAAAAGGTCGAGGAGAAAAACGCGCTGGAGATCCTTATGGCCATGGGCGTCGCCTTTGGCCAGGGCTATTTCCTGCACCGGCCCGAGCCGCTGGAGGCGATCGTGGCGAGGGCGAGGGGCGGCGCGCGGGAGATGCGGGCAGGCTGATATCGCCATGTTCCCATGTTGGGAAGGCGCCTGGGCGGGGGCGGTGCTGCCTTGCCGGGACGGCGATCTTGCATAGGCTCCTTTTGCCAAACAAAGCGATAGACCGGTTCGCCATTTCGTTAAATGATGAACGGTTGCTCTGTCGAATTCTTAGGACAACTGGGTTACTGCCTGCGAACTGTTCCGCTCGGGACATGATGTCTTGGGTCGACCGCCCGGCGTCCGAATCATGATGGACCGGCGCCTGCGAGACCGGCAATGTCTTCACCGCTCAACAGCACCAGGCTTGTGATCCTGCAGCGGCAACGCCTGCCTTCGACTCCCGGAGCGGCGGCAAGTATCGGCATCGGCTCCAGGCTCACGACTTCACCGCTGATGCCGGCCGAGCCCGCAGCATCGCCATCCATGTTCAGCGTCGACAACCTCAACATCACAGCCATGAAGGTCCGGCTGATGGAGCGCGCTGGCAAGGAGTTTGGCGTCGATCAGACCGACTACGAGTCCGTGTCTTCCTATGGGGCGGCGATCAAGAACGCCATCGAAGCGTTGAAAGGGCAATCTCCACAGGCGATTGCCGAAATCGAGAGACAGCTTGGGCTGGATCAACTTGGCGTTTCTCTCGATACGCTTGTCAATGCCATAGTCGATCCGCGAGGCAGCGACAGCGAAAGGCTGGATGCCGCGCTGAAGCGGCATGCGGGCGGGCAGGCCGAAGGCGACGCGGCTTCGGTCCAGCCGGACGAACTCGGACTTTACGGCGGCTGAGGCCTGCTAACCGATCAGCCACCGCAACGCTCCCGCCGAGCCAACCCCGATCACCACCGTCGGCAGCATCGACAGCCTTGTCGCGGCAAGCACGGTTATGGCCAGTGCTGCGAGGTCGGCCGGGTTCTTCGAGACGAAGTCCGGCGCGATCACCGAGATCAGCACGCAGCCGGGCGCCGCCTCCATCACCGCCGTGGCGCGGGGACTGAGCGTGCGGTTCCTCAGCACCAGATAGCCGCCGATGCGGGTGAGATATGTCACGCCGGCCATCGCCGAGATGGCGAGCACGGTCATCGGGTCGATCATTTCTCACCTGCCAGGAACCACGCGGCCACCAGGCCGGAAAGCGCGCCGGCCGCCACATACCAGGCACCGGGCACGGTGAGATAGACGAGAGCCGCCACGACCAGGCTGACCAGCCAGGGCCGCGCCGCGACAAAGCCCTTCCACATGCCGCGCAGCAGAACCAGGAAGACGGCCGGGAAGGCCATCGCGAAACCATATGTCTGGACGTCGCCGAGCACCGGGCCGAGCGCCGCGCCGCAGGTCGTGAACGCCACCCAGGCGAGATAGAAAGGCAGGCCGGCGCCCAGGTAAAAAGCCAGGCTGAAAGCCGGCCGCAGGCCGGAGGCGGCGCGGCGTTGCGCGTCGGCCAGGCCCACCGCCCAGCTCTCGTCGCACATCAGGAACAGCGCAGGAAACACCTTTCGCTTCGGCAGGCGCTTGATGAAGGGCGCAAGTGCGGCGCCCATCAGGAAATGCCGGCTGTTGACCAGAAGCGTGATGGCGGTGATCAACAATACATGCGGCGGCGAGGTCCAGAGCTGGATCGCGGCGAATTCGGAGCCGCCGGCGAAGTTGAGGCCGGTCATCAGCGGCACCTCGGCCACAGAAAGGCCTTTCTGCGCGGCCTGCGCGCCGAGAACCAGCGCATAGGGGATGATGCCGAGCAGCACCGGCGTCGAGGCGGCAAGCCCGCGCCGGAACTCGGCGCCGCGGCCGTTGCTGGTTTGCTCCCCGGCGAGGGCGATCTCGGAAACGCTCATGACTTTGCCTTTGGCTGGCCTTGCGGCCGCCATTCTCCCGGTCGGTTGTGGGTTGTCGATCGCCGGACAATAGCCGAAACGCCCGGCAATCGGGTTGCGAAGATGCGTCGCTTCTGCCACGATTTGGCACTGGGTAGCGCATTCAGGCAAAAGATTGGAATTCTGGGCCATGAAGCTGGACGAGATCGACAGACGTATCCTGCGCGCGCTGCAGCGCGACGGGCGCATGGCGAACAACGATCTGGCGAAGGAAGTCGGCCTGTCGCCGTCACCTTGCCTGCGGCGCGTGAAGCTGCTGGAGGAGGCGGGCGTCATCGACCGCTATGTCGCGGTGCTGAACCCGGCCAAGATCGGCCGCGGCCAGACCTTCTTTACCCGCATCTGGCTGAAGCAGCAGGACGAGGACACGATCGAGCATTTCGCCGCCGAGGTGGCGAAATTTCCGGAAGTGATGGAATGCTATCTGATGCTGGGCGATTGCGATGCCATGGTGCGGATCGTGGCGGCCGGCATCGACGACTACCGCCGCTTCCAGTCGGAGCATCTGAGCCGGATCAAGGGTGTGCAGAACGTCAAGACGGACGTACCCAGCCAGACAATCAAGCAGACTTCGGAAATGCCGCTGTAGGGTCTTCCCTTCTCCCCTTGTTGTGGGAGAAGGGGAGGTCCTCACTAATGCGCGTGGTGCTCGGCATTTCTCTTGCGCGTCGCAGCCGCCTTCTTGGCCGAGGCCGAACGCGCGGCCGCGGATCGCTCGCCCGACGCCTTGCCGCCGGCCTTGCCGCCTTTGTGCGCCGCCGGATGGCCGGTGTGTTTGCCGCGGCCGGAGCCGCCCTCCTTCTTGCCGCCGGCGTCGTCCTTGTTGACCGTCGCCCAGGCGCGGCGCTCTGCTTCCTTCTCGGAGACGCCGCGCTTCTCATAGCCTTCGGCGATATGGTCCGCCTTGCGTTCCTGCTTGTCAGTGTATTTGGATTTGTCTCCGCGTGGCATTGTCTTGCTCCTTGTTGCGCTGAGTGAAGCCGCAGACCGGCCTCAGGAACCCTTTTTCTTGGCGACGTCGCTGAGGTCAGACCGTTCCGGATCCTTGTTGTTCTCGCCGGCGGCGTCCCGATCCTCGTCGGGATCGTCCTTGGGTGGCAGGTAGCCGCGCGGCTTGTTGGCCTTCGGGCCTTCCCAGCGCGGCCATTGATCGGAGGTTCCGGGGCGTCCTGTGTTCGGTGAATTGCTCATCTCAACCTCGCTTGCTTCTCGGGCGGTCAGCCCTCCGCCTTCATGGTCCGGGCGATCCTCAGGAGCTTGTCCCGGTCATGCCCGTGCTCCCGGATCAACTCCCGCGCCTGCTTTGGCGATAGATCGGTGTTCTCCGCCAGGAAGCGCACATCGGGATCGTCGCCGCCCTTGGTCGGCAGGTTACCTGACGGAGTTCCTGCTGGGCCTGGGCGGTTGGGAAGTTCGCTTTTCTGCATGGTTTTGTCCTTCCAATACTGAACCAACCCTTCGCGGCGAGGCTGGTTCCTTTTCGTTCGCGAGTTTGGCGAGCCGTCTTCATATCGGGGGGCTCCGGCGAGAGTGCGCTACGCGCGCCGTAAGCCCCTCAGCTGCTGCCTGATTTTCGTAATCAGCCCGTTGCCTTGCTCGAATGGCACGGCATCACTCCGGCGATCAGGTTTCCTGCTTTTCCTGGCGGCGCGCGGACGCTTCTTTCTTGCGGCGCAATACCTCGTCGGTGCCGACGATGTCCTTGGCACCGCCGGTGATCGCTGTCGAAACGACGGCCGGGGGATCGCTGGCCGGAAAACTGTCCTCGAGCCCGGACTGCAACTGCTCTTCCAGCGTGTCCGGGTCTTCCGAGCGCCCTTCGGCACGACGCTCGTCGATCTCTTCCAGATCCTTCTTGGCGTCAGGGTGCTCTCGCACGTTGCGCAGCGTGGACACGACAAGCTCGACGGCGAACTCCTTCATCGCTTCCGAATCCGGCGCGGCGATATCCGTCTCCTCGACCAGCCGGACCAACGATGCCTCGAGTTTATCCAGCTCCTTCATTCCCTGTTGGCGCGCGAGTTTCTGTGCGAGCGAATTGATAAGAATTGGCGCAAAAGCCGAATAGGCCTGCAAGCGGGTCTCGTCGACTCGCTCAGGATGAAGCGTATGCGTGGACATCAGTTGCCCTCCATTAGAATGCCGGCCTCCATTCTGCGGCGCGGCATCTAAGCAACCGGGAGGAGCCGAACTGGTTCCATGCGGCATCGGCGGGTAACGGTTTGAAGTTCCGTTCTACAGGTACGACCAACTCCCCCGACGGTTCGGATTCCAGCCTACGGCCCCGGCGTTGAACCGGGGCCGCTTCATCAGGCCAGGCGATGGTATGCGGACCGAAGCCATGGCCTCTGGCGCCTTCTATGCGGCCTGCAACGCTCGCTCGTTCGCACCACTTTCGCCCAGCTTGGTAAGCGCTTCGTCCGTTGCGGACTCTTCCTTGAGCGTGTCGCGGAGCAACGGCAGCGCGTCCTTCAGGCCGAGTTGCTCTGCCCAGGCGATCAGCGTGCCGTAGCGCGCGATCTCGTAGTGTTCGACCGCCTGGGCAGCCGCTACAAGGCCGGCATCGAGAGCCGGCTCATCTTTGTATTCCTCGAGGATCTCCGAACCTTCTTCAATGATGCCATCGATCGCCGGGCAGGTCTTGCCGCGCGCAGGTTTGCCGAGGATTTCGAAAACCTTTTCGAGTCGATCGACATGGCCCTCCGTCTCGACACGATGCTTCTCGAAAGCCGCGCCTACTTCTTCCGCTGACGCGGCTTTGGCCATTTTCGGCAGCGTCTTCAGGATTTTCTTTTCCGCATAGTAAATGTCCTTGAGGCCATCTACGAACAGGCTTTCCAGGCCGTTCGCGGGTTCGGACGAACGCTTCGTCGCCATCGATTTCTCCATGATTTGAAAAGGCACAACTCCAAAACGAAGGTGGCGCGGTGCAAAAGCACCGACGCCACCTTTTAACTCAGCGCTGGCCGCCCTTGCGGCCGGCTTCCGAGGCACGCTGGCGGTCTTCGGCGAAGTTGCCGCTGCCGCCCCTGTGCTGACCCGCACCGCGCTGATCCATGTTGCGGTCCTCGGCCTGCTGCTGCTCACTGCCGCGATGCCGGTCGTCGCGGTTCTTGTGGCTCTGCTGGCCGGCCTTGACGTGCTGTTCGTGGCTTCCGCCTTGATTGGGCATGTCGACTTCTCCGTCGGTTGGGATTCTTCTTCAGGGTGAATTCAAGGACGCGTTCGGCATCCTTGAGTAAAAGGAACAGGCGCGAACTGGCTATGTTCCGGCTGAAACATTTCGTGACCGCCTCGGACTGAAGTCCGACCTGACCGACGCATTGGGCCGGCATGTGCAACCAATCCGCTTTTTGCGAATTGGGGAGCGGCCGTCGAGAAAAGCCCCCTCCATCGCCGGCTGTCCTGGTGCCCGCCGATCGCCCCCGCGCGCATTTCGGCGGGCACCAATATCCATGAACAAGAAGGCCGCTTAACCGGCTTCGGAGCGAGACGACGTTTTGACCTATATCTCTGCAAAACCCGCCCGGCAGGACGCCGAAAGCCTGCCTGCCAACGATAATCAACCTGCCACCCTTGCCGATCTTTCCTTCCTCGACGTCATCAATGACGAGGATGAGGTCGCCGATATCGCCAGGCGCGCTGAACGTCTCGGCCACGCCACGCTCATTGCAATGGCGGCCGGCCTGGCGGCCCTGCCGCTGCTCTACCTGATGCTAGCGTGAGCCGGGCCTGTCCGCGCTGGGGGCGGTATCCGGAAAGGACTGTGTCTATCTTCCGGAAAAGAAGGCGTCGAGCGTGGCCGCCGTTTCGATCGGCGACTCCTCCGGAAAGAAGTGACCGCCGGGCAGGGCGCCGCCGCTGACGTCGTCCGCCCAGTTCCGCCACATCGCTTCCGGGCCGCCTTCCTGCGCGTACCATTCGGCCAGCGCCCCATGCTCGCTCCATAGCGCCAGCAGTGGGCAGGCGATGCGCCGGCCGGCCTCCCTGTCGGCACGGTCATGCTCGCGGTCGAGGGAAGCCGCCGCGCGATATTCTTCGCAAATAGCATGGATATGCGCGGCATCACGCAGCGCATCGATATAGAGCTGCCGCACTCCGGGCGGAAACGCGTCGGGCGACGATCCCCAGCCGGAGAGCGCATTGTCGACGACGGCATCGGCGGCGGCCGCAAGCATCGTCTCCGGCAGCGGCCAGGGTTGCGATAGCAACGACCAGGGCCAGTAGCCTAGCGCCAGGCGGTCGTCCGCCCGGTCCCAGGCATCGCCTGTCGGGATGATGTCCAGCACTGCAAGCTTCTCGACTCGGTCCGGGTGGTCGAGCGCCAGCCGGTAGGCAACGCGCCCGCCGCGATCGTGACCCGCGACCATGAAGCATCGAAAGCCGAATGTCTCCATCAGCATGACCATGTCGGCGGCCATGGCGCGCTTGGCATAGGGCGCATGGTCGCTGGTCGATGGCGGGCAGGAGCTTTGTCCATAGCCGCGCAGATCGGCGCAGACGACGGTGAAATCCCGTGCCAGGCCGGGAGCCACCTCGCGCCACATCGCATGGGTCTCGGGAAAACCGTGCAGCAGGAGCAGACCGGGCCCGCTGCCAGCGCGGCGGGCGAAGATCCTTGCTTCGCCGGTATCAATCTCGCGACTGTCGAAATTCTCAAACATGGCTTGTCTCCGGCGGCTGGCGCCGACAGCGTCGACCGCTCACGTCCAGGCGGAGTCCAATATCAGCGACGCTTCGAAAATCTGGTCGCGCTTTTCATCCAGCACCTTGACGGTGATGGTCAGATGCCTGCCGCCCGGCATTTCGTCGCGGGCGACGTCGTGCAGGATGCGCAACGCCTCCATGCCGGCGCGCTCGCGGCTGGCGAAGAGCTGTCCCTCGGTGTCTTCCTGGCTGTGCTCGGTGTTGTAGAGGTTGAAGTAAAAGCGCTGCATGGACAGGTCCATCCCCGGAAATTTCGAAGGTCAATTCGGTAGCGCGGTCGTGGTTCCAAGCCGCTGATCCGGAGAGAAGAATCCGCGCGGTGCCACCTGTCGGCTGGTGGCCGCCTGCAACCAGCCCCACCTTGCAGCGTTAGCAGTCTCCAACGGAGAACGTGCAATTGCTGGAATCGCTTTACCTCAATCTCGGCCAGCATGACGCCTTGTCGGAAGAAGAGAAGGCTTTGCTCACATCGACTTTGTCGATCGAGAAATATGTTGGCACCGGCGAGGATATCGTCTCTGAAGGAACCAGGCCGACCTATAGCACGCTGATCATCGACGGGTTTGCCGCTCGTTACAAAGTTTTGGAGGATGGCGGCCGTCAGTTCACCTCGCTGCAGGTCCCGGGGGATTTCGTCGATCTCCATGCCTTCCTGCTGAAGACGATGGATCACGGCATCACTGCCTTGTCGCCTTGCCATGTGGCTGCTGCCGAGCACAGCAAGCTCAAGACGATCACCGAACAGGCGCCGCATCTCACCCGGCTTTTGTGGCTCGACACGCTCGTCGACGGCGCCATTCATCGCGAGTGGATCGTGGCGATGGGACGCCGCTCCAAGCTCTCCCACCTCGCACACCTGATATGCGAGCTGTTTATCCGGCTACAGGTGGTGAAGAAGACGCGCGACATGGGTTTTTACTTGCCGCTGTCGCAGGCTCAACTGGCCGACGTGCTCGGCCTGTCCGTCGTCCATATGAACCGGGTGATCGGCACGCTGCGACGCATGAACGTCATCAACTGGACGAACCATATGATCACGATCCTCGACTGGGAGCGGCTGGTTACGATCGCAGAGTTCGATCCGACCTATCTCAGCATGACGCGCGAGCCGAGATAGGTCTCTAGCCAGGCGGCTTCTTGGAGCGCGACCAGAGCTCGTCCAGCATGGTCAGGGCCGCGCTTGGCTGCGCGGATTTCAGCAGCCCCTGCTGCGCGGCGGCTTTCTTGAAGGCGGCAAAGGCGACGGCCGGCCGGCAGGTGCCCGCGATTGCGTCGTCCACCAGCCGCGCCGCCTTGAGATAATCCGGCGCTTCCTTGTTCTTCCAGGCCCCGGCAAGCGCCTTCTTCGCCTCTGCGACCGTGGTGACGACCATCGTGCCGCCGCTGACGAAGCGGATGGTGAGCGGCAGGAAACGGCTCATCGGGTCGTCACCATCCGAACCATTCGCGCGTTCGCCAGGCAAGGCCGACAAAGGGTGCGGCCGTGATCATGGCGGCTACAAGGGCAAGGAGCGGATTCACAGGCAAGGATTTCATGGTGCACCACAAGATTGGGAATGGCCGTAAACGATGACCTAGCCAGTCGGTTGCATTCGCCCAGCGGTTCGGAGGCTACATGTTGCTCGCGGGCCTGGCGGGAGGCGCCGGCCGATGTGGCGGACGCGGCCGCGGCCTTAGCGGGATATCCGCCAGCGAGGCGCGGATTACCCTGGCGGGAATCGGCGGTGCTGCGGCACGCCGGCGCAGCAAAGCGGCCGAGAGAGTGCCGATGAGAGTTCGAACGTCCATGGGACTCCTCCTGAAGAGTCCCCCCAACGATGGAATCTAGCATCACGCTCGGGTGGTCCGCATTTAACTTTGATGCATGCCGAAGGGTCTTGGCCAAGCGCGACGAACCGAGCCAACCTTTTCTGGCGATATGCGTTGTCCCTTGGAATTCGCTTCAGCGCGGTGGCGCCGGCCGGCTTTCACGCCGCTCGACCCGCCTGAAAGGCAAGCGGAGGATATTTCGCAGTTCCGACCGAGACGCCAAATACTGCCCGCTGAATGAGATCGCGCCGGCCCCATGCGTTTCTAGCCTGGCCGAGGCGCTCTCACGAGCACTGACCATGAGGAGGATCCCATGAAGAAAGCGCTTCTCATCGCGGCTTTCGCTCTGATCCCGGCTCTGCCGGCGGTTGCGCAGACCGCCCAGCAGGGGGACGAGCAACCGACGGATCAGCAGACGCAGAACTGTCAGGCCAAGCCCGACGCCAACGACCAGCAGCAGAAACAGAAGCAAGAGGCCGATACGGATGAACTGTCGAAACAGCTCGGCAATTGCGGCGGCGTGCTGAAACCGCCGCCGACCGGCGACAAGAACGCAACGCCGCCGCCGCCGACAGGCAGCGAGATGCCGGTGATCAAGCCCGGCCAGGTGCCGCCGCAGACGGGCCAATGAGAACTGACCGGTCGACCAAGGTCAGTGTTTGCGCTTTCCGCCTTCTACCGGCTTGACGGTCGAGCCGTGGGCTTCGCGGATCATCTGTAATGCCTCGTCGCGGGTGAGCCCGCATTTGCGGGCAAAATAGGCCGCCTCGAGGATTTCAGCTCGAGATGCTGCCGAAACGCCTGCGGGAGTCTGCCTGTTCTTCTTCTTGGCCATCGGCTCACCGTGCCATGAATCACTTAGTCAGCTAATTATATGTCCGTCGTTTCTTATTGCAAATTCGCCACCGTTTTCGACAGCATCTTCGGGGACCATTGCGCCGGCACCGAATTGTGCCTTGCAGGCCGCGCGAGCCACCGGCTGCCGAACATGTCGAGTCGCCGCTTGTTCCGAAAGATTCCGCGGCGGCATCGCCGGCATCAGCGGGCTCAAAGTCCCGTCGATCCCTCACTAAACCTTAGGAACGAAAGCCAGTTCTGCGAATTGGTATTCCGTCTCGACAGCAACAGGAGGTTACTATGGGACGAGGTATATTGCTTTGGCTGCTGGGGGTTCCAATCCCGATCATCATCCTGCTTATGCTGTTCGCGCGGTAGGAGATGGGTGATGAATTCCGCTGTAACTGACGTCGAACTTTCCGGCGCGACCGAGTCTTCGTCTTCTGCCGTGAGTTGGGGTCCGATCGTTGCGGGAGCCTTCGCCGCGGCGACCCTGACAGTGGTTTTGATGCTGATCGGCTCCGGGTTGGGGCTA
Source organism: Mesorhizobium sp. LCM 4577 (assembly GCF_001854795.2). Taxonomy (NCBI): domain Bacteria; kingdom Pseudomonadati; phylum Pseudomonadota; class Alphaproteobacteria; order Hyphomicrobiales; family Phyllobacteriaceae; genus Mesorhizobium; species Mesorhizobium sp. LCM 4577. The sequence continues at coordinate 32,584 of NZ_MDDU01000004.1, read as the reverse complement.
ACCATGGTTTCGCCCTGGACCGGCGCCAGCGCCTCGACCACCACTTTTGCGGTTTCGGCCGCCGTCTGGTTGATCGTCGTGCAATGGCTGTCGGCCGGGCTGGGCGGCTACTTGACCGGCCGGCTACGGACGAAATGGGTCGGCATTCACGACAACGAAGTCTACTTCCGCGACACCGCGCATGGCTTTCTGGCCTGGGCGCTGGCGACGCTGCTGGTTGCCGGCGTGTTCGGCTCTGCCTTGTCCGCAACAATCGGGGCGGGCGTGCAAGCGGGGTCCAACGTTGCGGCGGGCGCGGCGGYGGGTGCTTCGACGGCAGCCGCGAATGGCGCCGCCGCAACCGACAACAACACCTTGGGTTATTTCATCGACCAGCTCTTCCGCCCGGCCGACACAGGTAACGTCGCCCCAGCCGGCCAGAATGACGCCGGCATGACGGCGCAGGCAACACGCATCCTGGTGGCAAGCGCCGCCAAGGGCGAGGTGTCGGCCGACGACAAAGCCTATCTTGCGAAGCTGGTAGCCTCCCGCACCGGGCTTTCTCAGGCCGATGCCGCCAAGCGCGTCGATACTGTGCTTGGCGGCATTGAAGACGCCAAGAACAAGGCGAAGGCGGCCGCCGACACCGCCAGAAAGGCAGGTGCCACCTTCGCGCTCGTCGGCGCCCTGTCGATGATCGTTGGAGCTTTCATTGCCAGCGTTGCCGGCGCTCTCGGCGGCAGGCAGCGCGACGAAGACGAAGCGCTCTTCGTTCGCGGCTGACAGCCCGGCTGCCTTCGGCATCCCTCGTCAGGTGCGCCCGCTGGCCTTGCCGGCGGGCGTCTATTGTCGCTGGATGCGTCACCAGCCTGGGCGCGATTCCTTCGGCAAACGCGGGTGCGAACGGCCTCACCGAGCCTGCTGACTCTCCCGCCGCTCTTCCTGCCGTTTCTCGATCTCGTAGGAGAGCCAGCGACAGAACATGCCGATGATCGAGGTGGCCGCTCCTCCGAGCAGACAGGCCGTCAGCAAAGGACTTTTCGAGGCGCTGTCCCAACTTACGGTCGCCAGCAGGATCACGCTCACGGTGGAGATCAGATAGCCGGTGCCCTTGAGCAGATGAAGCGAAGATTTGGTCATATTTGCCCGCCTTCAAAATGAATAATCAATGCTGACCGAAGTCGCGCACTATCCCTCCAGACGACCGGTTGGGTGCAGCTCAGGCGTTGACCGCCTTTCTCGTCTTAGGTGCCGCGCAGCGGGCGCAGCACTCACAAGAACCATTGAGCGACCAGACCGAGCGACGACATACCCATTGCCAATGTCGACAGCCAACCCAGCGCGCGCAGCCAGCCCTGGACCGGGAATTCTCCCATGATGTCCTTACGGGCAGCCATCAGCATCATCACGACCATGACCGGCACAGCGCACATGCCGTTTATCACGGCGCTCCAGTAAAGCGCCTTGATCGGGTCGATTGGGGTAAACATGATCCCAGTGCCAAGAGCGGTCGCCGCGGCGAGCGTGGCGTAGAAGGCGGCTGCTTCCTTCGGCTTGCGCTGAAGGCCGACCGGCCAGCGCAGCGCTTCGCCTACTGCGAATGCCGCCGAACCCGCCAGCACCGGCACCGCCAGAAGTCCGGTGCCGATGATGCCCGCCGAGAAGACGATGAAAGCGAATTCTCCAGCCGCCGGTTCCAGCGCCTTTGCCGCGTCCGTTGACGAGGTGATGTCCGTCACCCCCGCCTTGTGAAGGGTCGCGGCGGTGGTGAAGATGATCGCGACGGCGATCAAATTCGAGAACGCCATTCCGACCAGCGTGTCGGCGCGTATCCGCCCGAACGCCCGTGTGGCTTGCCAGGGCGCCCATCGCAGCGGCTCGGCGGTCAGCTTGAGCTCCTCCTCTTCGACCTCCTGCGAGGCCTGCCAGAAGAACAGATAAGGCGAGATCGTCGTGCCAAGGATCGCCAGCAATGTCGTGAAGAAAGCCCCGCTCCATTCGAGGTGCGGAATGAACAGGCCTTTGGCCGCGTCGATCCAGGGCACATTGGCCGCGAACATCGCGATGACGTAGGCAAAAAGGCTCAAGGTGGTCCATTTGAGGACCGTCACGTAGCGGGTGTAGTCGAGGAACACGATCGCCGAGACACAGATGATCGCGAAAGCGACGACATAGAGGGAACTCGGTCCGCCGACGAGCAGTTTCAACGCGTCGGCCATGGCGCTGAGATCGGCGCCGATGTTGATGACGTTGGCAACGAACAGCAGCATCACCACAACGGAAAGCAGCGGGGCCGGATAGTGCCGGCTGAGGTTGCCTGAAATACCCTTGCCCGTGGTGCGGCCAATGCGAGCGGCGATCTCCTGGATTGCCGCCATCAGCGGGAAGGTGAACAGCATGGACCAGCCGATATTGAATCCGAGTTGGGCTCCAGCCTGGCTGTAAGTTCCGATGCCGGAGGGATCGTCATCGGACGCACCGGTGATGAATCCGGGCCCGATCGTGCGAAGGAACCGTTGGAAAGGACCTTTCGCCAACGTGCTGCTTTGTTCTCTATCGATTTGCGAACCGATCCCGGTCATAGGAAGGCCGCCGGCGCGGGGTCGGCCGTGAGCGCGAGGTGCGCCAAGGATTTGGGGCGGCTCTTCCGCATTGCATAAGCACCTGCTAACGAAGGCATAAGGTAACCGGCGGATGAACGATCGGTTCCAGAGTGACGGTCACCTGGGCATGGCCAGCCGAGGTTCCCACCGCATTCGTTCATGGCCCAGAGGTTCTCACCGACGGTCAGAAAACCGTGCGAGGCAGGCATCCGCTGTCCGCTCAATGCGAGAATTTTCGCTTGAAAATTTTCATCCCCTCCACAAGCGAAGCCCTGGCCTCGGCGGCGTTTTGCCAACCCTTAAGCTTGATCTTCTTGCCGGTGCCCAATACCGACGAAAGAAAAAACTGCTCTATCTCCCGGCGAAGATCCTGTGGGACATCGGCGATAGCGACGGGCTCGTCCTGCGCGTCTTCATTGTGCGGGCAGAAGATATACCTGTCGTTACGAACCTTCGAGCCATCGGGGTCCTGCTGCTTCACGCGAAGCGCGCCAAGTAGGTCGCATTTAATAACAACGCCCGGGGCGGCGGCGGCCTGATGGATAACGAGCCCGTCCAGGGGATCACCATCGTCCCCCAACGTGGACGGCACGAAACCCCAATCATAGGGGTAGGTATTTCCCACCGGAAGAGGGCGGGAGTATTCGAACACGCGGGTCTTCCGTTCATAGGCTAGTTTCGCGGCCGATCCCCGCGGCGTCTCGACGACCACACGGAATAGTTTACCAGAGATTGCCGGAAGTTTGAGGTAATCAGCCATTTCAAATCGGGAGCCGCGCCGAGTCAGTTGCGCAAAGTGAACTTTCACCGGCAGGGGAAGGTTCCAGGGCGAGGATGCGTTGCGGATCGTTGAGATCAACCGCGAGCCGATTTCAGCAAACCGATGGCAAAGGATAGCTCGTACGACCGACAACCCTGAACTCGAAAACGCCAGGGCGCAGCCGCGTCGGCGGCCTGTCGGTCAGCTCGACGACCCGAATCCATCTGTCGGCACCGGCGCGCAGCGTGACCTCGACGCCGAGCGCCTTTCGCGCCGCCTCGTACGGCGCCATCGCCTCGACGGCATGGCTTGCAAGGACGGTCTCGCCATCCATCTCTTCCACGCGATAGGCCTTCATTCATCGAATCCCCACCCACAGTTTGGYCGACCGCGGGGCAGAGCAAAATTACATTTGATATTTTGCGCCATGCTGGCGCGTCCGCGGCGCAGCCGGCGCGTGTCCCACCGGCTTATCGGCCGAAGAGGAAGAAGGCCGGCAGCGCGACGAAGATCGGAACCGCAGCGGCTGTCGCGCGGAATGTCTCGGCCCCGTCGGGAAATTCCGTCGCTTTCGCTCCAGCAATGGAACATAACCGCCGGTGGCCGGTTCGGTGCGCGGCGGCTCCCCCGCCGCCATCGGGGTCCCTCCCGATAGAAGCCCGCCCGCTCACCCCTGCGGACGGGCTTCTCTGTGGGGGAGAATTTCTTTCAGCCGTGGGAGAGACCGGCATGGCAGGCAAGACAACGCATGATCAGCAGCAGCGCATCATCGAGGAGCGCGTCAACACCAAGAATGCCGGCAAGGATTTCAATGCCGAGGAGGAACTGAAGCGGCCGCATCAGGAGCGGGCTGCCCGCGCGAAGGGCAATACGTTGAAGCCTGCCGAGAGCGACCTGACCGATCCCGACGACCGGCAGATGCTGCGCGGCGAAAACCAGGAATCCMCGCACCGGAAACGGCGTTCTGAATGATGCATGTCGCCCGAAAACTGCGCAGCGGTTTTGGCAAGATGCCTTCAGCGGCGATCAGCGCGGCTCGCGCGTCATTGAAAGATAGGTCGGGTCGAACTCGGCGATCTGCTGCAGCTTCTGCCAGTCGAGGATCGTCACCGTATGGTTTGCCCAGGCGATCACGCCGCTGTTGCGCAGCGCGCTGATGACACGGTTCATATGCACCACCGACAGGCCCAGCACGTCGGCGAGCTCGGCTTGCGAAACGGGCAAATGGAAGCTCATGCCGTTGGTGCGCTTCACCACTTGCAGCCTGACGAACAGCTCGCAGAACAGATGYGCCAGATGGGAGACTTTCGAGCGCCGCCCCATGGCGACGATCCACTCGCGGTGGATGGCGCCGTCGATCAGCGTGTCGAGCCACAAGAGCCGCGTCAGGTGCGGTGCCCGCTCGGTGATGCTACGCAGCTTCGAATGGTCGGCCAGGATGACGCGGCAGGGCGAGAGCGCGATGACGCCGTGGTCCATCGTCTTCAGCAGAAAGGCATAGAGGTCGACGAAATCGCCTGGAATCTGCAGCGATGTGAATTGCCGGCCGCCATCGGCAAGCACCTTGTAACGCGCGGCGAGTCCGTCGAGGATGAGCGTGCTGTAGGCCGGCCGCGATCCGGACGCGACGATGTCCTGCCCGGCGGCGAAGCTGCGCTCGCCCGTCATCAAATTGCCGAGCAGGGATTGCTCATCATCCGACAGGCTGTCGTGCTGGCCGAGATTCAGGAAAAGCGATTCAAGCATTCATGTCTTCCATGAGCGGGCCGAGCGGCCCGGTCACAGGGGATGTCACAAGTGATTCAAAACAGGCGCGTTTGACGAGGTATGGGGTTGTTAGACACAGTGCGCTAACATTTGATAACTCGGCGCTTTTTCTCGGGCGAAATGCCGATTGACGCATTGCGGCCGGTGCCGCCGGATCGCTCGTCCGCCGCGCCTTTCTGGAAGCGACGCAAGGTGGCGCGCCGGGAGCGTCGCGAAGGCAAGCCGATCCGGATATTCCTGCGTGCCGGCCTCATCGAACCTTGCGCCGGCCGAGGAGTTGCATGCCGGCTTCATGGCCAAAGGAATATCGCGCGGCGGCGGATTTTGTCGCCGCGGCCTATCGTCCCGAACAGGACGAGGCCGGGCTGGAGACGATCGAGAGGGCGGCCGACCGGGTTCTTGAGGAAACCGGCATCCGCTTTCTGGACGATCCGCAGACCATCGACGTTCTCAAGCAGGCCGGTGGCGTGGCGACCGGAGATGTCGTGCGCCTGGACGGGGCCGAGTTGCGCCGCGTCATACGCCGGCATGCGCCGGCAAAGTTTCTGCTGCGCGGCAGGAATCCGGCGCGGGATACGCCGGTCGGCGCAGGCGCACCGCCGGTCTTCGCGCCGATCTACGGCGCGCCCAATGTCGTGCTCGACAACGGGGCGAGAGAGGCGGGAAGCCGGCGGATCTACGGCGAACTTGTCGCCGCCGCGCATGCCGCGCCGGGGCTCACCAACACCGGGCAGATGATCTGCGTCATGGAGGACATCCCCGAGGATCGGCGGCCGTTGGAGATGCTGCTTGCGCATCTCAGCCGCTCCGACAAGCCGTTCATGGGCAACATCGCTTCGCCGGCCGCCGCCGAAGCGGTAATCGACCTGACCGCCGCGGCGGTCGCGCGGCCGGCCTCTGCCGGCGAGTGCAACCTTCTCCACCTGATCAACGCCACGCCGCCGCTCACCTATTGGCCGAACCCATTGAAGTGCCTGCGGGCAATCGCGCTGAAGGGCGAGGCGAGCATGGTTTCGTCCTACATGATGATGGGCGCGACGTCGCCCGTCACCGTGGCCGGCGCGCTTATCCAAGGCTATGCGGAGGTGCTTGCCGGACTTGCGCTGGCGCAGATCTGGCGTCCGGGCGCGCCGGTCGTGATGGGCATCCTAGCCTATCCTTTTGATATGCGCCGGATGCTGCCCAGCTTCGGCGATCCGGCCTCCCAGCTCGTTCAGTTCTACGCGGCCGAGCTGGGCAGGCGGCTTGGCGTGCCGATACGGGGCGATGGCGCGATCACCTCGGCCAAGATCGACGACGCGCAATCCGGTGCCGAAGGGGGCAGGGTACTCTCGGCCTCGGTGGCCTCCGGCGCGAGCTTCATCCTCCACGCCTCCGGTTGGCTGGAGCAGGGCCGCACGGTGTCGTTCGAAAAATTCGGTCGCGATGCCGCTGCTCTGGCTGAACTCGGCAAGCCGACCGAGCCGCCGCCCCTGCCGCTTGACCGGGACATCGAGACTGAAATATGCAGCCGCATTACGCGGCTTTGACCTGCCAAAGAAAAGGGCGCCGTCGCGAGACAGCGCCCTTCCTGGTTACCCCAGTCGGCTTTTACCATCCTTGGCGGTCGTACCAGTCGTCGATGTCGCGGCGCACGCGATCCTTCTCGAGGCCGTAGCGTTCCTGGATCTTCCCTTCAAGCTGATCGCGTTTTCCCGCGATGCGGTCGAGGTCATCGTCGGTTAGCTTGCCCCACTGTTCCTTGACCTTGCCCTTCATCTGTTTCCAATTGCCTTCGACGCGGTTCCAATCCATTGCCTTACCTCCTGTTGAACACGAGTGGCTAACGATGGCGCGGTCGCGAGGTTCCTGCCGCAAAACGTTTGTTGGCCGGCAGGCTTGGCAGCGTCACGGGTCTGCCGGCGCGGCGACCGCGCTAGTGAAAATTGCAGGGCGTTGCGGGAACATTCGGCTTGCGCGGATGTTCTTGGATGCAGATGGCGCGCAGCCCCGCTCCCCCCCCGCGAAAAGCGCGCCACCGACCGGGTTCAGACCCGAGCAGCCCGCCTCGGCCGTCCCTCGCCGGGGCGGGCTTCATATTGATGATTGGAAGGATCATGCTTCACCGGGCAGCCAAGATCGCTGAGCAGGCTCATAGCGGCCAGAAAGACAAGACCGGACGACCCTACATCGAGCATTTGAGGCGGGTCGCCGATGCCGTCGAGACGCTGGACGAAAAGACCGTCGCCTATCTGCATGATGTCGTCGAGAAAGGTGAGGGTTGGAGCCTCGAGCGGCTCGAACAGGCCGGCTTCAGTTCATCCGTTGTCGCGGCCGTCGACGCGCTGACGAAACGGATGGACGAAAGCGAGCAGGGGTTCATCTGCCGCGCAGCCTCGAACGCGCTCGCCAGGTCGGTCAAGGAAGCTGATCTGAAAGATAATCTATGGCAGGCACATCAGGCAGGGCTTTCTCCAGCCAGATATGAAACCGGCCTCGTGGTGCTCCATGGATTGAACGCCAGCGCCTAGAGCAATTCCAGGAAAAGTACGAAGCGGTTTTCCGTCCGGAATTGCGTAAGAACAAAGGGATAGAGCGGTTCGCCGTTTCCGCGAACGGTGGAACGCACCAAGCCCTGTCGAAGGCTGATGTAACGAGTATTATTTCGGAATCCCTTGCGAATGTCCGAATTAAGCGCTATCTATCAACAATCGATCTTGTTGAACGAACATTGTTTTCGCGCCAAAGCGCCCGACGATATTCCCTCTCAATTTCGAAGAATACGGCGTTTGGTCAGGTGGCCAAGCGACGATAATTTACGTCGATTTGAAAGGAAATCGCAATGAGCTCTGGGACCGTGAAGTTTTTCAATGCCACCAAGGGCTTCGGCTTTATCGAGCAGGGCGGCGGCCAGCCCGACGTGTTCGTGCACATCTCGGCCGTGGAGCGCGCTGGACTGCGCTCGCTGGTCGAGGGCCAGAAGGTCAGCTTCGACATCGTGAAGGATGCTCGCAACGGCAAAAGTTCTGCCGAAAACCTGCAAGCCGCCTAAACATAACGCCTCCGGGTTCTTGACCACGGATGTACTGGCACCAGCCTCGGAGGCGCGTTGGAGAAGGTCGGGCTTTGCCCGGCCTTTTTTGATCAAGGAGAAGAAATGAAGTCCCTATCGGATAGCAGTCTGTTCAAGCCGGTTCCGTCTCGAACGGAAGCCAAAACCGACATGACATCTCGCGTCGCGCGGCAGATCCTGGACTTGGAAGCAACTGCCAGGGAGGCCAAGACGAAGCGATTGCGCGCTGCCAGGCTGGCGCAGGAAGCCGACGCGCCCGCGGTCCCGCCGAAGAAAGCCGTTTCGAAGCGAAACAAGAAGGCGTGAGCACGAGTCTAGCGCGTGCTTAGATGATCCTGCGCTATTTCCGCGTCAACTGCAGCAGATCGCTGGTGACATCGCCGCAAGTGTGACCATCCAACATCTTCTCGAGATCGTTGCGGTTGTCTTGGCTAAAGTCGCCGGGCATATCAAGCGCCGCCAGGCCATCGTCATCGAACTCGATCGGCGCAGCGTAAAGCTGCGCGATCTGTAACACCAGGTCCTCGATGTCTTCGCGGGCGATGTTCTCGGCCAGGTTGTTCAGCCTAATCTCTTCCGAAAGCCGGATGATGTTGACGATGCCTTTGATCCGCAGGGCCTGTTGGACCCTGCGGTGCGCATCATCGCGCAACTGAATGGAGAATCGTCGGAACATGGAATGCCTCCTTTCTTGGAGGATATCCCTCGATCGCCATCATGCGTCCCACAGCCGCGAATAGCAAGAAAAAAAGTAAAAAAAGAAAAAATAATCAATAAGTTAGCATAGAGCAACAAATGTGGTTTCGACCCATCGTTGGTATGGTTAGTTTGTGCCCCCTTTCACAGCTTAAGCATCCTTGACGTGCTATGCGGCGAACCCTACTTCTACTCACAGCGAGGCATTTACTCATTCTTGGCATTTTTGTCAGTGAGAGAGGCGGGCATGGCTGAACTCGAACGGCCGCAAAGATTGCAGATCATGCTGACCGACGAGGAATTGGCGGCGCTGGAGAACTGGCGTTTCGAAAAGCGCATGCCAAGCCGATCGGCTGCGGTGCGTGAGCTTTTGCGCCGCGGGCTTGCATCGGATGGGTTCTTGACTGCCGGCGCAGGCGCGAAGTCGCAGGATTTTGGCGTGATAGCCCAGGACAGGAAGGTCGGCAATGGCTCCAGCGACTCTAAGCCATAAGCAGATGCACCCGAGCCGTTGCCTTGATGTCTATCGGCCCTAGCTAATGCACATGACCGATCGGGGGGGGATTTTCCGACAGAATGCCAATGCCGATGCGCGCCTCGCGGCGATCGTCGATTCATCCTACGACGCCATCATCGGCAAGAATCTCAACAGCATCATCACCGATTGGAACCAGGCGGCCGAGCGTATGTTCGGCTACAGCGCCGAGGAGGCCGTGGGCCAATCCATACTGATGCTGCTCCCCGAGCATATGCACAACGAAGAAGCCGAAATCATCGGCCGCATCCGTCGGGGCGAGGGGGTGGGGAGCCACGAGACGACGCGCAAGCGCAAGGATGGCTCGCTGATCGCCGTGTCGATCACCGTCTCGCCGATCAGGAACAACACAGGCGAGATCATCGGCGCCTCGCAGATCGCCCGCGATATCTCCGCCGCCAAGGAAAGCGAGCGCCGCATCCGCCTCCTGATGCGCGAGGTCAACCACCGCGTGAAGAACCAGTTCGCGGTGATCCTGTCGATGGTCAGGGAAACCAGCAAGCGCTCGACCGACCCCCGCGAGTTCGAGGAAATGATCCGCGCCCGCATCATGGCGCTGTCGCGCTCGCACGACCTTCTGGTCACCACGGAATGGGCCGGCGCCAGCCTGTTCGACCTTGTCCAGGAACATTTGAAGCCCTTCGGCCATGAAGACCGCATCTCGCTTTCCGGACCGCTTCTAACGCTGCAGTCGAATGCCGTGCAGAATCTCGGCATGGCCTTCCACGAGCTAGGCACCAACTCGTCCAAATATGGCGCGCTGGCCTCGGAGGGGGGCCATATCGAAATCACCTGGAAGGTTAAAACCGGCCCCGAAGCGCAGCGACGCTTTCATCTTGTCTGGCACGAGACATCCGGGGGGGCCGCAACCGCGCGGAAGGCGCCCGAACGCAAGGGGTTCGGCACCGTGGTGCTGCAGCGGGTGGCCCCGCAGTCGCTGAGCGGTTCCTCCAGCCTCGAACGCTCGCCCGAGGGTGTGAAGTGGGCACTTGAGGCGCCGCTCGAGGCGATCGTCGTGCCGCAGCTCGGCGCTGAAGATGGCAGTGATTTCAAGGGCTAAGGCGTCTGCGCGGCCGGTCCTCCCTTGTAGCTCTGTAAAAATGGATTACATCATGTAACAGAGCGTGTGATCGCACGCTCGGGTAGGTTGCTTTGGTCAAGCTTCATCCATGGAGGTTGTCATGGCAATGATGGAAGCAAGAAAGAGTCTCGACTGGATCACTCTGGTCCTCGCGATCTGCCTGTTCATCTCACCCTGGGTCATCGGATTCACCGCGGCGATGGTGCCYGCGTGGAACGCCTGGATTGTCGGCGTTCTTCTCGGCGCGCTGGCGCTGGCGACGCTTTCGGTGTTCGCCGAGTGGGAAGAATGGGCAAGCGTGGTCCTTGGGCTCTGGCTGATCGTGTCGCCCTGGTTGCTACGCTTCGAGGCTGACACGCATGTCATGGCCACGCATGTCGTCCTCGGCGTGCTGGTGGTTGCGGCATCGGCTTGGGCCGTCTGGGACTTCCGTAACCCCCACGCGCATGCGTAAGGGGTGACTGAATGGGAGCCCGCCGCGTGAGCGGCGAGCTCCTCGGACTTTGATCTCTTGGGCATGGGGCAAGGCGGCTGTTGCGGCGGCTTCACGCAATTGCTGCAACCGGAAACCTTTTCGTGCATTCTTGGGAATGGCCCCGATGCTCCAGCCCGACACCCCCGCCAAATGCTGCTCCTATTGCGGCGGCCGCGACCATGATTTCGAGGAATGTCCGAAACGCAAAGCCGACGCCGAAAAGGAGCGCGAGACGGCGCGGGTTGCCGGCGTTAAACCTCCGCTCGCCGAGGAAGATGTATCGGCAAAGTCCTGAGGCTGCGGTCCTCCAGCGCTGCGATCATTCCGCACTTTAACCCTAAGCGCACGCCATCGAGGTCAGGGCGGTCGCGCCAAGCCCCGACTTTTTCTGGGACGATCGAAGAACGGCGTTGAACCGGTCTATAGTCTCGGACCGGGGGTGCGCGGTGGCGGATATCATCTCGATCAGAACAGGTGCGGAGCCTGCCGGGCGGCTGTCGGCGGGACGCTTGCGGCTGATTGCCTTCGTGGCGATCGCCGCCTTCATGATCGCCGGTCCGGTCGCGGAACAGGTCTTCGGCGTGCGAACGGCATTGCTGCGCTCCTGGACCATGTTCAGCGCGATCGGGCTCGGCGTGATCGACGCTTCCTTCGAGATCCGCCGACCCGATGGCGCGCTTGTTCCGCTCGACCGGTTCGAGATGCTTGGCGCGCCTCGCAACGGGGGGCTGAAATGGATCCAAAGCCGCGAGGACCTGGCTTCTGTCATCAGGCGGCTCTGCGCTGTCGCCGGGCAGGGCGCCGACATCCGTGTCCGTGCCAGGCTTGGCATTCGCGGCGGGTGGCAGACCATCCATACCGATGACCAAAATGCCTGCGCGGACTGACTTGATCGCCGACTGGCGGAACTGGCGTTCGGCATCCGCCTGGGCCGCGCGCTTCGTTGGCTGGGCGGTCGAGACGGAGGGCTCGTCGCGTTCGTCCGCGTTGATCCGCATCGGCCTGGCAATGCTGTTCTGGTCGCGCTGGGCCGGCGAGTTGCTGCTCTATATGGACCGATCGCCGGCCGGCCTGTTTCTGGCGGCCAACTTCTTCGTCGCCACCGCGCTGCTCTTCATCGGCTATCACAGCCGCGCCGCCGCCGTCTGGGCGGGCGCGGTCGGACTGGCGATGTACTATTATTTCGGCTTCCAGCTTGGCCGCGAGCCCTGGACCCACCACCATACCTATCTGCTTGCCGTCGCGGCGCTCCTGATCGCGCTCACCCCTTGCGGCCGCTCCTATTCGCTGGATCGCTATCTGGCGGTGATRCACGCCGAGCGTATGGGTGTTCCGCCGCCGGCGGAGCGCGGCAATCTATGGGGGCTACGACTGATCGTGGTGCAGCTCTCGGTGCTCTATTTCTTCGCCGCCTTCGACAAGTCGAACCACGCTTTTCTCAGCGGCGCGCGCCTCGAGCAGATATTCCTCTGGTACTATGCGGGTTCGGATTACCCGGCCGGCCTTGCCTGGCCGGCCACCATGGCGTCCGTCGCCGTGGTCGCGCTTGAATATTGCTTGGCTCTTGGCCTGCCGTTTCGCCGCAGCAGGCGCTTTCTGGTCGTGCCTGGCCTGGCGTTTCATGCCATCCTCTACCTGACGCTGCCGGTCTATACATTCAGCGCCACCACGGCGTTGCTCTATCTCGCCTATTTCGACACGGATGCCGTCGACGAGGTCATCGCGCGTCTCCACGGAACCGGACCGGCACCGACTGCCAGAGGGGAAGTTTCGTGAGGCGTGGTTTGTTGTTTTCGGGCGCCGTCGCCGTCGCGGTGGCCATGAGCCTGGCCATGGACTGCAGCGTGGCGCATGCTGGCGGTGCCGAGGACTATTATCCCAAGCGCGTATGGGGTTCCTTCGAAGGCGGGCAGATGAACACCTCGCTGCTTGTGTTCCGYGACCTTAACAGGAACGGCGTCTACGATCTGGGCGACCGGCCGATGTCGCGCGTGGCCGTCGAGCTCGACAAGCCGAACGGCAGCACGATCATGCGCCTGACCAATGTCGACGGCTTCGCGAATTTCCGCATGTCGGTCAGCCAGCGTGATTTCGAAGTTGTCGATCCCGGGCACTATGCGTTCCGCGTCGTGCCACCGCCGGGGTATACTGTCACCACCGGCAATGCCTCGCACGAAAGCGACTATGTCGTTTCGCCCGGATCGCCGGGCGACATGATTGCAAGGACCACCACGCATCCGGTCGGTCTCGCGGCGGACCTGACGATGGGCGGCGCGGCCGCCGCCGGATCGCGCGTGTCCCTCACGGGGCCCGACGGCGTAACGTCCGCCGCCAAGGTCGGCCTCGACGGGCGCTTCAGCGCAGCCGTCACGCCAGGCGAATGGCTGGTCGATTTTTCGGCCGGCGGAGCGACTGAGCGGAGGCATGTCGTCGTCGGCTCGGCGCCGGTAATACTCTCGGCGTTTTCCGGCCTGGGCAGATCGGCCGAGGCGCCGCTGCCCAACCAGCATGTCGTCGGCTTCGACGACTTGATGACGTCGCCCGGCGTGTTCGAAATTCCGTCCGGTTACGGCGGGCTCAACTGGTACAACCTCGTTGCCATGCACCAAAGCTTCACCGCTGGCCCGGGCTACGTCAACACCACCATGTCGGGCGAGTTCATCGCCTATAACAGCTCCGGCCACCCGGCGCAGGTGTTCAGCGACAAGCCGTTCGATTTCACCGGCGCCTATTTCGGCGCCGGCTGGGACGATGCGGAGGGCGAGACGCTGATCCTCAAAGCATGGCGGGGCGATGAGCCCGCCTATGAGGACCAACTGGCGCTGTCCGCCAACGGCCTTGTCTATTTCGCGGCCGACTACAGCCGCATAACGAGGCTTGAGATCCGCACGCTGCATTACTGGCAGGCCGCGATCGACGATTTCGCTTACCGCACCGGGCCGTAGCGCGATCAGCAGAGTGGCCGCTGCGTTCAGGCATGAAGCGCGTCCTTTGGTCGGCTTCTGCGCGAGTGCGTAAAGGCCAGGCCGCGTCAGCAGGACGATCTCGGAGAAGTTCCGCAGGAACGCGGGCCGCCGTCCGAATGCCCGGCGCCGTCGTTGTGATGGCCGGTGCCGCCATTGCCTCCGGAACTGCCGTTCCCGCCGGAGCTGCCGTTTCCACCCGAGCTGCCGTTGCCACCGGAGCCGCCATTGCCTCCCGAGCCGTTGCCACTGGAACCGCCATTCCCAGCAGAGCCGCCGTTGCCCCCTGAACCGTTCCCGCCGGAACCACCGTTCCCGCCACCATTTCCAGCGCCGCCGTTTCCAGCGGATCCGCCATCGCCGCCGGAGCCGCCGTTGCCGCCATTCCCTCCGTTGCCGCCGTTCCCGCCAGCGGATCCGCCATTACCACCGTTGCCGCCGTTCCCGCCAGCGGAGCCGCCATTGCCGCCGTTGCCGCCATTTCCGCCGGTGGCCTGGGCCAGAAGAGCGCGCTTGGCCTCCTGCAGCAGGGCTTTCCGATCTATGGACTGGTGGAGCCCGTCTCGCGACTCCGGCAGGACCGACACCGCGCGCGTTGTGATCGGCAGCAGCATGGTCGATGCCAGCACCGCCGCTGCCAGAATGGGAAGGGATCGCCGCCTTATGCCGGCATTGCCCGTGAAGGCCAAACCGAAGCGTCCTGCCGACACTCGCCTGGCAGGCTCGGAACCTGTTTCGATCGACATGATACCAGTCACCCGCGTAACCCGGGCGGGACTATAGACGGGTTGAACCTTTGTTCTCGACCATCCCAGAAATAGTCATCTGGTCGACGCGGCGGCCGCTCGTCCGGCGTCCTCGGTTCATTTGTCGTGCGCGCCTCTCACCCGCGCTGCCGCCTCGGCAAAGGAGATCTCGCCCTTGATCTCGCGCATCGCCATCGAGGTCACCGTGCGGCGCACGCCGGGCAGGCGGCTGAGCTCCTCGCGCAGCATGCGATCGAGCGCCATCATGTCGACGGTGACGATCTGGAGCAGATAATCGGCTTCGCCCGTGGTGGCGTAGCAGCGGCGGATCAGCGGGTGCTTCTTCACCGCCGCCTCGAAGGCATCCGACACCTCGAAGTCGATCGACACCTGGATGAAGGCCTCGATGCCGAAGCCGATCCCGGCCGGGTCGACGCGGGTCGAATATCCGCGGATAATGCCGGCCTCTTCCAGCGCCTTCACCCGTTTCCAGCAAGGCGTCTTGCTCAATCCGACCTCCTCGGCGAGCGCGCCGAAGGAGATGCGCGCGTCGCGCTCAAGCGCAGCGACTATTCTGCGGTCGAGTGCATCCAACGTCATTCGTTCTCCAATATGGCAGAAGATGTCGACAATCGTCCTTCGTTTTTTGCCACTTGAACAACAGAAAGGAACAATGTTCAAGCCGAAAGCGCTATCCTTGTCGCCAAGTCGAAACCCGACGCGAGGAGGACGAGCCATGGACAAGACGGACTATCACGCCCGCATCGAGGCGCCCGAAATGCGCGACTACGGCGTTTATCTCAAATGCGACCAGCTGCTCACCTGCCAGAAGCCGCTCGCCGAGATGGTCAATGCCGACGAATTGCAGTTCCAGATCGTGCATCAGGTCGAGGAGCTTTGGATGAAGCTTATCGCCTACACGCTGGTCGACGTGCTCGACTATCTGGAGAGGCAGGACACCCACCGCATCGTCACGCTGATGGGCCGCGTGCACCGGTTGATGCGCATGATGACGGCGCAGCTCGATCTCCTGGAGACGATGTCGCCCAAGGAGTATCAGCAGATCCGCCTGCAGCTCGGCAATGGCAGCGGCCAGGAATCACCCGGTTTCAAGCTCTTGCTGCGCCTGCCGCCGGATCTTTGGCGGGCCTTCAAGCGTGCCTATTGCGACGGCCGCGGGCTGACCGTGGAGGATATCTATGACGAGCATTACGACCACGGTGATTCCTATGTCGTGGCCGAGGCGCTGATCGAGTTCGACGAGCTGTTCCAGAAATTCCGCGCCAACCACCTTTATCTGATCCACCGCTCGATCGGGCTGGGCGCCAAGTCGCTGAAGGGACGGCCGGTGGAAATCCTCGAAGGCGGCGCCCGCCATCGCTTCTTCCCCGAGCTCTGGGACATACGCTGCGACATGACCGACCGCTGGGGCGCCGAATACGGCACCGTGCGGGATTCAATCAGCCATCCGCCGCAAGCAAAGGCGGGGTAAGGGCGCAACCTTCCTCGCCCCGCGCGAAGCGGGGGGAGAGGTGGCCGCGCAGCGGCCGGAGAGGGGCCCTCGTAGAGTGCCGACTAGATGGGGTTCGCCGCTTGGCGTTTGTCCCACCATCGCTGGCGCAGCCCCCTCTCCGTCGCGGCTTCGCCGCGCCACCTCTCCCCCGCCTGTGGCGGGGGCGAGGAAAAGGGCGCCTCGAAAAATCTTCCCCACCCCTGTCGGAATCCTCTCCCTCCGCCCGTCCTTGGGGCATCGACCGCTTCAACAATCCGGAGGGACACTCGTGGAAAACACTCAATCGACCTGGCAGACCGTCGCCATTCTCATCGCCCGCCTGATCTTCGCCGCCATGTTCGCGATGGGCGTCGCCTTCAAGCTCATGGATATGGGCGCCACTGCCGGCTACATCGCCGCCGCGGGCTTTCCGTTCCCGCTGTTCCTGGCCTGGTGTGCGGCGATCCTCGAAACGCTGCTGGTGATATCCTTCCTCACCGGCGCTTATCTGACACCGTTGGCGCTGATCGGCGCGGTTTACGTCACCTTCCTTGGCTTTGCCTTCCACGGCCCGTCGCACTGGGCCGGAAACCAGGCCGAGTTCGGCGCCTTCATGTCGCATTTCCCCTTCGCCGCCGGCCTGCTCTACGCCGCGGCGCACGGCCCCGGCAGCGTTCTTGCGCTGCGCCAGGGCTGGCCGGGCAGGGCATGACCCTTTCCTTCTCCCCGTTCCACGGGGTGAGGCGTGGTCCGCGTTAGCGGACGAAAAGCCAATTGCTTGGCTTTTCGAACAACGAACGCCCGGAGCGAAAGCGCAGGGCTGTCGTGCCCCGAAGGGCGGATAAGGGGCGGCGCCCACATTACAAGGCAAGGCGCCTGCCCGCCTTCACATCTGATCGTTATACGGCTCCTTCATCTGCCCGACCATGCGCGCCAGCTTGGAGAAGGACGGCATGTCCGCTTCCGGCTGGCACTGGTTGGCAAGCTCGAGCAGCCGGATTGGGAAGTTGACGGCGTCACGGCTCGATGCCGACATGCCTTCCGACCGGTCCTCACCCGTCTCGACGGCCTCGGCCTTGCGCAGTGCGATATCGATTTCCTCGACGGTGAGCACACCTTTCTTGACGAGCACGTGGTTGATCGCGGCGACGGCCATCAGCAGGCCCTCGAGTTGCAGATTGGCGACGTTCATGGCGTTCCTCCCATTGACCTCGCCTCAAGAACGCATGAGGGGCGTTTCCGATCCGGGTGGAAGCCTATGCGGCTAAGCCTCCATCCACCGCTCGCCATATTCGCTCCAAAGCTGCCTGATCTCGCGATTGCCGAGCGGCGGCGTCTGGCGGTCGCCATAGAAAACGGCGACGGCACTGAGGTCGTACTGGCCCTCGGCCTGGGCGATGAGGCGGATCGCTTCGCCGAGTGGTCTCGAATGGAAGATCGGATCGGCCTGGCCCCGGCCCAGGCTGCGAACGCCCGAAATGCTTGCAGGCACATGCCGCATCCGAAAGACGGATGCCATGGCAGGTCTGTCCATGCTGCTCTCCGCGATTCCCTGAGGGAATGATCCCATAAGCTCCGGCTAATGACCAGCCCGGGACAACCAGCCACAGCAGAGGGCAGGGAGCAGCACAACCTTGAAACGAAAAGATCTGATATAGAAAGAAAAAGGCCGAGCGCGACGGCCTTTGCCTCCGCGCGGCCGCCGCGAGGCGCTCACCGCCATTGCTCGGTTCGGCCGCTGCAGCCGGGACCGGAAAGGTCTACCTGTGCCAGCGACGCAGCCAGTCCGGCTCGGGGTCGGCGTTTCGGCTGATCGCCATGCCGGCCAGCAATCCGACCAGTCCGCCGATCAGCATTGCCGTCGAGAAGGTGCCGGGGTTCTGCTGCACCGTTTCCGAAACGCTATGTGCCTGGGTGCGCAACTGGCTCGCCGCGCGCGACGCGCGATCGGAGGCGCCGCTGTAGAGGGACGAGGCACGATCGGCCGCGCTTCGGTACCAGCCCTGCGCGGTCTCGGCAGCATCCTCGGCCTGTTCGGCAAGCGCGCGGTTCAGCCGGTTCACCTCGCGCTTCAGCTCGGCGATCTGCTTTTTCATCGCGTCTTCGGACGCTTTCGCGGCCCGCGTGTTGCCACGCGACGCGGCGCTGCTGCGCGATGCGCTGCTGCTGCGCGCGGCCGTGGTTTTCGGATTGCCGTCGGCTGAATTGGCGATGCTAGTGTCGTTGTCTGCCATCGGTTTCTCCTTTTTGCCTCCTGGAACGGCCAAGGCGTCGCATGGTTCCGCGCCGCATGATCCGAGCCCCGTGCCCGCCCGGCCAGAAAACAGAGCCGCGGAGCGTGCTCCGCGGCCCTTGCTTCAAGCCCGGCGCCCGTTACTTGCCGCAATTCTTGTCATTGACGTTCGGCTCCATCGTGCCGGCGGTCGAGTTGTTCGCATCGCCCACCGTGCCCTGCGGGCTGTTCGGGCAGTTCTTGTCGGCGTTCGAATTCATGTCGCCGCCACTGATGCTGCCGGTCGTGCCGGTGTCAGGCGGCCCCATCTGGTCAGGCGATGGCGTGGCCGGCGTCTTCGGGTCGACGGTGATGGTCTGGCCGCTGCCGCCGCCATTGTTTCCGGCGGTGCCGGCGGTCTGGCCCATCGCCGCCGTGGCGAGACCGATCGTCAGGGCCGAAGCTGCAAGGATCTTCATAAGCATGATCTTCTCCTCTGTGCGAGACGGTTCGTCTGTCGCGTTGCGACTAAGGGTGGAACCCGTCGGACTAAGGTTGGTTCCGACAAAATTCCCTTCGGCTTTCGGCTGCAGGGCTCGATCCATGGCTGTGGCGGGCGCGCCTCGCCCACAGAGGTCGGGCCAAGCGGATTTGGAGAAATAGGAAAGTTCGCCTAAACCCTATTGCTGGGTGAGGGCAGCTATGCTACTATTCTGTCCATGGTGCTGATTTGCGCCAACGGCCCGCCGCAAGGCGGGTTTTTTGTTTCAAGCACTGGCGGGACAGAGGGGCGCGAGGAAACGCCGCCTCATCCATTCCATCTGCACATCGAGGCCTCCATGCCACGTTACGCCACCATCGTCACCGCCGATGACGGCACCGAGATCGTCAGCGCCATCGGCGAGTTCGAGAGCGCAAGCCTGCCGCTCAGCTCAGGCCGCATTGAGCAGGTTGCGCCCGGCGTGCGCATCGGCATGGTGCGTGGCGGCATGGTCGATGCCGTCGCCGGTTTCGGCTTTCCGCGCCAGGGCCCCAGCCCCTCGGCAGCTCGCGTTGCCATCGCGACGTTGGAAGCAATGACCGCGCCGGCGGCCGACGGCGAGCCCGCCAGGCCGGCACGTGCCAAGCCGCGCAGGAAACCCGCGCGCAAGGTCCGCAAGGCGAAGGCGGCAAAGGCCGCGTCATCCGTCCCGGCTGCCCATGGCTGACGAAAACGAGGCCCGCCGCAGGCCCGCTGGCGCGAAGCGGGCAGGGCGAAAGCCGCAGGCTCGCCGCGTCGATGTTGCTTCGCCCAATCGCCCGAAGCGCTCGCGAAAGACGCTCGTCGACGACTTCGCCGCTGCGCTGCGCGCCGACTTCCGCGCCCATGGCGCCGGCGTCATCGCCGCGGTGCGGGCCGAAAAACCGGAGCAATACCTGAAGGTCGTGYTGACGCTGCTGCCCAAGGATTTTTCGCAGGATTTCGATGCCGATAAGAACAGTCTCGACCGGTTGAGTGATGACGAGATCAAGAGCCGAATCCGCGGCCTCGAAGCGAGTCTGCGGCCTTTCCTCAAAGAAGATGCCGGCCTCGAAGGAGATGCGGGCGTATCTGGCCCTTCTGGAGGAACTGGAACGGCGGCGGCGCGGCAATAGCCTAGCGGTCTACAAGCCCTACGACAGGCAGGCCGAATTTCACGCAGCAGGAGCAACGAACCGCGAGCGCCTGTTCATGGCCGGAAACCAGCTCGGCAAGACCAGGGCAGGGGGCGCGGAATGGGCCATGCACCTCACCGGCCGCTATCCCGACTGGTGGGTGGGCAAGATGTTCGACCAACCCGTCAGGCTGTGGGCCGCCGGCGTCACCGGCGAAGGCACGCGCGACAACCCGCAGCGCGTGCTGGTCGGCCCGCCCCAGCAGCAGGGCGAATGGGGCACCGGCATGATCCCAGCCGACGCCATCGCCGACACGGTGATGGGCCGCGGCGCGCCTGGTGCGCTGGACAGCGTCGTCGTGCGCTGGGGTGGCGGCGGTGACGTCCAGGCCGGCGAAAGCGTGCTCTCCTTCAAGAGCTACGAGAAGGGCCGCGAGAAATGGCAGGGCGAGACGCTGCATGGCGTCTGGTTCGACGAGGAACCGCCGCTGGACATCTATTCGGAAGGCCTGACCCGCACGAATGCGACGGATGGCATCACGATCGTGACGTTCACGCCGCTGCTCGGCATGAGCGATGTGGTGCTCAGGTTTTTGAGCGTGGAGGCGATTCAGGGCCTGGGTTCCTCGCCTCCGCAAGGCGGGGTGGCCGCGTAGCGGCCGGAGAGGGGCCTTCGTAGGGCGAAAGCTCTACGAATAGCTTTCCGCTCTTTCATCAAAGCCAGGCACTGCTCCCCTCCGTCGCGGATTCGCCGCGCCACCTCCCTCACTTGCATGGAGGCGAGGAATCTGGAGCTCAAAGGGCAGATGGAGCCGGATCAGGGGTAATGGCTGCCCGCAAGCTGCCTGGCGCGAGCCTTAGGATCGGTTGCTTTACGGGTGAGCGGTTGACACCATATCCTTTCGTCGCCCGTGATCTGATTGAACCAGACATTGCATACTTTGTTCGGTGTGTCCGGGGTGCAGACTTTGCGTTGGAACCCCCTCAGCTCATACATCCTGCAAGTCTGCTTGCTCGTGTCATAAGGCACGTTCGATTGGCAAGCCGAGGCGCTTGCGGCAATGGCTATTACGATTGCTATGCGGACCATGTTTCCCCCAAGTCCCGCGCCAACGTCGCACTCATTCGCTGAGTTATCAACTCTGAACCTCTACTTGAGCACATAATAATGACGCGCCACGTTACCTTCATGACCATTGACGATGCCGGGCACTATTCGCCCGAGCAGCGCGCCGAGATCATCGCGGCATACCCCGAGCATGAGCGTGAAGCCCGCGCGAAAGGCATCCCTGTTCTCGGGTCAGGCCGGATCTTTCCGGTGCCTGACGAGCTGATCGCCTGCGAACCGTTCAAGCTGCCCCGCTGGTGGCCGCGCATCGGCGCGCTCGATTTCGGCTGGGACCATCCTTCCGCCGCCATCGAGCTTGCCTGGGATACCGAGGCCGACGTCGTTTACGTGACCAAGGCCCATCGCGCGTCCCAGCAGACGCCCGCCATGCAGGCGCTGTCGCTGAAGGCGTGGGGCGAATGGCTGCCCTTCGCCTGGCCGCGCGACGGCCGCCGCGAAACGCTGGAAGGCGCCGGCGTGGCGCTCGCCAAACAATACGCTGCGCATGGGCTGAACATGCTTACCGGCCACGCCCGCTTCGCGGATGGCTCCGTCTCGGTCGAGGCCGGCCTGATGGACATGCTCGACCGCATGCAATCCGGCCGCTTCAAGGTGTTTTCCACGCTCCACGCCTGGTTCGAGGAATTCCGGCTCTACCATCGCAAGAACGGCCAGGTGGTCAAATTGCGCGACGACCTAATGGCCGCGACGCGCTACGGCGTGATGATGCTGCGCGAGGCGATCGTCGACCCGGCGGAGTTCAAGGCGGCTCGACGGCCAGCGGGGCAGAGCGATCCGCTGGGGGCGTTTCGCTAGGGGGATTCGCCCTCTCACTTCGTCATACTCGGGCTTGACCCGAGTATCCATGCCGTGACCCCCGCCGTGGAGCACAACGGCGCAGAATTCTGTAACCGTAGCAACGCCTTAGCGTCATGGCATGGATCCTAGGGTCTGCGCTCGTCGCTCCGCTCCTTGCTTCGCCCTAGGATGACGTGGCTCCTGCAGCCGGCGCCTCATCCACAACGCTGGCGCCTTCTCGCCCCCCGAAATCCTCGATCCGACAGCCCCTGCAAGCGGCAACCGATGCGCCATGCATCGGCCGTGCCGCCGGCGGCGCGTCCGCATGCCTGGAAGCATCCCCATGGTCCACATTATCCCGCTCTTCACCAATCAGCGCCGGCCCGATCCTCGCCATGCGGCGCCCGGCGCCGCGCCGACTGGCCCGCTCGATCCCTACTGGCAGGAGGTTGCCGATCACTATGCGCGGCGCATGGCGCGGCAGCAGGCTTTCGACACCGAGATCGCCGCGCGCAGGCTGGATGGCGAGATCGCGCGCGCTGAGGCCGATGTCGCGGCCAACGCGCCGGCCGACGGCGAGGGCCTACACCACGCCATGTATGGCGAGGTCGATCCGCATACCGGGCGCGTCCTGCTCGAAGGCCGGTTCGACACGCTGTTCGACAATTTCCTGAAGCAGGCGCCGCCCGAGCTGCGCGCCGGCCTCGCCAGCCGCAAGCCGGCCCTGCGAGAGGCAGGCTCGGTGCGCATGGCGATGCAGCAAAATCAGCGCCGCGCCCAGTATGAGCAAGACCGGCTGTCGGCGGCCCAGGCCGAAGAGCTCGACATCATCGCCAACAGCGACCCGGACGACCACGTCGCCTTCGATGCAGCGCGTTACGCCGGCCTCGACCTCATCGGCAAGATGAACCTCGACCCTGAGAGCCGGCTGCAAGCCGAGGCCGCCTGGCGCGAGCGCGCGGCGACGGCGCGGATCGAGGCGCTGATCGCGCGGGATCCCCAGCGCGCATTGGAAATGCTGGGCGGCGCAGGGGTGACCCGCGATGACCAGCCTTCAAGCCTGTCCGATAGGATCAACCGAAATATGCCTGCCTATGGCAACTACGGCGGTCGTGGCTGGACCGGCGGGACATGGGGTGGCGGTTTTGGCGTGCCGCCCATTGATATTCAGGACGGGTTTTACAAACAGCATGACGCGGACTACCATGACGCGAAAACGCCGGGCGATACAATTTTAGCGGATAGGAAACTTGCAGCATCATTGAAGTCATATCTCGACAATGAGGTTTACGCCACGGATCCAGCCTTGAAGACCGACGAGGAGCGCAGGGACGCATCCAAATACGCTCGACTGGCGCTCAGGGCTTTCCGGATTAAGATTGCCGGCGATGTCGCACTCCATCCGTTGAGCGCGGCGGAGATTTCTGGCCGAGATGAAGCGCAAAGGGCTTACGACGATGCGCAAGCGGCTGTTGGAAGGGCGCGGTTTGAAAGCGGCATGTCATTCGGCAATTGGTAGTCGCGATCCGGAATGAGATCTGAGCGTTCATTTTGCCTCCGGTTTTGACTCGGAGCCGGCGTTAAGGGCTTAGCCGATGGGGTTTTACTTTCTTGGTTCTATCTCACTTGTGGTAGCGATATTGCTGGCGTCTTTTGGCGTAATCTGCAGTGATCGCTGGCCAAAGATTGGTCGATACACCATTTATATATCAGCTTTTTTGAGTTTGCCGGGCTTCTTCGTTATTTGGGATTTTGCTGTATACAGAATTGTCTGGATTTTCCATTGAATTGACTTATATATACTGCTGAAGTCGGAGATGTGAAGGTGGATGTTTTAATATTCTTACTGGGAGTCCCCAGTTTTGCATTCGCCATGTTCCTGTTGGTGAAGGGCGTCAAGTCGCAACAGCTTACACCGCTCCGGCGAGCCCTTGTTCTTTTTGGCGCAGCCGCGTTCAGTGTTCCCGGATTTATGTCTTTGTATATGGTGTTTGTAATTATCCGACTGACGCCAGCCTGATGGCGAAGGGGAGGCACTGGGTCCTCACCGCAAATCCCAGATCGAGGCCGCCTGACGCTCCGGCGCTGCTAATGCGTGCCTGGAAGCGCTGTCGCGCAGGACCCAGGCGCAGACCTAAGACTCCGCTGAACGCGCTCATCAAGCGAGGCAGGGTCTTGCCAGGCCGTCAAACATTTTCAAGCAACAAGAGGTCAGGACAATGGAGCTTAACGCTGGCAGCGGCATCGCCCTCGATCCCGCCGAGGACCAGACCGAAGTCACCGGCGAGAATGCCGGCGCCAGTGACCAGTCCGCCGATCTCGCGCCGCTCTATGACAGGGTGGAACAGGCGCTGGCGAAGGACCGGCCGGTCGATGCCATGACGGACAAGGATCGGCCGCTCGCCGCCATGCTTGCCGATCTCACGCCGGCCTCCGCCGCCGCTCTTGCCCGGCGCGCGCGCGCCGCCAATGTCTCCCAGCAGATCGGCGCGCGCGCCAACATCTCTCTGGCCTTTCAGAACGCCCCGAAGGCTTTCGCGGACACCGGCAGCTATTCTGGCGTGATGCCCAAGCCCGAGGACTTCGCCTATGTCTTCGGCGTCGAGGAAGGCCGCCGGCAGCTGGCGAAATTCGACCAGAGCGTGGAGACGGGCAAGCAGGCCTTCGACATGCGTGTCATGCCGGCCCGGGACCTAAACAGTCAGCTTCTGGACGCAGCGGTCGGCGCGGCAAATTCGCCGGAGGGCCAGTCGCGCTACCGGATAACCGCCGCTGCCGCCCAACACGTGCTGGAAGCCAGGCAGAACGATCCTGCCGGCGAGGCCATCAACGCGTTTCCGCAGGCGAACGAGGCCTGGCGCGCCGCGGCCGCCCAGGGCTGGCGCGACCCTGCAGCGGTCCAGAATGCGCTGGCCCTCACCATCGCCACGCAGCGCTATCTCGGCATCGAGAACGCTCAGCCCGTCCCAAGGTCTGTGCTGAAGGACCTCGGCGCACTAGCGCCGCAAGACATGCGGGCCGGGATGAACGGCCTGCTTGCCGGAACGACGGATCCGGTCGTCAAGGCGGCGGTGAAGCAGCAGTTTGCCGAGGCTGGATTGCTTGGCGGGCCGGCGCAGAAGGCAACCCCGCTTGGGCAGGATGATTTCGACAAGCGCTTTGGGGCGCCCTCAAAGGCGCCCTTGGCGGGTGAAGACGCCTCGTCTTCGACGCAGGCGTCTGAACAATCGGACGAGACGCTTGGGGCTGCTAACTCTCCGGTCGCGGCCGATAGTATTTCACAAATATCCACGTCCGAGCTTGCGGATGAGGGTGCTGATCCGCCCGTTGGCCTGGAGCAGGGGCTACCGGAGCAAATAGATCTACCGCCAGAGCGTCCGGACGTTCCTCCTGCAACATCTGATCCGGCGCCCCAATCCGCGGACGACAATTCTAATTTGCCCGTCGACTTGAAGGAGGTCCCATCAGAACAGATGGAGCCGCCGCCAGGGAGTCCGAAGGCTCCTTCTATCGATTTCAGCAAAAAGCTACCGCAGTCGAAAAATCTATCTGAAGGATGGTTTGGGAACAGCACCACAAATATTTCAGTTTTGCCGGAAGACGTCCAGGCGAGGGCTAAACCCTACACAAAAATTCTGGGAAAAAGTTTCGGCAATGGCCAATGCGTCGCGTTGACAAAGGAAGTGGGAGGTATGGCCGGTATTCCTGCCTCGACATGGAAAAAGGGAGAGAAAATACAAGGGAATAATAAGATTCCACCGGGGACTCCCATCGCCACATTCAACGGTGATTGGGGCGACGGGAAGGGTAGAATTCATTACGGGCCAAAAGGCCAAGCTGGAGGGGTAAGCGGATTTAGTCACACCGGAATTTATCTTGGCCAAAATGAATCAGGAATCTTCATTTTGGATCAATGGAAGGGACGGAACGCAAATATAATCTTCCGACCCTGGCAGAGTGCAGGTCAGGGTCTGGAGAGTGGTGCTTACTACTACCTAATTGAACGGTAGAGCAGATTTCTGTCAACATTCGTGGAGTCGGCTATCTGTGACTTCATGGTAGGTGAGATCATTTATCCTTATCGAACGACCGAGCAATGCGCTCGGCGATCGGCTTGAATATCGCCCTATCTTTCTTTTTCCAGGTTATATCGAAACAGATTATGTTATCGGCGTCGAGCTTCCGGCACATGCCATAGTAATTAATCGATCCGTATGCGTGCGAACCGGAAACCGCGCCGATAGTCGGTTCATCAAAGGTGTACGTAACTTTATCCCCAGGATGGTTGCGCTCGTAGTCTGCCTTCTGATCTTCATAGTCTTCATTCGAGTCGACGAGCATGCGCGCGATGTACTCGAAAGGAGTTATCGTGCCGCTTCCTTCGTATTGACGAAACTGGGCACCCGGATAATTCTTCGGCGTAAATGTCAATCCTACGGAGAACTCATATAAAGGTTCAACCTTCCCTTCGGCAAAGAGAGAGGGAATCTCGATCTGGCTTCTGCCGATGGTGGAAACGACCCATTTGATCGGCTCCTCAGCCATCGCAAATGGTGGCGACGCTGCTAAAAGGCCAAGTGCAAAAACAAGTGCTTTCAAGACGATCCTCAGAGGCAAACTGATCACGGATTTTTTCGGAACGATCGGGCGATATGTTCGACAATTGGACCGAAGGTCGCATGATCCTTCGTGTCGTACACGATATCAAAACAGGTGACGATACGATGCTTCTGGCACATGCCGTAGAAAACAAATTTGCCATCAGCGGAGGTGCTTGAAATTACTGCGAGCGAGGGCTTGTCAACTTGATACGTCACTTTGTCACCAGCGCTGACGTTCATATCCTTGAGGTACTGGAATAGGCTCTTGCCGTAGGTATGGGTTCGATACTGACGCAGCTGGGAGTCTGGATACTCCTCCGGCTCGAATGTTTGGCCGTAGTTATGCGCAAATCCGCCAAGCAGTCGACCAAAGAAATCAGGGATTTCGATTTCGCTTCCGCCGCTCAGGGACTTGACCCATTTGAACGGCTTCTCTGCGGCGGCAAGCGGCGCGGACAACATCAGGAAGCCAAGCGCAAGGACTATTGCTTTCATGGTGTTCTCCCCAGCGACACTCGCGAAAACGACGTTAGCGCCGCTGACCCGATCGACATCTTCATCGCCAAACATTAAGGCTATGCACTCATAGCGTGTGGCGTTTGGCGATTCAATCTGGGGGAGGCTGCCGTGGCAAAAATAACGAAGCTTTTGGATATCGTTGGGCGGCTGTCGGATTTCGATGAAGAAGACACGATCTATGCAGCGGAGCCTTGGACCGAAGATTCCGCCGCAATGGTAGCGCCCGAGCCCGACGAGGGATTGGTGCCGGCGAAGGCCGCCAAGGCAGGCCCAACATATTTCATCGAAATAATCATCGCGATCGAATTCACCGAGGCCTGGGTCGCGTCCCAGGAGGAAAAGCCCAGCCTGTCGGCCGTTTGCCAACGGCTCATCGAATACGCCACCTATGACGCGTGAGAGGGAACATGACGACCGACACGCGCTATGAAGGAAAGCCGCTGCTCAGGCTACTAGAGCTCTACGTGCTGAAGGCGATTGGAGAACTCTCTCGGGAGTCGGAAGAATCGCTGAATGCCATGGCTCCCAAGCTGCAGGCCATCTATGGCGGCGATGGACGGTGGGAAGATGCGATCGCCAAGGCTCTCCACATGCCAGATACGATGCCGGAGGCAATCCGGGATATGTGGAAGAAGAATCTCAAAATCGCCCACGACAACAACCTGACGCTCACACCCCAGCAATTTGCCGAGATGTTCGTGGACAACAATTTCGCGGGTTGAGCGGTCTTTCCGCATCTGGCTTCCGCAGCCTTGTTTCGCTCCGGGATCAGAGCCAATGCCCATCCGCATCATCCCCGCCACGCTGCGGGACCTCTCCTACATCGCCGCGAACCTGCGCCCCGAGGACCGCGCCGAGATCGACTGCCAGCTCGACCACTGGTCGCCGGCGCTGTTGGCGCTCACAGCGCTGCAGTGCTTTGCCTACGTTGCCGAGCTCGACGGCAATCCTGAGGCCGGCTTCGGCGCGGCCGAGCAGCGCGGCGGCCTGTGGATCGCCTGGAGCTGGGGCACGCGCCGTATGAAGCGCTGCGTGCCCGAGATCACGCGCTTCTTCCATGCGGCGCTCGGGCCTCAGGTCGCGGCCAAAGGCGCCTGGCGGGTCGAGGCGAGGGCGCTTGCCGACAATGATCTTGCCTTGCGCTGGCTGGACAGGCTCGGCGCCACGCAACGCTGCCGCCTGCCGGGTTACGGCAGGAACGGCGAAGACTTCTTCCTCTATGACTGGACAAGGGAAAGCTGGAACAATGTGTCTCTTTCAAAAGCCACCGGAACTGAAGCCGCTGCCGCCGGTGCCGACCGCGCAGGACAAGGACGTGCAGGCGCGGGAAGCCGCGCTTCGCGCTGAGCTCGAGCAGCGCCAGGGCACGCTCTCCACCGTCAAGACCGATCTGGCTCCGAGCGACGTCGCCGGCCGGCGTCGTGTGCTGCTCGGAGTATGACGCGATGACCGCAATGAAACGCAGCTTTCGCCGGCGCGTGCTGGACTGGTGGTATTGGAGGCGGCACGCAAGGCTGGTGAAAAAACGGGCGGATTGACGCGAACGCTGCCGCCAGCGGAAAAGGACGAGCGCCGAAACAAGGTTGACATTCCCACTCTCCTGGCCATGCTGCATTGCAGCATGGAAAGTAGCCCTACCGAGTCAACGCGCATCGAATGCCTGGACGGCCTTCGCGCCGCCGCCGCATTGTGGGTGCTGGTCGGACACTGCCTGCTCCTGACCGGCTGGCATCTTCCGGTGCTTGGCGACCCCGCGCTAGGTGTCGACCTCTTCATCATGCTGTCCGGCTTCCTGATGGTGTTTCACTATCAGTTGCGCCAGGACAAGGAGCCCTGGCAAAGGCCCGAGACCTGGCTCAAATTCTGGACGCGGCGCTATTTCCGCATTGCGCCGCTGTTCTACGTCATGCTGTTCCTCGCGCTGGCGCTGGGGCCCTATCTCTATGAATCGCGAATGGTCATCGATGGCTTCCTGGGCCGCGCGCCGCAGGCGCCCGAGCGCTTCCTCGACGGCGGCCTGAAGAACATTGTCACCCATCTGACATTCCTGTTCGGACTATCCCCGAACTTCGCCTACCGGACGCCGCTGCCCGACTGGAGCCTGGGACTGGAAATGCAGTTCTACGCGGTCTTTCCCGCGCTGATGCTCCTGGTGCGCCGCTTCAACTGGATATGGAGCGCCATAGCCGTGGCGGCGCTCGGCGGTCTGGCGGTGATGATCCTCAAGTCGATGTCGGTCCATTTCCCGATGCCGTCCTTCCTGCCGCTGAAAATCCAGGTCTTCTTGTGCGGCATGCTTCTGGCGGGCGTGCTGGCACGAAGACAACCGCGGCCGCTGCTGCATCTCGCCCTGGCCATGGCGCTTGCGGCGATCCCCTTCGGCGACGGCTACGGCCTTTCGAAGTTCCTGATACGCGAGGCGCTGGTGCTTGGGTTCTTTGCCCTTGTCCTCTATCGGATGCTGCCGGGCGTGGCGGGCAAGGTGGCGCGAAAAGTCGCCGTCGCCTTGGGTGGAGGCGTCTTCCACGTGCTCGGCGAGCTGTCCTACAGCATCTATCTGATCCATCTTCTGGTGCTGCAGCCCGTCGCGGCATTCGTCATTGCCCGCTATGGCGATGGCCTTGCCGCGCCGCTGCGCTTCGCCATCGTGCTGGCGATCGTGCTGCCGGTGGTCTGCCTTCTGTCCTTCGTCACCTACAGGGTCATCGAAATGCCTGGCCAGCAACTCGGCCGCACGGTCCTGCGCCGGTTCGCCCGCAGGAAGCCGGCGTTGGGGACGACGCCGGCCGAGTAGAAGCGGCCGGTGGAACTGTCGATCTACCTCAAAGGGGGATGACCGATCCGCTCTGCGCGGCCGCGGAGGGCGTGCGAGCCGGACGGGGTGCTGTTGCGCCGGCCTTTCTAACGTTCCGCTCTCTTCCGCGGCCATGCTCGTTGGCCAATTCACCTCAGAGGTTGGCGATCCTTCGTGCCCCTCTCTGTCCTGCCGGACAACTCCTCCACGAGGGGAGATTGGCAGCTTCTGCGCCGGCGCCAAACAAGTGAGATCATTCCCATGACCGACTCCCGCGCCCGCGATATCCTGTCGCGACAGGCCGAACTCGAGACCGAACGCGCCGCCTACGAGCCCGTATGGGAGGCGGTGGCGGAGTTCTGCGATCCCGATGCGCCCGACATCTGGTCCGGCCGCCGCACCAGCCGCTCGGACAGTCAGGCCGAACGGCAGGAGCGGCGCGGCTCCCGCGTCTACGCCAACACGATCAACTCGGCCGCCAACCGGCTCGCCGCCGGGCTGGAAAGCCTGATCATCCCGCAGTCGGAAAAATGGCATGGGCTGACCACGGCCGAGATGAATGACGAGGAGACCGACGAGGAGAAGGAATGGGCGGAGGCGCTCCGCGATTTCCTGTTCGCGCTGCGCTATTCCGCCAACTCCAACTTCGTGCCGGCGACGCAGGCCTGCCTCAGGAACGTCGTGCGCTACGGCCCGGCCTATCTCTATGCCGAGGAAGGGTTTGGCGGCACACTGATCCGCTATRCCTCGATCCCCGTGGTCGAGGGCTATCTCAGCCGCAACCGCTGGGGTCAGGTCGACATCTTCCACCGCCGCTACGAGCGCACGGCCCGCCAGGCGGCGCAGCTGCTCGGCTACGAGAAACTGCCGGCGCGCATCAAGGCGCTCGTCGACGACCCGGCCAAATGCGAGGAGAAGATCTCGCTGATCCAGTGCGTGCAGCCGCGCGACGAGCGCCGCATGTACCGCAAGGGCGGCTTCTACCAGTATCTCGACCAGGCCTTCGCCTCCTACCACGTCATCGAGGACGAAGAGGAGATCGTGCGCGAGTCCGGCTTCCGCACCTTCCCGGTCTCGACCTTCAACTGGCGTCGCTACGAGGGCGACGCTTACGGCATCTCGCCGGCGATCGAGGCGCTGACCACGGTGCGCGAGGAGAACGCCGTGCGCCGCTCTGGCTTGCGCGCCTTGCAGCAGATCACCGATCCGCCGACGGCCTCAAAGGYACGGCTCGACTATGTGCCGGTGCTCAATCCCGGCGAGAATTATCCGGGCCTGATCGACGACAATGGCCGGCCGCTGATCCAGCCGATCGCCACCGGCCAGAACCCGAGCTATGCCTTCGACTATGCGGCGAGCCGGGCGGAGGAGATCCGCGACATGATGTTCGTCAACCTCTTCCAGACGCTGGTGCAGAACCCGCAGATGACCGCCACCGAGGCGCTGATCCGCCAGGAGGAGAAGGGCGCGCTGCTCGGGCCTTCGGGCTCGATCATCCAGGCCGGCTTTGCCGCCAATCTCGACCGCGAGCTGTCGATCCTGGAAGACAAGGGCCTCTACGACCAGGACAGCCGCTTCCGCCCGCCGGAAAGCCTCGCCGGCAAGGCGGTGCGGCCGACCTTCACCGGTCCGCTCGACGTGCTGCGCCGCTCGGCGGAAGCGCGCGACACCATCCAGGTGGTGACCACCGCCATGCAGATGGCGCAGTTCGATCCCGGCATCATGGACAATATCGACGGCGATGAGGCGATCCGCGTCGTGCAGAGCGCCGGCCGCAGTCCGCAGCGCATTTTCCGGCGCAAGGACGAGGTGGAAGGAATGCGCGGCGCCCGCGCTCAGGCGCAGCAGGCGCAGGCCGGCATGGCGGCGATCGCCAACGCCGGCAAGGTGGCCAAGGACGCGGTGCCGGCGGCCGTGCAGGCGCGCGACAGCGGTCTGCTCGACAGCTTGCAGGCGATGATGCAGGGCGCCCAGGCAGGCGGCGGCGCTGCTGGTCCGGCCGGCGCGACGCTAGGCGCGATGCCCGGCGGGCAAGGCGCTGCGCCTGGCTCCCAGGGCGGCCCCGCGGGCGGCCCCGCCAATGGTGCCGCATGAGCCGCAAACGCTTCGCCCGTCCCTCCGACGCCGGCGGTCCGCTCGCCGCGCGCGAAGCGCTGACCAAGGCCTATCGCCGCGCCTTTTCCGGCGAGGACGGCGAGCTGGTGCTGGCCGACCTCACCGCCACGACAGGCTACTACCGCCGCCCGTCCTACGGCGACTGGCTGGCCCGCACCAAGACGCCCGACGGCTTCGAGCTGCACAGCGCGCTCTCCAACGCGCGGGCGGAAGTCGTGCAGCACATCATGGGGTTCCTGACGCTGGAAGACGCCGACCTCGCCGCGCTGGAAAAGGCGGCGCGGGCCGAGGAGAGGTGAGGCGCTGAAGCTGCCAATCTCCCCCCAAGTGGCTAGGCGATTCACACATCTCGTAGGCTCCAGCCCCGTGCGATGGATTGGAAGTACTGAAGGCCGTGGCGGAAGGTAATGGGGCCTGGCGGCTTGGACTTGGGATAGCCATCCCATCCTCCGAGCTTGGCGATGATCCATGCGGCCCAGGCCAGGGATTTGGGCGGGTGAGGGTTTTTCTGAAGTTCGGTCTTGCCCTCCAGCTCGGGCACCAGTGCCTGCAAGGTGTCGATTTCGGTAGGCGTAAAGGCGATCTCGGCCGACTGTGCGGATGCTCCGTCGCGAGCTTGGACAAGCTGCATGATGATGCAGGCGGCGCGCGCGG